>JADBYQ010000026.1 GCA_020402945.1 Cytophagales bacterium | reverse complement strand
GATGTTGATTCACCTGGTCTTCAAAAAGATCCACTATGGTCTTCTCCGATGGATAAGAAAAGGAGGTGTTGTTGAAATCATATAACAACTGATGCCTCTCTTCCTCTGACAATATATTAATCTGGGAAAGCTTCTTATTGGCATTAGCAACCACCTCTGTCACAATGCGCTGGAAAGACGCGACAAACCTATCGATAGTCTGCGGCGCAAACAGGTCTGTAGCATACTCAACATTCAGGTGCAATTGCCCTTCAAACATTTCAGCGGTTAAGGTAAGATCAAGCTTTGCTACGCTGTTACCGTGTTCATAAGGCGTAAGCTTCAAGCCGGGTATGATCAGTTCTTCCAACTCAAAGTTTTGATACATGAACATCACATCGAAAAGTGGATTGCGGCTAGCGTCGCGCTCAAGTCCCAATGCATCAATTAATTCTTCGTAAGGATACGATTGATGTTCAAAACAAGATAAAGTTTTCTCCCTCACATCATGCAAAAACGATTGGAAAGTCAAGTCGCCTTTAGGATAATTTCTAAGTGGTAGCGCGTTTAAAAACACACCGATAACCTGCTCGACGTCTGCATGATTCCTGCCGGCCACCTGTGTACCAACCGTTACATCTTCTTGATTACTAAGCTTACTCAGCAGAACATTAATCAACGCGAGTACGGTAATGAACATGGTAGCATCTGCTTTTTCACTCAGTGCGATTAACTTTCCGGTATCTTGCTTGTTAAGTACAAACAATTTATTACTTCCTACATAACGTTTCACGACTGGTCTTGGGAAATCTGCCGGTAGATCAAGAACACTAGTCGGCTCTGAAATTTCCTTTATCCAAAAGTCGCGGTGACTCGACATTGAAGCCTTTTGAATGGGACTTTGCTGCCATGTTGCATAATCTTTGTAGTGCAATTCCAGCGAAGGAAGTTGTTCGTTGTTATACAACGCCATAAAATCTTTGATAAGCACACCTAACGACACTCCATCTGTGACAATGTGATGCATATCTACCAATAGCAAGTGCGACTGCTCGTCAATTTTGACCAAGCCCACACGAATCAGCGGCGCCATGGTTAGATCAAAAGGGCGGACAAATCTTTTTATGATAGACTTCGCTTCCACCTCAGTACTCTCGTAATACTCAATAGAAAATGACGTCTGATCCAATATTTTCTGCACTGGCCTACCCTCTACAGCAATGAAGCATGTACGCAAACTTTCGTGTCGCTGAATTAAATCATTGAATGCTGATCTAACCCGTTCTTTGTCTAACGTGCCCGTTAGTTTGACAGCGTAAAGAATGTTATACGCCAGCGAAGTTGGGTCAAAGGCGTGTATGAAATAAAGCCGGTTCTGGGCTGATGACAATGGATAAAATTCTTGTGGCGCAGCTCTTTCAATTCCAGTATGTAGAGATTTGCCAGCTGATTGTATAAACAATCCCAAAGCCTTGATATCCGAATGGGTAAATACCTCCTTTAACGGAACGTCAACATTTAATTTCTTGGAAATTTTATTTACTAGCGTTGTTGCACGTAATGAATGTCCACCTAACTCGAAAAAATTGGCGGTGACGCCAATTTTTTCTCTATCAAGTTTCAAAACTTCGCTCCATATCTCCACCAAAACTTCTTCGATCTTGTTTGACGGTGCTGCATAATCATTTCCGGCATTCAGTTCCGGATCTGGTAGTTTCTTACGATCTACCTTACCACTCAATGTTACCGGAAATTCATCCATGTGTATGTAATAACCTGGCACCATGTAGTCAGGCAATTTACTTGAGAGGAAGGCACGCAAATCTGCATTCACAAGGGGCTCCTTCGATACGTAATAACCAACCAGATAATTATTACCCTGGCTGTGCTTCACTAACACAGTCGCCTCCAAAATTCGCTCGTGACTTGTCAATCGGCTCTCAATCTCTCCCAATTCTATGCGGTGGCCGTTGATTTTTACTTGAGCATCCTTTCTTCCAAAAAATTCGATGTTTCCATCCGGCAGCCATCGACCAACATCACCCGTCCGATACATTCGTGTTGCTTTTTCATCACTAAAAGGATCGTATAGAAACACGGCAGCAGTCTTTTCAGGTTGATTCAAATAACCACGGCCAACGCCGATGCCTGAGACCATAATTTCACCTTTTACACCAACAGGGCATAGTTGCATGTTCGCATCTACTATATATATCTTAAGATTAGGCAATACCTTACCTATCGGAATCGTGCTCTCAACCGGTACTTTATCTAAAACACAGTGTGTAATATCATCGGATGCTTCTGTCGGTCCATACGCATTCACCATTTTGATTGTCGGACATTGGGCAAACCAACGTTCTACTAATGGCTTCTGCAATGTTTCCCCTGTCACCAGCAGATATGCCAATTTTGCAAATACATTATTTGCTCTTCCGTCTTCAACGTATCCTAACAGTACAGAAAGATAGGACGGAACAACTTCTAAAATTGTCACGCCATCGGACGCAATCAGTTCTAAGAATTTTTCAGGATCCAAGACACAATCTTTAGAATAGATTAATGTCTTTCCGCCAACAACAAGCGCAGACAAAAATTGCCAGATGGAGATATCAAAAGTTTCGGAAGCATTTTGTGCCACTATACTTGACCCGCACAAGTACAGTGCATCGCGCTTAGCTAACAAGTGGTTTAACATTCCGGCATGTTCAATCATTACGCCTTTGGGTTTGCCAGTAGATCCTGATGTGTAGAGTATGTAGGCCAGGTTGTCGGTTGAGATCTCAATTCCCGGGTTTATGTCCGGAAATTTTCGACAATCACTTCTGTCTGCAAATGTTATCCACCCGTAGTTGCGTTCACTTTCAAGTATCAATTGTTCTTGCGGTCCTGCACTGTATAGTTCACTTTTATTGGCTAGGTAATCGAGGCAAATAACATGTAATTGAGGAACCACTTGGTGGAGTGATTGAAGCAATTCTTTTCTGAGAACGATGGAAGTTGTTATCAAAAATTTGGGCTGAGCGTCTGCAAACACCTCAACAATTCGCGATGTCGGAAATTGAGGTGACAGTGGTACGTACGCACCTCCAGCCTTCAAAATGCCAATGAATCCAGCTAACATCTCTACAGAACGATCAGCCAATACAATGACAGGCATTTCATGCGTCAATCCTTTTGCGAGCAACGCATACGCGAGCTGATTGGCACGTCCGTTCAGTTCAACATATGTTAGCTGTTGCGACTGGTCAGCTACTGCAACCGCACTAGGCGAAAACGCTGCCTGCTGTTCAAACAGATCAACAAACGTTTCATTGACAGGAAACTCAAATTTTGTATTGTTGAACTTACGCAATATCGTTTCGCGTTCCGCGGCATCCAATATATCAATGCGTGACAGCTGCGTGTTGGCATTATTGACCACTGTTGCAACAATGCTCTTGAAATAATTAGCAAACCGCTCGACGGTAGGCCGCCTAAATAAGTCAGTGGCATAGTCAAGTGTAAAAAATAATTCATCGTTAACCTCCGTTGCAATGAGTTCTAGATCAAATTTTGATGACTTATAACTACTGGCAAAAGGTTTAAGGTGAAGGCCCGCAATTCCAATTGGTTCCGTTTTGAAATTCTCAAACGTGAACATAACATCAAACAATGGATTACGGCTGGTATCCCTCGGCACTTTTAGAGCTTCTATTAATTCAACATATGGATAGGATTGATTTTCAAAACACGACAAACACTTTTCCCTGACATTCTGCAAAAATTCTTTAAAAGTTAGCCCTCCATGTAGTTTGTTCCTGATAGCAAGTGTATTGGAAAACATTCCGACAATGTTTTCCAGATCAGAATGATCCCTCCCCGCTACTGGCGTACCTATAGTAACATCATCTTGATTACTTAATTTGCATAACAGAATATTAAAGACGGATAATACTGTCATGAACATGGTGGTGCCTGCCTCATCTCCCAAACGCCTGAGTTGAAGAGTCTGCGCTTTGCTGAGCGAAAACGTATAGCTATCTCCACCGTAACCTTTTATCAATGGTCTTGTAAAATCGGTTGGCAATTCAAAGACTTTCACATCATCGTCGAATTCATTTAGCCAGAAGTCACGCTGACTTTTTAGTTTGACTTGCTGTTCCGAACACTGCTGCCATGCGGCATAGTCTTTATACTGCAAGTTCAATGGAAGAAGTGATTGCCCACTATACAATGCAGCGAAGTCTTTCATCAAAATTTCTTGCGACATTCCATCATTAATAAGGTGATGCATATCAACCATTAACAGATGAGATTGACGAGACAATTTTACCAAACCGGCGCGCATCAGCGGCGCTGTTTCCAAATAAAACGGACGAATAAATTTCCTTATTATACCTTCTACCTCACTTCTCTCTGCCTCCGCATATTCCAATGAAAAAGAAACGTCAGCCAACACTTGCTGCATGGCCTCGCCGTTGGGTGTGGCGATGCAGGTACGTAGACTCTCATGCCGTCCAATCAATTTTTTAAAAGCATCTTCTATCTTTGATCTTTCAATAGCGCCCGCCAATTCAACAACATATGGCATGTTGTAAGCAACCGTAGACTTGTCGAAGGCATGCAAAAAATACAATTGCTTCTGAGCAGCCGATAGCGTGTAATAGTCTGCTTCCGAAGTCTTATTGATCGTAAAGGAGTTGTTAAATAACGCCTGTCGCTTATTGATGAATTCAATTAATTCCTTTTTTTTCGCCTTAACTTCAGCTAGGATTTCAGTGGTATCAATACCTTTCGGCAATTCTAATTTGAGGTCGCCTTGTTCAACTTTAACCTTGACGTTTACCTCCCGAAGGCGTGTAAGTAATTTTTCCATGATGGGGTTGATTAGACGGTAATTTCAGTGCTTCCGTCGTTGCTTATTTCTGTGCTAAATAACCAATTATTAAGTGCTATGAATTCAGCTTGCGCTCGGATGCTTTGTTTATCAAAAATATCTTTCAGGTTAAATTCCAGATTAAATTCCTTTGCGATCTTATTAACGAGTAGCGTTGCCATCAGCGAATGCCCGCCGATATCAAAAAAGTTGCTATGTACGCTAATAACATCCCTGTTTATCAACAATACGTCACTCCAGATCGTCAAAAGTTTTTCTTCAATTTCATTTGTGGGCGCTTCATGGTCTGCCAAGGCAAAAGATGTTGGGTCTGGCAATTTCTTGCGATCAACCTTACCACTCGTTGTTAACGGGAACGCATGCAAGTGAACAAAAAACGAAGGCACCATGTAGTAGGGTAATTGTCCGGACAAATGACTGCGCAACGTTTCGATCGGAATTTCATCTGCGGCCACATAATAAGCTACAATATATTTATCTTCCTCCCTGTCTCTTGGCAGGACAACGCAATCCGTGATGGACGGAAACATGACTATATGCCTTTCAATTTCATTAAGCTCAATTCTAAAGCCTCTTATCTTGACCTGATGATCAATTCTGCCTAAAAATTTAATATTTCCATCCGGCAACCAACATACTAAATCACCAGTATGATAAATCCTTCCGTCTGGACAGAATGGATTCGGTCTGAATTTACTGCTTGTCAACTCTTCGTTATTTAAATACCCACGCGCAAGACCAACACCTTCAATGCACAATTCACCCGGCACGCCGACGGGACATAATCCGTTGTATTTATCAATGACATATAGTTTGATGTTATCAATCGGCTTACCTATTGGAATAGCCACATTTTCATGCATAAAATCACATTCATGAAACGAAACATCAACGGTGGCTTCTGTGGGACCATATAAGTTAATCAGACGCGTTCGCGCCGGATGATGAATTATTTTACCAAACCTATTCACCTGATCAACGCCTAACGCTTCACCACTTGCAAAAACTTGTCGCAGTGATTTTAGTCGCTCTACGCCCGACACGTTGGCTTCGTCCAGAAACGCAGTGAGCATGGAAGGAACGAAATGGAGTGTTGTAATTTTATTTGCCTCTATTACTTCTATAAGTTTTCGAGGATTCTTCTCTTCTTCAGGCGCTAACATGCAAACACTTGCCCCTGCTAGCGACCACCAAAAAAGCTCCCAAACAGATACATCAAAGATTAACGACGTTTTTTGCAAAAGCACATCATGCTCCGTTAACGGATATTGCTTTTGCATCCACAGTAACCGATTTACAACCGAATGATGTTCGACCATGACGCCTTTCGGATTGCCTGTCGATCCGGAAGTATAAATTACGTACGCCAAATCATTTCCCGCAGGCTTGCCACTGAGCTGATGTGTTGCCTGCGCTTCGATATCTTTCAGTTCGATATCTAAATCGATTACGCGAAGCATTTCGTCATCACGCAATATTTCTACGTGCCGTCCACGCGTGATTAAAACTTTCAGGTTTGCATCTTCGATGATCGATTGTATACGTGCAGATGGAAAATATATGGATAATGGTACATAGGCTGCGCCTGCTTTTAACACTCCAAAAATTGATGGCAGCAACGATTCTTCCCGCTCAAGAAAAATACCAACCAAATCACCCGCTTTCACACCCTCAACTTGTTGCAGATACACGGCGATCTTTTCTGCCTTCTCATTAAGTTCTCTGTAGGTCATCCCCCTTCCATCGCACCATACGGCAATGTTGTTTGGTGTATTCGTGACCTGTTCGTGGAACAAGTCTACAAGCGTTTTGTGTCTTGGATAAGGCGTATCTGTATCATTGAATCCATGCAACAATTGACGGCGTTCCGGTTGGGACAAAATTTCTATCTCCGACAACTTTTTATCAGCGTTATCAGCAACCTGCGCAGAGATGCGCTTGAAGTAAGCGATGAATCGATCTATCGTTTGTTCCTCAAACAGATCGGTAGCATATTCAAAACTCATGTGCAACTCATCATCTAATTCTACTACTGTAAGTGTAAGATCAAACTTGGCTACTTGATGAACATTACCGTAACGCTTAAGTGTCAATCCAGGAATATCTAATTCTTTTTGTCCAAAATTTTGATATACAAGCATCACGTCGAATAGCGGATTGCGGGCGCTCTCGCGCCTGATCTGTAATTCACCAATCAATTCTTCATATGGATACAGTTGATTATCGAAACACGATACTGTATTGTCCTTTACACTTGATAAAAATTTACGAAAGGCAAGGTCACCCTTAGGCGCATTGCGAAGTGCAAGGGTGTTGACGAACATACCAATGATTCCCTCCACGTCTGCATGATTTCTTCCTGCCACAGGTGTTCCTATCACAATATCATCCTGACCACTTAGTTTACTTAATAAAACATTAAAAATCGATAGCACAATCATGAACATGGTGCTATCTTCTTTTGCCATCAATGACCGTAATTGCTCGACCTCTGATTTGCTGATCACAAAATCTTTAACGCGGCCGCTGTAACTTTTCTGGGCAGGTCTTGCATGCTCCGCTGGCAGATCTAACACGGTAACGTCTTCTGCGAACTGTTGCTTCCAGAAGTCTCTCTGAGTATCCATTTGGGATCGCTGGTCTGCATCCTGCTGCCATTCTGCGTAATCTTTATACTGAACCCGCATTTCTGGAAGGTGCGCGCCATTGTACAATGCCATAAAATCGCTAATTAATACTTCTTGTGACACACCATCAGCGATAATATGGTGCATATCGACCATCAAGATATGTTCGGTGTCTGTTAGTTTGACGACACCGGCACGCAACAATGGCGCTTCATTCAGATCAAATGGACGAATGAAATTTTTAATTATCCCGTCAACCGCATAGTCTTCCAATGTGATTTGAGCGAGGTCAAAATCAATTTTGTCATGGATTTTTTGAACGATCTTTCCATTAACCTCATGAAAAGAAGTTCTGAAACTTTCATGACGCTGTATTAAGTGTTTAAATGCCTCTGTTAACCGCTGTATGTTTACGCTACCTTCCAGCCGCACTACCTGCGGCATGTTGTAGGTCAACAAGGATTTCTCAAGCTGACAAAGGAAATGAATACGTTGCTGCGAAGATGATAACGCGTAGTGATCCCTCTTCGGCGCTATTGCGATTGACCGGTTATTTTTGTGCACGCCCATATGAGCATACCTTTCCGCTAAGTGGTTTGCCAGGTCTTTAATTGAAGAATGATTGAGAAAAGAAGATAACGACAAATCAATGTCAATTTCTTTTTTAATTCTGGCCAGCAGGGTCAATGCTTTCAAAGAATCGCCACCTATTGCGAAAAAGTCATCATTAACATCAATAACTGCCTTCCCGAAAAAATGAACCCAGATATAATGTAGTCTCTCTTCCAGTTCGTCTTTCGTTATTCTAGTTTTACCCGTATGAACTAACTCTGTATGCGATTCTACGACGGCAATTTTTTCAAAATAAACTGACGGATCAACATTCGAGATATGTAGTTCTGGCAACCCCGTGTTTATTGCTTGAAGTAAAAGTTCATAACCCTCGTTTGGTGACACACTATTCTCAATGTATGATAGCCCGGTTCGCGCGACCTCCTGCGCGGCCATACCAACCTCACGCCATTGATTCCATCCGATACTAACACTTGGCTGAGTCGAGTTAATTTGTGTGGCGATCGACTCCATAAAAAGATTAGCCGCCACGTAACCTACCTGCCCCGGTGGCGCAATCCATGAAGCTAATGAAGAGCACAATACAAAGAAGTCAAGCGTGTGTTGCGACAGAACATACTGTAAAGCAATTGTCCCATAAATCTTTGATGAAATAATTCTTTCATTGTCCTCTTTTGTCCGGCGGTGGATTATGCCGGCATCGTCAGCTACACCCGCCGTGTGGATCACACCACGAATGTTTCCAATATCCGATTCAAACTTTTTGAGCCCGGCGTTCAACGCATCGATGTCTGAAATATCTACCGATAGATAATGAATAGTACACCCGCGCTCTTCTATGTCTTGCAGAGTAGAAATGATATTGTAAAGCGGATCATTTTCTTTATGCTTTTGCAACCATTGCCTCCACTTCTTTTTCTCGGGTAGCAATCTTCGCCCTAACAGAATTAACTTTACGCTCTTAATATTTTCTGATATTTTTTTTGCGAAGGTCAACCCCATCCCACCAATACCACCAGTAATTAGATACACACCACCAGAAACAAAGGGATTGCTACTGTTTGCATGTTGTGTAATTTTAACAGGTTTTATAGCTTGAACAAAACGTGTCCCGTAGCGCAGCGCTACGATTTGACTATCATCTCCAGAAACGATTTCTTCAACAATATCTTTCATGATTTTTGCACCTGTGATGTCAGATAGCGTGAAGTCAATATTTTTACAGCGGATGCTTTCATATTCTCTCGGGATCACCTTTAGCAATCCCAGCAACGGAGACTTCTCGGAAGAAACACGATCATGATTCAGCACTTTGCATAAATCATTTGTTAAGGAAATAATTTCCATGGAACGATTCCCAAATGTGCTGTTCATTCCTCTGGAAATATTCAGCAAGGAATAAAATCCATCCGACATCGCGCTTCTCACCAAATCAACGCTTATTGGGCCGTTGGCAGGTGTAGATATTGCCCATGCGAAAATGACGCGAACCTTTAAATCGGTAGACCTTATTTCGTTGAACAGTGTATCAAAATCAGCCTCATTCTGAGGATCAATTTCAAAACAATTTTTAGTAACATGTTTAAAAGCCGATCCTTTATCCACCACAACAACTTCTCCGCCCTTCTGGACTATATCTTTTTTCAACTGTTCTCCAAAACCCAGTTCATCTAAGAAGATCACGTTGAGAAAATTCACCGTAGAAGGTTTTACTACCGACTTAGATAACTGCCATGTCGGGGCATAGAACCATTCTGAAATATCTTTTTTGGCAAGCGGCTGATCATAGATCATTTCTTTGATCATGGCTTCAGCATCTACATAGGCAGGATACTCAATCCGGTCGAAAGAATAACCGGGGAGTGATAATTTCTGACGTACTTCATGGTCATACAAATTCTTCCATTCTGGCTGAACGCCATTCAACCAAAGTTTTCCTAAACCTGCCAACACCTGCACGAAGCTATTACCGAAATCTGCTGACTTGGGTAAAAGATTTATCACCCTATGTCCTTCTTTCTTATTCTTATTTGCACCAACAAAAGAACCCAATGTTTTCCCCGGCCCGACTTCCAAAAATACACTGTGCTTTTCCTGCATAATATCATCAATGCCCTCTGAAAATTTCACCGTGTAACGAAGTTGATCAGCCCAGTATTTCGGCCGCAACAGATCCTCATCTGCAGCGCGCTTACCAGTAACATTAGAAATAAACGGTATCTTCTGAGGGGATATCGTTACTTTTTCAACTTCTCGTACAAACTCCGCCAACATTGCATCCATCTGGTGGGAATGAAAGGCGTGTGATGTTTGCAATTGCTTACAACTAAAACCATCACGTTCCAAGAACTCCTGAATTTCAACTATTGATAACGCTGATCCTGAAACAACACAAGCGTTTGGACTATTTATTGCCGCAAGCGAAACCGTATTATATTTTTCCAGATAAGGCGTGAGGGCTTCACTAGAAATTGAAATACCCAACATCGTGCCTTTCTCCATCTGTTGCATTAGTTCGCCGCGTTTCACAACAAGCCGTAATGCATCCTCAAGCGTAAACACTTCGCTTAGGCACGCTGCAACATACTCACCAATACTATGGCCAATCATCACATCGGGTTGTACACCCCAATGCACCAGCAAACGAGATAAGGCATATTCAACTATGAAAAGCGCTGGCTGTGTAAATTCAGTTTCATTGATTTTTACGTCAACATCAGAAAACATAATTGCTTTCATGTCTTTCCCATATTGCTCCTGTACGATGTCGAAACAGCGCTGAACTTGATCGCGAAACACCGGTTCATGACTGAACAATTCGAAACACATTTTTGCATGTTGAGACCCTTGCCCAGGGAACATAAATACGGTTGTGCTTCTCTCTTCCTTTGTCCTTATCGTATCGTGCGCCTTCTCGTCTGCGATTGAAGATAGTTGTTCGATGGCATCCTTAATGTTATGACAAACAATCGCCTTCCGATATTCAAAAGTGAGACGGCAAGTGTTAAGCGTGTACGCTACATCCGCGAGGTTTGTGTTTTTGTTTTCGTCCAGGTAACTTCTCAAGTTCACGACATTTCGTTGAAGTGCACTTGATGTTTTAGCCGACACTGTTAACACCTGAAAGGGTCTGCTTGAAGATGAGGTTCTCACGGGTGCCTCTTCGAGAACAACGTGCGCGTTTGTTCCACCTACACCAAAAGAGTTAACGGCGGCACGCAAAGGGTACTTGTCATTTGTCCAATTGGAAAGTTGGGTGTTTACATAAAATGGCGAGTCGCCGAAATTAATATTGGGATTGGGTTCGTTAAAATTTAAGCTTGGTGGTATTTGTTTATGTTTTAATGCCAATACAGTCTTGATCAATCCGGCTACTCCGGCGGCCACATCGAGATGACCAATGTTTGTCTTTACCGAACCTATTGCGCAGTATCTCCGGTCACTTTTACCAAAGGCAAGATTTAATGCTTCAACTTCTATCGGATCGCCTAATACTGTACCCGTGCCATGTGCTTCCAGGTAGGTAATACTATCTGGTTCTACCTTAGCCATTTTTCTGGCTTTCAATATCACTTCACATTGGCCCTCAATGCTAGGTGCTATGTAACCAACTTTACCGTAACCATCGTTATTAATAGCGCTTCCTTTGATGATAGCATGAATATTATCGCCATCGCGGATTGCGTCCTTTAGTCGTTTGAGAACAACAACACCAACTCCTTCTCCTGATATCGTTCCGCTTGCATCCTTGTCAAATGCGCGGCAATGCCCGTCTTTTGAAAAGATCATTCCTTCCTGGTAATAATATCCTCTTTTCGACTTATTGGTCACAGAGACGCCACCTGCAATTGCCATGTTGCACTCTTGCAATAAAAGACTCATCGAAGCTTTTTGAATAGCGACCAATGACGTTGAACAAGCGGTGCTCAAATAGACAGAAGGTCCCCTAAAGTTGAATAAATAAGACGTGCTAGAACAAAGGAATTCAACGTTGCTTAAATATCTGATCGAAAGGCCGTCGACGAGATTCTGTTGGTTTGCTATCACCGCATAATTCACCCAATTTGGGTTCGAGGAGCCTCCTGCAAAAACACCTATTTTTCTATCGCCCTCATAAACATTGCAGCCGGCGTCCTCCATGGCATGCCACACGCACTCTTGAAATATTCGAATCTGTGGATCGGTTATGGCAACTTCATTGGGAAATTTTCCAAAGAAGGCCGAATCGAAAAATTGTTTATTCTGCAGATAACTGCCTGCCTTTACATATGCCGGACTCTCTATGGCAGCGCGTTCTTCTCCTGATTCTTGCAGCTCTTTGTCTGTGAAAAAGCTAACGGACTCAACACCATTTTTTAAGTTGTTCCAGAATTCATCAATTGAATTGCCACCAGGAAAACGGCCGGCCATGCCAATAATGGCAACTTCCGTCCCATTGTAATTACGCATACAAAGTTAAGGGTCTAGTTCAATGAGTTGATTAAATCTTCCATGTTAGAAACTTCAGCATCTATTGCAGACTCAAGCTTCTCGTTTTTTATTTCGCCGTTATTAATAAACTCCACCATGGAGTAGATGGTAGTGCATTTAAATAAGTCTACCATGGAAATGGTGTACTGAAGCCGTTTATTGATAGATGATTTTAGCTGTATGATTTTTATAGAGTTACCACCCAACTCAAAAAAGTTTTTGTTTACACTGATAACGTTCTTGTCGATACCGAGAATTTCACTCCAGATCTCTACAAGCACCTCTTCAATTTCACCAGACGGTGCCACATAATCATCTTCAATGACGAATTCTGGCTCAGGCAATGCTTTCCGATTTAATTTCCCGTTTGCCGTCATCGGGATACTTTCCAGCCGAACATATTGAGACGGAATCATATAGTCAGGTAGACGCGAGGACAAATAATTTTTCATTTCGAGGGATGACGTTTCTTCACCTGCCACATAGTAAGCCACAAGATATTTATCGCCCGCCCTTTCCTTCACCTGTACAACAACATCTTTTATCCACGCGAGGTCTCGCAATTGACTTTCTATTTCACCCAACTCAATTCGATATCCGCGGATTTTGACCTGGTCATCTAGCCGTCCAAGAAATTCGACACGGCCGTCAGGTAACCATCGCGCCAAGTCTCCTGTCTTATACATTCGTTCACCTAGCCTATAAGGATTATCAATAAACTTCTCAGTTGTAAGCACATCGTTGTTTAAGTAACCAAGCGCAACACCGTCGCCACCCACAACCAATTCGCCGGGTACACCTATAGGGACAGGTTGGTGGTGAGCATCAAGAATGTATACCGATGAATTGCCAATTGGCGAACCTAAAGGGATGTTGTGTTCATGTCGTGCAACAATTGAATATGCTGTAGAGAAGGTCGTGTTCTCAGTGGGACCATAACCATTAATTAATTGAAGTTTAGGCAACAGTTCCTTTACTTTATAGATGTGAAAAGGACTTAGGGCCTCGCCGCCCACCATCAGGATTCTTAACCCTTCAAAAGTTTCAGGTTGCTCCTGGGCATGATAGTTAAACAACGTGGTTGTTATGAACATCGTGTTTATGTCGAACTCACGTATGGCTGTGCGTAACAAATCAGAATCCAGAACCACGTTCTCCGGCACTACGGTAAGTGAACCACCATTCAGCAATGCCCCCCATATTTCAAATGTGGTGGCATCGAAAGTCATTGCTCCCGTCAACAATACTTTTGTTGTGTTATTCAGTATTACAAAATTTGAATTGATAACCAATCGTAACACATTCCGGTTGGTGACCATTACACCTTTCGGCCTTCCTGTGGTACCTGATGTATACATGACATAGGCAAGATCATCCGGCGATCGTGTTATGCCCACATTTCTTTGGTACTGCTTGTGTGTAGCCTGAATCACCGCTGTCTGAAAGACCGCATACTCTTTACTGATATTTTCCGGAACAAATTTGTTGGCAACAACGATGTTAACATTCGCATCGTCCAACATATACTTCAATCGCTCTTCCGGACTATTAATATCCAATGTGAGATACGCACCGCCGCTCTTTAAAATACTGATGATCCACACGATGGTGTCTACGGATTTATCAGCAAATACGCCAATGATTTTACCTTCAGCACCATGGGTAACTAAAAAATCAGCTAACTGATCAGTCCGTTCCCACAGTTGCTTATAGGTGAGGCTTGTGTTTGCATCAGACAAGGCAACGTTATTGGGCTTTCTCTCGACTTGATCCAAAAGCAGCTGTATAATTGTTTTGTCTTTCGGGTACGGCACACTCGTGTCGTTGAATTCATATAGCACTTTGTTTCGCTCATCAGCCGATAGGAGATTTATTGCCTCCAATTTTATGTTCGGTTCATTAATGACCGCATAGACAATTTGCTTTAAATAAGCAACGAACCGCTCGATGGTTTCACGCTTAAACAGATCCGTCGCATACTCAAAATCGAACGATAGTTTACCCTCAGCCTCAGCAACAACGAGCGTAAGATCAAATTTCGAAATACCTGATGAGTTTTGACGCGGTTTTAAAGTAAGCCCTGGTATGCTTAACTCCCTGAGCGGGAAGTTCTGGTAGACCAGCATGACATCGAATAACGGGTTACGACTGGTGTCGCGCGGAATATTCAGCTCTTTAATCAACTCCTCATAAGGATAAAACTGATTATCAAAACAAGCAAGGGTTCTGTTTTTTACGTCCGATAAAAATTCACGGAACGTCAAATCGGGTTTAGGGTAATTACGCAGTGGCAGCGAGTTGACAAACATTCCTATGACACTTTCCAAATCAGCATGACCCCGTCCTGCTACGCCGGTTCCAATTGTTATTTCTGACTGATAGCTTAGTTTGCTTAAAAGAATGTTGAAAATTGATAACAACGTCATGAATGGTGTGGCACCTGCAGCCTCACCGGTGGCAATGATTTTTTTTGTTTCTTCGAAAGTAAGGGAGAATGAACAGGTACTACCCGCATAAGTCTTCACCTTAGGTCTTACGTAATCCATCGGCAAATTCAAGGCAGTGATCTCGTCCTGGAATTGACTCTTCCAAAAATCGCGTTGGCCAAGCAATAGCATTTTCTGATCATGCGATTGCTGCCACTCTGCATAATCTTTATATTGTAATGTGAGTGCGTGAAGTTCTTCGTTGTTGTAGAACGACATGAATTCTTTGATCAATACTCCCCGGGTCACGCCATCATTGATAATATGATGAATATCAATCAATAATAACTGATGGCCTGTGACAATCTTTATAAGTCCGACGCGCAATAACGGTGCTTGCGTTAAATCAAACGGCCGAACAAACTTTTTTAGGATGGTTTCAACACCCGATTCGTCTGATTCAAAATATTCGATTGAGAACGGTACTTCTTCTGCTATCTCTTGATGAGGCATTTCATCCCTCATCACAATTGATGTCCGCAAACTTTCATGCCGATGAATTAATTTTCTAAAGGTGTCTTCCAATTTATCTTTATCCACCGTACCCAACAACTCCACTACTTCCGGCATGTTATAAGCGAGTGAGCCCTTGTCCATCTCGTACAGGAAATATATACGCTGTTGCGGGGAAGACAAGCAGTAGAAGTCTTTCTTTGCCGTACGCTCGATCGCTGTCTGTTGAAAGGGTGTAGTATTGTTCTTCTTCCTTTCCACTATGTAGGCGGCAAGGCTTTCAATCGACGTTTTCTTAAAAAATTCAGAAAACGACAAATCAACTCTCTTCTCCTTACTAAGGCGATTAATAATTGTTAGAGCCTGCAAGGAATTGCCACCCAATTCGAAGAAATCGTCGAGCACCCCTATCTTGTCATATCCTAAAACTTCAGCCCACCGTATACACATTTCTTCCTGCAGAGTGCTTTGAGGTTCCATGTATTGAACAGTGAGATTAGGACGCTTGAAAATTGACGTCCGCGCATTGTTGTTCGTGGGCTCTGTTGTACCTACATGATCGTTTTGCATATCGATGATGCGTTGAACATTCAGGAGATCGTTACGCGAAATAATTACTTGTGTATTAATCTCATGTAGCACCCTATCAAAGAGCATTCCGCCTTCTTCATGACCAATTCCATCTTTAAGGAATTTTAAATATCGCCTGCTGTTTTCTTCCTCTTCGGCAGTAACGGCACCAATTTCATCTTCACGAAGCTTGAATATATCCCAGTTCACAGCCACCGTTCTCACGCCACCAACTGAATTCATATAAGCTGCGAACGCATCGAGAAACAAATTAGCGGCTGAGTAGGCTGAAAAATCCTTTAGGGGAATCACAGCGCTCAAAGAAGAATGCAGCATTACAAACTCAACGCATCTATTTTTAAGACAGCTAAAGAGTGCGAGTGTACCTTGTACTTTTGGGGAAAGAATACTATTTATTTCACCGTATGCACAACTTGCTATGGGTGTATATTGATAATATCCGGCACCATGAATTATACCATTAATTGGCCCGAGGGTTTTCTCAATAAGACTGAAACAGTTTTCTACGCTGACGTCATCGGAGATTTCACATTGAAAGACATCTACGGTGGCGCCGGCCGCCTCTACTTTTCCAATTTTAATGATTTTATTATAAATGTCTTTACGTATCTCAAGCGCGACATCCCTCCGATCCAGTCCAAATGCTGCGGACAAATTTTCAAAGCTGAGAATTTCTGCCAATGAGTATGTTCGCCAGTGATGCCAACAGCCTTTATCGGGAAATACAGACCGGGTTAGGAGTGCAAGTTTGACGATGTTATGCTTTTGAAGATATTCCGAAAATTTGAAGCCGAAAATTCCCAGCCCACCCGTGATGACGTACACGCCATTTTCGCGGATCAAAATACTGCTGGTGTTAGCGCCGTTTGGCGCGCGTTTTACAAGAACTTGCTCCCAACGGATATTATTCCGGTATGCAACAATGCTCTTCTCATCCATCTTCAATACTTCTCTTACTAACTGTTGCAAAACGTTTTGGTAATTGGTTTTCTCAACGATGTAAAGGTCAGTATCGATAAACTTGCATTGAACCATCGAATACTCGGAAGGCACCACCTTCGTTACACCAATCGCCAACGAATGATAAGGATCGACAATCTCGTTCCCGGTGACCTCAAAAGTATTATTGGTTAGTGTTAATAGTTTCAAGTTCTTCGTTCCTGAAACCCTGGCGTACGCCCTTACTAAATGTAAGTTGCTGTAGAAGTTCTTGAACACATTTTCTTCCAACGCACGTGAAAAGACATTGAGTGGTGTTGGTTTTTCAACCGGGAGCGCGTTTACAATGAAATCGAATTGGTTACCCTTCGAAAACTCATTTTCAAAAACATGATAAAAATGGTCTTGCTCCTTTATGTCTATCAGGTATCGGCCATCATCCAACTTTTCGTATGCGTCTGATTTATAAATCAAAACAACGTGCTGATTCTCCTTTTCCAGGTGAAGGTGCAGATAATCTCCAAAATCTTTGTCGTCCAACAGAATGAGCCATTTGAAAGAATGCTTGCCCAGTTCCATATCTAAAGGCAGATACGACTTTTGCCATGATAGATGATAAAACCAATCGTTTATATCTTTCTTCGCCATCGCGTTATCTTCACGACCTATCTCCACAAACTGGTCGATATTCGACTGCGGCCAAAATCTTTTTCGCTGAAAGGGATACAATGGCAGCCGGATTTTAGCGGGCGATCGGTCTTCAAGATACAATACACTTTTAAAGTCAACGTCTACGCCATTCTTCCAAAGGTTGCCAAGGGCGTCAAGGAACTTTTGACAATCGTTCACCGACTCTCTTTCTTGTCTTACCGTAGCGACCAACGTGTGATTGGCATTGAAAATACGATGTCGTTTTACAAAGCCAGTCAGCGCATTACCAGGCCCAACTTCAATAAATGTGGTATGCGTTGTATTCAGAATGGTGGAGATTCCTTTCTCGAATTGAACGCAATGGCGCAAATGCTTTCCATAGTAGAGCGGATCTGTCGCTTCGTCTTTTGTAATCCAGTCACCGGTCATATTCGATATGTAGGGCAACGTTGGCTCTGCCAATGTGACTTTTCTAACTTCATCCACAAATAAATCGACGATAGGATCCACCATCGAGGAATGAAAGGCATGGGACGTTTTAATTTTCGTATAGGGAAGATCTGTACATTCTAACTGAATTATTAAATCATCAATATCTGGCGTTTTACCTGACAGTGTTATTAACCTAGAGCTGTTTACACAAGCAATTGACACACTCCCACGCAAGTACGGCTCGATGTCCACCATGTCTGCCATGACGCTAACCATACTTCCTCGTTCCAAAGATTGCATCAACCTGCCGCGAACTTCCACCAACCGGATTGCATCCTGCAGCTGTATTACGCCAGAGAGCGTAGCGGCAACATATTCACCGATGCTGTGACCAATCAATGCATTGGGTTTGACATTACACGACATCAATAACTTTGCGAGCGAATATTCTACCACAAATAAGGCCAGCTGGGCATAGTGGGTTTCGTTGATTTTGCTATCTGACAGTGTTGCTCCATCAAAAAGCAACATCTGTATATTCACATTGAAATACTTCTTGACGATCTCAGCGCACGCGTCAACCTCATTCTTAAATACCGGATAAGCCGAGTATAGCTCGCTGCACATGCTTTTAAACTGGGATCCCTGCCCAGGAAACATAAATGTTATGTTGGGAATTTCTTTTAACCGGAAAACATCCTTGCCCTCTTGCGTATTTATTGCATCTATTTTTTTAATGAGGTCTGTTCTTCCGCTATAGGTGATGGCAGTACGATACTCAAAATGCTTGCGCGTCGTTTGAAGCGAAAATGCGAGGTTATCCAACGATACTGTTTTATCTGCAACTAATGATTTATACTCAGTAATCAATTCCACTAACGCAGGATTGGTTTTAGCCGACAGCACCAGCACGTTGAGATTGTTGTCTGTATCGCCTTCACTACTTTTGTTTTCAAACAAACATTCTTCAAGAACAATATGGGCATTCGTGCCACCGATTCCGAAGGAATTCACAGCTGCTCTCCGCACTTTGTACTCCGATTTCCAGTCTCTTAGTTCAGTATTTACATAAAATGGACTATTCTCAAAATCAATTTTTGGATTGGGTTTTTCAAAATTGATAGATGGTGGAATTTGCTTGTTTTGTAAAGCTAGTACGGTCTTAATAAAACTGGCAATACCCGCTGCAGAAATCAGATGACCGATGTTTGCCTTTACGGAGCCAATGCCACAAAATTGTTTTTTATCGGTATTAAAACTCCGCTTAAGCGCTTCTATCTCGATAGGATCACCTAACGCTGTGCCCGTTCCATGCGTTTCTATATATTCGATGGTCTGCGGATTGACATCGGCAAACTGGTGCGCCAATTTGATTACTTGATATTGACCGGATACACTTGGCGCTGTAAAGTTTGATTTTGAATCACCGTCATTATTGATGGCAGACCCTTTAATAATTGCATATATTTTATCCTTGTCTTGAATCGCCGTGCGCAGACGTTTCAAAGCAACTACGCCGACACCATCACCCCATATTGTGCCACTTGCCTTTGCATCAAAAGGCCTGCAGTGCCCGTCGGGTGATATGATCATGTCTTGCGCATACGTATATCCCGTCTTCGGTGGTAAATTAATTGAAACGCCGCCGGCGAGCGCCATGTCACATTCTCCGGCGAGCAGCGCATTGCAAGCCAGATGCACTGCTACAACCGAGGTAGAGCATTGTGTATTTATAGAAAAACTAGGACCTTTTAAGCCAAGGTTATATGACACCCGTGTTGTCAGAAGATCTTTATTACTAATCAACTCAGTCGACATCCAATCTAACGTATTATCGGCAAGCGCTGAGAATAATATTGCTTGCCACTGAAGGCTGCTCACGCCACCGCCATAAAGGCCAATTTGGCCACGGTAATTACCAGGGTAATAACCTGCATCTTCCAACGCATGCCATACGCACTCATGAAAAACCCGAATTTGAGGATCCATTTTCAATGCTTCCATTGGACTGTATCCAAAAAAAGATGCATCGAACTCATCTATGTTATCAAGATAGCCTTTAGCTTTTACGTAATTTGGATTTTTGAGAACACCCGGGTCGATGTTGTATTCCTTCAACTCTTCGTCTGTGAAGAACCTTATGCTTTCCTTTCCGCTTTTTATATTTTCCCAAAATTCATGGATGTTCTTTGCACCTGGAAATCGCCCAGCCATTCCAACTACGGCAATCTCAAAACCGGTTTCATCCTGTATTACTGTTTCCATTTGTCTCTTGAATTATGTACTATGGGCGTAAAAAAATATATCATGTAAGGCTGGCTCTTGCCATTTCTTCGGCACCACTTATTGTCGCATCACGGCAACTGGTCTGTTAGCGGACTATTCCAAGTCTAATGATTAGATATTATGTAAGGCAATCGTGCTGGCCAGATAAGGCAGAGAAAGTTTCTATTAACGTCATCACATTGATGACAATTTTAGGGTATCAATTCATTGTTCGACCTTGAAGACGTCGTTGTAATAATTCACGCCCTTCTTGAATTTTGACGGACCTTTCCACACCGTCAGTGGTGACTAATTCCTCTTCCAACTGTTCGCCCAGTTCATTGGCAATATACTTGCTCAACGCTTTTACGCTTGGGTTCTCAAATATCACCGCCACCGGAAGCTCGATACTAAAACTTTCTTCAATACCAATTTTAATCTCTACGACATCCAATGATGACACGCCAAGCTCAAAAAAGTTATCCTGAATGCCGAGCCTATTTATTCGAAGGTAAGTCTGAAAGAAACCACACACTTTTTTCTGAACATCGGTCACCGGATCTTCGTACAATGTCGACAACTCGGGTCTGTCCGTCATTGGCTGATCTTCGCTGGCTTCGCTGGTTTTGAAGTATGAATACGCATCGCCGTCCTCTTGTTTAAGGATGGTATTCAAATTATTATTCGAAACGATCATCTGTGCATAATCCGAGCTGCCGGTCATTAGAAAGTTTGACACCACAACATCAAATATCTTAGCACCCTCTTCACTCTTGATACCTTGTTGAATAAGTTCGTCCTTACTGTCCTTTTGCTTCTGACCCGGTATAGCACTGTTGAATTTATTATCGCTCTTAACTCTTTCACTATACACCTTTTTCAGCGTGTATTCATCAATCGAAATAACCAATTCACCAGCCTCATCAATCAAGTTAACCTTAAATGACAAAGTTTCCTTCAATTGGTCTATCGCCTCATTTTGTTGTATATGACTATATAATTTTTTAGGAACGGGCTTGTATACATTCAGATTTTTGTATGAAAAGGGCAAGTATTCACTCTGTCCTATTTTCCACGCCGCGAAATAGTTGAAGGCAATATCCAGCATGGCCGGATGCGAACGGTAGTCGACAAAATCATCTACAAATTCATCTGGCATTTCAATCACGGCAACGCCTTCTGTTTCTCCCAAATGAATAGTTTTCAAACAACGCCAGCGCTGACCCAACTCCAGAAATGCCGTGTCCTTATTGATTTCCTTAGCTGCGTCATTGATCGTTTTTACTTTGCAGCGAGCAATTAATTCATTAACGTCAATAGAGATCGTTGACAATTCATCGGCGTATTGAAATTGGCCCTTCACACAGACACCTTCTTTTTTATCACCATACCGCTCTTGAATGGAAAAGTTATATGCGCCTGATTCTTCACGAATAATTGAGTATAAACTCTTCTCTGTATTCTCATCGACCGTCAGTGGCGCATAAAAACTTAAATTCTTAATTTTAAACCGCTGGCTTTGTAGTTCTCGCGAGGCAATCAGGCCGAGTATTTCTATATAGGTAACACCGGGTAACACCGGTTGCTTTAATATTCTGTGCTCATTTAGCATCCAATGAAGCGCAGGATTCAAGTGCGATATATATACGCGTTCCCGGTCTTTATGCGTAACGCCAGCAAATAGGGGATGTTCAATAATGTTTTCCGCACTTATCTTAAAATTATCTTCACGGTTCAGTTCGCGCATCGCTTTAGTCGCCATGCCCACCTCCTGCCATATATCCCAGTTAAAGCAAATAACATTCTTGTTACCCTGGGAATTTCTAAAATGTGTGAACGCGTCTAAGAATGAATTTGATGCCGTATAACTTAACTGCCCAAACGTCCCGGTAATACTACTTATTGAAGAACACAGCACTGTAAAGTCAAGATTAGAGAGGTTCAAAATCTCATCGAGCACGAGTGTTCCGAAAATTTTCGACCCCATGGTGTCATAGATATTTTCAGGCTCAAGGGTCTGGATAATATTTCCTCCCGCCACACCTGCACAGTGTAATACGCCATTAACGGTGCCAAATTCGTGGTTTATTTTATCAATACAGCTTAGCATGCTTTCTTTATCTCCCACGTTCCCTTTAAGCACCAATACCTGCGACCCGTTCTTTTCAATCTCCTGTATTGCGCGAATCTTTTCCGCCATATCACCACCAGACTTCATTAACTGGTTCCATTTGCTTCTATCGGCAAAATCACTTCTGCCAATTAACGCTAATCTTACGTTTCTAATTTTCGACAGATATGTTGCCAATTCAATACCGATTCCACCTAAGCCCCCGGTTATGAGATAAACGCCGTTGTCCTTTATAATTGCTGTAAGTTTATCATCGTGTTTAAACGGCACAGTCTCAAACGTACGCATATAGAGTTTGTCATCTCTCAAGGCAATTATATTCTCTGTCGTGTCATGCACAATGAGCGATTGTAAAACATCCTGACATGATGAAGGATTGCTCAAATGACGATTATCAAGATCAATGCTACATACGCTAATATTTTTGTATTCGATCGGAACCGTAGTCACTGCGCCCAGCAGGGTAGCATTTAATGGGTTCAACAAATCTTTATACATTACATTATGTATGTTATTCGAAACGATTTTAATGTTGATTTTATTCTTTGGCAGCACCGTGCTAACACTTTGCACGAGGTACAAAATGCTCATGAGACCTTTCGTCTGAATCTCCTTTACTTTTTGCGTAGATAAGTCGGAGCTATTGTTTGAATTGAGTGACCAGAAGTGAATAATATTAATTTCTTTGTCACCAATCTCACGTTTCAAATCCTCAAAAAGGAGTTTATAATCACCCTTACTCGATGCATCCAACACATAACGATGTGCTTCCTTGTTGAACGCCCGACCGTTTAAAACAACACACTTCCCTGACAAATTGATGGATGCGTGTGTAATGAAGGAATTGGCAAAAGCACTGTCATCTGAGAATACCAGCCACGCTTTCTCACGGCTTCCTTCTGTGAATACATTTTTAGGCAACGTTTCTACCCAGGCCGGCCTATAGATCCATCGATTATGTAACTTCTCAGTCAATCGCTGATTTGTTGATGCAGCATCTACCCCTTGTGCCATTTGATAAACATTTCCTTTTACCCAGTGTTTGCTGCGTTCATAAACGTATGCCGGTAGCGATATCCTTTTACTATTGGTACTTCCAACTAAGTTGCTCCAGTTGATCGGTAATCCCTTTTGCCACAGCTTGCCTAGCAACGTGTAAAACGTTTCCACTTCCGACGATTTTTCTTGTGGATGCCGTAGCGTATTATAGCTCGTCTTGTTCCTTGCGTCGGCAGACAGTCGTTTAAAAAAAGTACCAAGCGTATTTCCAGGACCTACTTCAATGACGATGGCGTTTTTTATCTCAACCAACTTTTCTAGGCCGTCTTTAAACAGTACTGTATTTCTAAGATGCGCAGACCAGTAAGAAGGCTTTTTAATTTCATCACTCTGTATCCAGCTCCCCGTTAGATTTGATAGGTATGGGGTTTGAGGATCATTGATCGGTATTTCTTTAAAAGCACGTTCAAACTCATCGAGTATGGGTTGCATCATATGCGAATGAAATGCATGTGACGTGTGAAGTCTCCGACCTTCTATTTTTTGTTGGTTTAATGTCTGCTCAAAAGCATCAATGGCTTCAGTAGTTCCCGACACTACACACATATTCGTAGCGTTAACGGCGGCTATTGATATGTCTTTTGGTAAAATCTTAGGCAACGCCTCTGGGTCCATCATCAACGCCATCATACTGCCCTTTGGTAAGGACTGCATTAACGCACCGCGTTTAGTCACAAGCTTCATTGCATCCTTAAGACTAAATACGCCACTAATACACGCCGCAGTATATTCTCCGATGCTATGCCCGATCATGTAATCCGGCTTCACGCCTGCCGCTTTGAGAAGTGTAGCAAGCGCATACTCATACGAAAAAAGCAACGGCTGAACGTATTTTGTTTGGTTAATCAACGCATTTGCATCGTGTGATTCGCTAAAGACAATATCACGGAGGCTTACCTTGGTAATTTCCTGGTAGATCGAAAAACATTCATCCAGCAGATCACGAAAAGGTTTACATTCGCGATAGAGCTCAAGCCCCATGTCGATGTACTGAGCACCTTGGCCTGGAAATAAAAATATGGTTTTGATATCGCCTGGTTTTTCAGCAACAGATGGTGTCTGAACTGTCTGCAATTTTTCAATTGTCTCCTGGATCGAACGGCTTAAAATAAATCCCCTATACTGAAAATCCTTCCTTCCATTCTGCATTGTATGGGCAAGGTCTGCATTACTAACTTCGTTCTTGTTGTTCAGAAAGCTGACGATGTTGGATGCAACAGATTGAAAGGAGCGCTCCGTCCTTGCGGAAAGCGGAATGAGTTGAAGCACATTTGTGTTTTGCGTCAACGAATTTTCTGGAAGGTACTCCTCCAAAATGACGTGCGCATTGGTTCCACCAACACCGTAACTACTTACCCCTGCTCTTCTTGGATGCTCATTGTTTTCCTTCCACTCACTTAATAAATCATTTACAACAAATGGCGTCTCTTCAAACTTAATCTTCGAATTTGGCGTATTGTAATTTACGCTTGGTGGAATCAGTTTATTCTTAATAGCCAGTGTCACTTTGATGACATTGGCGATACCTGCCGCATTATCAAGATGTCCTATATTTGGCTTGACAGATCCGATTCTGCAGAAACCTCGCTTAGTAGTATTAAATGCTTGAGTGAGTGCTTCCACCTCAATAGGATCGCCAATAGCAGTTCCTGTCCCATGTGTCTCCACATAGGTGACTGTTTCCGGATTGATGCCAGCTTTCCTATAAGCTTTCGTGATAACTTCTTTTTGACCCGTAACACTAGGGGCTGTGTAACCAGCCTTGTCTTGTCCGTCATTGTTGATGGCCGAGCCTTTCACGATGGCGTAAATATTATCACCATCGACAATTGCCTTCTTTGCATTTTTAATGACAACCAAGCCAGCACCATCACTGAAAACCGTACCATTTGCTTTGTCATCAAACGAACGGCAAATACCATCTTTCGAATGGATTGATCCTTCTTGGTAGATATATCCAGCTTTGTTAGGGAAATTAATTGAAGCTCCTCCAGTGATCGCCATTTCGCATTCACCATTTAAAATTCCCTGGCATGCTAAGTGAAAGCTTACAAGTGAAGTAGAGCATTGGGTCTCAACTGTAAAGCTCGGGCCGGTTAGATTCAGCTTATATGAAATCCGTGTACTTACGTGATCCTTTTCACTATAAATTGCAACACCGAGCGTTTCATTATCGGTAATTTTACCACTCGCAATCATTTTCAGTTGCCAGTATAAGTTATTGGTAATGCCAACATAAACACCAATCGCGTCTTTGCATTTATCAGGCACATAGCCGGCATCTTCAAGGGCGTGCCACGCCAATTCTGTTAAAAGCCTCGTTTGGGGATCTAGGATCTCTGCCTCACGACTGCTATAATCAAAAAATGATGCGTCAAAATATTCGACATCTTCGATCGTACCTTTTGCGCGAACGTAGTTGGGATTCTCAAGATCAAGTATGTTCACTTCATTCTCAATCAATTCTTCATCGGAATACCGTTTTATTGAAATGACGCCGTGCTTCAGGTTTTCCCAAAATTCACTTATACTGTTTGCGCCCGGAAACCTTCCTGACATACCGATAATAGCGATATCGGTATCACTAATGTGCTGCACCTTGTTTTTCAAAATAGATAAATTTGATGTTGTATAATTAGTTTTCTGTGAGATTCAATAAATGCTCTGAGAATGATTCAATTGTCGGATGCTCAAACATCGCTGTGACCTCAACTTGAATATTTATTTGACTTTTTAATTTTCGATGAACATTTATCGCATCAAGCGATGTTATTCCCATTTCGAAAAGATTTTTTCGGGTATCAATAGAAGCTCCGCCAATGACTTCACTCCATATATTCAGAAGCTGCTGCTCAATTTCATGCTTTGTAGTAAAACTGTTTTCCATTTTTGCCGGCACGGAGGAATTCCTCTCCGCCATACTATGTAGGTCTATGATTTCCCTATCAACCCAGTTATATTTTTTATCGAACTGGTAAGTCGGCATGCTAATTTTCTTTCCCTCCATACAATGATCTACCTTATCGAACTTGATGGCAACACCTCTTTTCCACAACTCGGTGAGGAGTTCATTTAACTTATTGATGTCAGAAGCTCGCTCGTGTCTGTTCTTCACAACGCTTACCGCATACTGGCTAGGCAATTTATATGTATTCCTATTTATCCATGCGCTAATCACCATCGAAGGACCTACTTCCAGAAAGGTTGTATGTTCATATTTTAAAAGTTCGCTGATACCTTCGTCAAAGCGGATGGTTTGCGTCATCAAATCAAGCCAGTAGTCTTGCTTTACCACCGACTCCTCGGTGATATTCCTTCCGCTGATGGACGAAAGGTAAGGAATGGTAGGTGGGTTTATTTTGATCGTATGTAACAGATCTCCAAATGCAATCAATTCATTCCGGCTCAGGCCTGCGTTAAATATTTGCGTATTGGGAATCAGTATACTACGGATGCCTACACCGGCGAGTACTTGCTTAAATTGATCAAGCGTACTTGATACACCCGCTACAACAGTGCTTGTTGAAGCATTGCACGCTGCTACAAATATTTCGTCAGTAAGGTGAGGGGCAAGTTCATTGAGACCAGCGTTTATACTTAACAATGCAGGAACCTCAAACTGCCTGTTAATTTCCTTTCTTGCAAATAAAATTTTAAAAGCGTCGCCGGGTGATAGTACACCACTCATCACTGCAGCAACATATTCGCCGACACCGTGCCCAATCATGAAGAAGGGCTCGATCCCTAAAGCGATCAAAAATTTTCCAAGCGCGTACTCGAATGTAAACAGTGCAATTTCTTTGTTTTCTTCAAACCGTCTTAAATTATCTTGAGACCCATACAAAAGATCAGAAACATCAACTTGATTATTTTTTAGTACGGTATCACTTGCTATTTCCTCCACTATCTCCCTGAACAGCTTTACGTTCTTAAATAAGTCAACACCCATTGCCGGATATTCAGAACCAACACCAGCAAAAGCAAAGATTATTTTTTGCTTAGCTACAATATGTGCATAAGATTTATTTTCAATCAATTGATCAACCTTATTAACAAGATCTTTTTTACTTGAAAAATGAATTGCCGCGCGTACATCAAACCATGCTCTTCCAAAGTTTTGCGTGAAGGCCAGATCTTCTAAGTAAAATTCCTTTTCCTCGACATATTTCTTTATCTGCTTTAAATAATTCTCAAGTGAAATTTCTGCTTTAGCCGAAAACAACAATAGGTTATCTTTCACCAATTCCATTTCATCTCCATTCAACGATGGAGCCTGCTCCACAATAACATGTGCATTGGTCCCACCGATACCAAAGGAGTTCACGCCCGCACGTAGCACACAATCTTCGCTGCGCCAATCAACAGCGTGACGGTTAATTGAAAAGCAGGTGTTCTTTAAATCGATTTTTGTATTTAATTCATTAAAATGAAGCGTTTGTGGTATCGTCTTATTTTTTAACGCGAGCACCACTTTAATCAAGCTCGCTACGCCGGCAGCCACATCCAAATGCCCCAAGTTACTTTTCACCGAACCCAGCACAACTGAATTGGTATTTTTAAAGACAGACTTGAGCGCTTCAATTTCAATTGGATCACCAATTTGAGTTCCCGTTCCGTGAGCTTCAATATAGCTGATGCTTTCGAGTGATACCTTTGACACATTGTAGGCTTGGCGGAGCACATCGGCTTGCCCTAACGTGCTGGGTGCAGTGAAACCTACCTTGCTTCTTCCGTCATTGTTGATTGCCGAACCGAGGATGACCGCATGAATGTTATCTTTGTCTCTTATGGCATGACTCAGTGGCTTCAGCAATACCACTCCTGCGCCATCACTAAACACGGTTCCGTTTGCGCCCTTATCAAAAGGCCGGCAGTGTCCGTCGGGTGAATTTATCATTCCATCTTCATACAAATAACCAGCTTTGATCGGAAGCGAAACAGAGACGCCTCCCGCTATGGCCATATCGCATTCGCGTGTCAACAAGGCCCGGCACGCCAAATGAATCGCCACAAGCGAAGTTGAGCAAGCGGTATTAATGGTTATGCTTGGCCCTTTTAAGTTTAGCTGATAGGATGTACGGGTACTCAAATAATCTTTGTCATTGAGCAGGGCTGCATTAAATACATCGGTTTGAGATGCTGTGTTAAAATTAGTTAGCAACTGCCAGACGAGACTGGAGGACGCGCCAGCATAAACTCCAATAGAGCCGGGATACTTTTGAATATTATAGCCTGCGTCTTCAAGGCACTCCCATACACATTCCTGAAATATTCTGCTTTGAGGCGACAACTGAATGGCTTCCTTCGTATGGTATCCAAAAAACGCTGCATCGAAATATTCGATATTATTCAAATAACCCTTTGCACTTACATAATTCTTCTTGGTATACTGATCTTCCGAAACATTCGGTTGAAGCTCTACGTTCGTGAATTGTGAGATTGATTCCTTGCCTTGCAGGAGATTCTGCCAATATTCATACACATTGGCAGCTCCTGGAAAACGACCACTCATACCAATAATGGCAATTTCTAGGCCTGTCCTTGAGGTAGTAGTGTCTTTCATTTTCCTGGTAAAAGGATGGTGTTTTTTTGAATGATTTACCCAACTAAAATTCTACTTAAAAAGTTCTAGTGAATTTTGCAGGTCATCCGCATTGCTGTAAAATGTTGTTGGATTTTCAGTTTTTGCATTAAAATCCAGTTTGCCCGTCAGTAAGTCGACAGTTGGGTAAGTAAATAACGTGGTTACGTTAATATCTGATTTAAGTCTTTCACTAAGCCTGGTGCTTATTTGCACAAGGTCTAATGAAGTAAGGCCTAATTCAAAGAAATTATCATAAACACCTATACTTTCGTACTTTAAATATTTCGCCAACTCTTCTATAATTTGTTCTTCAACAACCGTGCGCGGCGACTGATATAGTGTTTCCAATGCAGGTCTTTTATAAGCTCTACCGCCTAATGACGAATGTTCTAAGAGGCCGCTCCACAATGCCGACTTGTTGTTCTGAAGCAGATAGTTCATATTCGCTATCTCCTTCTTCACGTCTTTTTTCGAAATGACCACCCTTCTAAGGGAGGAATTCAATATATTTTCAATAACTGCCATACCTTCTTCCGGCATTATACCGTCATCAATCTTTGCACGAAAATCATCGTTTGAAATATTATCGAATTTATTATTGAGCGAATCAACTGTCATGCCCACGTCATACCAATCGTTCCAGTTGATAGCTTTGATGTCAGTATTCGCCGAGCGCCGTACCGAGGAGATAGCATCCATATATTCATTCGCTGCATTATAGCCGGCCTGACCGTATTTATAAGCGTAAAAGATATTTCCATTCGACGAGAAGAGTAAAAGAAAACCAGGTTTAACACCTCTTGCTTCGATACATTTAATAAGGTTATCTGTTCCTTGCACTTTTGGAAGCATCACCTCTCGTAACGAATCAAAACTTCGTCGCTGCATGACGCCGCCGTAGTCAATCACACCTGCGGTATGAAAAATACCGTCGATGGATTTTCTTGTAGAAGTGACCTGCTCGAAAACATCACGAACACTTTCCAATTCAGATACATTCGCTTGAAACGATATCAAAGAACCTTTGCTTGCCTGGCACTTGGCGATTAGATTTTTAACGCCTGGTTGATACTTTACATCAAGGGCATCTACCCATTCGGTAGACGACCAATCTGCATTGCGTAAAAAGTTAGATCTGCCAATGAGTACAACATGCGCGGCGTACTTTTCGAGCAAATACGCAGCAATCGTACACGCCATTCCTCCTACACCACCTGTGATCACATAAACACCTGATTGCTCGAGTTTAGTAGTGTTTACATGCGGCACAATTTCTTGAAAATCCTGCACCCAGCGGATGTTCTTTCTGTATGCCACAACAATGTCACTTGGCGTTACCGCTATCTCAGAATTTAGTTTATCTACGACTAAAAGGTTTTCGTTTAACAATTCATTGCGATCGATATCAATAGACGTACAATTGATCTCGTTATGCTCACAAGAAACTACTTTCAACGCACCGAGCAACGTTGATGAATAGGCGTCAGCCACTGCTTCATTCAAAACATTTTGAAGATTAAACGTAATGGCATAAATATTCTTCTTTTTGAATCCTGTTGATGCCGTCAAGGATTTAATTAAAAATGAAAAGGCCTGCAATGCCGCCAATGGCGTACCATTTAATAGTTCTTCAGGCTGATTGTCAAAAAGTATGATTTTGATCTCGTCATGACCTCGCTTCATCAATTGAAGAAGTACTTTTTCGTAACCTTCTTCATTTATCGCATCAATCGTTAGATGGTCGGTCGAATTTTCGCAAAAGTGACTTCCCAACTCTATGAGCATAGACTCAGGATAACTTCGCCTAATCCCCTCGATCAATGATGCGTCTTTGTTAACATCAAAGGAGAGCATAAGAACTGATACACTTACATTGTCCTGCGTATTTTTTGACATAACCGATTGTGTCCATATCGGTGCATAATATTTGAGGGTGTCATCTCCACTGGTTTTTTGAAAATTTCCATGTTCTGTAATAGTATTAAAATCAATGCGACGAACAGGAATTTGATTTTTTATAAAAGGGTATGTGGGGAGTGACACTTTTCTTCGCGGCTGTTTTTGAAACACTTCATTCCAGTCAATTTTGTTCCCCCGCTCCCACAACGATGCTAGTTTCTCAAGAAAATACGCAACATCGTTTACGGCTTCTTTAGCATGTCTTACAAATCCGGTGGTCTCTACATCATTGTCGATCGCCTTGACGAAAGTTTGTAAAGCGATGCCTGGCCCAACCTCCATAAATTGTGTGGCACCTGCGCGTACTGCTGAAAGAATACATTCTTTGAAGAGAACAGTGTTTGTCATCTGATCGCTCCAATAGCTTGGCTTGTTGATTTCTTCGTAGCTCACCTCTTTACCCGTAACATTAGAGATGTAACAAACAGAAGGAGGATGCAACGTCATTTTTGCAATCTCCTTTTCCAGCGCTTCCGCTATCGGAAGCATCATCCGGGAGTGAAACGCGTGCGATGTGTGTAACTCCGAATGAGCCCACTGCTGTTGCTGAAGTATTTCCCTCACACCAGCAATTGACGTGAACGAGCCTGATATGACCATCTGTTTGTTTGAATTTTCTGCAGCGAGTGTTACATCATCAGGAAGAACGTTCAGCAACTTATCTTTCTCAATATTAACTGCCAGCATACTGCCCTTCTCCAAATCACCCATGAACGCTGCTCTTTTCGATACGATCGTCAACATATCATCAAGACTAAAAATGCCTGCTATGCATGCTGCCGTGTATTCGCCAACACTGTGACCAATTACTATGTCAGGTTGAACTCCGCATTGCATCAACAACTTTGCCATTGCGTATTCAACCGCGACCAAAAAGGGTTGTGTATATAAGGTGTTGTTGATTTCAGTTGGCCCATTATCTCCATCATGAAACAAAATTGATTTGATATCACGATTATAAATGGTATTTAAAATCGTGATACAATGGCCCAACTGCTCCCGGTAATACGTGTTTTGTTGATAGAGTTCCTTTGTCATATTCAGGTACTGACTTCCCTGACCGGAAAACATAAAAACAGTTTTTCCTACTGCGCGACTATGGGTGCGTTTCTCTATGACGTGATATTTTTTTAACTTCTCCTTTAAATCGTTAATGGAACTAGCTTGTATTGCAATCTTGTACTTAAAATGCTTTCTCCCTGTTCTGAGTGTATGCGCCACGTCATTAAACGCCAGTGCATCAATTGCCGCTGAGTCGATATACGTCTCAAAATTGTTTTTCACTTCTAACAACTGATCGACTACGCGCGCTGACAACAAAAACACATCACTCCTAACGCTTGCATCATGGCTTACCTTAGGCGCTTCTTCTAAGACAACATGTACATTGGTTCCCCCTATGCCAAAAGAGCTTACTCCTGCCCGCCGCAGCAGCGGGCTATCACCCCATTTTATGGGTTCACTGTTAATGTAGAACGGACTATTGCTAAGATCAAATTTGGAATTTGGTTTTTTAAAATGAAGGGTAGGTGGTATCTGCTTGTTCTTTAAGACAAGCACCGCTTTTATGAACCCAGCAACGCCTGCAGCAGCGTCCAAGTGACCAAGATTCGTCTTCACTGAACCGATGGCGCAGTAATTTTTTTTATTTGTATTGAATGCAATTTTTAGTGCATCTATTTCTATCGGATCACCAACTTGTGTGGCTGTGCCATGGGCTTCGATATAGCTTATGGTCTCTGAAGAAATACTAGCCATTTGGTGCGCACTACGTATGACTCCTACTTGCCCTTCACGTGACGGCGCCGTATAACCTTGCTTAGTAACGCCATCGTTGTTGACAGCGGATCCAAGAATAATAGCATCAATTTTATCACCGTCCTTCAATGCATCTTCGAGTCGTTTCAGGATAACGACACCTACACCATTTCCAGTTACTGTCCCCTTTGCATCTTCGTCAAAGGCCCTGCAATGACCATCAGGCGAACTGATAAATCCATCTTTGTAAACATAGCCATTCTCATCGTGATAGGTAATGGATATACCGCCTGCCACAGCCATGTCACATTTCCCTGTTAGGAGGCCTTGACACGCTACATCAATAGCAGTTAGTGATGTTGAGCAGGCTGTATCTAAGGTAAGACTTGGCCCTCTTAAATTCAGTTTATGAGAAATTCTGGTGCTGATAAAATCCTTGTCGGAATATAAAAGATTCGACCACAATTCATGACACCCATTTTTGTCATGAAGAAAACGATTAAGATCCGAGGTTGGGTTAGTAGACGCTCCGACAAAGTTGCCAATCAGTCCACCATACGTGAACGGATTGTATCCTGCATCTTCCAATGCCTCCCATGTACATTCATGCAAGACACGAATCTGTGGATCTAGTAATTCGGCTTCGTTTGGTGAATAATTAAAGAAATCAAAATCAAAACACTCATTGTCCTCAAGAATGCCCTTCGCTTTTATTAAACCACTGCCATCTTCTACTTTATCAATGGTAATGCATTCATTCCCTGCTATCAGGTTATTCCAGAACTGCTGTATATCTTTAGATTTTGGAAATCTGCTAGCCATACCAATCACAGCAATTTCCAATCCATTGTATTCTCTTTGCTTCATCGGTTCTTCCGGATTAATAACAACCTCTCTTTTGCTTCCTCGAACCGCGCAGTTGGCGTGGCTTCAATTGCTAGTTTGTCTTCCTTGATATTCTGAATATGCTGACCCAATAATGTAATGGTTGGATACGAGAAGAAAGTTGAGATCGGCAAATCAATTTTGAAATATTCATTAACGCGATTTACACACTTCATCAACCCGAATGAATCGCCGCCCAATTCGAAAAAACTCTTATCGGGATCAACATCATCAATTTCCAATAGTGTACCCCAGATAGATATTAAGCTAGCCGAATAGCTTGAAACACGTTTATGCGCTAAAGAAACATTTGCTGTTTTGCGCTCATTGTAAATTCTTAATAATTCCCTGCCATCTGTTTTTCCATTGGCGGTGAGCGGAAATTTGTCGAGGAATATAACGGCTTTGGGTATCATATGCGGCGCTAGCGACTTACTAAGAAACGTTACCACACCTTCTTCGCTTATGAACTGATCCATTTTACACTGAATGAATGCTACTAATCGCTTACCTGGTCCGGCAACAAGAACTTCTGACTGCAACACCTCGTTGATTTTGTTGATGGTAGATTTAATCGCTCCGAGTTCAACACGAATACCATTGATTTTTACTTGACTATCTCTCCTACCCATGTAGACAATCGTACCATCCTCCTGCCATTTTCCAAAATCTCCAGTCTTATATAGGCGCTGACCAGGGTTAAAGGGATCTGCAATAAATTTTTCCGCCGTCAGTGAGGGATTGTTCAAGTATCCGGGCGACACACCGAGCCCGCCAATACAAATCTCGCCAACACGATTGATCGGCGTGAGGCGATTACGAACGTCGAGTAATAAACAGTAGGCATTTGTTATCGGCCTTCCTAGATTAACTTTACCCACATCACATTTGGAGAACAGGCAGTCAATCGTTGTTTCAGTTGGTCCATAGTTATTGTACAGTGTATAACCCCTGTTTAATAATTCATTCATAATTGTCTCGCTCAATTCCTCCCCACCGGATATTACCACTTGAATGGAATTAACTTTCTCTCTGTTCCCTAGTATCTCATACAATACGGAGGGGACATAATTAATTATATTGATCTCATTCTCGTGCAGATAGTTATAGCACGCACGCGAATCGGAAAGAACATCCAACGTCGGCAAATGTATCTCAGCACCTGCAATTAGCCCACCGAAGATGTCCTCAAAACTGGGATCAAAAGTATAGTCTGTAAGTTGAAGAATACGCGTCCCAGGCTTTATATCATATTCCCTGATAAACCATTGTATGGTATTGAGTAAATTTTGTTGATCAACTAACACTGCCTTTGGCGTGCCCGTAGAACCAGAAGTCATTAATATATAGATGGACGCGACGCGATCGAAGGAAACATTTTGAATTGCCTTTTTTTCGTAGTCTTCGTGCGTATCGGTGGAGATAAGTGTCGTGTCTGCAAATAGCGCACTGTTATAAAACGTTTCTACAAAAATTGGCTCTACAAGAAGTTTAGTAGATGCACAAGCTCCCATGGCCGCATGAACGTTTTCCAGCGGCTCTTTTAGCCTAATGGGCAGAAACACAGCTTCGGATTTCAGTATCGCCAACAATGAAATTATGCGACTAACATTGTGCGTTGTGTATACACCAATTACTTCACCTTTCCTTACACCACTATTTTTTAACTTGCGAGCGAGCGCATTTGCAGACTTCTGCAATTGAAGGTATGTTAACTTAACATCACCGGAAACAAGTGCGATTACCTCGGGTCTTTGAAATACTTGATCGTCAAAAAGGGTTGCAATAGACTTCGCCGGCAAGATATCGACATTTACCGGTTTATTAAATTCTTTTAATATTCTAAATTTTTCCTCAGCGGTAATAGCACTGTAACTAACAATTGGTACCTCCGAATCAAGAAGTATAAACGACAACGCATTCTTAAACGAACCGATAAGAAACGAAACTGTCTCGGCCGATATTTTATCCGAATGAAACTTTACGTCAACCTCAATTTCCGATAAGAGTCGAATTGAAATATCCAATGGGTAACTGGCCGATTCTTTCATTTCGGCGTACGATGCTTTGAACTTTTCCCCGTAAAGGATCGCATTATTAAATGGATAATTCTCAATAATCAGAACACTATCGAATAGATTTGAATTTAAATCAATACCTGCAATTTGTTTTATCTCACCAACACTCTGCCAGTCAAATTCAGTTCGCGCTGACATGTTGTTTTGAAGCTCCTGCAGCGCCTCCCTAACTGACAATTCAGGATTAAAACAAATCCTGCACGGCAAGGTATTAATGAAATTACCTACCATGTGATCAATACCTTTAATATGCGCTGGCCTTCCGGAAACAACGGATCCAAAAACAACATCGTTTTGAGATTGATAATCGCTCAACGCCATCGCCCACCCTAAGTGGAGTATTGTTGGCAAACTGACGCTATGTTCAGTCGCGCAGCGTCTGATCGCATAATGGAAATCCGAATCAAAAGACCTAACATATTTATCTTCAGAAAAAACCTTTCCTGTATTTTCAATCAAACGTGTTGGTTCAACACCCTGTAAATGAGCCGACCAGTAGTATTGTGATTGTTGATTGGTCTTTTGTGATTGAACGAATGAAATATATTCCTTAAACAGCGTTTTTGGGGGCCGTGTATCATTCTCAGCCAAATAGTACTTTACAAATTCATTAATCAGAATTGAAGTACTCCAACCATCTTGTATAAGATGGTGACTTCTAATTTCCACAAGACTTTTGTGGTTATTGATATGATGTAGTGTAACGGTAAAAACTTCCTTTTCAATCTTTATCGGCTCAACACAATGAACCTCAGCATATGATTTAAAACCATTAAAGACTACGTTGTTTCTCGACTGGAACTTTATTCGGTCATTGACATCGTCCAGAATGACCAAAATAGGTTTACTAATTTGTTTCCACCGGACAACAGCTCTCAGCAACTCATTGTCTGTAAATATTTTTTTCCAAGCTTCTACAAACCTAGTATTATCTAATAGAAAATCATAGCCGAGGAATAATTGCACTGCGTAGGTCTTATCCAGGCCATCTTTAAAACTTTCAAATAAGATTCCATGCTGAACTTCCGTTAGCGGATAAATATCAAAAATATTCTTCTTATCCAGTTTCATCGAGGGCGAAAGCGATTCTATATGTGTAAATGTGACTTAAGATAAATGTTACTTACTGCTGAGCCAGGTGTGGTAGTTCGTTTACAACGCGACCATTTTCGGCAATCTGTTGAAGGTATCGACTAGTTGCAGGTATGTTTACTCGATTCACTTCGAAAATAGAATCGTGCAGGTCCGTGTTATTGACGAACTTCATCAACTGAATAATTTTATTTTCGTCTTCGATTTCTTTTATTGGAAACAATACATCGATATCACCATATGCCTTGAAATCATGTATGGATACGCCATTAAAACTGCCAGTGACACCATCAATCACGGGATAATCGATTCGCGCCATCAAATAGGTCTCTTTGTTCACGTAATAAAATGATTCGATCCCAAACCTGTCTGTTATCTGCATTTTGTAACATTTTCGATGATTACTCAATTCAATATCATCCAAGTGTTTAATTTTCAACCCGATCCTTTTATATAGACGCCATTCATCAATCCAGTGTTCGGCTAAACTGATGAGTTCCGCCGTTTTGATCTTGTGAGGTGTACTCACACCCTGCATCGGAACATACTCCCACGCCTCTTTTCCGTTGGTGGCAGTGGCGAAAATCAAAGTGTTGGTCATATCAAATACATCAATCCGTATTTTATTGGGCCGTTTAAACGTTACTGTTGACGTAGTTTTTTCCACCTCGCATTCACTTGTATACTTGGCAACATGTGTTTGAATAGAAGCAATAACGGAGTCGCCCCCCGAAGCTTCAGTCATTCTCCTTACTAATTGATCTATATCAACCTGCTCAACTTTCTCCTTACCACAGCTAAGCATAGCAAGCGCAACTAAAACATAAACAAGATTTGCTTTCATGAATTGAATTTTCTCATTCTTGATTGCGGCCCGATTGGTCTGCAAAGCGCGTCTTCAAGACTTCACCAATGTATTCAGAAAATGCCGGTTCTTTTTTCTGAAAAAGATGTTGGAGCTCTTCCAATTCATAATGAGACACTGCGCTCGCTTTAACGGTCAGGGTCTCTTCCAATTTATTCAAAGCGGTGTGGTAACCCTTCTCATTGTAGACTTTCAATACCTCAAACACGAGGTTCGGATACTGTGTGATATCCGAAACGTTCTCCTTCATATTGAAGACAAGTTCATTCATTGCACTTCGAATAAGATCACCTAGTTGCCCGTTCACAAACATGACGAAGCCAGATTTTCGTGTGACGTTGTAACCACCAAAACCCTTGAAATTTTCATTGTTCCCATGTTGAAAGACCAGCGTATCACAACCTTCATAAAACAATGAAAATCCTGGTCCATAGAATAAATTCTCGTCAAGTTTTACACCACCACCGATAAGTTCGGCCACGCGAGCCTTCGACAAATGACCACCTCCAAATATTCCAATTAGTAACTTTGCATAGTCGCCTGAAGTTGTGCTTATGTTACCTGCGATGTTGGGATTCTTATTCTTTTCTTTGGGATAGGATTGCTTGAAAGAGTCATGGCCTAAGCTATGATTCGTCGGCCGCGAAACATTTTTAGAAAAAGTAGTAAATGTCCGGTCAAGACCAAGTGGTTCGTAAACCAGCTCTTTCATATATTGCTCCGTACTTTTTGACAAAAGCTTTTCAACTACCTTCGACAGATAAACATAACCCTCACCAGAGTAGACAAATTGTTCACCTGGCGCGCTAACGATCTCCAATGTATCGGGCTTATTATACGACTGCCAATTCTCCAAGCCCGAAGAATGTGTAAGCACCATTCGCGCAGTTATCTTTTTATAACGATCGTCATATGCTAGCCGCGGATATTCAAGATATTTGTAGAGTGGGGTGTCAAGTTTTAAAATGCCTTGATCAACCAATTTATGGGCCGCAAAAACAAAATAACTTTTAGATAAGGAACATGCTTCAAACACGGTGCGCTTATTCACCTTTTGTTTTCCAACAAAATTTCCATTTTTTAACTTTTTCAAACGCTTATATCCATAAGTCTTGAAAAAGACAACCTGATCCTGATCGATGACAGCGAGCGACAACCCAGGTAAACTCGCATCATTGAGTATCCTTTCGACTTGCGAATCGAATTCTGAAACCTTTACTATGTGACCTTCAACTTTGAATGTTTCCTGTGCCCGCGCTTCATTGCACAGACCTTGAAGGATTAATACGGTAGGGAGGAGAAAGACAGATATTACCGTCAAACTGTGTTTGTTCATTTTACTAGCCATTTATGTAAACTGATTTAAAAGATTTGAATTCTGCATTTACTAATGACACCTGATAAATTACAGGTAGAACTATCGCACGTCACGATAGTAACTGTTTATTTCCAACACATTGAGTTCAATATCATTATGATCCTCACGGAAAGAAGCATGGTCCATATGTGCCACAATTGCCTGAATATTTGAATACTTGAATAAGTCCGCGACAGATATTCTCACTTTCAGTTTCTCTTCAATGTTTTTACGCAAGACTAACAGATTTAACGAATTGCCACCCAACTCGAAAAAGCATCTATTGACACTGATCTTTTCTTTGGATATTCCTAATTGGTCGCTCCAGATATCAACCAGTAGTCGTTCACGTTCGGTGGTAGGAGGAACATAATTCTCCTCAGCTTTGAATGCTGGTTCAGCAAGTGCTTTACGGTCCGCTTTACCCGTCGAAGTAACCAGTATCTTGTCTAAATGAATATAATGCGTTGGTGTCATGTATTCAGGCAAGTAGCTTGATAAATAATTTCTAAGCACTCGATGCGGAATTTCTAGTTCTGCGGAATAGTACGCGATCAGACATATTTCTCCCCGTCTATCTTTTGCTACTACGACAGCATCGGTAATTTCTGGATATGCGATTAGTTTATTTTCGATCTCTCCCAATGCAACGCGGTATCCGTGAATCTTTATTTGATCATCAAGTCTTCCCAGAAATTCAACACTGCCATCGACTAACCATCTAGCTAAGTCACCCGTTTTATACAAAGCACCTTTTTGAAAAGGATTAGCTATGAATTTTTCACTCGAAAGTGCATCATTATTCAGATACCCGTCGGCAACGCCGGCTCCGGCAATACACAATTCCCCCACCACACCAACGGGTTGCAGGCCGTTGTTTTTATCTAGAATAAATATTTTCGTATTCGAAATTGGCTTTCCAATAGGTACTCCACGAATCCCCTCTTCCCGTGAATCATCATGATCATCCAGATAGAGATCTCCTATAAAATCAATTGTATTCTTTTCGCCATATAATTCGTCAATAATCGAAAATTGATCATTGATCACAGATTCCAAATCCTGATGCGTTGTCAATGGATTGGAAAGAACCGCCCGGAATACAACAATTTCATGTCCATCAATTGCTCTGATTTTTGTTTTTGAGACAAATGTTCTACCCTTTAAAAATTGTGTCGCTTGAATCTTTGAATTGATTTGATTAATGATTGATGTTTCCTCGGCGGATAATTTCGATAAATCTCGTTCACGAAACGCCGCCGGAATATATCTGTAGTTTAAAATATTAATATGATGTGAGACTAATTCCAAGCTTGTTGTTCCGTGAATTATTCGTGCGAATACATTCGCCAGTTTAATCCCCCTGTCCAATAGCAAGGCGTAGCCTTTTTTTCCCAATATCCTGAGCGAAGCATGTAAGCATAACGACAGCCCTGGCTTTGATCCTTCCAAGGTAATACGACCAAAATCAAAAGAGTCGGCCGTTGCCTGATATCTTGCAACAGTCGAATTGTAGTTAAGTTGATGCGGATCTTTGAATAAGCAAACGCTTATTCCTTGCGGAAGGAATAGTTGCTTATGTCCACAAAAAGTAATTGAATCGGCGAGTTCGATGCCACCCAATAGTTTTGCATACTTATCTGAAAACTTAATCAATCCACCCCACGCGGCATCCACATGAAAGTGAATATTGTTCTCTCTCGCGATTTCTCCCATCTTGTTCAATGGATCAATACAGCCAGTCTCTGTGGCTCCGGCTATGCCAATGATGGCAATGATCAATAATTTCTGCTCCGAACAATAGTCGATCTTTTCCTGAAGATCCATTATATCGATTTTCCCTTCTGCGTCATTCTTCACGTATAATATATTATCCGTACCCAGACCAAGCATTGATACCGCCTTGTGAAAAGAATAATGCATTAAGCGCGAGCCGATGAGTACAAAGTCCTTATAGCCACTTGCCTGGAGTTGTTGATAGATGCTTTTGCCAGACAACTTTTGACCCGCAGTACTGAATAGTAATTTATTTCTTGCGCTCAAAAGGGCAGACATATTTGCTGTGCTGCCACCACTTGTAATAATTCCGAGATTAGAATTCAATTTTTGAATATGCTCATTATAGAAAGTGTCTGAAAAAGAATAAAAAACAGAATGTAACATCGCAATCGCTTCCCGCTCAATAAATGTTAGCGATTTCGACGTTTCAATTTTAACAAGATTCTGATTGAGTTGTGAAATTAGTTTACTGACATCATGTACATAATCCGGCAATACCGACGTCATATGTCCGATAAATCGTGGGGATGCGGTATCTACGCAATAAGGCAACACGTCCCTTTGAAAATCAGAGAAATATTTTTCCATACTTATGGGATACTCGGATACGCTTGCATTCTGAAAATTTTCTGCCAGTTCCCCAATATCAACGTTGGGAAAAGTAATACTCTCATCATCTACCGCTAGACACTTGTGAGTAGTAAACAAATTATTTGAAGCAAGCGTATACCTCTTAAAATATTTCAGTACGTCTTCTACATCGTACCTTTCAACGTTGTGATAAGTAACGTCGGCACTAACCTCCGTTGATCCGTAAATATTTACCAACAACACCTCGCTGAATTCTGCGTAGAACTTTCTTGCCAGTGCAGCGGGTAATTGCTCACCGCTGCAAAATACATACTTCAGTGAGTGGGCCGTTGGCTTTTCTTTGCGCTTCAATGAAATCAGTGCTTTCAAATAAGTCGGTACCACCAAAATTCTTGTAATCTTTTCATCAACAAGATGCGCATACATTTTTGGCACATCCAATACTTCATCATCTGAAAAAATCCTTAACGGCACTCCAGATAACAATGGTGAAAACATTTCAACCACATGGTCGACAAATCCGATATTGGTTTTTAGACAAAAAACCTCCCCTTCCTGTGTTGGATAAGTCCTCCATCCCCAATGCAAGCGGTTCAATAGTCCGCTTCGCGAACCTATTACACCTTTGGGCGTGCCTGTAGATCCCGATGTATAGACTACATAAACATTCTCTCCTTCGCGGCTTTCAGATGCAGCATTTGAAAAATGCTCCAATTCAGGCAGCAATTTTTCATAGCAAAACACGCGACAAGAAAGTCTAATATCCTTAGTGTTAATTATTTTTTCTTTCGTAAGGAGAATATTCACATTACTATCACGGAGAATATATCCTATTCGCTCCCCTGGGTTACCCGCATCGATTGGCAAGTAGAGCGCACCCGCTTTCAATATAGCAAAGCTGCTGACCACGAAATCAATGGAACGGTCCATTAATAAGCCGATCACATCACCTTTATCCACGCCCTGTGTTTGTAAGAAAGATGTTAGCTGGTTGATTTTCTTATGAAGTTCTTCGAAGGTTAATGACCCGGCCGCATCATATACTGCCAGCCTTCGGGGTGTTTCCCTCACCTGTTTTTCAAACAACCCGATAATCGCCCTATCCTCAGGCATCTCAGTTCTAGTACTATTAAATTTGTACAATAACGTTTGCCGTTCTTCATCAGTTAAAATTTGGATCGCGTTGAGCGACTTAGAAGGATCATCCAATATTGCACGAATGACTACTGGCAAATGGGTGGACAATGCTTTAACCATTTCACCATCAACATACCCAGTGTGATATCTGAATGCAATATGAAGACCTGCCTCAAATGAAACTTGAATGTGAAGTGGCACGTGCACGTTCTCATTCGTTGAATGTAACCGTACACGGCAAGTGGCGGCGTCATTAGATATCGTGTTGTACAAGAGTGCATCTTCGAACGTCAACACAGAGTCAAACAGTTCTTGTATTGCGCGAATACCGGCCGCTCGCTTAAGGTCAAAATAAGATATATTCTGATGCGGTCTCCGATTGATCGACTGATTATTCACCGCCTTAACAGTCTTCAAGAAGGATACATTTTTTTCGTCTTTGATCCGAACTGGTAAGATATTGTCAAAGTTTCCTAAGACATCTTCAATATTATGTGCGTTTTCGCGATAGGATGTTTGTATACCAAAAACGACATCATCCGTGCATAAATACTTTTGTAATAACAAGCCATAAGCGGCACACACAATCGACTCCCTGCTCAAGTCATTTGTCGAAGCAAATAAATCGAGGTACAAATCTCCGGCCGCAACATAAATGGTTTTTATTTTCTCTTTCTCAATACTAGTGTTACGTGAACTTACATTCACAATATTGTAATCTTTTAAATATTCCGCCCAATATTGATTTGCAACTTGCTGATTAATGTTTCCTGATAGCGACTGATAAATTTCAGAAAGATTTACTTTTGAGCGACAAGCCGGCGTAATATTTTGTAACAAGCTATCATAAGTGAATAATACATCCTTGAGTAAAGTGGCCACGCTTACAGAGTCAAGTAAAATGCGATGATGGGTAATATGAAATAGATGAGAGTTATCGGAAAGTCTCACTACACCATACCGTATGGGCACATTTGTCAAGTCGAAATGCCTATCTCGATTTTGTTCAAAATAATTGGCACACAACGTATGTTTGTCGCGTTTCAACGAAAAATCCTTAACGACAAATTCATGCGCTACATCTTTAAATACAACCTGAAGTGGATTTGCCGGAGCGTTCCAGATGAATGCCGACCGAAGCGCCGGATTACTTTGCTGCACGTGGCTGAGCGACAGCCCGACTAATTTAATGTCTAACGGCCCGTCTATTGCGAGCACTATCTGTGCATTACAAGAAGCTTCATCTGCATCCTTCAAATATTGAAACAGTCTGCCTCTTTGAACCAAACTAAGTTCAACCAGTTCTTCAATATTTGACTTGCGGTATGTTTTCGTCATAGTGCAACGTGAGAAACAATAAAGTCTAGAATGTTTTTTTTCGCTGTCTTACAGAAATATATTCCAGACAGCCATGCGTTGATCACCGGACCTGGTTAACAAGAAAGACAGCGGTATTTGATGTGCGCTAATGTAATGATTGCTAACGCACACGAAGACTATGCTTCAATGGCAATCAAATAAAAATCTCTTGCTGTGTTTGTATATCCAGGCAGATAACACCCGCATGCGAATATAAGCTATTCGGTTCGAAGCGACTCTGCCGGGTTGATAGACAGCGCTCGTACTACTTGTACGCCCGAGGCAATCAACATGAGCGTGATCGACAATAAGGCGGCAGCAATAAAGAACCATGGCTCTAAATTAATGCGCTCGGCAAATCCTTCCAGCCAGTTATTGGCTAAAAAATAACCAGTGGGTAGCCCGATTATCAGTGAAACGAGGACAAGTTTTGAGACGTCTTTATATAGGAGCATGGTGATCTCAAATGCACTTGCACCCAAAACTTTCCTTGTACTAATTTCTTTCTTTCTCTTATTTACAGTAAACGCGGTCAACCCATATAAGCCCAAACAAGAGATGAGAATTGCTAACCCAGAGAAATAATGGGAAAGAACCGATATTCTTTTTTCAGTAGCGTACAGGTTTTGAAAATCTTGATCTAGAAATTTATATACAAAGGGGTATCCTGGGTTAAACTGGTTATGAAATTTCTCGATTCCGCTGATCGTTCCATCTAATCCTGCTGTATTCACTTTTACCATTACCGTATTTAGGCGACTGGGGTCTTGTATCAAAAACATTGGCTTTACTTTACCTGCATGAATGGATTCGAAATAAAAATCTTTAACAATACCGATTATTTTATATTTCATTTGCCAAAGTTCAATCTCTATGCCAATGGGATTTTCCTTAAGCGCCATCGCTTTAATTGCTGACTCGTTAAAAATGATTTCTCGTATTTGTGTACTGAATTCCTTAGAGAATGACCTACCGTCTTTTATTTCCATACCCAACAGTTCCATCATATCATAATCGACGATACGATAATTCATATTTATGGATTCATTGGGATCTTTTCCTGGCCAGTTCAAATGTCCAGTGCTTCCGTCTGAACCAAAAAAACTACTCCTTGTCGTAAGCGCATAAATGGACGAGGCTTGTTGTACCCCTGGTTTTTTTTTCAATTCAGAAAGAAACGCCTCTCTGTGTTCATTGACGTTTCCATCCATATCAAAATACACGATGCCGTCTTTGTTATATCCTAAATTCCGATTTTGGATCAAGGAGAATTGGCTATAAAGTACCAGCGTCAGTAAAATTAACACCACGGATACCGTGAACTGGGTAGTCACTAATCCCTTTCTGATCCACTGTCCACCTAATGAATTGCTTAGATTGTCTTTCAAAATTATTCCGGGCTCAAAACGGGAAATGTAGAATGCAGGGTATAATCCCGCCAATACTCCCGTAAGCACGGTAACAACCAGGAAGGTCACGACAATACGAATGCTCCAACTCAGTGCGATGTGTTTGTCAGCGAGTTCGTTGAAAGCCGGAAGTAGCAATGCTATCAATCCTAACGCTGCAAAGAGCGACAAGAAAGCGAGTATCGTTGATTCGCCAAGATGTTGAATGATGATTAATGGTCTTTTTGCGCCTAAAACTTTTTTCATGCCAACCTCTTTCATTCGGTTGGATGCCATTGCTGTAGAAAGGCTGATAAAATTTATACATGCTATAGATAAAATGATAATGCCAATAATGGTGAATATTTTCACATATTCAATTCTGCCACCGCTTTGGACGCCATTTTCATAGTTGCCATATAAATATCCATCTGAAAATTTCCGGGCAAACAATTTCATTTTCTTGATATCCTCGCCTTCTTTCTCTAGCCAGTTTAGCATCTGCGCATTGAGTTGATCTATATTCGATTGATCATTCATGAGAATATACGTACTGGCCATTGACTCATTCCAGCTAAACTCAATTCCGGTGTGCCTTTCAAAGAGTTGATGATGTAGAACGAAGTCAAATTTAATGGTTGAGTGAGCAGATACATTCTCCACAACTGCTGAAACCATAAATTGCTCCTTTTGATCAAAAGCTAAAGATTTGCCAACCACATTATCAGTAGTACCAAATAACTTTAACGCTAAATCCTTCGAGATCACGATGCTGCTTTCATTGGGTAATAAATGTTCTTTATTGCCCTGTAAAACATCAAAACTAAACATGTCGAAGAACTCTTTTGCGGTGTATATACCGTTGGCCTTGAAGGCTTTGTTTTCAGATGAAATCGTATTTATCCGAATTGATTTTAACACGGCCACTGACTTCGCCACGTCCGGGATACTCTTACCCAACGCTTCTGCCAATGGGCCCGGCGTAATTGGCGTTGTTACCTGCGTACCGCTGATCTGATACCAAACCATGACTTCACATAGTTGATTGTCCTTTACGTGGAATTTATCGACGCTCATTTCATCTGTTACCCACAGATAGATTAGGAAAGTACAGGCGAGACCACTTGACAATCCAATCAAGTTGATGATAAAGCTTGCCTTGGAGCGCTTGATGCTTCTCAAAAATAATTTTATTGCATTCATCATATTCGGAACAATCTACCAATGTTAAATATTTCTATCTAGAATATTATTAGCAGAACAGAGTTTTTTTGTCATACCCAAATAATACACCATTGTTTAAACATCTTAATCTAAAACGCACACCTTATTGTCCGCTTCCATTGAACGCATGAACAATTGGGCTATTGCGATGTCGAATATGGCCATTCCCATAGGGTTAAACATCACGGCCTGGCTGTGCTCAACGGAGCTGATCCAATCCGTCTTCAACAAGTCGTTGATTACCCACACATCATCTTCTCGCAAGCTTTTTTCGAGATGAAAGCGTTCAATATCTGTGTCTTCCCGGCAGATTTCTTCCCAGTCGTCTACAATCATTGCATCTTTAAACCACGGATATACATCGGGTGTATAATCACGAAGCGATACATTCAAATGAAGCGATCCAGGTTTTGGCTTCCGGTCGATATACCTGTCCTTAGACACTGTACACGTAATGAAGATATCTGCGACTTCGTAAGCTTCATGCCATGAGTCCACCACTTCTACTTTAGCACTAACAGCATTTGAAAGGAGTGCCCTGTCAACACCGTTGAGGTCATGTAAAATAATTTTTGAACATCGGTCGCCTAGAACAGCTGTAGCCATGGCAAGGTGATGCTGCCCGATGGGACCAAAGCCGACAATTCCTAACGTAATATCCTGACGGTCTCTGTTGTCTAAAAACTTTTTGACAACGAAACCACTTACCGAAGCCGTACGTATCGCAGAGATCAATCCACTGTTTAAGATTGCAATCGGTTCTCCAGTATCGACCTTATTCAAAATCACAACGCAATGCGCTCGTGGTAATCCCTTTTTAATATTATCTGGAAAGCTGGCGATCCACTTAATACCTGACATATTGATTTGGCCACCGACAAAAGCTGGCATTGCAATAATTCGGTTCTTTAAATCCCGGTATCGCAGATAGGGTTTAACAGGTTGTGCATATTCTTTTTGCACCAAGCATTTGACAGATTCTTCTATCACCTCGATGCTCTTATCCCAATCAACGGTAACTTGTTTAAGTTCTTTATCACTGATATAGATCATAGTCTATGCTGTTTTAAGTTTTTGTTTCGGTAAAATAATCGACTGTTCGTTATGGATTTGCCAAAACACTTGGCGCGAAAGAATCTTTCATGATCTTCCGGCACCACTCTTCGTTGTAGATAGTTTCAATATACCGCTCTCCGCGATCAGCAAATACACACATTACATTAACCGGTTCTGTAATTTGTCGATCCCTGAAGTACTTTTTAATGGCCGCATAGACTGATCCTGAAGATCCACCAGCGTATAAGTTATGTTTCTCCAGTAATTCGCGACAATTCAAGATCGTTTCATACTCGCTCACCAACACTACTTCATCGATCATCGCTTTGTCAAGAATCTCTGGCCTTAAACTTGAACCAATGCCAGGTATGTATCTCTTTTTTGGCGTGTCCCCAAAAATGACGGAACCATAAATATCTACTGCAATAATTTTCGCATCTGGATTTTCCTTTTTTACTCTTCTGGAAACGCCTGTTATAGTACCGCCAGAACTTACGCCTAAAAACACGTAATCAACTTGCTGCCCGGGTGCTTCCATACATATCTCGCGACCTAGTGAAGCATAATATGCTTCCGCATTCAGTGGATTTGCATACTGATTTACCCAATATAAGTTTGATCTGTCTTCAAGCATCTGTTTTATGGTTCGTATTCGATTCAACAGGTATCCGCCATACTCATCAGGCTCAGTGATTTTAATGATTTGTGCGCCTTGAAGCTTGATCAGCATTTCATTAATCGGCAACGTATTACTGTCGATAACGCAAATGAACTTAAGATTATGAAGTTTGGCATATGCAGACAAGGCAACACCAAAATTGCCTGAAGATGACTCGATCAAAACCGTGTCCTTGTTAAGGATACCCTCATTCAGTGCCCGGTTTATGATGTAGCAGGCAGCACGGTCTTTAACACTACCTGTTGGGTTGTAGAACTCCAATTTTGCAAGTAGTTTGATCTTTGGATTTTCATCCAACTTCAAAAATACAAGTGGGGTGTTCCCAACTTTGTTTAGAATATTTGTTAGCATCGTCTTTTTCGACTAAGAGTGAAAGTAGGCTGGTTATACAGGTGGAATAGTTATCTATGAATCTCATTTTCAAATAAAAGATCGAGTTCGTCTTGCTTCAAAGCGACCGCGCCGAAGTCAGATGGTGTGAAGTAAATTTCATCGATTGACTTTACGTGTTGTATAATCTCGCGGACATTCCTGATCCAACCATCTGTCAAATTTTCGATTGTAGCCGCCAAGAATAATGCGGAATCATATCCGACTTCAACTTGAAATTGGTTATTAACGATCACGGCATTCATTTCTATTTTGGCAGTCAGGTGATTGGCTGGATCGGTTTCCTCGCCGGTAAAAAGATTGCTAAGAGAAAAAACCGATGGATCGTCTGGGTTATTGAAATGGCCGAGATAGTTCAGCCTGATCTCGGTATTATAGGTTTGATCATTCTTACCTTGTAAACCGAGAAATTGATGCGCGCCGAAAGCTATTCCATTTCGTGGAACCGAGCGGAGCTGTTCTTTTACCTCCGAAATAAGGTGCTTCCAACTCTCTCTAAACGTAAATATTACCGGATACATACTCGTAAACCAGCCGACTGAACGAGATGCACTGAGTGCATCAAGAACGCGTCCATGACTTTCTTGCTCGATAATTATCGCTGAATTGCCAGTCCATTTATTTAACGCACTGACCAGCGCTGCGTTCAAGAGAATAGAAACATCGGCATGATAGGGTTTGGTTGCCTCGTTCAGCAATTGTGTTTCTTCCTGGCCAAGCAGACGACGAAGCTTTCGTCCACCACTAGATCCAGTGTAATTTTCACAAGGCAACGTGAATGACGTGGTCTTCATGAAATCCCAATACGCCAAGTCTTCCGTCAGCGCCGGACTATCCGCAAATTGCAACAACTCCTGACTCCACGTTTTCATAGATATTGACTTGGCCGGAAGTGTGAATTGTTTTCCATTTCGTAAAGCCACGTAAACACGTGTAAGATCATCAAGCAGAATACGCAAAGATACACCATCTATAATAAGGTGGTGAGCAGTGATAAAAAGAAAGTTACCTTCATTTTCGACGTCTATTATAGCAAAACGGATTAAAGGTGTTTCACTTAACCTGAGTGACATCCTGATTTCATTGCAAAGCATTGGAAGTCTGTCGCAGGAAGAAATACGAAACGTTGGCACGTCTAATTTATCTAACGGTGTCGTCTTATCGTAGAACAATGTAAATCCGTCTTGAGCTAAATTCACACGGAGTGAATCGTGCTGCTGAATCAATGCGCTCACAGTCTCCTTCAGTAGAACTACATCCACGTGGTTAGATACATTTAATAACAGCGATTGATTGCACCAATTGGGGTTTGTAAAACGATGTGATAAAAACCACGACTGAATAGGATTTGGGTGAAATTCCCCAACAACTTCGTCAACGTTGTTAACTTTTAAAACAGATGTGCTAACCCGCTGCACTTGCTTGCTAATGTTTCTAATCGTTTGCAAACCAAGAATATCCTTCACGCTTACGATTAGATCTTTCTCAAACAGGCGAGAAACTATCTGCAACGCCTTGATAGAATCTCCACCTATTGCAAAGAAATTATCCACAGGTGAAATTTTATCCAAATTCAGTATTTGTTTCCAAACATTGATGAGGGCTTCTTCTGTATCATTTTTTGACACAAACTCGTCCGGTGATGAGGGAGCAATTCTGCTAAGCTTGGTGGCGTCTACCTTCCCGTTTTGCGTTAATGGCACGTGATCAATTGCTATGCAATGAGCCGGCATCATATAATATGGCAATCGATCCAACAACCAATTTCGGATATCGTTAGCCGAAAGGTCCGATGCCATGTAATATGCACTGAGGGAAGGTGGCGAAGTTGGATTTAACAGAACGACTGCTTCAACTACTGATGGCATGCTTTTAATCACCGCCTCAATTTCATGAAGTTCTACCCGGTGACCATTGATTTTTACCTGATGATCCACGCGGCCATGATACTCAATATTCCCATTGAAAAGTCGACGCGCCCGATCGCCGGTTTTGTACATCATGTGCCCGGGCCGGAAAGGGTTCGAGATAAATTTTTCGTTCGTCAATTCGGGCCGGCGCAGATAACCCTGCGCGAGCCCTGCTCCCGATATATATATTTCGCCTAATACACCTTTCGGCGCCGGGCGTAAGTAATGATCCAGTATATATACCTCTGTATAGTCAATGGCGTTACCAATAGGTACCGTTGGTGTTTTGTCTTCGTACGTAAAGCGGTAGATCATACATCCAACGGTCGCTTCCGTCGGGCCATATTCATTGTAGATAGTGACATTTTTTTCTAAATTCCTCCACACCTGTTCCGCAAGGTTTGTCTCAAACGCTTCACCTCCAACAATCAATATTTTTTTCTCCGGCGAAGGTTTTAGCAGTTTATTTGTAATCGCCAATCTTAAATGTGATGGTGTAAGTTTTATAACATTTGCTTTGTTATCGCAGAATACCGTTTCTATATTAAGCGTGCCCGCGCGCTCCTCGTAGATGATCATTTTGCTGCCGCAGACGAGCGGGCAAAACATACTGGTAACCGTGAGGTCGAATGAAACAGAAGAATAAAACGCAAAACAACTGTCCGGCTTAAGATAAGTCTTTGCGGCCCATGTTACATAGTTTGCGAGACTTCCATGAGATATCAGTGTGCCCTTCGGAGACCCCGTCGTTCCTGATGTATAAATGACATAAGCGATATCTGAAGAAACAATAGCATCCTGGGGAAGAATCGCGATCGCATTTGATTTGCCTTCGACAATCAACTGACGCACGCCCAGAACCTGTGGCTGAATATTCACAATGTCAGTTAATTCTTTATTAATGATCAGCCATTTGCAAGCACTATCGTCTATGATGAATTTTTTTCGTTGCAATGGAGCTTCAGTGTCCAACGGCAAATAGACAGCGCCGATTGCCATGCACGCCAAAGTGACAGCAATCAATTCCGGTGAACGAGTCATATCTAAGGCAACAATGTCTCCTTTGTTTACGCCGCGGTTCCGTAACGCACTTTCAATTTTATTGCTAAGATCTTCAAGCTGTGCAAAACTTATGTTGGCGTTATTGTATTGGATCGCAACTTTTTCGGGTGCATGCAGTACCTGGTTTTCGAACAACGTCACCACAGACACAAAACGGTCTGGGGTGAGAAGGCAATTTTGTTCCTTTTCTTGCGCGTCATTCGCTTCAATATGTAAAGTTGTCGTAGGCTTATTTAGGTGTATCAGCATCTGGGCAAGTAATTGCGCGTATGATGCTGCCATGCTACTGATCGTCTCTCTAGTAAAAAGGTCTGTCGAGTATTCAAAGGCGTAATGCATTTTGCCGTCTTCCACGAATACTTCTAGGCTCAAGTCAAATTTCGAGAATCCTGCGTCAAACATATATCGCTTCATGGTAAGATCCTCGATGCCCCATGAACTAGTCATATTTCCCTGGTACAAAAACATTGTATCAAACAGTGGTGACCTGCCAAATGATCTATGTATATCCAGTCGCGTCAACAATTCATCAAAAGGTAATCCTCGGTGATCGAGGTATTCTGCTACTAAATGATGCGTCCGCTTAATATAATCAATCATCGTTTCCTCGGGGTCAAAGGTGACGCGAAATGGAATACTGTTGGTGAGCATCCCTGTCAAGCCTCTTAAATGATCCGGCAGTTGTACCTGCGCAGGTATACCTACAACAAAGTCATATTGACCTGAGTATCGTGAAAGCAAGAGCGTGTAACCGGCTAATAAGGCCGATTGACGAGAGACGTCAGCATTGATTAAAAATTCGTCAAGCCGATGATGTAAATTATTGTCAAATTGAAAGACAAGACGTTCACCGGTGTTTCTCGATACAGCCTCACGATGATAGTCTGTAGGGAGGTCGATAGCTGGAATACCACTATTCACATTCTGCGTCCAAAAAGCTTCTTGCTGCCGCCAAAGCAGTGGGATATGATCTTCTTCCCACGCCACGTAGTCAGCATACGTTATTTCGGAAAAATCGGGCGAGTGATTGTGATAGATGTCATGGAGATCATGAATAACTTTCTGCATAGAAAGCCCGTCCATTACTATATGATGCACATCCATGAACAAAAAATATTCTTCCGTGTCGCTGGTACAAAGAAGCTTAAACCGAAATAAAGGAGGCGACAAAAGGTCGAATGGTTGTACCTGTTGTTTTATCACCAAGTCCAGTTCAGCACTTTTACAAGACGTTACATTTAGGTCTGCTGCAAAATTCTCGCTGTAGGAGAAGTTTACCGCTTCCGCTTCTGCGAAATACATCCGCAACGCGCTATAGGACTCAACAATTTGCCTGAAGGCTCTTGCCATCCTTGCATGGTCTACGCGACCAATTAGCCTCAATACGATAGGTAGATTGTACGCCGTCGATTGCGATGACAATTTCCAGGCATAATAAATTCTTTTCTGTAAAGACGATAGTTTGTTGGATCGCCTTTTTTTACCAGGATGCGCAGCATGCTGAATGTGATGTCCGCCTTCTATTTGGGCAGCAAGCTCACGAATACTGTCGTTGGCAAAAAAAGATGTTGCCGTAAGCTGAACGCCAAATTGACGTTCCACATTCGATAACAGTTCAATCGCTTTAAGTGAATCTCCGCCGCAACGGAAAAATCGACTTGACGAAACGATGTCGTCCCGTTGGAGAATTTTATTCCAAAGCGCGATGAGTGCGGTTTCAATATCGGTAAGACGTTCCTCGGGTTCCGGCAATTCAGCCAACAATGCTTCACTAATTTGTTGCGCCTGGCGAACAAACTGTCCATCGAGAAAACGTTCCAACAATACGAAACGCTGCAACTTTCCGCTTGTCGTTCTGGGAATATAGTTGACTGGAATAACCCTGTTTATGATAACGCCAAATTTCGTACTGATACAGCTTAGTAGTTCGCGTACGGTGCACACCAATTTGGAACTTATCGCACCGCGATGGAAAAGGAACGCAATTACTTCGTCGCATGCTTTATCGTGATTGAAGTATCCAGTAATTGCAATTTTATTTAATTCGATCCCTTTGATCTGTTGAGCCGCTAATTCCAGGTCGTGTGAATAGAAATTTTGTCCATTAACAAAAATGATATCCTTTTCCCTTCCTGTTATATACAGACTACTATTATGAAAAAATCCAATGTCTCCTGTATCAAGCCAGCCATCATTATCAATTACTACTGCTGACGCATCTGCGTTATTGTAGTATCCTTTGGTAACATTATCACCATGTATCCAGACGTGCCCCACCACATCTTCACCAACAGTTGCCCGAGCGTTATCCCTTATTATGACCGAACAATGGCGCACTGGTTTTCCTACGTTAGTAAAACTGACTGCGTCATCGTCCGCAACGGACAGATGTACCGCATCGCCAACCTTGATCGATCCCCGCTTGATATGAATTGATTCAAACGGAGCATCGGGCTGGGAAATAGTGACTGCGACGGATGCCTCTGCTAGCCCGTAAACAGGACAAATGGCCGAAGGACTCAGACCATGATTTAAAAGGCGCTGTGTAAATTCGTGACAAACCGATTCGGAAATTGGTTCGGCTCCGTTATAGATGATTCGTAAACATGAAAGGTCCCACACCTTTCCGGTTTCTTTGATATACTTTAATAAATAGCGATAGCCGAAATTCGGCGAGCAGGTGACCGTAATTCGATGCTGTGAAACTTTGTCTAACCAGATGTTAGGATTCCGAATAAAGGTTGTCGTTGGCATAATATACTGATTAGCACCACACAACAATGGGTTTAGATGAAAGCCAATCATTCCCATATCATGTGTCAACGGCATCCAGCTAAGCATTGTGTCGGAAGACGTGTATTTTGCTGCGGCGCTAATACCTTCAAGATTGGCCAGCAAGTTGGCATGCGTTAGCACAACACCCTTAGGACTTCCAGTAGAACCGGATGAGAACTGAATAAACGCAATATCCGAATTACTGGCTTTATATATCTCAGGCGCGTGAACAACCGTACCGATATCATCGGCAAAAAGGATGCGATCGGAACATTGTGGGTCTTCAACACCGGAACCAGATGGTGCCAGTTGCTGCATAACGGCAGACAGATTGGGACGGTCGACAACAAGGTATGGATCAGTCAATTGTTCCCACACCCCCTTTAACTTTTGTTTATGATCTGTGTTCTTCCCAACCGACAACGGAACTGGTATCATTCCTCCCATCATACAGCTCCAGAAGATTTGTAGAAAGGTCTTGTTGCTATCAACTTGTATAACAACTTCACTACCCCTACTTACGCCGCGCTGCTGAAGAAACGACAATGTAACAAGAGATAACTGACAGAGATCCTGATAAGACAGGAATTCTTCCGCAGCACTGCTCTCGATAAATGTAATCCCTTTATAGTTGCATTGACTCCGACTCAATAAAATATCTACCAGGCTCATAGAATAAGTAACCACGTTGTAACCGGAAGTAACCTTGCAGTTTTACTTCTTTAGCACGGCTCAACCAGACCGGCTGCAATGTTGATAGAGTAAGCTTTTTTTAAATTCTCAATTTTTAATAGAAGTCGTGTACCACCACAGCGCTTGATAATAAATCCTTCAAGTCCTTGGAGTGTACCCTGACTGATCCTGACCTTCATACCTTGCTGAAAGAAATCTTCTTCCACAAGTTCTAAATAGCCGGTTACGGCCTTTTTGATTTCGAAAATTTCACTTTCTCTGACGTTAATATGCTTTTTCTCAATCTATATAAGCTTACAATTTCTTTTACTTGAAACACATATCCCTTGTTTGGAGCATCAACTTTGACAAACAAATAGTTGAGAAACATTGGAAATTCCGTTTTTTTGGGTCGCTCCATTGCCGTACTACTTTAGTCAGTGGCAGAAAGACTTCTATACCCCTGCCTGACAGGATTGACGCGACAATCTTTCTGCTTCGGCCGCGCTTACAGTACATGACATTTAGCTTGGCCCTGAAATTCCAGCATACTAACTATGCTTAAAATGAAAAGCGAATTATTTACAAACTGATATTTCCGGTTCCAGCTATTATCAATAGTGTCATGGCGCATGAATACATGATCAAAACTTCTCAACATCCTTTAAAACCTTATCAGACAAATCAGGTGTGCAAGGCAGACAAAGCTTCGCAGACACATTGTCACAGACAATGTGTACTTACAGAGAATAATTCTAGAAATTTTCAGTCAACAAAAAAAGACGGAAAGATTGCGGGGTCTCTGTAGTATTTCAAATATATAAATTTAGTTCGATCACACAATAAGAGCAACGATTAAAGCAAGGAATTTTTTTGGTTGCCTAGCGATAGGTCGTTCTGAACTTTCAATTTTACTGAGATTCAGACTTTTTTTACACGCAGGTAGAGTTCATTATGTTTTTCCAGCGACTTTTCAAAATTATAATTCTTGATCATATGATGGTACCCATTTTTACCGAAAGTTCTAGCTTCATGTTTGTTATCAATTAATCGAATAATGCTATTTGCAATGGCGTGATAGTCGCCACAAGGGCAAATAATACCTGTTTGATTATCAACCACCACCTGATCATTGCCGTGATGGGTTGTCACAATAGGTTTTTGATATCGCATCGCTTCCAGAAAAACGTAAGGCAGTCCCTCCCACAAAGTAGTGCTGACAAAAATATCCGCCACAGAATAAATCTTTTCAACCTGTGTCACATGACCCGTGCAAATGATATTCTTCCCAAGCCCGAACTCAGCAATTAAAAGGTCTATTTTCTTTCGTTCACTGCCACTTCCAACAATCAAAAAAGTTGTGTTGGGGCGAACACCTACTACATATTTCGCTACGCGCATATAAGTTCCCCAGTCTTTCTGTTTTTCCAACCGACCGATACCTGCAATTACTACCTGCGCCAGACCAATGTGTAATTCATGTTTTATTTCGCGGACGGTTTTCAGGATAGGGTAATCGCTAAATTTGATGGCGTTATTAATGTATCGGACTTTCGCTTGAGGATAGCCTGGGTACAGTTGCAAGATGCGTGCCTCGCAATCTGACACAACTATGTAATCCGTAACCATACTCAGAAGACGCTCAATTCCATAATATAGATATCTTTTTATCCAATGTTGTTGCGATTGAAAGTAGAAACAATGGGGCGTATAAAGAACCATTGGAACGCGCTGTATCCATGCGGCTAAGCGAAATAACACACCAGCTTTTGAACTGTGCGCATGAACAATATCAAAATTTCTTTCAGACAAAAGCCTGATAATACGGATCAAGCTAACGAGATCGCGTATGGGATTTATTTGCGTTGTCATTGGCACAAATACTACGCGTGCTCCGCTTAGCTGCATTTTTTCCGCCCCCATGTCACACTCTTCAGGAGACCTTAAACGCGATACTACCACTGTGACATCATGTGTTCTTTTATCCAGATTACAAACCAGATATGAGAGGTGCTTAAGGGCTCCACCCGCACCTGCCTCAAGCCCATACATTATTCTATTCATTTTAGTCCTCTATCAATTGAAACAGGTGTTGTACTTTATCGACCGCCAGTTGAGGATCAAATCGATCAACAATCAGCGCTCGTCCGTTCTTTGCCAATTTATTGGACAGATTGTGGGATTGGAAAATTTCCTCGATAGCGGATATAATAGCTTCCGGGTCTTTCTCAGGAACCACCATGCCAGTTTGATTGTGCAGAACCACTTCACGAATGCTGCCAACAGCGGTCGAGATCACCGGAACCTCCATGGCCATTGCCTCAAGAATCGCATTCGGAATACCGTCCTCATCCCCGTTTTCGGACGTGACGCATGGAAGTACAAAAATATCCGTATCCTCAAGCAGATTCTTCACTTCATTTTGGCACATGCCGCCTGCAAGGAATACGTGAGCCTTAAGCTGATGCGCTGTAATGAAACGTTCAAATGAAGATTTTAACGGACCATCGCCAATGATCGTACACCTCAAGGGAATTTTTTTGTGTGCCATCCTACGAACCGCCTCAAGAAGATATTTATGTCCTTTCTTTTCAACAAGCCTACCCACCGATAATAACTTAAGAAAACTTTGCTTCGTTTCTCCAGCGCGTGCTTGTCGTTTCCAGAAATTATTATTTACGCCATGATACACTAGATGAATTTTTTCTGCTTCAACTGGATTACTGCAATAGTTGTTTACGATTCGTTGTTTTCCTGATGTGTGGCATACCAGCAATGCCGAGCACCCTGCTATTTTTTGCGGGATATGTTTTCCGAAAATAATATCATGCGCATGCGCCGAAATAGTGTATTGAACATTCATCATACGTGCCATGATCATGGCCACATCTGCCGGCACGGAAATAAAGTGCGCATGAATGTGATCAACCCTAATATTTCGTAGCCGATATGCAAACAATAGCGCAAAGTGAAAGAAGCGCATTGACTTTAAACGATCAGTCAAACCAACAAACGACAAATTCCCAATCGCATTTAGAAAAAAACGCTGCGAAAATCGATTATTGAAAATATACCAAACATAAGAGGCTATATTTTCACCTGTAAAAAGGGTAGTATAGAATACACGATTAAAACGGGGCACTGTTTGATTCCGCTTTCCTGCTGTCTTCAACGCACATACATAAATATCGATGCCTCTATCCTGCAATCCTAATATTTCGTTTTGGACGAAATATTCCGTATCAGAAGGAAATTCGCCGACAACATAAACTGCATTTTTTTTTTTCATTATAGTGTCAGACCACGCAACTATTTCAACCTATACGTTAGTAAAGCATAAAAAGCCAGTGCACCAAAAGATGCCATAGTCATATGAATGAATCTCATGATCATCGATGGATGGTCCAATTCAAAAAGGTCGTTAAAGGCCAAATGACACAAATAGAACACTGTGGCTCCAGCAAATACTTTACTTAAAAAAAAGCGCAGCCGAACGCATAGTAATATTTTCCTTCAACATAATAACAGCAGAGAGAATGGCAACTTTCAATTTTTTGGAAGTAACAGCTGCAACGGGTGCAGCCAGATATCAAAGTTCGATGGCAAAATATGTAATGGTAATATTACCGATTACACAACCTATCCCTACCATTATGGGCGAACGGCTCGCAGAATAAACATTTTGCTGGGCCAGATTGTATGCGTCTCTTCAAAACCTGGCTGAAAGTCTCTAACGAGCATTATCTATATGTGAATGTCGGAGGTTTAGATTGCGGAAAAAGCGCATATCAACGATTCTATTGAACGCCTGACGCCACTGAATTTTCCGCTCAAGAGCAATCTATTGAATAACACTCTATGCATTCCAGATCGGATGAGTCTGACGAAATAAACGGTTTGTTACCTTGCACTACTTTATGAAAGGCATCCACATGCCTTTCTATGGAGAATGACCTTAATATTTTTCGCCGACCATTATTCCCGAATGTGTTGCGAATGTTCTGATTACTAGCTAGCAGTTGGCACTTTTCGGTCATCTCATCAACATTTTGCGGTGGAATCAAGAAACCGTTAATGTCATCATCGACGATCTCACGGACTCCGCCATGATTAAAAACCACAACAGGTAGCGTATAGGCCATTGCTTCTGCGACTACCCTCCCAAAAGGCTCGCCGACTGCGCAATGAACCAGTATATCCATAGCGCTGTACAGTACCTTCGTGTCCGCCTCAAAAGGCGCAAAGGTGAAAAACGGTTGCAGCCCCTCGCTTGCAACTAGCCGAATCAGTCTTTGACGATATTGTTTGTCCCTTGGCGAAAGACATGCGCCCGCCATGATGAAGTGGATATTACCATTTCGCTTAATCATGCGTTTTGCCACGTCAATGAAACCAATCTGGTTCTTCCAACTGACAAACTGACCAACGTTTCCCAATACCACGCAGTTGGGATTTATGTTTAGCTTCTCTTTTGCAACGCGACCAAGTTCGGGTGCCAAGTTTGTATCAATGGGTGGGAAAATAGTTGTCTTATTTTGATAAATAGGCAGTTGTTTTGAAATATAATCTGATACGCATATAATATCATCTACCATCCTTTGATACATCCACTGAACCAGAGGCCTAGATAAATTATCTCTAGCAATTGCAATCAATCTTACTTTTGTCGACAACTTAAGCATAAGGCCATAAGAAAGGGCTTTTTGGGAATTTGCTAAGATCAATTCAATACCATTGCGGGAAATTGTTCTACGTAAAATTATTGATATTCGTATGACATTGAGAATATATGCGAACCATCGTATTGGCGAACGTGACAACCTAAAATCGATGACTGGTAGTACAATGATATTGCAGTGCTGACGAAGTGGGTTATATAGGTCTGTGTGTTTAGGGAGTACGAGCGTTATTTCCGCATCAATATGCGTCAACAAAGTCAAGAGGCTTTTTTCCGCGCCTGCCATACCCGTCGAACAAGAAATGACCAATATTTTTTTTCTATGATGCAAAACAAAATTCGGTTAGACCCTTATCGCAAGCGATACAGTTTGATCGTTCACCAAATAAAGGAGTTATTGAAATCGAACGCTTTCTCTCTTTTTTGTAACTGATTCATGCATTGATTTCTCATCAATTGCTCGTTTTGAGTTTTAGATCAATCAAATATTTCATGTTCAAGTCTGTCTATCAGTTTCTTCAGTTCTGTCATAGCGTTTGAATCACGTTCGAAAATGGCCTTGTTGATCGCGTTAACGATGCGACACTTAATTTGCTTCAACCGATCTATATGCTCAAAAAAAGAGGCTTCGACTCCGTTAAGCGATCCTAAGTAGCTTGAACTTTCTTTTTTTCAATATTTTCAATTTTAGCCTTAACCTCTTTAATAATATCCTACCTGATATTATTGGCTTTATTATAACGATCAGCCTCATTCCGTATCGTGATCCTGTCCGGGTGGCCGGCATGAGCCAATATCTTCACCGAGGTCATGTTTTGAAGCTGGATCTTCCTGATTTTTATAAGGCAAACCGTGTTTCTGACTTAACGCGAAACGGTTATGGCCATAGAATTAAGATAAGTCTGCCATTTTTTGAACAAACAATTAACGAATCGCGGCACCTTCTGCAACAATATTCTGCTCCAACTGTGACAAGTGATCTTTATCCAAGAGAATAATAAAAGATTTTAATTCCTTTATTTAAGTGATAGATTCAGTTTTATTTTCCTCTTTCAATAGACCAGATTTCGCTTAAGATATAGCGTCATTAAGGCATATAAAAGAAGGCAACCTGTTAATTTGAGGATTCTGGATAATCTGAAAATCAATATCGATGGAAAAGCGCTATTTTGACCGAACAAGTCTTAGATTTGAGTAGAATTCTCGGATAATTATGGTATCTATTATTCATGTTTTTTATTCCGTTCTTGATAACCCACTCGCAACAGACAAGTTCCAGAATTACGTTCGCCTTCTACCAGATGATGAGCAGAGCAAAATCTCCAGATACAGAAGGTGGCAGGATGCTCACCTTTCACTCTTTGGGAAACTTTTACTGATGCGCGGAATGTCCGCTCTGGGATTCAAAACATCTGATATTGCGCATCTCAAACGCAACGATTTCAACAAACCATATTTTGATTTTGACCTCTTATTTAACATCTCTCATTCTAAAAATGTAGTTGTTTGTGCGTTTAGCCGTGACACCTCGGTTGGCATTGACATCGAGCATATCAACGACATAAACTTTGCAGGAATAGACAGCCCGTGGTGCCTTGATGAAAAGGAGATTATCCAAAACAGCAGCAATCCATCGCTCGATTTTTTCCGGTATTGGACCCGCAAAGAAGCTTTGATCAAAGCCGACGGACGCGGCATGCATCTATCCTTAACCGAACTGAACACAATCCCCAATAATGTAGTGATCACCGATCGGGAGTGGCGCCTCCACGAGCTTACATTAACTGAAAGCTACATGTGTCACATCGCGTGTCCGGTTAACAGCACCTTGGAGCACCCGAAGTATATTTCATTTTAAGCCAAACACTATTTGTTGATACTAATGCAAGCGTAATGTATTGTATCATGGTGATATCCTAACACGTTTTTGCACTGCAGAAATTTACTTGCCATTACTGCATCGTCTATTCCCATAGTAAAAATTATCACCGATTGGGAGGACAACAAAATCCAATCTATTCTTCAAGGGTATTAACATCATGTCGAATGATAAAGCTGTGTCACCGGCTATATAAATATTCTTATTGTTGGCCGAAATAACAAAACCACCAGGTTGCCCTCCATAACTGCCATCTGGGAAGGAACTACTGAGGATTGCATTTACATATTTGATCGTGCCAAATTTTTCACCCTTTTCTTTTTTCTGAAACTGTTTCTTCATGGAGGCGAAACATATGCAAACTTTGCGGATATTACAATTGAAAAAGCCTTCATCAACCCTTCTACCCTAATCATCAACCTTAATTTATTACATTTTTTTATTACCAAACCCTCAAGCCCTGAGAACGGCCCGTGTTCTATCCTTACCTTCACTCCCTCCTGAAAATATTCCTCTGTTGAAATGTCATCATAATCACCATTTAATACGCTTTTAATTGTCAAAATTTCATTATCCCGAATTACAACAGGCTTCCCTTCAATGGAAACAAATTTTAATAATTCTTTTATTGAAAACAGAAACCTTCGATTAATATCATCCACTTTAACAAACACATAATTTGGAAAAAGTGGGACTTCTATTTTTTTCTTTCTGTCGCTCCATTGCCTGACAACTTTATGCATTGGCAAGTATGACTCTATACCCATCTCACCAATACTTGCGGCCACTTTTCTCTCTAATTTAGGCTTGGTATAAACAACGTACCACTTTGGCTCAACAGGGTTGGATTTCATATAAAACGGTGATGAAATGAATTGAGTGAAAAAGTATCCCTAGCAAAATGAGCCCAACATATCCGATAATAGATCAACTCTGTTGAATTGAAAATAAAGCTGCAAATAGGAAATGTTCAGAAACAACAATTCTGTCAAAAAGAAATTCTAAGAGGACGGAGCTTCGCTTCTATAAGTCCCAAAAACTTATTTGATCTTACAAAAAGAAATATAAAAGAATTTAGCTTAACAATTCCAGTAAAGGCACAAATATTTTACTCTTCAATTGTTGAGATTTTGTACGTATCGTAATATAAAATAAATAAATACAAATAAACAAGATAGGGTGCATTTCAAATTGACGCGGTTAAGCTGCGGCTTTAAATTCAGTTTGTACGAGTTTAACTACTTTGTCCCATTGGCCATTCATGTGCGTTACGCGTAAGTTGAGCATGTTCTGTGCTCCTCTCTTGGTCCAGCGCT
>JADBYQ010000025.1 GCA_020402945.1 Cytophagales bacterium | reverse complement strand
GCGCTGGACCAAGAGAGGAGCACAGAACATGCTCAACTTACGCGTAACGCACATGAATGGCCAATGGGACAAAGTAGTTAAACTCGTACAAACTGAATTTAAAGCCGCAGCTTAACCGCGTCAATTTGAAATGCACCCAATAAAAATGAATAAGATTATCATTCGCTCCATCGGTTTTTATTTGAACATGCTTGCACTACTTGCACCCAAGACGGCCGCCAAGAAGGGGTTTGAGTTATTTTGTTGGCCCAGACGAATCAAGATGAAGCCGCACCAACTTGAGTTTTTAAATCAGGCGGACGAACAATTCAAAATGGATTATGCCGGAAAGAGAGTGCAGGGGTATCGATGGGGTAATGGTTCAAAAAAGGTTCTGCTCTTGCACGGTTGGCAAAGCCACAGTTATTGGTGGAGGTATGTCATCAATCGCCTTTCGAAAGAAGAGTTTACTATTTTCTCCCTAGATGCTCCGGGTCATGGGTTATCGGAAGGTGATTTCTTGAATCTTCCGCATTACAGCGGATTGATAGAACAATTTATCACTGAGCAGAAATCAATCCATGCTATTCTCACTCATTCATTTGGTGGTTTTGCTTCGGTTTATACGCTACATCGACTACCCCATTTGCAAGTGGCAAAAATGGCGGTCATGGCTGCACCTGGCGAAGTAGAGTTTTTCTTTCTCTATTATCAGCGTTTGTTGCGGTTGTCAAAAAGAACCATTCGTTTGATCAATGGTTACTTTGAGAACTTCATAGGACATCCTCCGTCTTACTTTAAGATGAAAGAGTTTAGTAAGTCGCTAACCTTGCCAGGGCTAATTATTCACGACACGGAGGACAAAGAAGCACCCTACCAAACTGCTTTGGATATGAATGAGGTGTGGAAAAATTCCTCACTCATCACTACAACAGGATTGGGTCATAATCTAAAATCAAAAGAGCTGGTAGAGCAAGTGGCAATGTTTATTTAAACAGCTGCAAATTTATCCCTCTGCTTCTTCAATACGCTTGCCATTGATCTATTGGCCTCAAGCTTTCTCAAATTGACGTTTGTACTTCTTGATTGTAAAGGTAATAATTGTTCCCCCGATGAAGCCCGGTAAGATCCAAAGAACCCAGTTATAGACGGGTAACTCAACGTTAACGACCACAAAAGCAGTAACCGCAGATATATAGCTGCCTCCCATACTACCGATATGTGAATACCACCAATGCATTTTTTCTTTTGGTGGCTTAAAAAAATTCTTAACATCCAGGAATAAGAGGACGGATCCCAAAGTGCCGAATAAAAGTGCAGCGATACCAATGCCTGCTCCAAAGCTAAGTGCCCAAAAACCCCAACCCAGTAGCGTAAATATAAATATGGCAGATACAATGATGATCACCCAGTCAATCAACCCCGGCTTTTGACCCTCGTTCAGTTTTTTCAGAAATAAAACCCGATAACCACGAACGGTCATATAGTAGCTAAAGAAAGCAACCATCAATAAAAAATCTCTATGGTGGCCAAGGGCCGTGAAAATGGCACCAATAAATACGGCTGTCATTCCGATAAAGTAGATTTTCCCTGCCAGTCGGTGAGTCGCACTCCCCTTTGTACTAAAAATTGCTACCAACCCTGTGAGTAGTGCAACCACACCCCCGGTGATATGCACGACAAGCATCAGTGAAAGCAATTTCTCCATGGTAATAGAAGGCAAGAAATGTGGAAATAATTTGAGTTAAACAAAAAAGACAGCCCGTAGTGAGTTGTCTTCATGCGAGTGAACACTTATTCAATGTTCTTGAAGTCCCCTCGCATAACTCAGGATGTTCAAAACTGATTCCTGTGATGGTTCAAGCTGTGCGGCATCAAGCGATTTCTTGCTGGATTTCATTTCAGCCAGCTGAGCTCTTAACTCCGCATCACCGAGTAATGCTTTGTTAATCTCTTTCGTCTGGTCCTCGTTGGTCTCGTGGTATAGAAACCTGATCAAATCGTTTTGGGTAAAAGTTTTCGTCATAGGCTATATTATTTTTTATCATCTTCTTTCTCAAGTTGATCAACGCGTACCTCATTCTCCCTAATGCCGTATTAATGCTCACCTCTGTGCGCTCTGCTATTTCCTGAAAGGTCATCTGCAAGTAATGGCGCATAATTAACACCTGTTTTTGTTCTTCGGGCAATTCTTTGATCAAATCCCGCATCCGTGAGCGTGTATCGCGGAACATCTGTTTGTCTTCATACGACTCTTCGGCAAACCGCATGGAATCAAACAGCTGACTTCCGTTCTCTAACGTTACCTCCGGGTAACGTTTACGTTTTCTGAAATGATCGATCGCTAGATTATGGGCTATCCGGCAAACCCACGGCAAAAATTTGCCTTCTTCATTATACCGCCCGGCTTTAATCGTGTTGATCGCTTTAATAAAAGTGTCTTGAAGCAAATCTTCTGCCTCATAGCGATCCTTCACTATCAAATAGATAGCAGTATAAACCCTGGATTTGTGTCTGTGAAGGAGCATTTCGAACGCGGCCTCGTTACCTGTTTGATAAAGCGAAACTAACTCTGTGTCGCTGCATCTTTTGTCAATCATCTGTTTTGCGTTTAAGTAACGTAAAGGTGTCGTTCGATAGTGTGGGGGTTAGTTTTTTTATTGTTGAGAGTTGAAAAGTAGAGCTATTTTTCGAAAAGCCGAAAAATTTTTACAAAAATATTGCCTCTTCTATAATTTCTTTCGCTAATTGAACCGTTTTTTGAAATCAAGCGATAAATATGGCTGTAATGAAGAAAAGAGTGATTAAAAGTCTCGAAAACCTCTCGGGCGATCTGCACGATTTGATGCGCGAACAATACCCGAATGGATATGAGGCCAGTATTTCACGAATAATGAATGCGAAAAAAGAGCCTATTTTCGTATTTCCTCTAGAAACCGAAGATTCTGTTTTTTTGGTGAAAGTGCCCGCTACCAAAAATAGCGATGGCGGTTATGATGTTGAATCGGGCAAGAAGCAAGAGTTTGATGGTGAAGACGATGACCTGAAGCCAGTTGGCGATGATGATGATTTTGACAACTCAGGGGGTGGAGACGATTTTGATGATAGTGGCAGCGATGCAAAGGAAGCAAGCTATGATCCTGACTTTGATAACTAAGTTACTTGTGTTATTGTTATTGAACTCCATCTCCCAGGATGGTGTTTTTGTTTTAGGCTAGGCTAAGATGAGCGTTTGATAGGACAAGGCAGAGCTATTTTTTACTTTTGCCGTTTCCAATGAACAACACGCCCAGCGATTCTTACCTAGACGACCTTGATCCGAAAGAATACATCATCATTAAGAGGGCCAGGGTTAACAATCTGAAAGATGTAAGCGTTGCCATCCCTCGCAATAAATTGGTGGTCATCACTGGCCTTTCGGGGTCAGGCAAGTCATCGCTCGCATTTGACACACTCTTTGCGGAAGGGCAACGCATGTATGTGGAAAGCTTAAGCTCCTACGCCAGACAATTTCTTGGACGTATGGAAAAGCCCGAAGTTGACTACATCCGAGGTGTTTCACCGGCCATCGCCATTGAGCAGCGCGTTAACACACGCAATCCACGCTCAACGGTTGGCACCACCACAGAAATCTACGATTATTTAAAATTACTTTTTGCCAGGATTGGAACCACCTATTCACCTATTAGCGGCAAAGAAGTAAAGCGCGACACGGTGAGTGATGTGGTGGATTTCATCAACAAATCCAAGGAGGGGACGCGGGTCATGATTGCGTGTCCGCTTCAGATTAACAAAGGAAGAAGGCTCGTGGACGAGCTGAATCTTCTACTTAGCAAAGGATTCACGCGCGTGTTGGTAGATGGTGAAATGAAGTTTATTGAAGAGTTAACGGGTGCGACTGACGAAGAAAAAACAAAAGCCCCTAAAAAGCCAAAGACAGCAGCAAAACCTCCCGCGGCAAAAGGTAAAGAATATGAAATATTAATCGATCGTGCCTCCGTCAATGCGACCGATGAAGACCTCACTTTCCGACTTTCCGATTCCATCCAAACGGCTTTCTTCGAAGGTCATGGCGAGTGCCTGGTCTACGCGGAGGAAAAAAAGGTTCGGTTTTCAGATCGGTTTGAGCTTGATGGCATGTCATTCACAGAGCCATCTATTAATCTGTTCAGTTTTAATAACCCATTTGGTGCCTGCCAAACCTGTGAAGGTTTTGGAAAAGTGTTGGGCATCGATGAAGATTTGGTAATCCCCGATAAAAGCCTTTCAGTTTATGAAGGGGCGATTGCTCCCTGGCGTGGCGAGGTGATGAGTGAGTGGGGAAAACCATTATTGAAAAACGGTATTAAATTCGATTTCCCTGTTCATCGACCCTACAGTGAATTGACTCAAAAGCAGCGCGACATTATTTGGACTGGCAACGAATATTTTGAAGGCTTAAATGAATTCTTTAGATACATCACCACCAAAACCCATAAAATACAGTATCGTGTTATGCTTTCGCGCTTTCGCGGAAGAACAACCTGTCCGGATTGCCGTGGCACTAAACTTCGAAAAGATGCGGCTTATGTAAAGATTGCCAACACCTCTATCACAGACTTAGTGTTAATGCCAATTGAAGATGCGTTGGTATTTTTCGACAAACTCAAACTGCCAGATTACGAACAGAAAGTTTCGGATCGCATATTGACAGAAATTAAATCGCGACTTGGCTATATGCTCAAAGTAGGGCTCGGTTATTTGACCCTTAATCGCGTTACTTCTACACTATCAGGCGGAGAATTTCAGCGAATAAAACTCGCTACCTCATTGGGTAGTGCGTTGGTTGGCTCTATGTATATTTTAGATGAACCGAGCATTGGCCTTCATCCAAGAGATACTGAGCGAATGGTGGAAGTATTGAAGTCGCTGCGCGACATGGGGAATACCGTTATTGTTGTGGAGCATGAGGAGGAAATCATGCGAGCCGCGGATCAAATCATTGATATCGGACCAGATGCAGGGTCACATGGAGGGAGGCTAGTTTTTCAGGGCACGATTAAAGAAATAAACAGCCAAACAAGTACGCATACTACAGATTACCTGATCGGAAAAGAAAAAATAATGATCCCATCCATTCGTAGAAAATGGAAGGATTCGATCAACATCATTGGCGCCCGCGAGAACAACCTAAAGAAACTAAAAGTCAAATTTCCATTGGAGATATTGACGGTCGTAACAGGAGTAAGTGGTTCTGGTAAATCAACGTTGATCAAGAAAATTTTGTATCCGGCTATTGGCCGCATGAATGGTACAGTAGGGGAGACACCTGGTAAGTACGATCAATTGACTGGTGATTACTCTAAGATCAAACAAATCGAGTTTATCGATCAGAATCCGATCGGTAAATCTTCTCGCTCGAATCCGATCAGCTATGTGAAGGCATACGATGCCATTAGAAATCTCTATGCTGATCAGCCATTGGCACAACAACGCGGCTACAAACCTTCCCACTTTTCTTTCAACGTAGAAGGCGGTCGTTGCGAGACGTGTGAAGGCGAAGGCGAGATAAAAGTAGAGATGCAGTTCATGGCAGATATCTTCTTGGAATGCGAAAGCTGCCATCGAAAAAGATTCAAGCAAGAAGTGTTGGAGGTAGAACACAACGGCAAATCAATTGCCGATGTATTGGATATGACCGTGGAAGAAGGCCTTGAGTTCTTTAAAGACAAGAAGCCCATCTATGAAAAAATAAAACCACTTTTTGAAGTTGGATTAGGGTATGTAAAATTGGGTCAGTCGTCCAACTCACTATCTGGTGGTGAAGCGCAGCGTGTAAAGCTGGCTTCGTTCCTGGGCAAAAATTCTTCCGATGCCAGCGAACGTATTCTTTTTATTTTTGATGAGCCTACCACTGGGCTGCATTTTCACGACATTTCTAAATTGCTAAAAGCCATTAATGCGTTGGTAGATGAAGGACACACGGTCATTGTAATTGAGCACAATTTGGAGGTCATTAAATGTGCCGACTGGATCATTGACTTGGGTCCGGAAGGGGGAGAAAAAAACGGTGGGCATCTTTTATTTGAGGGCACACCTGAAGACATGGCAAAACAAGGGAAAGGTTATACAGCAGAATTTTTGAAGGGAAAGATATCTTGAAGATTTTGTATTTTTGATTATAAAAATTTTGTCATGGTAACCATCGCAGAAATCAAATCAGCTCTCCATCAGCAAGTAGCCAACACAGAAGATGAAAAAGTACTGAAAAAGATGCAGACGTACTTTAGCTCACTTGTAAAAGGCGATAAGAAAATAGTGGCCTATACCTCAAAATGGAAACCTTTAACGGCTCGAGAATACAAGGCAGAAGTAGAGGAGTCCATTGGCGAATACAAAAAAGGGAAGATAATTAGTCAAAGAGAAATGGAGAAACGTCTTTGAAAAGAAAACCCGTAGTTTGGACTGAAAAGGCAATTGAATCCTTAGACTTCTTTTGTGAATACATAAGAAAGGATTCCCCATCGGCCGCTAAAAGAGTAAAGCAAGAAATAGTTCGGACAGCAAGACAATTGGTTGACAATCCAGAAATGTATCAGCTTGATGAAGTCTTTGCAGATACAACTTTAAACATTCGAAGATTCTTCCGCTGGAGCTACAAGGTTGTTTATCAAGTAAACGAAAAAGAGATTGTTATCTTAGATATATTTCATACTAGCACTGGATTTTTTGAAGAAGAGTAGGTTAATTGATAAGGAAATAAGAACATGACACAATTCGCAAAAGTAAGTTCCAGAGAAGCCTTCCAATTGATTGAACATACCATTTTTGAAGCGGAGAAAATAAACAAACACCTAGCCGTAACCATTTGCGGACCGGAGGGTGAATTGATTTCATTTTTGCGAATGGGTGGGGCATCACCTGCTGCCCCTGTAATTGCACAGAGTAAAGCGCATACCGCTGCGCGCGATCGAAAATCTACCCGCGAAATGGGAGAGTTTATGGTTAACGCTAATCGTGAGCAGGGTTTTTGGGGCGATGCAAAAATTACTGCCTTTGGTGGCGGTCTCCCAATTGTTCAAGAAGGCAAAGTTATTGGAGGAATTGGCGTTAGTGGTTTGTCAGAGGCAGAAGACGAACGGATTGCGCGCATCGCCATTGAAAAAGTGTACCGATAGCGCAAATATAGACAACTGGTGCAGCGCTGAAGGTAATTAGCAAACGCTATTACATGCCCATCTGGCTTTCCGAAAATATTTCTTTCCGATTCTTTTTGCTTTCCAAAAACTTATTGCTTATTTACTTAACAAAATATAAGGATATAACTAGTATAAGGATATGGCTAAAGAATATTTAGGTGAATTTGAAGAGCTGGTTTTAACGATGGTAGCCGCTTTGCAAGAGGATGCCTACGGAGCTGCCATTTCAGAAGAAATTGAAACGCGCTTGAAGCGCGAAGTGAACCTGAGTGCCGTACATGTTACGCTCTATCGATTAGAAGACAAGGGCTACATCAAATCCAGCATGGGTGGAGGAACAAATGAGCGCGGTGGTAGACGCAAACGAATTTTTACCATTACCAGTGCGGGGATGGCAATGCTCCGTGCGCTAAAAGAATCGAGGATTGAGCTTTGGAAGTTGGTACCACAGTTGAAGATGTTTTAGACTGTGACTTCTATGGTTGCTTTAATCAATATAAGCATACAAATAAACACTAGGGTGTGAACAATCATAATTATGATAAGATTCAAACCCCTCGTAGTCTAAGACTATTGAAATGGTTCTGCCCACCCCATCTCTACGAGGAAATCGAAGGCGACCTTATTCAGAAATTTAATCGGGAAGCAAGAGCTTTTGGAGATAATAAGGCGAAGAGAAGATTGCTTTGGAACGTGATTCGGTTTTTTAGGCCAGGGATTTTACTGCGGAATAAATTTTCAAATCATCAAATCCATAGTTCTATGCTAAAAAATCATTTTCAGTTTTCGCTGCGCATGCTTTCCAGGAACAAGGCATTTGCAATGGTAAGTGTATTTGGACTGAGTATAAGTATAGCAGCATGTATACTAGTGGCTGAGTATGCGCGGTTTGAATTGAGCTATGACAAATTTTTCCCTAAGCACAAAGACATTAACCGCTTGCAGCACAATCGTTTTGTAAATGGCGAGTTACTTTACAAAAAGGCCATGAGCTTTCCCGAAGTAGCAATGGCTCTGAAAGAATATTTTCCTGAAGTAGAGCAGGTCGCTCGCTTATTCCCTGTCAGTTTGAATATTGAGCCGGTTTTCACAGCCACCTTGAAATCAGGCGAGAAGAAAAGTTTTTCGGAACCGAATTCTTATTCGGCAGACAGTACATTTTGCAAAATATTTGATTTAGATTTTATTTATGGAAACCCTGCTTCTGCATTGCGTGGAAGTAATGACATCATTATATCGCGATCCACAGCCCTTCGCTATTTTGGAAGATTGGATGTGGTGGGCGAAGTTCTAAAAGGAACAGGTGGTGACGTTACCATTAGTGGTGTGTTTAATGATTTGCCTGCCAACAGTCATTTGAAGTTTGACATTCTGGTTTCTTGGTGGAATGTGTATGAAGATCGACATCGGTTTACATGGGATGGATTTTACAATTTCATCCAGTTGAAAGAGGGTTCGGATGTTCAACAGGTGTCGCAACGGTTACAAACATTCGCGCAGTCGTACATGGGCGAGTATTACAAAGGTCAGCCTAATACCTATTCTCAATTTCAACTTCAGCCCTTGGAAGGAATTCACCTCGACTCACATTTGGACGGTGAAATGCGTGCAAATGGAAACAGGAATATTGTTAACACATTGTTGATAGTGGCGGCTTTCATGATTGTCATCGCCATTATCAATCAAGTTAACCTCAACACTTCTCGCTCATTGGCGCGGATCAAAGAAGTAGGCGTGCGCAAAACTATTGGCTCCACCAAAACACAATTGTCAATGCAGTTCTTGATGGAGTCGTTACTGTTGAGTTTTACAGCTGCTAGTATTGGGCTGCTGTTGGCATGGGTTTTTCATCCGTGGTTTAATACTCTATTCGATTTGCATATTTCTTTAGTGCTCATTGATCAGCCTATTTTTTGGGTCGTGATGATAACGTTAGTTGTAGCCGTTTCCATCATCTCCGGCTTTTATCCAGCTTTTATGCTCACTCGGTTTAAAGTATATGAGGCATTGAAGGGGTTATCAGTTGGCGAACGTAAATCACGTTTTCAAAAAGTGTTGGTAACAACTCAGTTTACCATTTCGTTAGTTTTGATAATTGCCACCTATACCTTGTTTAAGCAAATCACTTTCATGAAGTCCAACGATTTGGGCTTTGGCATAGAACAGAAATTGGTTGTGAAAATATTGCCGGGTATCGGAGAAGAAAGCGACACGTTGTTCAATCATAAAGTAATGGCAATAAAGAGTGAACTTTTAACAAACTCGTTGTGCAAAGCATCCACTATTTCGTCAAGCATACCCGGAAGAAAGAATGAGTGGCGAGGCAGTACCAGGTTGGCTGGCACCAATGGCGATGTTGTAATCCGAGCTGGTCTTGAGAGAGTAGACGAAGATTTTTTGGATGCTTTTGATTTGACGTTAGTTGCAGGACGAAACTATGCCTCATCTCAAAACAATGGAAACTCCATCATTGTCAACGAAGAAGCAACAAAACAGTTAGGCTTTCATTCGCCACAAGAGGCGATTGGAAAGAAAGTAGCCATTATGATGGGAGATCGAGAAATTATTGGCGTGGTAAAGTCATTTCACATAGCTGGCCTTCAAGAGGCGGTTAGTCCATCGATGTTTATCACAGGAGCTGGTTACATGAAGTTTTTAACTATCTCGTTGACTGTAGGTAATATCCCCGATCAGATATCACAAGTTGAAAAAATTTGGAAAACCCATTTTCCCGACAAGCCTTTTCAATATTTTTTCTTAGACGAATTTTTTAATCGACAATATCAAGCCGATGTGCTAATGGGAAAAAGTATCGGAATGTTCTCGGGCATTGCTATTATGATTGCATGCCTTGGATTATTCTCTTTATCAGTTTACACCATTCATAAAAAGACAAAGGAGATAGGGATAAAAAAGATATTGGGTGCAAGCGTGGCGGGAATTACCAGCGAACTATGTGGAAATTTTATGATACCGCTCACGTTGTCGGCATTGGTCGGCATTCCCGTCAGTTATTATTTGGTTACGTGGTGGCTCGCGCAATATGCCTATCGGATAGATATCACGTTCTTTTTGTTTCTGATGCCGCTGTGCCTTTTGCTGGCTATTGGCTTAACCACGATTATTTTCCAGTCGGTGAAGGCTGCTGGAAAAAATCCGGTGGAAAGTTTGAGATATGAATGACAAGTCGCCTCATATCGCCTTTCGCATTCTGCGGTGGTTCTGTCCACCACACCTCTACGAAGAAATCGAAGGCGACCTTGTTCAGAACCGTTGCATGAAATTGCTTGGGGTGAGAATCGCTATGCCGCGGAACGGGTTTAATGCAAGCAAATCTTTATCACCTGTAACGATGCAGGCGGCCTTTGCTGCCACCGCTAACTCTAATAATTTATTATCATCAGCATCGCGGCAAACTTCTATTTTTTCTAATGGGGTTACTAGTTCACAAGCGTTTACAAATATAGATAAGGCAGTTTGGCGGGTTTCCACCAGTACAAAATCATCAAATTTATCAGCTAAAAGTGTTGACTTATATTCCTCAAGTACTTCTGATGAGGTGAACACGTTACCTTTTGAGAAACAATGTTTTATAGCAGCAATTGGCCTTTGTGATTTAAACACTACACTACTAACCAATACGTTGGTATCAATGACAAAATGGTCAATGGCCATTGCGAATGGCTTCTTCGCCAAAAAGATTTCGAGTTGTTTCTTCGTCCCACTCCATCAATTCAGCAAGTTTGGTAATGGTCATTCCGTTCTTTTCAGCTTGCGTGGCTGTTTTCTCAAGAATATCAAACAAGGCCTTGTTTCGCTCTCTTTTAAAAATCTCAGCGAGCACATTGCCCATCAGTTTTTCAACCCTGCCTTTATCTTCTGGCGAAAGATTTTGGAATTGATTGGTGAGGGAATCCTCCAAGTTCAATGTAAGCGTTTTCATATCACAAATATATCAAAGAAATGAAAACTCCTGAAAGTGCTCATCCACCATTCGCTTTGCGTTTCCTTAGTTGGTTCTGCCCCGCACACCTCTACGAGGAAATCGAAGGCGACCTGATTCAGAAATTTAATCGGGATGTAAAAGTAATTGGAGAGAAGAGAGCAAAGAGAAAATTGCTGTGGGATGTGATTCGGTTTTTTAGGCCCGGTATTTTGTTGAGGAATAAGTTTTCAATGGAATTAAATCAATCTTATATGTACAGAAGTTATTTCAAAATCATGCTGAGGAATATGATCAAACAAAAATTCTATTCTGCCATCACCATGCTAGGGCTTACGGTGGGGATCACCTTTGCACTGCTTATCGGGATTTTCGTTTGGGGTGAGTTGCAGGTAAACACCGATTTGAAAGACGTGAATCGGCTCTACCTAATGAAGACTAATTACAAAACTAACGAAGGCATCCAGCCGCCTTTTTTTGTACCTTCTCTATTGGGTCAGGCAGCGATTGAGCAGTATCCAACCATATTTGAAAACTACTATCGCTTTCGTGATCGGGCTATAACCGTTTCCAAAAGCGACAAACATTTTCGTTTGCAGAGTATGATTGGGGACTCTACTTTTTTTGACATGTTTGGATTTCACGTTTTGCATGGCCATCCTCAACATGCATTGAACAAACCTAATTCCATCGTAATAACAGAAAAGATTGCGCAGCAATTTTTTGATAGAACCGATGTGACTGGCGAATTGCTAACGCTGAGTACCGAAGTAAGCGGATCAAAAGAGCATGTGATTATAGCCGTCATCGCGGATTTGCAAAAAAAGAATTCGGTAACCGACTTTATGAACTCGGATGCACAGATATTTTTGCCACAAGAAAGTCGGACAGACTTTAATCTTGGCTTCCAGGACGAATGGAATACTGGCATCATTACCTATTTAAAACTAACGGAGGGGGCATCGCCTGTAGAGGCAGCTGCTGTTCTCAATAAAATATTACAAAAGGATGCCCCTAAAGACATCAGCAACAATAAAAATATTGTACTTGATCCGTTGAGCAATTATTATTTGCTCACAAATCACGGAGCTGTTCAAAAGCTTATTGTATCGCTGATGGTGATTGTTGCGTTCATTTTGCTACTAGCGGTTACCAATTTTATCAATATTTCCATTGCGAGTTCTTTTTCGCGGCTAAAGGAAGTGGGTGTACGCAAAGTTATCGGTGGTGTCAAGTGGCACGTGCTTATTCAGTTTTTGTCGGAGTCATTGCTGCTCGCAACTGTTTCTGGCACAGTATCGTTGCTTCTCTATGAAATTCTTCATAATTACTTTGCCAATGTCTTAGGTGTTTCATTGCCATCTTTATTGAAAATGAGTTTCCTTTTCTGGGTTTACTTTTTGACAGGCACGATTGCTGTGGGGTTGCTGGCTGGAATCTATCCTTCATTCTATTTATCATCTACGGGAGCGATCGAGTCGCTAAAAGGGAAATTCAGTTCGGTGAAAGGTACGCTTCGCTTTTCGCGAGGGTTAGTTGGGTTTCAATTCCTTGTGGCAGTGTTTACCCTTATCACTTCGTTTGTTATGTCAAGGCAGATTTCCTATTTCATGGAAACTGATTTGGGTTATGATAAATCACATGTTTTGATTGCGTCATCGCTGCCGCGGATATGGACGGAAGAAGGGATGAACAAAATGGATGTGGCAAAAAGAGAGTTTCTGACTTCGCCCAAGATAAAGTCCGTTTCACTTTCGTGGGGATCGCCCAATTTTAATTTTGATCCTTACAGCGCCAACATCAATTTAGCGGGTAAGCCAATTGATCAAGGTGTACTCACAACCATGGCCGCAGCCGATGAAGATTACGCCCATGTCTACGGAATGAATCTTTTAGATGGAAAATTTTTCTTTGATGCGGGTGAACCCTTTCAGGCCAATCAGTTGGTGTTGAATGAATCTGCACAAAAGGAACTTGGCATCAGCGTAGGCGACAAAGTAAACATTCAGTTTTCAGATAAGGAGTTTACCATTGTGGGGATTGTCAAAGATTTTCATTTTGAATCGATGCATGAGAAAATAAAGCCGGTGGCTTTCACTCACAATCGCGACTTTCAGGCTTATCGGTATTTTTCTTTTAAACTAAACCCAGGAAGCATTGTGCAATCTGTTCGAGAAGTAGAACGCCTTTGGAAAAATATTTTTCCCAACGATCCCTTTGTTTATGCGTTCACCGAAGATCGGTTGGCCATTACCTATCAGACCGAACTTCAACTACGAAAAGCCACAGCCTTTGCTTCGGTTCTAATACTGATTATTGTTTTAACGGGCGTGCTGGGTCTGGTGTCACTTAGCGTAGCCAAAAGAAATAAGGAGATAGGCATTAGAAAGGTATTGGGTGCTTCTGTTTCCAATATCCTTGCTTTAATCTCTCGTGAGTACGCTTTACTAATGATAATAGCATTTGGATTAGGCATTCCTGTCAGCTACATGTTTATATCCCATTGGCTAAGCGGATTTGCTTACCGTATTGATGTAGATGGGTGGATGTTTGTTGTCCCAATTCTTGCTCTATTCTGTATAACAATAGTTATGGTTTGCGCCCAATCATTTAAAACGGCTAAGTCTGATCCAGTGAAGTCATTGAAGTATGAGTAACGGTAGTTTATTTCGTTTTGCCTTTTTATTTCTTAGATGGTTTTGCCCTTTGCACCTCTACGAAGAAATCGAAGGCGACCTCATTCAGAAATTCAATCGGGATATAAGGACATCTGGGGAAAGGAGGGCGAAGTGGAGGTTGCTGTGGAATGTGATAAGGTTTTTTAGGCCAGGAATTATTTTAAGAAACAGATTTACTATCAAATTAAATACAATTCCAATGATTCAGAATTATTTTAAGATCACGCTGCGCAATTTGAACAAACGCAGAGCGTATGCCTTTATTAATGTGTTTGGTCTCGCGGTGGGCGTGGCGGCCTGCTTGGTCATTGGCAAGTATGTGGAGTTTGAAACGAGCTATGATGGATTTCACGCGAACGCCAAGAATATCTATCGTGTTGTAAGTTCATTCTATACCGATGGCGCTAAAGATTCTTACACGGGATATGACCTAGGGCCCACACTATTAAATGAAATCCCTGAAATCAAAAAGTTTGCGCGCACTCACGGCAACAGCAGTGTTGTTAGTTTTGTCAATGAGCAAAAGAAAGAAGTCAGGTTCTATGAACAGAAAATATTAGCGGCAGACAGTTCTTTCCTTGAGCTGTTTACATTCAGATTTGTGATTGGAAATTCTACCGCTCTTTATAATCCTAATTCCATTGTTCTCACTCAGTCAATTGCCACAAAATATTTTGGAAAATCAGATCCTATCGGCAAAGAACTAGAGCTACACGACAACTGGCCAGGCCTGTACATTGTAACGGCCGTGATAGATGACGTGCCCGCCAATTCACATTTTGAAATTGACTTGATCATGCCCCTGCACAATGTTTTACAGTCTGAACACTATCGCAATACTAATCAGCGCTGGGATAACTTCAAGACATATGTTGAAACATACAAAGACTCTGAACAAGCTAGTCTTCAAAGTAAAATCCCCGGTTTAATAAAAAAATACAGGGGTAATGACAAAGCCATCAACGCTAAATCAGAGCTTCAGTTTCAACCCTTGCTCGATATTCACTATTCCCCTGATTTGCAGAATCAAGGCACCCATCGCACCAAAATTTACTTTTTTGTAGTGGTAGCTATTTTTATTCTAATGATTGCTTGGATAAACTATATCAACTTGGCAACCGCTCGCGCCATGGAGCGGGCAAGGGAAGTGGGTGTAAAAAAGGCATTAGGTGTTTTACGGACTCAACTGATTTCACAGTTTATTTTTGAATCGCTATTAATCAATTTCATCAGTATTTTGTTTGCTTTATTTCTAGCCTGGTTGGCAATTCCATTGTTAAACTCAATAGTAGGTCGCTCATTGGCGTTTGATCTTGCACAACCTCCATTCTGGATTTTATTGGGGGCGTTGTTTTTGGCGGGTTCTCTTGCGGCTGGTTTCTATCCCGCCTTTGTGCTTTCATCATTTAGAACCACTGAAGTTATCAAAGGAAAGATTATGAAGAGCCGCTCGGGGTTATCGCTGCGCAGTGGATTGGTTGTTTTTCAATTTGCGTCATCGTTGGTATTGATTGTGGGGACGTTTGTAGTGTTTAAGCAACTAAGATTTATGGAAGGCCAAGAAAAATATTTGACTACAAATCAAATTCTTGTTGTCAAAGGGCCTGAAGTGACCGCGAGGGAGAAATTAAGTGGGCAAATGATGTCGTTCAAGAATGAATTGCTACAACTCAGTACGGTTGACAAGGTCGCGATCTCCTTCAATGTTCCAGCCAGCGATCCAAGCATGAGCTCGGGCATCAGAAAACTTGGAAATCCAGTGGAAGAAAATAGAATTGGAGATAGCTATTGGGCTGGGCCTGATTTCATGGAGCTTTACCAGATTCCACTGGTGGCCGGCAAGTTTTGGGATGCCCGCATTGAGTCTGAAATGGATCAAGTAATTGTGAATGAAGAAGCTGTCAGGGTTTTTCGATTGGGAACAAATATCGATGCACTTAAAGAAAAGTTGATTATGCTTGGCGACACCTTTTCTATTCTTGGTGTGGTGAAAAACCATCATTGGAACTCGCTGAAACATGTCCAAAAACCTATGGTGTTCCGAGCTGCAAAATCGGCTGACGGCAATGTTTCAGTTCGATTAACTGGCGACAACCAACTTGCAATTGATCAAATAAAGCAAACGTATTCTGCCTCGTTTCCCGGGGAAACATTCTCTTATTATTTCATGGATGATTCTTACCAGAGGTTATACGATGCGGAGCAGCAATTCGGCAAACTCTTCAGCTCCTTTTCAATATTGGCAATATTGATCGGGTGCTTAGGGCTCTGGGGACTTGCATCGTTCGCTATGCTAACTAGAATGAAGGAGATAAGCATTCGCAAAGTATTGGGTGCTTCAGCAAATTCGATATTGTTCTTACTTACAGGTCAATTTTTGAAGCCAATATTGATAGGAAGTGCAATTGCATATCCATTGGTTTGGTTTGGGGCAAACAAATGGCTTGAACAATTTCCCTACAGAATCAATGTATCGATCGATCAGTTTATCATTCCACTGGCAATACTGATCTCGATTGCTTTGCTAACGATAAGTAGGCAAATATTGCAGACGACTAAAGTTAATCCTGTGGATTCACTAAAGAACGAATAGACAAAGAAAAGCTTTTTCAATACTTAGCCGATCCCGTTGGCGTACTCTTCTTAATAAAATCACGAATGTGCTCATTAGAGGTCGCTAAATCTTCCGCACGTAAATACATCATGTGCCCACTGCGGTAGCCTTCAAAGCGCAGGCGGTCTTTCATTTTGCCGCTGGGGTCAAGTTGCCACATGGAATATTTGGCATCGAAGTAGGTCGTAGCTCCATCATAATAACCACTTTGAATCATCACATGCATGTATGGGTTTTCTGCCATCGCCAAACGAAGGTTCTCACCAGTGTTGTCATTTGAGTTATCCCAAGGGCGGACTGGGCCAAACATGTTGTACTGCAAATCGGTTTTGTATTTCAACACATCGCGAAGGTAGTAGTTGATGGCAGGGGTGAAGGAATGCAACCACGAAGTAAGTTCAGAGTTATAGTCAGGACTACTGCCGGCTTGTTGTTTGTCGATACCCAGATAACGAGAGTCAAGACGCCCAACGGTGAATCCTTTTTCACGCAACAGATCTTTCCAAAAATATTGCGTAGGTACGGCCAGATTGTGTTGCATTACGGTGCGCTCCGATAATCCTGAGTAACGTGAAACACTGGCTGCTATCTGTTTTTTCTTAGCTTCTTCTAGAAATCCGCCACGTGATAATGCCGGAATAAATTCGTTGACAGTAAATGCTTCTGATTCTGCCAGTACATCCATTAAGTCTTTTTGTTGAAGGTCGGCAGGCAATGCTTTTTGATACCACGCGGCAGCCGTGTAATAAGGAAGTGACAAGGCATCATTCACAGGGCCATCGCGCTTGATTCCTAGCTCGGTTGGCGAAACCAAAATCACGCCATTCAAATACATCCAATGATTGTTCTGTAAGTCAAGTGCCAACCCCGATACGCGCGTTGTGCCATAACTTTCGCCAATCAAATATTTTGGAGAAGTCCAGCGACCTTGACGAGAAACGAAGTTGTCTACCCAATCACCAAGATATTTAATATCGGCATTCACTCCGAAGAAAGTTGTTTTTTCAGCTTTTGGATCGAGGATGCGAGAGAAGCCGGTATTCACCGGATCGACATAGACAATATCGGCTACATCTAAAATGGAATGTGGATTGTCGTGAATTCCGTAGGGCTGAACGGGAAATCCTTCGCTATCAATATTTAAAACTTTGGGCCCCGTGTAGGCCACGTGCATCCACACAGAAGCGGAGCCTGGGCCGCCATTAAACGAGATAATGAGTGGACGTCTGCTTTTGTCGGACACGTCACTACGTTCGTAATAGGTATAAAATAACGAAGCGCTCGGTTTGCCTTCTGCATTCCAAACGGGCTGTGTACCGGCTGTTACTTTGTAGGGAATGGCTTTTCCTTTTATGGTGACATTGCCAGTGGAGTTGACGGCTGACTCAGCGGGTAGCGCACGCTCCTGCGCAAGTAAGCACACATAAACGAAGATCGATAGGGTTGTCAGAAGACTTTTCATAGGTGATAGTAAAATGGAGAACTGGTAAACTCTACCGAAATTTAGTCAAAGAAATAATCGATTATAAAACAGAATTTTGAGTGCGCTATTGGATAGATGAACGGTGAATTTCAATAGTTCTTGACCTAGCGTGCTTCTCAAAAGCGAGTCTTTTTTCATTGATTTAAGATATCTAAACCACATTTTGCCGCTTCGCCAAGGATAATCCCTCAGGCCATAAAATTTCTTATAAACCACCATTTAAAAGCAGAATCAACTATTGAGATTTCTTTGCCCATCACATCAATTACATCTTTTTGAAGCAGTGCCTGTATCGATCGTTGAATGGTGGCAGTGGTGCCCAATGAAAAATCCTTTATCGCTTTTTTAGAATGAAGACTTTCAACTCCCTTGCAAACCGCCTTGATGAAATTTAACTGATACGTAGTCAATCCTTCAATGATCTTCTGAAAATGCAGTTCGTTCTGCTCTCCAAGACGTATCAGGGCTTGTTCCACATCGCTATCTTTTACTTTATTGGAAGAAATATACCATAGAATTTGAAATGCATTTTGGGTATAGTAAGAATGAGATTCCATCGCTCGGCATACAAGACTAATCTGTTCTCCTAAAATAGTCTTTCCGGTTTTTTTAAATTTTGAAATCACAAAAGGTATCCATTCAGCCTCATCAATTTTCTTGAGGTAATGCACCGAGCCAAATTTGTAAAAAGGCAAGTCAGATGATTCAAATAACTGGGTCATCAGGTGTCGTTTGCTTCCGTAGAGACAATAATGCACTTTGTCGTGCCGCTGCCAATAGCTCCGTAATTTTTTTTGAAAGTCAATTGGGTGAGGAAAGTGGTTCACGTTTTGAAATTCATCGATGCACAAAATGATTCGCACATTTTTCTTTACAGCGATGGTCTGAGAGAGGTTTATAATTTCATCTTCTTTTATTGCCGAGTTTGACTGAAACTTGATGGAGAACTCGGTGTTGGGGTCGGGCTGAAAAGAGAGGTAAGGCAAAATGCCCTTCAGCCATTTGTTGGCAAACTGAAAAGCCTCATCCATTTTAGAATTAGTTGCCTTGAGTAATGCATGAACATACGCTTCGTGAAACTCTTCTGGTGTGCGGCATTTGAAAAGATCAATGTAGGCAAAACGGACATTGTCTTTGTGATAACGCCTGGCTGCTTCCTCCACCAGCGAAGACTTGCCCCAGCGTCTCGGAGAAATTAAAATCGTGTTGGCATTGGTGTTAAATTGATGGTGCATGAACTCAATGTCCTTGCTGCGGTTGCAGAAGTCAGTCTTACTAACGGTTTTGCCAAAAACAAACGGGTTTTCCATACTCGCATTTTTCAAAGTTACATAAATGTAAGTTACAATTATGTAACTTACAAACATGTTACTTTTTTAACAAACTCAACAGCTCATTCAACTTCAACAACGCCTCTACAGGACTTATCGTATTGATATCGATTTGTGAAAGCATTTGGTGAATGGCTTTTGATTTGGGGTCGATCTCGAACAAGCTCATTTGTTGTGTGGCTTTCGGCAATTCATCAAACATATTTATTGGTTCGTTTTTGCCTGCCCGTCCGTCAGGCGGGTGTTTGTCCTTTTCTAAAAAACGCAGAATCTCATTTGCCCGCAACACCACCTTGTTGGGCATGCCGGCAATCTGCGCTACGTGAATACCAAAACTGTGTTCGCTGCCACCTTCTTTCAGCTTGCGCATGAAAATGATTTTGTCGCCAATTTCTTTCACACTTACGTTGAAATTTTTCACACGGACAAAATCTTCCGCCAGTTGGTTGAGTTCGTGATAGTGTGTGGCGAAAAGTGTTTTCGGTTTGTAGTCTTTGTGCTGATGCAAATATTCTACGATTGCCCAGGCAATTGAAACGCCATCGTAGGTAGAAGTCCCTCTACCGATTTCATCCATTAAAATCAAACTGCGGTCGCTCAGGTTATTCAAGATGCTGGCCGTCTCAATCATCTCCACCATAAACGTTGACTCGCCCCGCGAAAGATTATCGCTGGCGCCTACGCGTGTAAAAATCTTATCAACAATGCCAATGGTGGCTGCTTCGGCAGGAACGAAACTTCCCATCTGCGCCATCAAGACGATCAAGGCAACTTGCCGTAACAAGGCTGACTTACCTGCCATGTTCGGTCCGGTGATGATCAGGATTTGTTGTGTTTCGGTATCAAGGTAAATATCATTGGGTACGTAGCTTTCTCCAATGGGCAATTGTTTTTCAATAACGGGATGGCGACCTGCTTTGATAGCGAGCCGCGTGGAGTCACTGATTTCGGGCTTGCTGTATTTATTGGTTTTGGCAGTAATGGCAAATGACAGTAGGCAATCCAACACGGCAATCACCTTCGCGTTTTGCTGTATTTGAGAAATGTAATCCGCTGTGTGCTGTATTAACTCTAGAAACAATCGTTGCTCGATTACCGACAGTTTTTCTTCGGCTGTCAGAATTTTTTCTTCATAAACTTTCAATTCTTCGGTGATGTAGCGCTCGGCATTCACCAACGTCTGTTTGCGAATCCAATCGGAAGGCACTTTGTCTTTGTTGGCGTTGCTTACTTCAAGATAGTAACCAAAGACTTTGTTGTAAGAAACTTTCAGTGAGTTGATACCCGTACGCTCCACTTCCCGCCTTTGCACTTGTAACAAATAATCTTTGCCTGCGAAAGCGATCGTGCGCAATTCATCCAATTCCGCATTCACGCCTGTTTTAATGATTCCACCGAGATGCATCAACATTGGCGCATCGTCTTTCAATTCCTTTTCAATCTTCTCCAAGAGAAACTCGCAACCATGCAATTGATCAGCCAGTTTCACTAATTCTGATTTCGTAGATTTTGAAAGTGAATCTTTGATAGGAAGAATAGCTTGAAGAGATCGCTTCAATTGGAGCAATTCACGTGGATTAATACGCCCCACGGCTACTTTTGAAATGAGTCGTTCTAAGTCGGCAATTTGATGAAGGTGCTCAGCCAACTTTTCCGTAAGGTCAGATTCAGCGTAGAAATGTTCAACCACTTTTAATCGTTCTTCGATTGCCGCTTTTTCTTTTAACGGCAAGATCATCCACTGCCGCAGTTGGCGCGAGCCCATAGGCGTGATGGTTTGATCGAGTATTTGCAAGAGAGGTACCCCCCCTTCGTTGGGCGAATGAATGAGTTCCAGATTTCGAATAGTGAATCGATCAAGCCACACGTACTTCTCTTCATCGATGCGTGAGATGCCAGCAATGTGATTCATCTCTTTATGTTCGGTGGCTTCTAAGTAATGCAAGATGGCTCCCGCTGCAATGATGGCCTCGTTCATTCCATCTATACCGAAGCCCTTCAACGTATTCGTTTTAAATTGTTGAATCAATTTTTCGTTTGCAAAGTCATAGGCAAAGACCCACTCATCCAATGCAAACGTGGCATACCCTTCGGCAAATTGTGACTCGAACTTTTCTCGGTGTGTTTTAGAAAAAATAATTTCCGCTGGTCCAAAACTTTGGATGAGCTTGTTTATGTAGATTTCTGTTCCCTGAGCGGCATAGAACTCACCGGTACTAATATCTAGAAAAGCGATTCCTAGAATGTTTTTGTTGACATGAACAGATGCGAGAAAATTATTTCTTCGTTTCTCCAGCACATTGTCGTTAAAGGAAACACCAGGCGTTACCAATTCAGTCACACCACGCTTTACAATTCCTTTTACAAAACGAGGGTCTTCCAATTGATCACAAATTGCTACGCGATGGCCTGCCCGAACTAACTTAGGTAGGTAGGTATCCAAAGCGTGATGTGGAAAACCAGCCAGTTCAATTTCAGAGGCAGACCCATTGCCGCGCTTGGTTAGGGTGATGTCCAGTACTTTACTGGCTTTGATGGCATCTTCGCCAAACGTTTCATAAAAATCACCCACTCTAAAAAGCAACAGCGCACCAGGGTATTTCACCTTGATGGCGTTGTATTGTTTCATTAAAGGGGTATCCATTGCGCCTGCTCCTGCCATGCTACTTCGCGTATTAATTTGAGTCTACTTGTTTCGTGTGGTTACACACTACGTAGTACTAAGTAGGAGGCAAATATAGAAGTTAGAAGTTGGAGATTCGAAGCTGAAAGTTAGAATGAATGATTTTTTTCTATCTTATGTTATTCGGTTTTGATAACCTTTCAGTTTATGGGCATGCACTCAGATAGCTATTGAGAGTTTGACTTTAACATTCCATTAAGAAACAATTGGCAATCCATTAACAGGGAGCAAGAAAAGAAGGGTATAGTTTTGAAAAAAATCTAAATCCAATCCTATGAAGAAAGCAATTGTACTCTTTGCTCTGTTAAGTGTTTTTTGTGAATTTCTTTTTGCACAGAACGCAGAGCCGAAAATTTTAGGAAATTGCTCTTTATCTCAATTAGAAAAAAAGCCATACTCAGAATGGTATGCCAAGAACTTTTCTGCTTACGAACCTAATATACAAGTTTTGGCAGCACTCAAGAAAACCAATCCCACAAAATACATGGTGAAAATATTTTTTGGCTCTTGGTGTGGCGATAGCAAACGCGAACTGCCGAAGATGACAAAGGTTTTGGAGAAACTATCATTTCCTCAAAAGAATCTTACCTTGATTGGTGTTGACGATTCTACGGAGGTATACAAGCAATCGCCTCAAAGACAAGAAGCCGGAATGAACATTTTCCGAGTGCCAACTTTTATTGTTTTTGAAAATGGCAAGGAGGTCGGTCGCATCGTAGAATACCCCACAGAAACAATGGAGCGAGACTTATTAAAGATTTTTGCCAGAAAGGAATACACCGCCAATTATTTCGGATATCCGCAGATCATTCGGTGGATGAAAGATGGATTACTTACGGATGAAAACATCAGTGCCCGCGGCCTTGCCATGCAATTGAAAAGTCGCGTCAGTAATGAATCCGAGCTCAACGCGTGTGGATATGTGCTGATGGCGCAGGGAAATTTGAGGGAAGCAATCACAGTGCTTAGAATAAATGCCAATCTTTTTCCGCAATCGGCCAATTGCTGGGATAGCTTGGGCGAAGCGTATGCGAAAGATGGGCAGAAAGACAAAGCCATTCAAGCCTATGAATATGTGTTGGAGTTAGACCCTAAAAGTGAAAATGCGAAAGCCCAACTTTTGAAGCTGAAAAGTTAACTTAAATAAATTTGAAGGCTCGTAGTATATCCTCTGTATATTAGCATCTATGAACTTTCACTATTTTAAAACACTTCTTCTATTTAGCAGCGTTGTTGGATTGCTTTTACTCTTTGGTTGCACGCCTCAAAATGAAAATCAGGCAAAGGAAATCAAAGACACCGCTTGGGCCATTCTACCATTTGTAAAAGTTGATAGCCTGAATCCTATTCTAGCAGCTGGCGATAGGATGTTTACTTGTCCTATCTTGAAAAAGGAAATAAGCTGGGAAGAAAAGGATGTTTTTAACCCAGCCGCAGTCGTTCGCAACGATTCTGTCTTTCTGATTTATCGGGCAGAAGATAATATCGGAAAATATGCGGGCACTTCTCGATTGGGATTGGCAGTAAGCACGGACGGTTTGCGTTTCATTCGTAAGAAGGAACCCATTTTATTTCCCGCAGAAGATGAAATGAAAATATACGAATGGGAGGGGGGAATTGAAGATCCACGCATTGTGGAAAGAGATGATGGAACCTACATCATGACGTATACTGCTTATGATGGAAAAGTGGCGAGGTTATGTGTTGCGTCTTCCACCAATTTGGTGAAGTGGATAAAACACGGGCTGGTATTGCAGGGGAAATATGTTGACTCGTGGAGTAAGTCAGGAGCAATTGTAGCCAAGCGAGTGGGAGAAAAAATAGTTGCTAAAAAAATCAACGGGAAGTACTGGATGTATTTTGGAGACACCGATTTATTTCTCGCTACGTCTGACGATTTGATTCATTGGCAGCCTGTTGTTGACGAAAATCAAAAATTCAAATCGATCCTTCAACCACGTAAAAATTATTTTGATAGTCGGTTAGTTGAAAGTGGACCCTATGCTTTGTTGACTGACAAAGGGATTGTATTGATTTACAATGGCATGAACCTCGATGTAGGTGGCGATAGTACAATTGCCAAAGGAGCTTACTGTGCAGGTCAGGCTTTGTTTGACAAAAATGATCCTTCTAAACTAATCGACCGTTTGGAGAAAAATTTTCTGCGTCCTGATAAGCCTTATGAAATTTCCGGACAGATCAATCAGGTTTGTTTTGTGGAAGGGCTAGTTCCTTTTCATGGGAAATGGTTTTTGTATTTTGGCACGGCTGATTCTAAGATTGCGGTGGCTGTTTCCCCTATTTTGCCACCATCCAGTTAAAAAGCATAATACCCAATAAGCCGAACACAATGCTAATGTGCACGATTAACCAAATCTGTTGGTAAGCGGGTCGATTGTTCCACATCTCTTTTTGATCAAAGGGGTCAAAGATTAAGGTAATGCCGAAGTTTGACATGGCCGTGGAAACATCATTTTTGGCCAATAGGAAGTAAAGACCTAGAGCGACAAACGCTCCATACAAAAATCGGTTGTATGTAAAGGTAAGGTCTGTCGGCTTGTCGTTTTCTTTTGTTGTGGTCATACTTTAGGAGTTGATATTTTGCAAGACTTTTTCTTTTGCGTTTCCATCGAAGAAAGAAATACAGACATAGAACTGGCTGCAATCGCTACACAAATCATCGTATCAGAAATACCAGAACTTGAATCGAGAACAGTAAAGAGAGCTGCCAGAAAAACAAAACCAGCAGCAATGCCGATCGCTAATGCATACTTTCCGAAACGGGAAGATTTTTTAGTCTCCATGAATCTTTCTTCCAGTTAGTAGTTTTTGATCGATAACAATTACAGGCATCCATGATTTTTTTATAAACTTGCGTCACGTCAAAAATTGAACGATATGAGCAAAGACACTATAATAAAAAACGTAACGCTTGTTAACGAAGGTCAGCTGCGGGTAGCCGACCTGCTTATTAAAGACCAGTTCATTGATAAGATTGGAAACGTTCACCCCACCGAAAACAGCTTGGTTATCGATGGCTCTGGAAAGTATTTATTCCCAGGCATTATTGACGGTCAGGTTCACTTTCGAGACCCAGGCCTAACCCACAAAGGTGACTTTTACACAGAAAGCAGAGCCGCCATCGCTGGTGGTGTCACCTCGGTTATTGATATGCCCAACACTGTACCTAATGTTTTGTCAATTGAACTACTTGAACAAAAGCATCAGATAGCTGCTGAAAAATCACTTGTCAACTATTCCTCTTTTCTCGGAGTGAACGCAGATAACATTGATACCGTCATTCAGACAGACACGTCTAATCTTATTGGAGTTTCAGATGATGGTCTGTACTTTACCAAAAAGGGAAATCTGCTGGCAGATAATCCGGCAATTCTAGAGAAGCTTTTTGCCAACTGCCAATCCATTATCGCGATCCACGCAGAGAAAGAAAAATTAGTAGAAGAAAATGAAAGAATCTTTCGAGAAAAATATGGAGAAGACGTGCCAATTGAATTTCATCCTATCATTCGAAGTGCGCAAGGTTGCTTCGAAGCATCAAAAGATGCCATTGCATTGGCCACAAAACACAATGCACGGCTTCACATTTTACATCTGAGTACCGAGGCCGAAACACACTTGTTTCGTAATGATATTCCGTTAACACAAAAGCGAATAACCACCGAAGTATCTGTGCATCATCTTTGGTTTTCGGATGTCGACTACAAACGGCTGGGCAACTTAATCAAGTGGAATCCTGCCATCAAAACCGAAAAGGATAAAGAAGGACTTTTGAAAGCGCTGCTCGATGATCGAATTGATATTGTAACGACTGACCATGCGCCACATGCTTTAGAGGAAAAGCAAAAGCCCTATTTTCAATCTATGTCGGGCGCGCCCATTGTTCAGCATTCATTAAATATTATGCTTGAGTTTTATAAACAGGGAAAAATATCGCTTGAGAAAATTGCAGAGAAGATGTGCCATAACCCGGCCATTTTGTACCATATTGCTAACCGCGGGTTTATACGAGAAGGCTATTTTGCCGACCTCACATTGGTAGATTTGGATAAGCCGTGGATAGTAAGCCAGGACAACATTTTGTACAAATGCGGCTGGTCGCCATTGCTGGGCACCACCTTTCAAACCAAGGTGGTTCAGACGTTTGTCAATGGGGGATTGATTTATGACAATGGGAAATTTTACGAATCTGTGAAAGGACAACAGTTAACGTTGAAATAAGCTGCCTTTTGTGCTATCAACGCTAAATTGGAATTTACTCAATTGATTTATTTGTGTGGCAAAACTGGTCTTAGATAAAATTACACTGAGAAACAAGGTGCAGTGAAACCAAACACTTCCTCTATTGTTTAATTTGGCAGTTCACATGAAGCAAATCAGTCAAGTCATTCAGCAAATGATTTCCATCTCGGAAGAGGAGCTTAAGAATTTTCTCAAGAACTGCTTTATAAAAAATTTTCAGCGACATCAATCCCTTAGCCATCCTAATGTAATTCCTAACGACATCTTTTTTATCAACAAAGGAATCCTTCGCGTGATTGTTCACGATAAAGAGGCAAGCGAGCATACCATTCATTTTGCGTTAGAGAATCAATTCATTGCCGATTATTCGAGCTTCATTCAACAACTACCTTCGCTTTATACACTGCAAGCATTGGAAGAGACGGAAGTAATTGTGATACCTCGCTCGGCTGTAGACTGGGGTTACAAAAACTTGAAGGAAGGCGATAAGCTGGGGCGGCTCATTGCCGAGTTTTATTTTATTTACCAAGATAACCGAATCAAAAACCTGTATGCGCGCAGTGCTAAAGAGCGTTACGATACCATCACCGAAGTTTTCCCCAACATCCATAATCGCGTGCCACAGCACATGATTGCCTCTTACCTCGGCATTACGCCTGTGCACCTTAGTCGCCTAAAAAAGTCAGATTATTCTAAAGTCTAAACATTTGTTATCGTTTGGGGTGCGGTCAACCTGCCACCTTTGACTTATCAAAAACGAAACAAAATGAAAAAGATAATTTTAGCAATGACGCTGCTCTGGTTTTGGCTGGAGGGCTACGCGCAAACGGGCACGGTGGTAATCAACGTGCAGCAAATCCAAGCCGACAAAGGTGGAGAAATCTCTGCCGGTATTTTTAAAAAGGAAAATTTTCCGAAAATGGGCAAAGAAATGATCGGCACGGAACGGCCAGTGATCGGTAGCTCAATGCAAATTGTTTTTGAAAAAGTACCTGCTGGCGAATACGGGCTGGTGGCATTTCAAGACATCGACAAAAACAAAGACCTGAAGACAAATTTTGTGGGCTTCCCAAAGGAGCCAATTGGCTTTTCCAACGATGCAAAAATTAAACTTGGCCCGCCTGATTTTGAGGATGCGAAGGTAAAAGTCGAAGCCGGAAAAACACTTACGTTAACTATTACGCTAAAATAGTTTGATAATGGCTGGAATTCATTTCAATAAAACAAATACGTGCGCACTTTTTTTGTTTTTACTGGCAACCTCAATTGTCTCGCAGGAGCAATTTGCTAAAAAAGGACTTCGTTTGGGTGCAATAGTAGGCACCAGTATAAACAACCTTAGTTCAACATTTGGCTGAACCACGGTTCAACTCAACTTTAATGCATTTGCTCTTGGGGCAGGCGCCAATTACCTTTCTAATCGGTTGGTACTCGGTGGAGAATTTTATCAACTGAATGGCAACTAATCACGTGCTACCGAGTCGATACAGTTTATTGGCGCAGTTACCACAGTTTCTTTTGGTTATTGTTTATTGGAGAGAAAAAACACGCATTTGGAAACTACTTTAGGGTTCACATTCTCCAATAATCAAATTATCAGTCAAGACAAGCAAAGCACGCCCTTTCAAAATGTGATCAATAATCAACTGTTGCTAAATCCCAGTCTTTCCATATATCAGAAAGGCGCCAATAACTTATGCTTTGGATTGAGGCTTATTTACTCGGTCGGTACTGGCGGAGAATCGGCTTGGAAGTATCAGTCAGGCGAGCTTGAATCAGGCTTTAAAAGTAATGTAAATGCTTTCTCAATTCAGCTTTCTATCGGAGGAATTGTTGAATTTGCGAAAAAATGAAAAAGCAATTAGTATGAAGCAATTTATTGAAACGCTTTATCACAGGAATGAAATCCTGTTTTATTTTGGACTTATCAATGTAGTGGTTGCGGTCTGTTTCTTCGTGTTGACGCAAACAACCAGCACTCAAGTGATGGGTATTAGCGCGTGGTACAAACCCACAAAGTTCGCTCTTTCCACCGTTCTTTATTCCTGGGCAATGGCTTGGTTTATTTCTTATCTGCCTTCCTTTAACACAACCACCTTTAGTTGGTCAGTGGTAGTTCTTTTAGGATTTGAAGTTGCCTACATCGCATTTCAAGCCGGGCGGGGCCAACTTTCTCATTACAATGTAAGCACCCCAATGTATTCAGCACTTTTTTCTATGATGGCATTGGCTGCTACGTTAGTTACTCTTTACACAGCTTATGTCGCAGTCTTGTTCTTTGCAAATAAATTCACTTCACTTCCAAATTACTACTTGTGGTCAATCCGATTAGGCCTCATCATCTTCGTACTATTTTCATTTGAAGGTTTTGTGATGGGTTCGCGCCTATCGCATACCGTTGGCATCGAAGATGGAAGCAAAGGAATTCCATTCCTAAATTGGAGTCTTAGTCATGGTGACTTACGCATCGCACATTTCATCGGCATGCACGCTTTACAAGTGCTGCCATTGCTTTCGTTTTATATATTAAAACATACAAAGGCTACCATTTTTGTAAGCATCCTTTACGGGTTGCTTGCCTTATTCGTGCTGATACAGGCATTAAACGGTACATCCATCTTTAAAACATTCAACCATCCATAACATGCAACTTTCTGCCAGCGAAAGAACTCGATTAAAAGATAATTACGGCCCTTGGGCAATCGTGAGCGGAGCTTCCTCCGGCATCGGTCTCGAAATAGTTGAGCGATTGGCCGAATCGGGGCTTAACCTCATAATCCATGCTCGTAGTGAGAACATACTTCAGGTAATCTCCAAACGATTAACGTCTACTCACGACATTGAGGTAAAAGTGGTGGCGGCTGATATTTCAGAACCAGCAGGTATCCAGAAATTGATTGAGGCCACACATGCATTGCCTATCGGTTTGTTGGTAGCTTCGGCAGGCTATGGCACATCGGGTGAATTTATTCACACTTCCGTGCATGCAGAGATCAATATGCTGCGACTGAATTGCGAAGCATTACTAACACTCACCCATCACTTCGCACAGAGATTTGTTGCGCAAAAAAGAGGTGGTATCATTCTGATGAGTTCCATGGTCGCTTTTCAAGGAGTTCCGTACTCCGCAAACTATGCCGCTACCAAAGCGTATGTACAATCGCTGGCCGAAGCACTCGCTGAAGAATTGAAGCCATACGGAGTAGATGTGTTGGCAGCAGCACCCGGGCCGGTGGCTAGTGGTTTTGGTCAACGCGCGAACATTAAAATGAATATGTCACTCACACCACAACAAGTGGGCATACCTATTCTCAAAGCCTTGGGTCGAAAGGCAACGGTATTGCCGGGCTTCCAAACTAAATTTTTAGTGTACTCGCTGAGCACCGTGCCGCGTTGGGGTAAAGTGAAAATTATGAAGTTGGTAATGGGTGGGATGACGGAGCATCAGCGGGCGTAGACCAACTGGGTTGCGAGGCTAACTCTTTCCGCTAGTGCTTTCTCGTTCATCTCACTGAGAAACAAACCAAAACGATATGAAAAAACTATTTCTTTCTCTCAGGCCGGTGGTAGCCATCACCCTGATGTTCAGCTTCACCACAACCAGCGACAATGAAGCCAAAGTAAATCTGCGCATTTTACCCCAAAAGCAGTCTTCTCACCCCTCAGTTGGCTAATTTTTTGCAACCCAAACACTAGTTTTTAAGTTTGTGGTGTATGGAACAAACCCAGGCTGTTAAATCTTCAGAAATCAATTCGCAGCAAGTTTCTTGGACCCAGCGATTTGGGGATTGGCTCAACGCTCCCTTCCCATTCTATTTGAATGACGACCGCAAGAACTTTTTGTTAGTTACGGTTCTCAGCGCTTTTGTTACTCTGTTTCTGTACCTATTCAAAACGGAATCTGAGTTTTCATTTGCCAATGGGCTAGAGTGGCTTCATGGGCTGATCACCTTCGGAGCACTGTTAGTTAATCTTTTGGTACTTCCGCGAATTTTTCCTGCGTTGATGGATCCCACCGCATGGACCATTAAAAAATATATTGTTTTCAATGTTTGGCATTTAGTTTTGATTTGGGCGATTGCTACCGTTTTTGAAAAAATGTTTTTCTGCCCTTTCGACATGGGGTGGATAACTGTTATGAGACATACGATAGTGCAGGTAGCGATCAAAGGAATCATACCGATTGCACTTTGCACGTTGTTTTTGAAAGCGCAGCTCTTGCAGCAGAGCCTGCGCGAGGCAATCAAGACGAATCAAGAACTGCAAAAAATTCAAGTGCTAAAGCGAGAGGCCAAGGAAGCAATTAAAACCGCAAGTCAGATTACCCTCTATTCAGATACAAGCGAGAGCCTTTCCTTTAATCTCCCGGATTTACTATTTATCGAAGCAGATGATAATTATTCTACCGTGATGTGGAAGGAAAACGGAACCCTTCAAAAAAAATTGCTCCGCGTAAATCTTAAAAACCTCGAGTCGCAACTGGATAATTCATTCACGCTTCGTTGTCACCGATCTTATATTGTAAACGTTAACGCTATTAGCGCCATCAGTGGCAACACCAACGGATACAAACTAAAAATCAACGGCTCTGATTTTTCCATCCCTGTTTCTCGCCCAAAGGGAAAGGAGATTATGGAGAAAATTAGTCAGTTACGGAACATGATGGAGTTGAGTTAACTCAGTTAGTCAGGACCAACTGGCCTTTATCCCTTCTCTAATCAGCATTTCAAGCATGTTTCTCATGGATTAGATCAGCGCGGCAACCCCACAGATATCTTTTCGTTCATTAACTGCAACCAAGGAATGAAAACTCAAAATCTCAATTCATGAATGATAAGATACTTTTTAGATACCGTTTGTACTTAACCGGGCTGGTAACGATTGCGATCTGGTCACTTCTGATTTGGAATTATTATCATGGAGGCGTACCCAGTCATCATTTACTAGCTCAAGAGGATTTGCCCTCATTTTCTAATTGGTGGGGCGGACTTTCGCTTCCACTGCTTACTTGGTTTCTATCTTATCGTATTCAAAGGAGAATTGATAATGGAAAGTATAGAGATTCAAAACAAGCAAACATACCCTCTCCGGTAGTTTATGGTTTTGTTGGTGCGCTGTTATTTGGAACAGTGCTTTCAATTTTTTTTACGCTCGGGAATAAGGAGTTTCCATTCTATATGATGATGGGGCTACTTGCACTTGCCCTTTTCTTCCCTATTTATAGATCAGAATGTTTTCTTGGGTTCGTCATTAGTATGACCTTTACGTTTGGTGGGGTGCTTCCGATTATCATTGGGTCTATTCTAACTTTATTAGGTGTAGTATTACATCTGCTTATTCGACCTGCAATAATATTAGTGTCCACAAAGATTGTACACCTCGTTACTGCTAAGAACTAAAATTCCAATCAGCTAAAATGTAACTTTTAATTAAGTTGGGCGTCTTACACCATCGGCTTATTATAAAATTTATTGACAACTTAATTATGAACAACAACATACCGTTGGACAAAGCCCACGTCAACATTCGGATCAAATTGGCTGCCCTGTGGGTTGCGGTGATGTTTTTCTATATCTATGGCGATTACTTCGCGCTGTACATACCTGGCCGGGCTGGCGAACTTGTAGCAGGCGACACCTTGCTAGATAGTCCAATCAAAGTTTTTGCTGCTTCTGTTTTGATGTCATTTCCACCGCTTGTTATTATTCTAACAATCCTCTCCGCGTCCGCTTTCACACGGTGGTTAAATATAGTTTTCGGTATCATCTTCACAGCTATTATGGTATTAATTGCGGCTACGTCAATCCCTATCACTCCAGAGATAGCCGCCTATGTATTCTATGCGGCTGTTGAGAGCTGCATTACAATTGCAATTGTGTGGTATGCCTGGAAATGGCCAAGAGTAAAAAAAACGTCTGGGACTTCGGATGGTCTTGACGCTTGACTTGCAGAAAACCAATTGGTAGTCTCGTCAAAAGGACTCCCTTCTGTTCACCACAACGCTACTCTACTCGCCCCTCCATTCGTTCATTTGCTTCAAACTCTTTCCTGTTTGCCCCAAATGCCAATTGCCAGTGACTAAAACGGACAACTTCTACGTCTTTCATAAAAAAACTAAACAACAATTTTATGAAAACAGCATTAACCCTCTCTTTCCTTTTTGCTTTCGCTCTCGTTTCGGCTCAAACTAAAACCGAAATACCTCGCACAGATTTTACCATTGATCTTTCGGAGTCCAGTCTGATGATTAAACCAGGCGAATCCAAGCAAGTGACGGTTTCTATTGCACGGTCAAAATATTATGCAAAAGAAAAGGCAATACTTGGCTTACAGAGTTCTCTGCCCCAAGGCGTAACGGTTTCGTATGAGCCAAAAGAAGGAAATTTTGAATCGAGCATTGCTACGGTAACAGTTGCCCAAGATGCTGCTAATGGCGTACATCAATTGGTCTTGAGCGCTATGCTCAGCACAAAGAAGAAAGGAACCATTTTAAAGGTTACAATAGGTACCGACCAGATAGCTGCTAAATAGAAAAGCCTAATTATTAAGAGGCCTTCCCATCAAAACGGGGAGGCTTTTATTTTTATAATTGTTTTCATCCGCTGTAATATTGTGGCCATTGGACCTACTTATAGTTGAATTAAACATTTGGTTTCGGGAAGATGTTAGCTAAGGCGCAAAAAAGAAAGTATGGCATCTGAACGCGAGTTTACCAACCTCATTGAAGAAAACCGGGGCATCATCTTTAAGGTGATACGTCTTTATGTGAACCATGAGGAAGATGAGCGCGACTTGTTTCAGGAAATACTTTTTCAAGCCTGGCGATCGTACCCCAATTTCAAAGGGCAATCAAAGTTTTCTACGTGGCTCTATCGGGTGGGGCTGAACACGGTATTGACGTTTAAGCGCAGGCCGCAGTTGGTGGTGCCGCACGAAGACTTGGCGTTGTTGAAGACGAGTTCGGGGGACAAAATTCCAAGCGAAGAAACCGAGGCGTTATACATCGCTATCCGGGAACTAAATGAAATTGACCGGATGATTGTCACGTTGCATTTGGATGGGTACGAGAATGAGGAGATTGCCGAGATATCAGGGCTCACGAAAAATAATACAGCCGTGAAGCTGCATCGCATTAAAGAAACCTTAACCAAAAAATTGACAGACTTATAGTATGGAATTAGGGGAGCTTTGGAAAAAATTAGACTCAGATAAACTCAGCAAACCTGTGTTGGGAGCCGTGCATATTCAAAAGAAATCTAAGCACCCGGTACAAAAGTTGAAAAACGCCTATTTATGGACAACAGGTTTTTCGCTCGCATTCTTGATAGGATTTGTGGTTCTTTTCTTTTTGTTTGATGAGACAATCGTCAAGGCCGGATTGGTATTCATGATCGTGAGTTACATTTTCTTTTTCGCAGCAAATTTTTCGATGTATCGAAAAGTCAACGTGGTATTGCCGATCGATCAAAGTTTAAAGCAGGCACTAGAACACACCTATCGATTTATTACAGATAACATTCGTTTTCAAGAAAGGGTGGCTCTCTTCATATATCCATTGGCTGCAGCTTCTGGTTTTTTAATGGGCGGATCGGCCGGCAGCGGAAATGTTGAGAAAATGTTGGAGGTCAAGGAGGTGATCCTAATAATGATCATAACCAGTATTGTTCTTACTCCAATCGGCTTTTATCTAACCAGATGGATGTATAAAGTATCCTACGGGAAGTGCCTTATTGAATTGAAAGCGCTAATTGATGAGATGGAGAGACCTGAATAAACTATTTCTCGACCGTCCAAAACGAATATAGAATATCTCAAAGCCAGACCATTGTTTTCGAGCAGAAATTGAAACAACTTTAGCGCAAACCTCATCAATATGCGCTACTTATTCGTTGTGCTTTTCCTGATTTCTTTTTCGGCCTATGCCCAGAAAAAAAATACATCCGTGCCAGTTGTTAAAAAGCCACTTAGCCACTCGGTATATGACAACTGGAAAGAAATACCATTTAAATCACTAACACCAGATGGTACAGTGGCCGTTATGGCTATCAACCCACAAGATGGAGATGGCAAAGCGATATTCTATCATCTCAAAACAAATGTACAAGATTCGGTGAAGCGAGCAGCCGAAATCGGGCTGACGTTTGATAGCAAGCAAGTCGTTTTCAAAATCAAGCCGCAGCAGAAAGTAGTGAGAGAATTGCGCAGGCAGAAAAAGAAAAAAGAAGATTTACCAAAAGATTCATTAGGCATTTATTCAATAACCACAAGAAAAACTGAAAAAGTAGCCGAGGTGAAATCATTTAAAATACCGGAAAAAGCAGGAGGATGGGTGGCCTATCAGTTAGAAGCCAAAAAAGAAGTGAAGCCTAAGGCGGATGATAAATCCAAGACCGAGGTAAAGCCTGAAGAAAAGAAAGAAGAGAAAAAGTCTACTAAAAAGAAAAAAGGTAACTCCGATGACAACGGCTATACCCTCGTATTGCGCTCATTGGCAGATGGCAAAGAGAAAACTTTCGGTTATGTGAAAGACTATTCTTTTGCAAAACTTGGTCAAGGCTTGTTGTTTTCCTCTACGGGAAACGATTCGACCATGAAAGCGGGTGTGTATTGGTATGACTTGACCAATGGCAATCTTGCCACATTGCATCAAGGCAAATCTAAATTCAAATACAAAGGTCTTTCCATCAGCGAAGACGGAAAACAAGCGGCCTTCTTAGTGGACACCGATACAACAAAAGCACTGGTGCGTCACTTTCAATTGTATGTGTGGAAGCAAGGTGAGCCTTCTGCCAAGCTGATCGATGCTGAAAATTCGTTGGCATTACCTACCAATTGGTTGGTGAGTGAAAACTATACACCACTGTTCAGCAGAGACGGGGGCAAGTTGTTTTTTGGTTCAGCACCAACTCCTGCCGTTTCCGACACCACACTGCTCCCAGAAGAAATGGCCGTGGTAGAAGTGTGGGGCGGCAATGACGATTATATCTATCCGCAGCAAAACAAACAGCTCGACACTGAAAAGAAGCGCAGTTATTTAGTAGCCTATGATTTGGCAACAAACACCATTAGGCAGATTGGCAACAAAGAGGTGCCCACGACTACCATCGGCAACGAAGGCAATTCAAAAATTCTGTTGGGAGAAAGTGACGTAAAGCACCGAAAGATGATTACCTGGGACACTCAGAATTTTTCAGACGTATATGTGTTTGACCTAGCCACCAACACCCGAAAATTGGTGCAAGAAAAAGTAAAAGGAAACGCCAATCTCTCTCCATTGGCAGAGTACGTGTATTGGTATAGTCTACCTGACACAACTTGGTTTGCCTATCACATCGCGACAGAAAAAACCAGCCGGATTTCAAAAGGCATACGCGCAGGCGATGAAGAAGATGACCACCCTGATTTTCCAAGCTCATATGGTTTGGCTGGTTGGACAAAAGACGATGCACGCCTATTGATTTACGACCGCTACGATATTTGGTCGCTCAATCCAAAAGGAAACGAAGCGCCTACCAATATTACCAAGATTGGCCGCACGGAAAAGATTCGATTCCGTTATGTTCGTCTTGATAATGAAGAACGATTTATCGACCCCGACAAAGAACTTTTGTTGAGTGCATTTAATGAAACGACCAAGGCTGCGGGCTATTACAAATTCAATTTAAGAACCAATCAACTGACCAAGTTAATGATGAGCGACCATCGCTATTCATTTACTTCAAAAGCAAAAAATGCTAATCAGCTTTTGTTCACTCGGGAAAGCTTCCGCGAATATCCCGATGTGTGGACCACCGATTTCTCATTCGCAACGCCAAAGAAAATCAGTGATGCCAATCCACAAATGAGAAATTATTTCTGGGGTTCGGTAGAAAAAATTTCGTGGACATCACTTGATAATATTCCGTTAGAAGGCTTGCTATACAAGCCCGAGGGATTCGATCCGAAAAAGAAATATCCTATGATGGTGTACTTCTACGAGAAGTATGCCGAGGATATTCATCAACATTACGCACCTGCGCCTATTCGGTCGTTTATTAACTTCTCTTTATATGCCAGCAATGGTTATTTGGTTTTCGTACCAGACATCGTTTATAAAATCGGCTATCCGGGAGAGAGTGCACATAACTGCGTGTTGTCGGGTGTTACATCTTTGATCAGCAAAGGATTTGTAGATGAGAAACATATTGGAGTACAAGGCCATAGTTGGGGAGGTTATCAAGCAGCTTATTTAATTACGCGCACTAATTTGTTTGCTGCTGCCGAAGCAGGAGCGCCCGTAGTGAACATGATCAGTGCATACGGTGGAGTGCGCTGGGAGAGTGGCTTGAGTCGGATGTTTCAGTATGAAAAATCACAAACCCGATTGGGGGCATCCTTGTGGCAGAAACCACTGCTCTATTTAGAAAACTCACCCATCTTCTTTGCCGACAAAGTGCAAACACCATTACTCATGATGCACAACGATGCGGATGGTGCTGTGCCATGGTACCAAGGGATCGAATACTATATGGCCATGCGCAGACTGAACAAACCTGTGTGGATGCTTAACTACAATGGTCAGGGCCATGGTCTTACACAACGACAGGACCGCACCGACTTTGCTATTCGCATGATGCAGTTTTTTGACCATTACCTAAAGAATGCACCTATGCCAGTTTGGATGAAGGAAGGGATTCCCGCAGTTAATAAAGGTGCGATAAAGGGGTATTAGTAGTATCTTTAAAAATATGAAAAGACTCAAGCTCGAAGAGCTAGGCCGCATTTCTGTAGATCAATTTAAAGAAACCAACAAAATTCCAGTTTGCATTCTCTTGGACAACGTTCGAAGCCTACACAACGTTGGCTCGGCTTTTCGCACAGCAGATGCCTTTCGAATTGAAAAGCTAGTGCTGACAGGAATTACAGGCACTCCACCGCACCGTGAAATTCATAAAACGGCTTTAGGCGCCACTGAGTCTGTCTCTTGGGAGTATTCAGAAAGTACCCTTACAGCAATTCAACAGCTTAAAGCTACAGGCTACCTTATTGTATTGATTGAGCAAACCACTGAAAGCAGGCCGCTTCAATCTTTTTCCATTGAGCGAGATAAAAAGTATTGTTTGTTATTTGGAAACGAAGTCAATGGGGTAAGTGATGAAGCCATCGAACTGGGCGATGTAGCATTGGAGATTCCACAAAGTGGGACAAAGCATTCACTGAATATTTCGGTGTGTGTGGGTATTGTGGCTTGGGAGTTTTTTAAAAAGACACGTTGATGAATTTCGCCACCCTTGCTGAAATCAAGAAAGAACTGCAACAAGCAGATGCTGATTTGTTACAAACGCTCTGCCTTCGGTTAGCGAAGTATAAGAAGGAGAACAAAGAGTTGTTGGGTTACTTGCTGTTTGAATCACAGAACGAACCTAGTTATGTTCGGCAAATAAAAGAAGATATCGACCTACAATTTGAGGAACTGAAAGATCGCAATTTGTACATCGTAAAAAAGATGTTGCGCAAGATACTTCGATTTACGAATAGGCATATAAAATATTCGGTTAATGACGAGACCGACTTAGAATTGAGAATTTATTTTTGTGAGAAAGTAAAAGCAGCCAATATCCCTTTGGCTACTAGTACCACACTTTCCAATCTTTATCAAGGCCAACTAAAAAAAATTAATGCGATCGTCACCAAGTTGCCGGAAGATCTGCAAAGCGACTATGCAAAAGCCATTGCTTCGATTTCTTAATTTCAAATCATTTGTATGAAATCCTTTGAAAGGAAGATTTGCATTTCCATTTTCAAATCTTCAAATTGATACATTTTCAAATTCAAGATGACCTACGACTACATTATCATCGGTGCCGGCTCTGCCGGATGTGTATTGGCCAATCGCCTTTCGGAAGATCCATCCAAAACCGTTTTGCTCATTGAAGCCGGAGGTAAGGACACTAAACTAGAGATCCACATTCCACAGGCCTATTTAAAACTTCACCACAGCAATGTAGATTGGAACTGTTACTGGACCGAACCGCAGAAGCATTTAGATAACCGGAAAATCTATCACCCAAGAGGTAAAGTACTGGGGGGGTCTAGCTCCACCAATGCGATGGCCTACATTCGTGGGCAGCGAGAAGATTATGATCACTGGAAAAGCTTAGGCAATGAAGGGTGGGGATTTCAAGACGTGTTGCCGTATTTTAGAAAGTCTGAACACAACGAGCAATTTGAAAATGAATTCCATGCTAAGAATGGATTGCTCAACGTGACACAAGCTTATTGGTACCACACTCAAATGGGTCAAGCCTTTATCAACGCGTGCGTAGAAAGAGGAATACGCCAAAACAACGATGTGAATGGAGAATTTCAGGAAGGAGCCGGATGGTTTCAATACACGATGAAAGACAGCAAACGCTTTAGCTCAGCAAAGGCATTTCTAGTGCCTGCATTGAAACGCAAAAACCTTACGGTGATGACAGGTGCGCTTTGCAAAAGGATTGTAGTGGAGGGCGATCGGGCGGTTGGTGTTGAGTTTATGACAAGCAGAAGTAATACGCTGGTGGCGCGCGCTCGCAAAGAAATAATTATAAGTGCAGGTGCTTTTGAATCCCCCAAGTTGTTGATGCTTTCGGGCATCGGTGAAAAGGATGAATTAAAACGGCATGGTATCGAATTGAAAAAGGAATTACCTGGTGTTGGAAAAAATCTCCACGATCACATTTTCTACCCGGTAAGTAGTTTGACGAATATCAAATCAAATAATTATTACTTGCCCTTGTACCGTCAAGCGGCAGCCTTGGTAGAATTTCTTTTTACCAAGAGCGGCCCCATGTCAATTGGCCCTTTGGAAGCAGTGGCGTTTGTCAAGTCCACACCAGAAAAAACCAGTCCTGATATTCAGTTCCAGTTTACGCCTACCAATGCAGGTACGGATAAAATTGCAAACATGTATGACATGAGTTCATTTCCTTCAGCTGATGGTTATTCCATTTTTCCGGCACAAGTTAGACCGGAAAGTCGTGGGTATGTAGGGTTGCAGTCGGCTGATTTTTCGGCAGCCCCAATCATCGATCCCAATTATCTAAGCGAAGAAGAAGACAAAAAGATACAAGTTGCAGGTGGCAGAAAGGCATTGGAGGTTTTAGAAGCAGATGCATTTGCCTCTATCCGCATCAAAACCCATTTGCCCAAGCAACGTGATTCGGACGAGGCATGGTTGGCGCACATTCGCGAATCGGCAGAATGCGTTTATCATCCGGTAGGCACATGTAAAATGGGAGTCGATGAAATGGCAGTAGTTGATCCTCAACTTAGAGTAAAAGGAGTTTACAATCTCAGAGTTATTGATGCCTCGATCATGCCGACAATTAGCAGTGGGAATACCAATGCACCGACAATTATGATTGCAGAGAAGGGGGCGGATATGATAATGATAAGCTAATCAACAATATTCGCCTATGCTCCTTGGAATAGATATTGGGAACAGTGACATCACATTAGGTTTATGGGTGAACGAAAACTGGCAACATAATTGGCGCATTCCTTCCAAGCCAGATCAACCTGAAATATATTATGGTATCAAAATCAGAGAATTTTTTTTGGAATCCAGCCTTGGACTTGATGTGGTTCGCACGGTCGTGATCAGCAGCGTGGTGCCATCACTGAATGAAAAAATAAAAGGAGTCATTCGCACACTTTTTCAACAGGAGCCCATTGTGGTTGGACCGAAAATTTATGATGCCCTTCCTATTACCGTATTGAATCCGTATGAAATTGGCTCGGACTTAGTGGCCAATGCCCTGGGAGCTTTTGTGAAATTTAAGCAAACTTGTATTGTAGTCGATTTTGGAACCGCGCTTACATTCACAACGGTGTCGGGCGAAGGAAAAATTCTGGGCGTTTCGATTGTACCCGGATTACGAACGGCACTCAAAGCGCTCACTCAAAATGCAGCAAAACTTTTCGATGTTCCATTGGAAATACCAAAATCCGCGTTGGGGATTAATACGGTAACCGCCATTCAATCTGGGATCGTAATCGGGTACGAAGGGTTGGTGAGAAAAATCGTAGAAGCTATTAGAAAGGAGCTAGGAATTGAATGTCCGGCTATTGCTACAGGTGGACTTTCATTTGTCATCACACCGTTAAGTTCCTTTTTCTACGCCATAGACCCGTCTTTAACATTGGATGGGCTTCGCTACATTGCCAAGGCTGTGAAACCGGATTCTTAGCATACTGAAACACAAACGATGAATATTTTTTTTCTTTTAGCAATTGCGTTGGCACCCGGTGCAGCGATCGGTCTTTACATCTATTGGAAGGACAAACATGAGCGCGAGCCACTCGGACTTTTGGTAAAAAGTTTTTTCTTTGGGGTGATCAGCACACTCATCACGTTGCTGATTAGTTGGCCGATTAGCCGACTTATACCGCTAGATCCTACCAGCCTAACTCAGCAAGCTGTTCATGCATTTCTTTTAGTTGCACTAATCGAAGAGTTCAGCAAATTCATTTTTGTTAGGTGGGTATTGTATCCAAATAAGAATTTTAACGAACCTTTCGATGGTATTGTCTACTCTGTAACCGTCAGCTTAGGCTTTGCCGGACTTGAAAATATTTTATACGTGATGGATGGTGGCGTGGAGACGGCAGTCCTTCGAATGTTTACGGCTGTGCCAGCACACGCTTCCTTTGGTGTGTTGATGGGATACTTTTTAGGCAAGGCAAAGTTTGAACATAAAAAGGCTCATTATGCAATTTATGCGTTGGGTGTTGCCACACTTTTTCATGGTGCCTATGATTATTTTTGGTTTATTTCCTATGTGCCAGGCATCTGGATCGGAGCCGTGATATCCTTGATCATTGGTATCGTTTTGTCTCGAAGGGCAATACACATTCACCAACAAGCTTCTCCCTTCATTCGAAGGGATTCTGAAGAAGATCGTGGCTGACGATGGTTTATTGTGTAAAGTCGATCCATGTATCACTTAGTCTACACAATTGTTGCAGTTAACCCGTTTTCAGAAGCAGACTTGGTTCATTTATTGGAGTGAAGTGGCAATACAAACAAGCGTCAGGTACAACCGGCATCCCTCTCCATTTACAGGGTAAATTTATTCAAGCGTTGGAATGTGAGAAATCATCTGTCAATAAACTCTACACTAAAATTGCTGGTGACTTCATCATAAAAAGGGTAAGATTGTGATTGAAGGCAAGCCGGAAGAAAGAATGTTCAAGAGATGGTCAATGGGGTTCAAGAAATTAGGAAGTGATCAATTTGAGTCACGATCGGGCCTTGCGGATGGTGATGTGGTCTGCAGCAAAAAAACTGATAGCGACCATACTCATTTAGTGCTCGTCTTTTTGAAATTATTCTACAAGAAAAATAGGGTTGAATACCCGGAATCGGTTTAGTAAGAAGATAGAACAACTGGTTTGTGGACTAGCGTACTTTTTTCCACTGAATGAATTCAATCACAGCCTGACCGAAAAGACTGATTCCTGAATTAAATATGATAAGAGCAATAGTGCCATAAAAAAACCAAGGCTCACCACTGTATCGTTTAAATCCCGCATCAATGGCCATTGACAAACCAAGTCCCACCAGCATCAGCCCACTGCTTGAGAACAACAACCATTTTGCTTTTGGCTGAAACTTAAAACCCATCGTCTTCTTTCTTTTCCTCTTTTTTCTTTTCCTTCTTTTTAGCTGAAGAGGTGCCACTTGTTAAATCATAAGGCGCCTCAAGGCCGTAGTATTGCAGCCTAAAACGATTGACAAACGAGAGCGTTTCTTCGTCTGTTCCAGGAATGGAAACCAATTCACCCACCTTTGCTTTGCTGGCGTTTGATTTTTTTGTGATCAACTCATTAAATGCCTGATTGGCGGAGTGAACCATTAAACGGTTGTCTTCAAAACCAAAGTAATACCACGATTCGGGAGAGGCCTTGAAAAAAACATGAAAAACGGGTGCGCCATCTTCATTTTTTCGAATTTCCATGAAGCCTTCAAAAGCGCCATTGATATCCAGTCGATTGCTGTTGCTAATACCGATTGTTCCCTCACTATAAAATGCCTTTCGATCTTGAGACCATTTCAAATTCACATTGGAAAAAACAATGGGTTGAATTAAGCCTTGCACGGTACCCAGTGAGACATAACCTTGCTGCGATTTCTGTTCGTAATCTTTTGTTACTCGTTCGCCAATCAGATTGCTAATTTTATACAGCAGTTCGGTTTGATCTCCCAACCCCTCGGGAGCGCCCTCACTTTTTATGACTTCTAACAGATTATTAGCCATTAGCTGATACGCCATATCAGGAATCGCCATATCGGTCATGATGAATGAATTTATCTTGATTTCATTGGTGGTCAAACTCCCCGACCCTATGGCGGAAGCTGTAAGCTTGAAGCCATTCGTATTTTTGAAGAAGTTGATGGGGCCTTCAAAAGTAACTTCTTGCTTCTCTTCGTTATAGGTAAATACTTTTCCTGAAAGTTTCTCGCCAGCCGCTTTTTGTCGGTCTTCTATTTTAAATTGACTACTTTCCTTATCAAAGAAGAGTGAACCACTTGGCAAGAAGAAATCTTCATCGCTTTCATCTTTTTTATCAGAGATAAAAGTAATGTAAAGGCTATTATCTTGCGCGAAATGTAAGCCCGCTGTAGCCTTTCGCCCTTCTTCGGTTACTGTTTTGTCGAAATCCAAGTAAATTTCTTTCTCATCACCGTTCTGGTCATAGGCGAGCCAAGTGTTGTAGTTCTTTAACTTTTTTAGATCGAGCTTGACAAATCCCTTCAATTGCAAAGCGGGTCTTGTGGCATACATCACCATATCGCCTTTGTAAAATATTCGAGGTGCCACCAGAATCTTGTCCAAGTCAGCCACGGCTCCTTTTCCAACGGTTTGTTGAGTTGCGTTGATAGTATTTTTTTTTCGCGATTTTCCTTCAGGCGAAATAGCTTCCAAATGAAAATCAGTCATCTTAATGTTAAACGTGTCGTTTATTGCATTGACATATTGATAAGTTGCATAACCACTGAATTCTTTGCGCGAAATAATATCAACCACACCAGCCGTAAGTTTGTGGTAACCATTTAAAGTATCGAGGACAATCGTAGTATTTTTGAGTTGACCAATTTTCGCATTTTCGAGAATTAAAACTTCATTGTTTTCGGGAGTAATCTTTGCATCAGCCACGATTATAAATGGAATTCCGCTAACCTTCAATTGCTGCGTGGCAATGTCATACTCTGCTTTCTCAGCATTGAAGTGAAGTGAGTCTAATTCTTTTCGAGTGGTATAGAAATATGAATTCTCGATCGGCACGTCAGAGGCTTTATTCATCACAATCTTTTGTGTCTGTAAATCCCACTTTGCTTGTGGAATAGATGTTTTGAATTGAGCATAAGGGAACTCAATAGCCGCTACACCTTCAATCTCCGGGCTAATGGTAGCCACACTTTTCTCTAGATCAAATTTCAATCGCACATCGCTTCCTGCCAAGGCGGGTTTGTCGGGATTGCCCGTTTTTACTTCGAAGCGAGCATGTCGCGCGCCAAAATCCATGGCTGCAAACGTCAGCTCTTTAGATGATACCTCTGACCCTCGCGTACTTAGTTTTCCACTTCCGGTAAGCCCAGTTTTAGCAACCGTCACTATTCCTGTGAGTGTAGCCGTGTTTTTATAAAATGAAAATGGCTCTCTTGAATTTTTTAACCGGAAACGATCTTGCTTGGGAAACCATTTCATTTGATAATCACCAAATGTTGCCTGCGGGAAAGTGACATTGCCAATTTGTTTTTCTTTCAACTCGCCCGATTTCCCTCGAGATAATACAGAGTCCGGGTAGAAAACAAAATCATCAGATAGTAGCGTTGCCGTTAGATATTCAATTCTACCGTTGGCACGAAGGCCTGAGTTGTCCAAGTTTAGCTCGCCAAAAAGCTTCCCCTCGCCTTGGTATACGTTGTATCCTTTGCTAGGCACCAAGTGATTAAATCCTAATGACTTGTCAGGCATCGTATGTAATTTTTCTTCGAATGGTGGGAACATCCCGCTTGAAAGGAATTTTCCCTCAAAACTAATAGCTCCCGGATCTGCATCGTTTAGGCTATCTAGTTTAAAAGGTGGAACAACGAAGAAAACCGATTTATCATAAACACCATCAAGCACTTCCTGGCGATCAAAATAAATGACTCCCCCAGCTGTTGCATCTAGTCTTGGATAATTTGGTTCCTGCACTCGACCAGATTTATTATCTGGGCGATTGATAAAAAGTGTTCCGGACGTTTTGTTAGCACTGGCCTGCAGTCCTCCGGCAACGGCTGCAGTTGAGTCCGCTCCTACTAACGAATTGTTTACACGTCTACGTGTGCCATTTTTATCGGTCACGTAAAAGCGAATAGAATCAATGTGATTTAAACTGACAAAAAAGCTATCGTATTTAATTGTAAAGTCCTTTCCAGTGATCTCAAAGTTACCTGCATTGATGGTGCCGTTAAACTTGATATCGCGGTTTTGGAGAAAAGTGATGACGCTGCTATCGGGTTTAATCACCACATTGAGCGAGTCGCTCAAATTGAATTCTTCAATACCATTTACGATCATGGATCCTTGCGACAGGCTAATTGTTGCATTGGGTGTTGTGCCGGTGTACGATAATATCTTAAAATTATCGTAGTCAACTTTTCCTTCCTTTGCGTCTGCGAAATGCATGGCTTTGTCTTTAACATAAACAGCACCAGTTCTGGATTGGTAAAGAATCATTCCTTTTTGAGATAAAAAATCCGCGGCTATCTTGATTTTTTCTAGATTCCCTTTGGCGGAAGCTAAGTCAAATACAGAAAATTTTTGAGAATTGATTTGTTTGGCAAAACCAGTGAACAATTGCAGTGGATTATATCCAAAAGTAGGGTTTGAAAGTCGTTGAAAATCATCTTCGTCAAAGAAATCATGTGATTCAATGATCATTGGGGCAATACCGCCACTGCCTTCGATGGAAAGCATTATACTATCAGACTTTAGATCCCATCGAAGTTTGTCTACATTAAAATCAATTCCAAAGAAAGAGGATGAGAAAGGGGCTTTACGTAGAGATGATCCATCTTTAGAAATTATGATCTTTTGTTTGGCTCTGTCAATGCGCACTTCTGATGAAGGGTGAAAGATTGAATCATTTCCCTGGTAAATATTCACTTTCGCATTAGTGGAATTAATTAAGGAGTCTTGGAAAGAAATGGAATAGGATTGCATTTCAAAACGCTTGTCAGCATTACCCAGAATTTCTAACGTGGAGGGCCTTCCGCTAACAGAAAAACTGTTTATGTTTTTCCCTACCATACTAAATCCACCCCTGAAGTTAATAAACTCACCCAGACCAAGGATAGACACGTTGTTTTCATATGATTTAAAACTAGGATATACAGCTGTGGCTTTTGATTTGTGATAGATACTGTTAAATTCAAATTGGCCGGGAATTCGACCTTGTAATTTTCCGAGGTAAAGAAGCTTCCCCTGTTGCGCCAGAAGATACGGCCGTGTGGTTCTGAAACTGTATTTGTTGAATTCGTAGTTTACCGAGTCGGGCGAAAGGCCCGCACTACGCCAATCAAATTGACCCCGTTCACCAACGAACAATTGCTCTCGCAACGAGAATGTGCCTTTAGTATTTTTGAGAATGGCAGAATCATAAAGGGTAATAAAATAGAGTGTCACTTTTGAGAAAACGATCGCTGCTCCGAGTATTTCAGGTTGTACAATGGGCTGCTTCCAGGGTAAACGTGAAATTGTATCTGGCTCTGTGGGTGCAGTATAGTTCTGTGCAGTGTCGCTTACAATTACTTTGGGCTCGAGATAGGCAAAAGAATAGTCATCGTCTAACGCTTTGAGGCGGAAATATTTTTGAAAATGAAGCGCATGATGCTCAAAGAAATCGCGGCTTTGCTGAAACATGGTATTTGCATGATTGCTATTCTCTTTTGCAATGACTTTGTCAACAATTTGAAGAAAGTTGTTAAAGCGGTCGAGGTCCAATTTTTCCACCGACTGGGCGGCCACAATCGCTGCATAATAGTTGACAAAATGTGGGCGAAGTTTATAGCCCTTCTTTTTCATCAACTTAGCTTGCTTCTTAATTTGGGTTTGTTGGACGGGGCCAATGGTTGCCCACACCGAGCCAAACCCATCGCCAACCGCCATTACATCTACCAGCTTTGTATTATTTAGTAGAACCCGAATACTGTCAGGAAATGTCAGTTGTTGGATAACCTCTGTTGGATTGCCCTTTTGTGCAAAAACAGAGAGCGGTAAACCAATTGCCAGCAATAAGACCGAGATAGATTTTTTCACAAGCGAAATGGCTTGAAATGGCGACAAAAATGGTCAACAATCAACGGCATCATAATTTTGGCCATTCCCTGTCTGTCAACAGTCAGGCATTCGACCCTAAAAGTAAATATTAAGAGATGAAAATTCGGAAATAATTAGCGAAAGTTCTAATGAGGACTAACGATTAGACCGCGTTTTTATTTTCTGAGTAGGAGAGATGCCCATCCTTCTTTCTCATCGCGTTTCTCTTCTTTCAGCCCGTACAGAATGGCTTCAGCATTTAGATCAGTAATATCACTGGTATAAAACCCGCTTAGCAGCAGTACGCCTGAAGGTGCAAGGTAGCTAGCATAGGTAGATATTTCCTGAAGAAGTACGTTCTTATTGATATTGGCTAGGATGATTTCAAAAGTGCCCGTGGGAATTACCTCTGCAATCGTCCCTTGATATATTTCAATGTTGGTGCACGCGTTGTTTTCAATATTCTCTTTGCCATTGATCACGCTCCACTCATCGATGTCAAAGGCTACCACTTCTTTTGCGTTTCGCTTTGAGGCCATGATCGATAGAATGGCGGTGCCACAGCCCGCATCCATCACGCGCTTATTCGAATGATCAAGATCCAGCTGGTTTTTGATCATCAAGTAAGTAGTCTGGTGATGCCCCGTACCAAATGACATTTTTGGAGTGATGATGATTTCGTAAGGATATTTTTTTTCGATCTTGTGAAACTCAGCGCGGATCAAGCAGCGATCGTCTACGATGATAGGCTCCAGGTTTTTCTCCCACTGCTCATTCCAATTTTCCTTTTGGATTTTGTCCCAATAAAAGAGTAATGGATTTACTGACTTATATTTTTCTTTTACTTCTTCTAATAGTTGTTCATTAAACTTTCGTTCTTCAACAAACGCCTCAAACCCGTTGTCGTTTTCCATAAATGTATCAAAGCCAACTTCTCCAATTTCAGCCATGAGAATTTCTGAAAACTCTGGATCGCAAACTACTTGAAGGCGGGTGTAATACATATCTAATTCGATGATTCGATGATTCGTTGATGTGCTGATTTGTTGATTTGTTGAATAAAGCATGTTAACTCAATTTCGATGGAGTTCTATCATCACCGAATTAACAAATTATCGAATTAACGAATCAAATCGACTTTATAATCTCCACAAACTCTCTTGATTTGAGTGAAGCGCCTCCGACTAAGCCACCATCTACATCCGCACAAGCGAAAAGTTCTTTGGCGTTATCGGCTTTAACACCACCACCATATAGAATAGATATTTCCTCGGCTATGGCTGAACCGTATTTTCCGGCAATATGCTTGCGAATAACGGCATGCATATCTTGCGCTTGTTGTGACGTAGCTGTTTTGCCTGTGCCAATGGCCCAAACGGGTTCGTAGGCAATCACTACTTTTTGGATAGCTTCTTGATTCAAGTGAAACAAGCTTTCTTCTACTTGTTGCTTTACCAACGCTTCATGGGTTCCTTTCTCTCGAATTTCTAAAGGTTCTCCGCAACAAAAAATAGGTGTAACGTCATTTGCCAGTGCTTTGTCTACTTTAGTGGCAAGTAGTTTTCCGCTCTCTCCAAAATACTGTCTGCGTTCGCTGTGGCCGATAATTACGTAAGGGATAGCCATTGATTTTAGCATGTGCGCAGAGACTTCACCGGTGTAGGCACCGCTATCGTGCTCGCTACAATTTTGCGCGCCTACTATTATAGACGAGTCGCCCAATTGGTTTTTAACCGGTACGAGATAAGGAAAGGGAGTACACAAAATGGTGATCACATTTCCTTTTACTTCATCGGCTACCATGCCCATCAACTCTGCAGTTAAGATGTGTGCTTCTTCCAAAGTCTTGTTCATTTTCCAGTTGCCGGCTACTATTTTCTGACGCATAAAAAGGATAAGGGTTAAGGGTTATTTTTTTTCGAAAACAAATTTTTCAGACGGGCTGGATGAAGTAAGTCGAGCACTCTTCACCGGGCTTTTGAATGTGACATGCACCAAATTTGATTGGTCCTCATGCGTTGCCATAATGGCATCATTAAAAACCTCGAGTGTTTTTATTTTTTTTACGCCTTCAATTTCGATATAGGCAATCAAGGATATGTCTTCGCGTTCTACCGCCAAGAACATAAGCTTGCACCATTTGCCGTCTAGCTTAATCTTAATATGTTCAGTGAGGTAATTGATTACCAGTTGTTGTGTGGTAAGGCCATTCTTTGGTTCCAAAATATCAAGTTCGGCCTCTTTGCGCTGTGAGCGAATCGAGAGTTCTAAGTCATCGATGAACAAACGAGAAGTAATTTGAAGCGCTTTGTCTTTCTCGCTGTAAGTGATTTCGGTAACTGAAATGTGGATAGCGTGGATGGGTTGCCTCAAGCTACAAGCCTCAAGCTGCAGGCACGCTTGGGGTGAAAACTCGCAGCGTGTGACCAAATGCTCGTAGCCTGCAGCTTGCAGCCGGCAGCTTGCAGCCATCATTAAACAGAGATAGAGATATTTTCCAAAAAGTATTCTCATAGACTCGTAAAATTACCCCTAATTGTCCTAATTCAAAATTAGCTTTATACTTGCATGGTTCAATTGTGTGCAATGAGTGAATTCTCTTTATATTTTGGGTTGGGCAAAGACCATATTTTAGACTACGTAAATGGCTACGACCACATCTTGTTTGTACTGGCGTTGTGTGCAGTGTATCTCATCCGCGACTGGAAAAAAATACTTATTCTGGTTACGGCATTTACGATTGGTCACTCCATTACATTGGCATTGGCCACACTAAAAATTGTCACAGTCAATGCTCAACTTATTGAGTTTTTGATTCCACTTACCATCTTTATTACGGCCGTTTCAAACCTTTTTAAGAAAGAAGTGTTGTCGAACGAAAAAGGATTTCAAGTTAATTATCTATTTGCTGTTTTCTTTGGCCTCATCCACGGGTTAGGCTTTTCCAACTATCTGCGGGCAATTTTGGGCAAAGACCAGAGTATTCTGTCACAGCTATTGGCCTTTAATCTGGGTTTGGAGTTCGGCCAAATAATAGTCGTAGCTATTTTCTTAAGCTTTAGCTTTCTTTTGGTCGATTTCTTAAAAGTAAACCGAAGAGACTGGAAGTTAGTTTTGTCATCGGCTATTGCTGGAATCGCATTAATACTGATGAAGGATCGACTTTAATAGAAACGATAAGTGATACTAAAATTCTAAATTCTGACTTCTAATTTTTTTCCAATACTTATGAAGCACCTTCTCTGGCATAAGGTTGATATTTATGAAGGATCGACTTTAATAGAAACGATAAGTGATTCTAAAATTCTAAATTCTGACTTCTAAAATTCTAAATTTTTTTACACTAATTATGAAACATCTTTTACTATTTCTCCTCTTCGCTGCTTCACTGACCGCCTTTGCTCAAGAACAAAAACCAGAACCCCCAAAATGGCAAGGCAAATTTGAGCAACTCGATCAAATGCTCCCTACTCCGAATGAATATCGCTCAGGTTCGGGTTCACCGGGACCAAAATATTGGCAACAACAAGCAGACTATGATATGGCTGTTGAATTAAACGATCTGAACCAGAGTATTAGCGGAAAGGAAACCATTACCTATACCAATAACTCTCCCGATGTGCTGAAATACCTGTGGGTTCAGCTCGATCAAAACATATTAGATAAAGAAAGCAATACAACGAAAACACAAACCAACACCGTTCGTGATTCTTCGTCTGCTAAATCGATGGCGAGCCAGTTTAACCTTTACGACTATGAAGGTGGGTACAAAGTGAAATCGGTGACGGATGTAAATGGCAAGGCGTTGTCGCATACGATTAACAAAACCATGATGCGGGTAGACTTGACCACACCACTCAGGTCCGGTGAAAAGGTTTCTTTTAAAGTGGAGTGGTCTTACAATATAAACGACCGCAATTTGTATGGTGGAAGAAGTGGACTTGAATTTTTCCCGGAAGACGGCAATTATGTTTACACCATTGCCCAGTTTTTTCCTCGCATGTGTGTTTATGACGACTTGGTCGGTTGGCAGAATAAGCAATTCCTTGGGAGAAGTGAGTTTACCTTGCCCTTCGGTAATTACAAAGTGAGCATTACCGTCCCTGCCGACCATATTGTGGGTGCAACAGGATCCTTGGCTAATCCGCAGCAGGTGCTAACGAAAACAGAAATTGAGCGTTTTGAAAAATCAAAAACCACTTACGATAAGCCGGTCATCATTGTCACGCAGTCGGAGGCAACTGCAAAAGAAAAAACAAAATCTTCTGAGAAAAGAACCTGGCAGTTTGAAGCAACAAATGTTCGCGACTTTGCCTTTGCTTCTTCACGTAAATTTATTTGGGATGCAATGGCCGTAAAAATTGGAGATAAAACTCCATTGGCTATGTCCTACTACCCGAAGGAGGGCAACCCGCTTTGGGAAAAGGAATCTACTATCGCGGTAAAGAACACTCTAGAAATCTATTCTAAGTATACGATCGACTATCCGTATCCACATGCCACTTCTGTTCATGCCGCTTCGATAGGCATGGAGTACCCAATGATCTGCTTCAATTTTGGAAGACCAAAGAAAGACGGAACCTATGATGACGCAACACTGCGCAGAATGTTAGGTGTTGTTATTCACGAAGTGGGTCATAACTTTTTCCCTATGATTATCAACAGTGACGAACGTCAAACTACCTGGATGGACGAGGGCATCGACAGCTTTGTTCAATTGTTAACAGAACTAGAGCGTTACCCAAATTTAGATTGGAGTCGTGGCAGGCCTGCGGGTATTGTACCTTATATGAAAGGCGACAAAAGTATCATGAGGCCACTGATGACTGGTGGAGAGCAGGTAGTTCAGGCAGGCGCTGAGCAATATGCCAAAGCTGCCACGGCACTATTTATTCTTCGCGAGACAGTGATGGGTAAGGAACTTTTCGACAAGTCATTTAAAGAATATGCGCAACGTTGGGCGTTCAAACATCCAAAGCCATCTGATTTTTTCAGAACGATGGAAGATGCATCGGCCGTTGACTTGGATTGGTTTTGGAAGGGCTGGTTCTACACTACAGACAATGTAGACATGTCGCTAGATAATGTGAAATGGTACAAGGTGCGAAACGAAAAAACGAGCCTTGAAAACAAAGAGAAAAAAGTTGCCAAAGGTGATCTTCCTAAGGAGGGTGATGCGAATAAAAAACCAGACGACTTTAGCAATGGCCCAGAATATTTTACGGTGATCCCTACAGATAGTCGTTTTTACGGAGAGTTTGCCAATCGCATCGATGATAAAGCAGTGATGGCAAAAATGGAAAACAAAAATTTCTATGAGATCGCACTCACTAACAAAGGCGGTTTAGTCATGCCCGTAATTATTGAGTGGACATTTAAAGATGGCAGCAAGGAAATTGAACGCTTGCCAGCCGAGATATGGAGGATAAACGAAACGAAAGTGACCAAAGTGTTCTCTAAAGAAAAAGAAGTGGTAAGCGTTGTGTTAGATCCAGAAAAAGAAACAGCCGACATTATGGTTGAAGACAACGTGTTTCCGAAAGTAGCGCAGCCAAGCAAGTTTGATGAGTTGAAGAAGAAGAAGTAATTTCTGTTTTAGTTTTATACAGTAGGGCTGTCTTTCGAGGCAGCCCTACTTTTTATAATAAGCCCTTTCAAATCTATTTGGCGTTTGCTTCTTCTGCCGAGCTATTGTATCCAAATATAAGGCGGCTCTTATCGTTGTCTTCGATGGGGATGAATCCATACACTGAAGTTTTTGGCGCGATAGCCTTTTGGAAAATAGCTGAGTAAAAGGGTTTCTTGTATTTTTTCAAATCCCTTTTTTTCAAAGCCCAATCTGCCGCTCCGAGGATTAGTGATTCTTCGACCCCGTTGGAGATAGCAGTTGCGCTTGGCATGAGTTTTTGAGATTCGATGTCTTCTTTTTTATAAGTAAGATTGAAATCTCTTAGGCTGTAAAAAACAACGTCTTTACCGCTGCCTTTTTCCCAATCTAATCGAACAGTGGGATTCACTAAATGGATTTCAGTTCCGTTGACTTTCTTTATTTGGAGCAGCGGTTGTCGTAAAATAATCTCTTCGTTAGTTTCGTTCTCTATTTTCACGGCAATGAGCTTGAGTTTTTTATTCGAAGATTTGATTCCAAATCGTTCGGACGGAATGTATTGAATTGTGACACCCTTTAGAAGCAGTTGCCGCTCCTCTCCATCATAGTTCAATTTTTCCGGTGAAACAAACTGATCTTGTGATTTGCAACTTGCAAGAATGATTGCTAAAACTAGTGGGTAGTAGATTTGGTTTTTCATGATCGTTTAATTTGTCCACGGAACTAATTTAGAACGATAGAAATCAATATTCATTGCTTTGAATCTTGGTGCGTGTTTGCCGAGTCTTACTTTATATTCCTCCCAATTTCTCCCTGTTTCCTGCGACCACCCAATTTCTGCATAGCCTGGTAGTCGTGGAAACAATAGATATTCGACCTCATCCATGTTGGAAATTGTTTCTGACCAAAGCGGGGCTTCAATCCCAATGATGTTTTCTTTGGAAATACCATCTACGTAAGTCGCGGGATTCCAACTATAGGCACTATCTACCTCAATGAAGGCAGCCCAATGAAGGCCAAATGAAGAGGTAGAATCATAACTCATATCGAGATAGGCTTTTTTCGCGGGAGACATCAGTAGTTTACTTCCTTTCTCAACAGCCATCATTGCATACTTGGGTAAGTTCCAATGTTGTACAATTGTATTATTTCCAATTTCGTCCTGTGCAATTTCTTCCCAACCCATCATCGTCTTTCCGTTGGCTTTTACAATCTGTTGGAAGCGGTTAATAAACTGCACGTAGTCTTCTTTTTTTGTCACTTGTGCCTCGTCACCGCCAATGTGAAAGTAAGGGCCAGGCGTGATCGCAGAGATCTCCCGGATCACATCCTCCACAAATCGAAAAGTTGCCTCTTTCTCAAGCCGAAGAGTGCTCCAACCCACTTCAACACCTGTATAGAGTTCTGTTGGTTTTGATTTGCCATCTAAAATTTTGTTGGCGTTTGCATCTATTGGTAGTCTGCCTTCCTTTGGAACAATCGTGCCACCATTTAATTCTCCATAGGAAGCGAGAGCTGAGTTAATATGCCCAGGCATATCTATTTCGGGAACGATGGTAATGTATCGTTCTTGTGCGTAATTGATGATTTCCTTGTATTGTTCTTGTGTGTAATAGCCACCCTCGCCTCCACCTACTTCTGTTTTACCTCCGTGCAACGTCAAATTGGGCCATGATTTTATCTCGATTCTCCAGCCCTGATCATCCGACAAATGCAGGTGCAAATAGTTCATTTTATACAGAGAGATTAGATCAATAAATCGCTTTACCTCATTTACTGAGAAAAAATGACGTGCTACATCCAGCATTGCGCCACGATAGGCATAGCTTGGAAAATCTCGAATTACACCGGCTGGTACCTTCCAAGACATATCCTGGCGGGAGGTCAACTCAATGCTGGTGGGTAACAGCTGTCGGATTGTCTGTATCGCTCTAAAGGCGCCTTGTGCAGTATTGGCCGAAACCGTTACAAACTTTTCGGTTATGTCTAGGTGATAACCTTCGGTGGCAAGTTCGGGCTCATTCACCAACGTAAGGCGGATGCCCGACAATGTTGGCTGCTGTGCGACCGAAATGTTCATGGCAAAGCCGGTAGAGGGTCTGATTTTCTCAGCTAATGCTTCGGCTATAGAAAGCCATTCTGGTGTGGCTGTGTCAACATAAATGATCGAGTTCTTAGTCAGCTCAAAGACGCCTCTACCCGATTCGACATAGGCGGGTTGTGGAATAATTGGTACTACGCTCAATTCTGAATACTTATTCTTCTTGTCACAAGAGAATAGGAATAAAGTAAAGAGGAGGATCGTGGGAATGTGCTGGTACATAAAGGGACAGTAATCAACTCTAAAAATAATAATTATTTGTGAGGCTCTTGTATCTTGGCACAATGCCTTTACACGGAAATAATTTGCAAAAAAAAACCAATAAGAAATTTCTGTGGATCCTGACAGGAATTGCAGCCGCTTACGGAATAATTGTTTTGCTGTTAGGCACCGCCTGGTATGCCGATCAAATGGTGCAGCCCTTTCATTTTTTTAATGATCTGCCGGAATGGAAGCAATTGGACAAATTCGCCCATGCGCTTTGGGCATTTCATGTGTGTGCCATTTCTTCCAGGCTATTGAAGTGGGGCGGGCTGGATCAGCATCTAATAGTCGGTGTGATAACTGGGTTCTTAATCGTGTCTTCTATAGAAATATTAGATGGTTTTTCGGTAGGCTACGGGGCCTCGATTTTTGATTTCCTTGCCAATGCGCTAGGCGCTTTGTTATTTCTGGTCCAAACAAAGTACTGGAACCGCATTGCAATTTTCCCAAAGTTCTCTTTTCATTTTACTTCTTTTGCCGTGCTGCGACCTAGCCTATTGGGCGATGGTTTTTTTCAAGAAATTTTGAAGGACTATAACGGCCAGACATTTTGGTACACTTGGTCCCCACAAAAAAAATGGTGGCCCTCTTTCCTATCAATCGCCATTGGAATCGGGGCGGAAGGCATGGTGTATGGACGAGATGCTGAGAATACAGCACACAATTTTTCACCCTATCGAAAATTTTTTCTCTCCGTGGATTTGAATCCGAATTATTTTAATCCTACTAAAAAATCGCTTAAGGGAATTGCCTATTTACTCACAATGGTTAAATGTCCTGCTCCAACCATTGAAATTTCAACACACGGTATTCGATTTCACTGGCTCTATTTTTAGTAGATATTGGTTATGCACGTTTTTTTTGAGATTTCTGCCTGCATAAAAACCATTCGGCATTCTAACAACTTTGGTTACTTTTGGAGCCTTAAAAAACCACATCCATGAAGCAGTTAATTGTTTTCGTATTCGTCATCTTTGCAGTCCCCACTTTTGCCCAACAAAAATGGCAAGGCAAGTTTGAGCAGCTCGACCAAGTTTTGCCTACACCCAACAGCTATCGTTCTGCTTCTGGTGCGCCAGGTGTCAATTATTGGCAGCAACGCGCAGATTATGATATCGATGTGGAGTTGAATGATGAGACTCAAGTGGTAACAGGAAAAGAAACGATTACCTATTTTAATAATGCTCCGGAAACCATTAAATATTTATGGTTGCAATTGGATCAAAACAATTTATCTAAAGGCAATATGACGGATAAGTCGGCCACTAATCGTGTTCGCGATTCTATTCCCGCCAAATTTTTTCCCTTGGCAGAAGACACCTACGGCTATGAAGGTGGCTTTAAAATCAAGTCGGTGAAAGACGCAATCACAAACAAAGACCTTCCTTTTATCATTAACAATACAATGATGAGGGTAGATCTGCCAACGCCCATGAAAACAGGGGATAAATATAGTTTTAAGGTAGAATGGAGCTTTACCGAAAAAGACCGTGTTAAGTTTAGTGAGCGCGGTGGGTATGAGTATTTTCCTGAGGATGGGAACTATCTCTATGCAGAGGCACAATGGTTTCCACGTATGTGTGTGTTTGATGATTATGAAGGATGGCAGAATAAGCAGTTTTTGGGTCAGGGCGAGTTCACGTTGACCTTTGGAAATTACAGAGTGCGTATTACTGTTCCCGCTGATCATATTGTTGGAGCAACCGGCATGCTACAGAACCCTAAGGCTGTATTGAGTAAAGAACAAATTGAGAGATTTGAGACAGCAAAAAAGACGTTTGACAAACCCGTATTTATTGTAACAGAAGACGAAGCTAAAAAGAGAGAAAAAGAGCGCTCGAAGAAAAAAAGCACCTGGGAATTTTATGCGGAAAATGTGAGAGACTTTGCTTTTGTTTCTTCGCGCAAATTCATTTGGGACGCGATGGCGGTCAAATTGAACGGTAAAACGCCATTGGCACAGTCGCTTTATCCTAAAGAAGGAAACCCTTTATGGTCAAAAGAATCTACCATGGCCATTAAAAATACATTAGAGGTTTATTCTGCTCGGACGTTTGACTATCCCTATCCAACTGCCTACTCGGTTCACACCGCCAATCAGGGAATGGAGTATCCCATGATTTGTTTTAATGGTGGACGACCAAAGGCGGATGGAACGTATTCGCACAGAACGTATGAGGGCTTGATAGGCGTCATTGTACACGAGGTCGGTCACAATTTCTTTCCGATGATTGTCAATTCAGACGAACGTCAATGGAGTTGGATGGATGAAGGATTGAATACGTTTTTAGAACGAGAAACAACAAGGGAGCGTTATCCAACTGTAGACGTGGCTTGGGGCTCTCCAAAAGGAATGGCTAATTATATGAAGGGCGACAAAAACATGATGCGCCCTATCATGTGGGATTCAGATAATATCCCTCGCGGTGACTTTGGGCCTAATGCGTATGGAAAACCCTCTGCTGCTTTAACATTGTTGAGAGAAACGGTTATGGGTCCGGAGTTATTCGACAAAGCATTCAAAGAGTACGCGCAGCGGTGGGCATTTAAGCATCCCAAGCCTGCTGATTTCTTTCGAACAATGGAAGATGCATCGGCAGTGGATCTGGATTGGTTTTGGAGAGGTTGGTTCTACACGGTAGATAATGTAGATGTCGAGTTGGATGAAGTGAAATGGTTTAAAGTGAAATCAGAACAGAAGGATCTTGAGAATAAAACAGTGAAAGCGAAAACTGGCGACCTCGCTAAAGATACCAAGACAAAAGAGAAAGCGACTGATTTTAGTGCCGGCCCTCAAGAGATCACCCTTGTTAACACAGATGATAGAGCTTACGGAGAGTTTAAAAATAAAATCAATGATGGGGATGTCAGAAAAAAACTGACCGACAAGAATTTGTATGAGATTACATTAAAAAATAAGGGGGGCTTGGTAACACCGGTAGTCATCGAATGGACATACAAAGACGGCTCGAAGGAAACAGAAACTATTCCTGCGGAAATATGGCGAATCAATGAAAGTGAAGTGAAAAAAACATTTTTGAAAGAGAGGGAAGTCGTGAATGTGATCATCGACCCAACAGGATCAACGGCTGATGTCAATCTAACTGATAATGTGTTTCCTAAGAAACCAACAGAGACGAAGTTTGATCAGTTGAAGAAAAACTAATTGAAGTACGTAGTACAAGATGATTTTCCTACCGCACTCGAAAATCGTACTTTGTACCTCGAAAATCGTAAGTAAAAAATGCCTGAATCTATAAACCAACGCATTGGTATTCTAGGTGGCGGCCAACTGGGGCGCATGCTTATCCAATCGGGAATTGATTTTAATATTAATTTTTCCGTACTCGACCCAGATGCCACAGCACCCTGCAATACTATTTCAGATTTTACGCAGGGCAAGCTGTCAGATTATCAAACGGTGATTGACTTTGGAAGTGCTTGCGACCTAATTACCATCGAGATTGAAAATGTAAACGTAGCGGCTCTCAAGGAATTGGTAAAACAAGGCAAAAAAGTTTTTCCTCAACCAGAGGTGATTGAGTTGATTCAAGATAAACGGATACAAAAAGAATTTTACAAGGCGAACGGAATTCCCACAGCAGAGTTTATTCTAACGACCAATAGGCAGGAGGTTATAGACAATAAATCTTTCCTGCCGGCTGTAAATAAACTGGGAAGAGAAGGCTATGATGGGAGAGGAGTCCAACTATTGCGAACAGAAGCTGACTTGGCGAGGGCGTTTGATGCTCCAGGGCTGCTAGAAAAATGGGTTGATTTTGACAAAGAAATTGCGGTTATGGTTGCGCGCAGCGAAAGTGGCGAAGTGGTGAGCTATCCTGCGGTAGAAATGGTCTTTCACCCCACAGCAAATCTGGTGGAATACCTCTTCTCACCAGCCGCCATTACTTCTCAAATTGCGGCTGAGGCAGACTCTATTGCCAGATCGATTATTGAAAAATTGGGTATGATTGGGCTTTTAGCTGTGGAGATGTTTGTGACAAAAGAGGGAAAAGTATTAGTTAACGAAGTTGCACCTAGGCCTCATAATAGCGGACATCAAACAATTGAAGCGAATACAACCTCGCAATATGAACAACATCTCCGGGCTATCCTAAACTTCCCCTTAGGACGTACTGATGCCTATCTGCCCAGTGCGATGGTCAATCTGTTGGGTGAAGAAGGATATTCAGGTGAAGCCAAATACGCTGGTTTAGAAGAAGTTCTTGGCGTATCGGGCACGCATGTTCATCTTTATGGGAAAAGGATGACAAAATCATTTCGAAAGATGGGCCATGTAACGATAGTGGACGGAGATATTGAAAGTTTAAAAAAGAAAGCCAACTTTGTTAAACAAACTCTAAAAGTGGTAGCATGAGCAAACCGGTAGTGGGAATCATTATGGGAAGTCAATCTGATTTAAAGATCATGAAGGAAGCTGCTGACTTTTTAGAGGAACTGGAAATTCCCTTTGAGATAACTATCGTTTCCGCTCATCGAACCCCCGAACGAATGGTTTCGTATGCGTCATCTGCCAAAGCGCGGGGGTTAAAAGTGATAGTAGCAGGAGCAGGCGGTGCAGCCCATTTGCCGGGTATGGTTGCATCCCTTACTTCTTTGCCAGTTGTTGGAGTACCTATCAAATCAACTAATTCCATTGATGGCTGGGATTCTATTTTGTCAATTCTACAAATGCCTGGAGGCGTACCCGTAGCTACTGTTGCACTTAATGGAGCAAAAAATGCGGGCATATTGGCCGCACAAATTATGGGAACGAACAGCGAAGCAGTTTCGGCAAAGCTTGATATGTACAAAGAAAGCCTTCGAGATAAAGTTGAAATCCAGATAAAAGAATGGGAGCAAAAAGGATGGAAAAATGATCAGATTAAATTGTGATAATATTCGACCTAAGATTGACAGAACTAAATTGACTAACCATTAGAAAGGTCTTATGAAACCAAATGAAAAAGGCTGGCTAAAAGATTACCTTGAGTTGAGAAAGGAACTTCTCAAGGAAGTGCAACCGGGCGGAGTCAAAACAGCTCACCCCGAACAGGCATTATATAGGGTGATTCAGCCCACAGGTTTGATGTATGGTCAGGCGATTCTATCGCTTGACTATCCCAATTCCAATGATTGGAGCAACAAAGAAAGAATGAAAATTTTGTTGGCCGAAAGTCTCATTAGTAGCTCTTTTCTTTTTTTCAATAGGCAAATCAAAAGTACGGAGGAACTGTCAGAGGTTATTTTGAAAACGCTTGACAGCATAGGCAATTTCTACAACACGGTTTTTCCTGAATTGGCAACACCTGCAAAAACGTTGTTTGGCAGAAGAAAAACACCGCTGGAGATAGCGGAGAGAATACTAGATAAGCGCATTGAGATTACAGAAGAATTTAAAAATAATTTTTGGGCTCAATTCTTTCATAATAGTCTTCTTTTTCTGGACATATTTATCTTTGGCCAATGGATTCATACCAATGCAGACCGCATTGTTTCGGATTTCTTTAAATACGAACGCGAAGAGCTTCGCTTTTCAGTAGTAAAAGTAATTGCAGCAGCTGCACATGCCAATGAGGCTGTAGAGTTTGAAGAGCGCAAACTATTGGAGTATTTTCTTCAAAGTGCCCATTTGCCTGCAGAAAAGAAGAGAGAGGCTGTTGCTATTTTTGAAAAAGGAATTGAGGTAGAAGAAATTAACTTGCCGACCAACAACTCATGGATACTGAAAAAGTATTTCCTTGAAATGGCCATCCTTACTATTTGGGCAGATAAAAAGGTTGACGGGAATGAACAAGATTTTTTGAAAAGATTGTGTACACACCTTACGTTTTCGGAGGATGACTTAGAGAATAGTATGATGGGCATTGAGGGATTTGTGTTAGAACACTGGGAAAAGCTGAACTATCTGCAAAACAAACAAGACTATGATCAAGTAAGTGAGCGCTTTATAAAGAGGCTGTCTCGCGTCACGGCCAATCATAAAAGCAAACTGAAAAAAGCGGTTCAGGGAAACAAAGATTTACTCGCCCTTCTCAAAAAGGCAAAATCAAGTGAGCTAACGGAGACAGAGAAAAAAGAAATGCAAGAACAATTAGTCGTGGTGCTGAAAACGATTCCCACGTTTGTGGTGATATCTCTCCCAAAGCGTTTTTTAGCGCTTCCAGTTCTAATGAGAATTTTACCCACAAATTTTTTTGCTGAAGTTTAATCAGCCAATTTCCCCAGAAGGTTTCTCCTTTCGGGGTACTACAATTGAAAATATGATAGAAAGAGTTAACGTGATAATAATTACCGCAAATGAAAGTTCAGGAGATATTTCGTAAGGAATTATCTCCAATAACATCTTAGCCCCAATGAAGAAAAGAATAATAGACAGGCCTTTCTGCAGCAAATAAAACTTGTCGATAATACCCGAAAGCAAAAAGAACATTGCACGAAGTCCCATCACCGCAAAAATATTTGAAGTATAGATCAAAAACTCATTTTGCGTGATTGCAAAAGCAGCGGGGATTGAATCAACGGCAAATATTAAATCCGTAGTTTCGATTAAAACAATGATTAAAAATAGTGGGGTAAACATCAATTTTCCATTTACTCTACCTATAAATTTTCCACCCATTTCATCGTTTGTGATAGGCAGGTATTTCCGACAGAGTTTTAAAATGGGGTTTTTTTCAGGATCAATTTTTTCGTCACTGTCTTCAAAGTATATTTTGATTCCGGAATAGATCAGGAAGACACCGAAAATATAAAGGATGAAATGCCACTTTGCGATGACAAACGCACCCACAAAGATGAAGATACCACGAAAAAAGACAGCTCCTAAAATGCCCCAAAATAGTATCTTGTGATAGTATTCTTCTTTAACGGCAAAATATTTGAGAATTAGAAGAATTACGAAAATGTTATCTACTGAAAGCGCATACTCTGTAAGGTAGGCCGAAAAATATTCAATCATCGCATCAGTGCCGGAAATTGACTTTGTTACGCCATCTTGTACGTGCGTATACGGCCCATCTAGGTAGATGAAATAGCCAAATATGGTGCTAACAACAACCCAGAAAATGGACTGATACAAAGCTGATTTGGTTGTAATCTTGTGAGCCTTTTTGTTGAAAAAGCCCAGATCAACAAGAAGAAAGGTCACGATTATTATTGCAAAAACCCCGTATAGAAGTGTCTGTGAGCTAATCGAAGTACCGAACAGAGAAAACAGAAGCATCTAAAAACAGAAAGGTTAGAGGGTTTAAAAGAAGAGCCAAACAGAACTTTTCAAGGGGATTTTGATTAAAACAATATCAAATCTACAAATATATTTCAGAAGTAAGTAAAGGTTGATTTTATATCATTGACAGGCAAGAGGAAACCAGTAATTGCAGCTAATTAGGCACATTTTGGGCATTTCCCCTGAATCAGCAGGTTGATTTCCCTTGGTTTATAGCCCACAGGTAATTCTACCAGCGGTATGTTCACTTGGTCTAGACAGCTGGTTTCGCCACAAACAGAGCACTTGAAATGTACATGCTCATGGTGATGTGCTGAGGAAGAGCACAGATCATTGCAAAGGGCATACTTTAAGCTCCCGCCATCATCTAGCACCTTGTGGACTACGCCTTTGTCAACAAAGGTTTTTAGCGTGCGATATACCGTCACACGGTCATACTCATCTGAAATTTGTTCTTCCAAATCGGAATAGGACAATGCAAAAGGCTTCTTTAGAAAAAGGCTAAGGATAGCCGTTCTGCTGCTCGTTTTACGAAGGTCAAAATCTTGCAATATTTTTTGCTCGGCTTTCATTAATTGAGCGTGATTTAACTGTCCATTTGAAGTTCAAGCAAGTTACGATAAATGCCATTGTCGCGCTGAGTAAGCTCCTGATGGGTTCCCGCTTCTGCAATCTGCCCGTCTTTGATGACGAGAATCCGGTCTACTTTTCTAATAGTACTAAGACGGTGGGCAATGACAATGGTGGTTCGGTTTTCCATCAGTTTTTCCAATGCTTCCTGTACCAGACTTTCCGATTTTGCATCGAGAGAACTTGTGGCTTCATCCAGTATTAAAATTGAAGGATCTTTCAAGATGGCGCGAGCAATAGCAACACGCTGCTTTTGGCCGCCCGATAATTTTACACCTCTATCGCCTACCAGCGTATCCAACTTTTCAGGAAAGCTCTCGATAAATTCCATGGCGTTTGCCTTTTGAGCGGCCTGTATTATTTCAGATTCTGTGGCATACGCTTTTCCGTAAGCGATATTCTCACGAATGGTTCCGCCAAAAAGCATTACCTCCTGGGGCACAATGCCAATGTTCCTGCGGAAGTCAGTGAGACTGAATTGTGACACCTCTTCATTGTCCACTTCGATGCTTCCCGATGAAGCAGAATAAAACCGCATCAGTAAATTAATGATGGTCGATTTGCCCGATCCGCTCGGTCCAACCAGTGCAATTCTTTCCCCGCGCTCAACGGTGAAATCGACTGATTTAAGAACTTCAAAATCAGTGCGTGTTGGGTAAGTAAATGATACGTTTTTAAACTCCACTCTGCCTTTCAATTTGAGCGATTGCGCGGAAGTAGTGCTCTCATCTTTCTCTTCCAGTATTTCCAACACCCGCTCAGAAGCGCCAATAGAACGTTGAAGTGAACTGTAAATATCTCCAAGCCCGGCAATCGAACCCCCTATGAAGGAAGTGTATAAAATAAACGAGAACAATTCGCCCACCGTGGATTGGCCATTTTGTAGAAGATAGGCCCCATACCAACTGACGGCAACAATTCCACCAAAAAGGGCGAGTATGGTAAACGAGATAAAAAGCCCTCTGTACTTTGATGCATGAATCGATGTTTTCACTACTTCAGTTAAGGACTTTTTATAACGGCCAATCTCAAACAGCTCATTGGTAAAAGATTTTACGACAGCAATAGATTGCAACGTTTCTTCCACAATTACATTCGCGCTGGCCAGTTGATCTTGGGTCTTCTTCGAAAGTTTACGAATGAACTTCCCAAAAAACAAGGCGGCAATTACTAATACAGGGAAAGTAAGCAGCATGAAAATGGTAAGCTTTGGAGTGAGGATAAAGATGAGTGGAATACCAATGAGTAACACCAATACCTGTCTTAACAGTTCTGCTAGTGTAAAAGTGAATGTGTCGTAAAGTGTTCCCACATCGGAAGTAATACGACTCGTCAACTCACCAACTCTTCGACTGTCAAAAAAAGAAAGTGGCAACCAAATCATTTTGGAATACACCGCTTGGCGCAAATCTGCAAGTGAGCGTTCACTAACAATAGTAAAAGTGTACACCCGAATGAAAGAAAAAACACTTTGAATGGCCAATATGCCCACAAGTGCCAGAGCAATTTGGTTTATGCTGGTAAGTACAAATCCTCCTTTGCCTTGTGCCACATCAAGGAGCTTTCCGGCAAAGTAGGGAAAGGACAATAGTGTACCGCTGGAGAGTGCGAGAGAAACTAACCCAAGAATAAACGTCTTTCGATAGGGGATAACAAATCTGAAAATGCCCAGCAGCTTACGGATTCCCTCTTTGTTCAGCTTCTTCTTTTCTCCTTCCTCTAAAAATGTGCGCTTGGCCATCGGCTATTTTGAAATATATGCATGTATGGAAAATTGAACAGAGTCGCTCAGGATCATTTTTTGAACGCCTTTGATCGCATAGTCAGAGACATAAATCTGCCCTTGGGTTCCCTCCAGTGACAGCATTAATTCCCTTGTTGTATAGTAAAGGGCATTCTGTTCGATGTATTGTGATTCTATACGTTTAAGATTTGATAAATCATTTTGAAAATAGAATCGAACTACTGGAACAGAAGATTTGATGTCACACGTATAGCGCCTTACGGTTAGATTACTTTTCGAATCCTTTTCTTCAGTTACAATGTAATGACCCTTGTAGGTCGGTTTGTTTATCACATCTAACTGCCGAAAAACATCCCATTCATGGGCCAGCTGGGCACTATCTGCCAGGAAGGATGATTTTCCTTCTTTATCATCTACGCTTGCCACTTTAAAAACAGAATCTTTTTGATTGGCAAAATAGCTAATTTGGACATTGACCAAACTATCAAAATCGAAGTATGGCTTGTCATATTTTAGATTAGCCTGCCGACAAGAAAACGAAATAACGCCTAGTACAAAAAGGAAGGCACCGAATTTTAACCGAGTCATATTTCCAGATAGCCTATTTTTCCACTAATACCTTTCCGGTCATTTCACCAGGAATAGTAATTCCCATTAACGTAAGAATAGTCGGTGCCAAATCACCCAGTTTGCCGTCATTGATTTTAGAATAGGTCTTGGAGTCATCTACTAAAATGCAAGGTACCAGGTTAGTGGTGTGTGCAGTATTTGGGCTGCCATCCTCGTTGACCATAATATCAGCATTACCGTGATCTGCAATAATGATAACGGCATAGCCATTTTTGCGCGCTACTTCTGTTACCGCCTCGTTGCATTTATCAACTGTCTCCACTGCTTTAACGGCCGCTGAAAATACGCCTGTGTGTCCAACCATGTCTGGATTGGCAAAATTCAAACAGATAAAATCAGCAGATCCTTTTTCCAGTTCAGGAATGATTTCGTCCTTAATGTCATTGGCACTCATCTCCGGCTTTAGATCGTAGGTGGCCACTTTTGGCGAGGGGCACATTAACCGCGATTCACCTTCGAATACATCTTCTCGCCCTCCTGAAAAGAAAAACGTCACATGTGGATACTTCTCTGTCTCAGCAATACGAATTTGTTTCTTGCCTGCTTTCGAAACGATTTCTCCTAATGTATTTTCCAAGTTATCTTTATCGAACATCACCTTCACATCGTTGAAGGAGTCATCGTAGTTGGTGAGGGTTACGTAATAGAGTTTCAATTTCTTCATCCCCTGCTCGGGATAATCTTGTTGGGTCAACGCCATGGTAATCTCTCGTCCGCGATCGGTGCGGAAATTAAAACAGATGACCACATCGCCTTCCTGTATGGTTGTAATCGGTTTGCCGTTAGCATCAACAGCAACGATGGGTTTAATGAATTCATCGGTGACGCCTGCATCATATGATTTTTGTAGCGTGGCCAATAGATCAGTCGACTTTTCGCCATCACCTTTTACCAAAAGATCATAGGCTAACTTCACGCGTTCCCATCTCTTGTCGCGGTCCATGGCAAAGTAGCGCCCCACAATGCTGGCCAGTTGACCCGTTGTTTTGTTGAGGTGATTTTGTAAATCAGACAGGTATCCAAATCCGCCTTTCGGGTCTGTATCTCGGCCATCGGTAAAAGCATGGATAAATAGATTTTTTACGTTCAGATTTTTAGCTATCGTGCAAAGCCCTTTCACGTGCTCTACATGTGAGTGAACGCCACCGTCACTAACAAGACCAATGAGATGCACGGACTTGTTATTCGCTTTTGCATAATCAAACGCGGCCAGCAGTGTTGGATTTTCATCTAACTCTTTTTCTTCTACAGCTTTATTGATTCGCACTAGGTCCTGGTAAACTACTCTTCCCGCACCAATATTCATATGGCCCACTTCGGAGTTGCCCATTTGCCCGGCAGGAAGCCCAACCGCTAAACCAGAGGCTTCTAATTTACTATGTGGATACTTCTGGTATAAAGAGTTGATGTAGGGAGTCTGGGCGTGGTCGATGGCAGAAACTTTTAGGTTTTTAGCAATGCCCCAGCCATCCAATATCATCAATAGCACTTTTTTATTCATAGCCATTTAAAATAAGTCTCAAATATAGGCTCATTCATGATAATAGCTGATCAAAACTATGCCAATGAGTAGATACGATGTTATTCCTAAATGTTCCTGCTAATTTGACCTGTAATATCTTTTTCAAACCCCGATTATGGCATACTTTTGGCCTAACTTAGAGCCTATGAGAACAAAAAAGTGGTTATGGATTGTGTTTTTGGCTATTCCCGTTGCGAACGTGTGGGGGCAGGCAGAAATTTTTGCGCCTATTAAGGATGCCATTAAGGCCAATAATGCCAAAGAAGCAGTAAAGTACTTCAACCAATCGGCAGACATCAACATTGAGGGTGAGGTAAATAATTACAGCAAGGCTCAGGCAGAGTTTGTATTGGGCGATTTTTTCAAGAAACACCCAATTGCCGATTTCAACATTGTCCACACCGGCTCTTCACCGAGCGGGCTTAAGTTTGCTATTGGCAAATATCAAAGTGGCAGCGATAGCTACAGCGTACTCATGCGCGTAAAAGAATCAGACAAAAAATACTTTGTTCACGAAATCAGCTTTATCAAAGAATGATTTCACCAGCGTACCTCACAGAGGAGGCCATTCATTTATTTATACAGTCCGCTTTAGGGGAAGACATTGGTGAAGGAGATCACTCCTCTCTAGGCGCCATCCCGAAAAATACTCCATGCAAGGCGCGTTTATTGGTGAAAGATGAGGGTGTGATTGCCGGCCTTTCGTTGGCAGAAAAAATATTTCAGCAAGTTGATCCCGCCCTTCAAGTAACCTATTTCAAGCACGATGGAGACTTGGTTCACCGGGGTGAAGTTGCTTTTGAAGTCACCGGTCAGGCACAGTCCATTTTATCGGCCGAACGTTTAGTACTCAATTGTATGCAGCGGATGAGCGGTATAGCTACCCACACAAAAGCGCTTTGTCAAATGCTTGAAGGGACTTCCACCAAACTGCTCGACACGCGCAAGACGACTCCGAATTTTCGCGCCATGGAAAAGTGGGCGGTGGCAATTGGAGGAGGTCAGAATCATCGGTTTGCTTTGTATGACATGGTAATGCTCAAAGACAATCACATTGACATGGCCGGGGGTGTGCAAAAAGCTATTGAAAATGCTCACCGATACCTCAAGGAGAAAAATAAAGATTTAAAAATTGAGATTGAGGTGCGTAACCTCAAAGAAGTGGAAGAAGTAATCCGTGTGGGGGGTGTTGATACGATCATGCTGGATAACATGAGCTTGAATGATATGCGAAAGTCCGTCCACTTGATTAATGGAAAATACAAAACGGAAGCAAGTGGGGGAATTACCGAAAACACATTGCGTGCAGTGGCCGAAACTGGCGTGGATTTTATTTCAATGGGTGCGTTGACGCATTCTACCAAAAGCCTTGACCTGAGTCTAAAGGTGGTTAAATGACCTGAGGGCTGTTTCCTTCTTTGCCTAAAACTAACTATACATCCTTCCAAAAAATCAGCTATTTTTGCGACCCATTCAGTTAGAATTATGATTGTTAAGACCAAAAACTATCGCTTAGAAAAGAAAGACTACATCCGTATGGCGTTGCGAAACATCCTGCTTCAGCAGTGGTGGGTAAGTTTGATTGTGGTAGCCATCTGCCTTTTGTATTTGTGGATCCCAAGCATTTGGTGGTTCATTGGCGCATTTACCGCTGCGGGGTTGTATTTACTTTTTTGGTGGATCCAATTTTATGGGGTCACGCAATTAGAGCAAGGCAAGATGCTTTTTGAGAGATTCTCGTACGAAATTACCAGTCAACAAATTGTGATGAAGTTGAATGCTCGCGAAGGCATGCCAATGAAGTGGGATCAAATCAAAAGCGCCAAGGTGACCAAAGAGGCGTTTGTTCTTTTTGTGAATAAGGCGCAATTGATTCATTTACCCTTCAAAATATTTACTACTGAAAACGAACGCAAGTTTCTAACTAGCATTTTGAAAAATAAAGGCTTGCTGAAGGCGTAGTTGTTTTTGTACGTCTTGTTAGGTAGCTAAACTTTCTCAAATTACTTACTTGACTTAAGCACCGTCTGTTCTTTTGCCACGAATCCACTCTAATAGGCACAAATCGAGGCACGAAAAATTCGTGTAAATTCGTGTATTCGTGGCTAACCTTTTTAAGATGTGTGTGAGGCCATTTACTTACTCTGGCTATATTTACATGGCAGAAAAGCAATCAATCGAACTACCTTCCGAGAATGGCAACAACCACAACAGAAATTGAAGTCACTGACGTGAAGTTTGTCAGAAACAGTTCCATGCTGCTGTCTCTATCTAACGACAGGACTTGTATTGTGCCGCTTGAGAAATTCAAGCAGATTGAGTCATTGACTCGATTGCAAAAAGAAGACTTTGAAATTATTGATGGCGAAAATCTTTCCTTTTTAGCACTTGACGAGGTTTATTCCATTCACGAACTAATTGGCATTTAGATAAATCATATTTGGTCTATAAAACTCTCTTATGAAATCATTTACACTCGTTCTGGTTTTCTTATTTAACCTGGGCATTTGCACGGCACAAAAAATCGACTTTGATAAGAAGTTGAAGGAATTAAACATCGAACTATTTTCGCCTGGCAAGCCCATTGCAAATTATGTGAAAGCAGTAAGAACGGGCAACTTACTTTACTTGTCAGGCCACGGACCTACGAAGCCGGATGGCAGCAACATCATTGGAAAAGTAGGCAAAGACTTAACCATCGAGCAAGGCTATGATGCAGCAAGGCAGACCGGGATATCTCTTCTCTCTACGTTGAAATCCGAAATTGGTGATTTGAATAAAGTAAAGAGAATCGTAAAAGTTCTAGGCATGGTGAATTGTACCGAAACGTTTGGAGACCAACCGAAAGTGATCAATGGTTTTTCAGATTTAATGGTGGCCGTTTTTGGCGAGAAAGGAAAACACGCGCGCTCTGCAGTGGGAATGTATGCCTTGCCTATGGGTATGGCTGTGGAGATTGAAATAATTGTAGAGTTAGAATAGTAAAAGAACCTCAGGCTTGCCGGGCACTTCAATGCTTGAGCAATCCATTGCTCACTTTTTTCGCCTCATCAATTACCTCCTTCGGATAGTTGGCGAGTTCCAAAAGCTTAATGGCATTTCGAGTGGTCAAAGGACCTGGCTTTAGTGTGTGATCGAAATGTAATTCTTTGCTTTCCACCGTTTCGGTGAAATGATGCAAGTCGTACTCTGATGAAAGCATTTCTGCCAGCTCAATATCGTGTGTGGACACGATGACAATGTTATCTTTTCTATTTAAGTAAGAGAGGATAGCTTTTGCTGCACCAATTCGCTCAGCCGTGTTGGTTCCTTTGAAAACTTCGTCCAATACGAATAGGTTCTGGTGCGAACTTTCAGCTTCCGTTAATAAAGAGGCCATAATTTTCACTTCTTGGAAGTAATAGCTTTTGCCTTGAAACAAGTTGTCGTCAATGCGAATGGATGAAAATTGCTTGATAGGAGGCGAAACAAATTCATCGGCAAAACAGGTATAAATGGTTTGTGCAAGTATGGAGTTAATAGTGAGTGTTCGCAAGAAAGTTGATTTGCCCGACATATTTGAGCCGGTAATCAGAACACTTTTCCCATCGATGGTCAGGTCATTTTTTATACATGCTTCAATCAGCGGATGGAAGATGCCTCGGGCGATAATTCTCTTTTTGGAGTCAGTGAGATTTGGCTGGCAGGTTTTCAATGAACCTGCCCGAAGAGATAGGATTGAAATGGCCAAATCAATATTTCCCACGTAGGTGAATAACTCGGAAATGGCTTCTCGTTTCTTTTCAAGTTCATGGATAATTCGAAATAGGGATATGACTTCCACCAGGAAAAATATCTTGATGAGCTCGACAAAGTACAATCCGATTTGACTTAGTTCTGCCCCTAACCCATCATTGCCACTCAAGGAAATAAACCTGGATTTCCGCTGAAAGGATCGCAAGCTTCCAATGGCTTCAATCGCTTGCGCATTCGAAAAGAGTTTTCCTCTTTTTAGTAATGCATTCGATACCTGGATTAACACGTTTAGCAGAGGGAAAGACCGTATAAACTGATAGGTATTTCCTTTATTCCAGTAGTGCACCAACATATTTGCCGTGAAGGGCACAATCATCAGAATGAGACAAACCGGATAACTAAACGCCAGCAACGCCAGCACTAGTAACAAAGCCAGATTCAAGTAAATAGCCCATAACCATTTCGGTCGTTTTAAAAGATCACCACCCATTAATGAGGCGATGTGATAGGCATCGGTGTGGTTTAATTTTGCAAGTTCAAATTGAACTTCTTCGCGCAGCAGTTCGTCTTTTTTAAAGGCGTCAATAAAAGGATCTAACGGATTATGCAATTGATCGGTAGGCTGCATGACTTTTGCGTATAACACCTGCTGCCCAACGCGACTGGTTGTTCTATCAATAAATGAAAACAGACTATATAAGTCAATATCTTCTATCGTCTGCTCGGTAAGCCGATGAAACGGATCACCTTGCGATAAATCTGAATACTTTTTAATTCTGTCGAATTCGAATGGAACAGATTTAGGCTTCGCCCAACGGGCGCGGAGCTCTAACTTTTTCTTTTTTTGTCTTTTTTTGTTGATGAGTCGGAGTATCAGTACAACCGAAACAAAAAGAATTGTTAGTAAAATGAGATATCCAATTTGTGGAGGCATGCGCTAGTCTACTTCCCTCCCCATCACCCACTTCAACATTTCAAACCAATCCTGTTTATCTAAATCAATGTCGACCGATTTAGCCGCTTCAGTGATTCGCTCTGGTTTAGTTGTGCCAAGGATGGGAAAAATATGGGAAGGATGTTTAAGCAACCATGCCAGTGCCAACTGACTATAAGAAGCATTGTACTTGGCGGCTTTTGCAAACCAAACACGTTCTTCAAAATGGAGCTTTCCACCACCCAGTGGTGACCATGCCATTGCGCTTGCCCCATGCTTCAGCATTAAGTCCAAATCTCCATTGAAAAGTGGATCGATCCGCGAAAGCGAAATCTCAATTTGATTAGTGACCAATGGGAACGGTAAAAAATGCTGCAGCATTTCAAATTGTGAGGGCGTGAAATTCGAAACGCCAAAGTGCAAGACCTTACCAGCTGCCTTTAACTTCACAAATGTTTCCGATACTTCATGCGGATCAAGAAGTGGATCGGGTCGGTGAATTAACAGCAAGTCAAGATGATCGGTATGCAACATCTTTAATGAATTCTCAACCGACCAGGTGATATGCTCTTCCGATGTGTCGTAATGTTTGACCCAGGTAGCAGGCCGCTTGGCAGAACTAAACTTGATGCCACATTTTGTGACAAGCTGAATCTTCTCTCGAAGAGACGCGTCTTTTTTCAATGCGTTGCCAAACAACTCTTCACAACTATGATCTCCATAAATATCGGCATGGTCGAAAGTGGTGATACCTTCATCTAGCGAAGTATGAATCAACCGTTCCACCGTTTCAGTAGACAACGTGTGCCACCGCCATACACCGGTGATGATGCGCGAAAAACTTGGCCCTTGTGGATGAAGCGGTTGAATATACATGTTACTTGTTATGTTGATAGCACTTGCCGGATTTGCTTGCAGTCATGCGTTTGCACTTGGTGCCATCGGCTGTTTTTCCACTGCATTGAGCTACCTTGTCTTTGGTGTGATCGTCAGGTTTACAAACACCACAAGGACCCTTGCTTGCTTTCTTCGCAGCGGCCAACGTCATTCCATCGGCATCGCCCGAAAGTTTGCAATCCGCGGTGTGGTATTTTTCGCCTTTGGCCGAGGCATATACCGTTTGGCTGAAGCCTTTGATGGCTAACCCAAAGAATAAGAATAAACTGAGAAGAATAACCTTTTTCATAATTTGTCAGGGTTTATGATTACTTAACAAACCCAAGTTGTGATTTTTTGAGGAAGAATAAAAATGAATGAACCAATCAATACTGACTAATAAATTAACTTTGAAAAAAGAAAATTGAAATGACCGAGCACTTCAAGAACATTTGCGCCCATGCTGGCGCCACACCCGATCCTTCAACGGGAGCTGTTACATCTCCCCTTTATTTTTCATCTACATTTCATTATCCGCCCACAGGCGAATACCCAAGTGGGCATATTTACAGTCGCGAATCAAACCCAACACGCACCTCTCTTGAAACAATATTGGCACAATTGGAACAAGGCGAAGATGCAGCCGCATTCAGCAGTGGCAGCGCAGCCGCCAATGCCGTCTTTTTAAGTTTACGGCCAAGCGATCATGTAATCATCAACTTCGATGCATATGCCGGGATTCGCACCATGCTTCGTGAGATCTTTATGCCATGGGGATTACAAGTAACATTTGTTGACCTGAGTGATATCAACAATCTACCTAAATCGATTCAGCCAAACACCAGGTTGGTATGGACTGAATCACCCACCAATCCACAACTTCGAATTGTAGATTTAATTTCAGTGATCTCCATTTGCAAGCGACATCATATCAAAGTGGCTGTCGATAATACGTTTGCCACCCCCGCCTTACAGAATCCAATTGTACTCGGTGCAGATATTGTGATGCACAGTACCACCAAATATTTGGGTGGACATAGTGATATGACGGGAGGCGCGTTGATTACAGCACGAAAGGACGAAATGTGGGAACGCATTCGTCACATCCAACACATACAAGGTGCGATACCGAGTCCATTTGATTGTTGGTTGTTGATGCGGGGCATCCGGAGTTTTGTTCCGCGCATGACGCAACACTTGAGCAACGCAAAAGCAGTAGCTCTATTTTTATCAACGCATCCTAAAGTAGAAAAAGTATTGTATCCCGGACTGCCCACACACACAGGGCACGAAGTAGCCAAAAAACAAATGAGCGATTTCGGGGCCATGGTGTCATTTTTAGTAAGAGGCACGAAAGAAGATGCTATCAAAGTTGCCCAACGCGTAAAAGTATTTACCAATGCCACTAGTTTGGGTGGCACGGAAAGTTTATTGGAGCATCGCAAGAGTGTAGAAGGCCCGGATTCACCAACACCGGATAATTTGATTAGACTAAGTGTGGGCTTAGAAGATAGCAATAGTTTGATTGCTGATCTAAAACAGGCCTTGAGTGATTTAATCAGCTTCTAGGAAGTTTTATGGGGTCTCGCTTATCATGAAAACACGAAAGTACTCTTACGGTATTGCTGGATTCATGAATAACGAAGTATAGAGAAAAGGGGAACTTTCGAAGCTTTAAAGACCGTACTTCTTTATATCGCAGTCTATAAAATGGATTGACTGCTAATTGAGAGTAGCTATTTTTCAAAGACGCAACAAAATTTTGAGGGGCATAAGTACTATTCGCTGTGTAATAATCGATCGAATTTTCTATTTCTTTTTGAGCTCTCGGAGACACGATTACTTTATAAACCATATTTTTGGTTTAGTTGACGAATAGACTCTTCTGAACTGACGTAGTCTTTCTCGTTTTCCTTCAATCTTTCATCTAAAATTTCTTTCATCTCGGGAGTTAGCTCCAAATCATCTTCTTCCACGACTATTGTGATGGGCCTAGACTTAAATGTAGCCTTAATAGAATCTAGTAAATCTGAGTTAACCTCTTCAGCCGAATTCAAATGATAGGTTGTATACATATGGTTTAATTAAACTCTTTCAAATTTAAGGAAAGGTGAGAAGTTAAAAAAGTGTTACAACGCGCCCCTGGATTCCACCCTCCTGACAGCATGTACCAAAAGGCTATCGAGGGCATAAAGATTAAGCGCCATCGCTTACTCATCTCTACAAATGTTTTTTATGCGTTGGAGTTTTAGCAATTGGAAACATTGGCGAATATCCAAATTTTCTAAGATACCCCCTGCACTTTCTTGATAAGATTGCCCTCAATGGGAGGCTTTAGTACAAACTGACCGATGATACTTGAGGCAATTTCTTAATTAGAGTCAATTGCCCAGACAGTATTCGCTTGATTTGGGTTAAGTAAAGAAGCGAATTCACTGAAGTTAACTCAAATCAATTCATTCTTTGCATGATGAGTTCCAAATTTGAGCCATCAAAAAATTTATTATTCAAAACAAAAATTTATGATTTGCTCATCGTTCAAACACCCGTTGTATATCTTCATCTTGATCGTGCTGGCAGGCAGTACATACGCGCAAAATGTAAAGAGGGATACATCGTTTACATTTGCAGAAATTCGATTTGGTTACGGAACGAATTATTTTGGAGAAGGACTTTCTGAAGACTATGAAGCCGGAAACTTCAGCAGTTCGGGCGGCTTTCTCGCAACCCTAGCAGCTTACCACAAGTTTAAAAAAATCAATCACACCGTAATTGGAATGAAGTACAAATCGCTGGGAGCAGCACCTTCAAAAGGGGATAATGGGCGCGAGATGTTCTTTAATTATTGGGGCGTTGCCGTGTCGGCACGTTACTTTCCCTTTCACAAAATGGCTCATCGGGGGCTATTCTTACAAGCTGATTACTTTTTCATAACTCAGTTTACTCAAAAATATCGATCCACTGCAAATTTAGAATTTAATCATCAGTTTGCCATCGGCAGTGGCTATGCAGTGGGTATCGGCTATGCGCTTGACTTGCCAACCAACAGGAAAAACCGGATTACTATTGGAATAGAGTATGAACAAGACAATCGAAGAGGTGAAGTCAGTGGCATTGGCGACAAGACTTTTGCGAGTTCAAATTTGGCGTTTTTGGTTGGCTTTATTTTCTGATAAAGGAGGTAGTTTGCCACTTACCTGACCACATATACCAAAAGGCCATCGAGAACATACAAATCCAATAGACCCATAAAATTGACTTGATTATCACCAAAATTCGATTGAAGTTAAAATAAAAAAATGCGTGTTCATTTTTCGGTAGTCAAGTAGCCAAGCGTTTCTTTTCATTTGCAATAAATTTTATTAGCCATGAAAGGAATTCTCTATGTAATCATACTATGCAGCGCTCAGTTTGCTCATGCACAAAAAATGGGTATTGATTTATTCATTCGCCTTCCCCAAGTAGTAAATTATAATTTCACCAAGCCCACTATTTCTTATGCACCTCTTATTTCAACGGGTCTCACTTTACGATACAAAAAAGCCTTTGTTGATGTAGGGTCATTTATTGGAAATACTAATGTGGTTGGGCATTACAGTTATTTTGGTTCAGCTCTTTACAACAGGCAAAGCCCAGACAATTGGTTATTTGTAACAAACTGGTTTGGCGAAGCAACGTATTTTCCTGCACAGCAAGACAAGAAAAGCTATTGGGTACAAACGGTAGGCATCAGCCCTGTATTGGTGCGGCCCTTTCATTTTGGGGCATTTGCGATAGCTTTAACCATAGGGGCTGCTTTTTATGACGACACCCTCAGCTTAAATTCGCGCATCATATTCAACTATTCATTGCCAATCATCAAAAGCAAGTCATGAGCAAGTTAACATTTCAAGAAAAATATGATGCCATGTTTCGAAAAGATCCTTCGTTTGAAGGGCTATTTGTAACAGCAGTAAAAACCACAGGTGTTTTTTGTAGACCTGTTTGCCCCGCTCGAAAGCCTAAGCCAGAGAACGTTGAGTTTTATGAATCGGCACAAGAGGCCATTCATCAAGGCTTTCGGCCTTGCCTTGTTTGCAAGCCGATGGAGCAAGCCAATAAAACGCCCTATCACATCCAGCTTTTGATTGACGAAATTAGTGCGAACGTAGAGTTGCGATTGAAAGACGCAGATTTGAGAAGGAGAAAAATTGAACCCATTCAGGTACGCAGGTGGTTTCAAAAGAATCACAATATGAGCTTTCAGGCATTTCAGCGCATGCTTCGCATCAACGCTGCTTTTACCAAAATCGGCAATGGCCAAACAGTTACCGTCTCCGCCTTTGATACAGGGTATCAATCGTTGAGTGGCTTCAATGGTAGCTTTCGCGCGATTGTTGGTAAGGCGCCAACTGCTTCGAAAGATAAAACCATTATTAATATTACGCGCTTCACCACGCCACTCGGCCCGATGTTTGCATGTGCCACCAAACAAGGCATTTGTCTATTAGAATTCACCAATCGCAGAATGTTGGAAACAGAATTTGAAGAGTTGAAGAAACGATTGAATGCCGTTATACTTCCAGGGGAAAATAGATTTTTGAGTCAGGTAGAGAAAGAAATATTAGAATACTTTAACAGAACCAGAAAAGTCTTTGCGGTTCCACTTCATACGCCTGGTACTGATTTTCAAAATGAGGTTTGGAAAAAATTGCAGCAAGTACAATACGGAAAGACGATCTCTTACAAGCAATTGGCCATCAGGATGGAATGTCCGACTGCTGTGAGGGCTGTTGCCTCGGCTAACGGTCGCAACCGCATTGCTATTATCATTCCTTGCCATCGGATTATAGGAGAAAATGGCGACCTCACGGGCTATGGTGGCGGATTGCCAAGAAAAAAGTGGATGATAGATTTTGAAAAGCAGAATTCTGAATGAATTTCATGAATTGCCGATAAAAATTTCAATTTCTATTCTTCCACTTTCCCGACCGCATATACCAAAAGGCCATCGAGAACATGCAAATCCAATAAACCCATTCGCTCACCCAACCCCACGTGATAGACATGTTCCATACTTCGAGTACGAGGTAAACATAGAGTATGTAGGCAAAAAGAGTTACGATTTCAATAATCAGATTGACCACTGTATTTCCTGAACCAGTGACTGCATTGAGCCACACCACAGAGAATGATTGAAGGAACAAGGCGGAAGACACCACTCGTAAAACAGGAGTGGCGTAGGCAATGAAATCTTCGCCCTGGCCAAACATCGAGAGCAACGTGCCTGGGAAAATATTGAGAATAACAATTAACGTTATTGAAAAACTGGCGCTCACTTTGGCGATGCGTTTCACCAGGGGCATTACTTCTTCTTGTTTGCCTTGGCCAATCACATTGCTCACCATCGTATTGGCGGTGGCCGCAAAGGCCCACGAAAAAATCCCGGCAAGGCCAAATACATTTCGCATCGTATTGGAAACAGCCAAATCGCGCGCGCCATGGTGCTCGATCAGAATGTAAAAATATTCCCACGTCACAATGCTGAGTGCGAATTGTAAAATGAGTGGCGTTGATTTAAACAGAATCAACTTGATAGAGCTGAGTTCTAATTTCCAACTTTCAAATAGCCCAAAGGCTTTGTTGATTCCCTTTGCATGAATGACGGCAAAGATGACCAGCAAGCCGGTTGCTTCTGCAATGATGGAAGCATACGCTGCACCATTGAAACCCATTTTCGGAAAACCAAAGTGACCGTAAATAAAAGCATAGTCGAAAAAGATGTTGGCAATGGCTTCAGTTAGTGTACCCCATACTAAAAATTTTGTTTGGTTTGTTCCGACCAAAAGCGCATTGCGCATGACATACAGATACAGAAAAGGCAAACCCCAGATACGGATAAAAATAAATCCAATCACTTCTTCAGCTATCACCTGATTGTGAATGGTGGCGCGCAAAATCATGGGCGCCAACGTATAGCTAATCAAAATTCCAATGAACGAGACTCCCAGAGCAGCCCACACACCATGATAAAACAGCTTACCAATTTCCTTCGGTTGGTTTTCTCCTGCTTTGCGCGCGATCAACGATTGCAGTCCATTGTTTAAGCCACTACCGATCACAGCAAAGATCAGGTAATAGACTCCGGTGATGGCCGCACTGGCCAACGCCTTTTCGCCCAATCCTCCCAGAAAGACGTTGTTGGTAATGAAATTGATTTGAGGGACAATCAACGCCAATGAGATCGGCATCGCCAAACTAAGTATTTGCTTGTAGCCGGTTTGAAGGCGTAGGTCCTTTGATTTCATCAGATTTGAACTTCAAAAGTAAATTAATTCCATCACCTTAGACTAACTTTAAGAAACATACGTCCCTCTTAAAAACCCTCTTTATGCAAACCATCCTCGGAGCTAACGGAACGATTGCCAGCGAACTTTCTAAACACCTGCCACAGTACACCGATAAAATCAGACAGGTAAGTCGTAACCCCAAAAAAGCAAATGCCAGTGATGAGCTGTTTTCGGCAGACTTGTTGAATTACCAAGAAGTAGAAAAGGCGGTGGCTGGCAGTGAGGTGACCTATTTGTTGGCAGGCCTGAAGTATGATATAAAAGTCTGGCAAGAACAATGGCCGAAAGTGATGAAGCACACGATTGATGCTTGTAAAAAACACAATAGCAAGTTGGTGTTTTTTGACAATGTCTATTCATACGGACTCGTGAAGGGAACGATGACAGAAGAGACGCCTTTCAACCCGACTAGCAAGAAAGGTGAAGTACGGGCAAAGATTGCTACCCAGTTGTTAGAGGAAATCAAAGCTGGGAATTTGCAAGGGATGATCGTAAGAGCAGCCGATTTTTATGGACCGAATGTATTGTTGAGTTTAACGCATTCGATGGTAACAGAAAAATTGAAAGCTAAGAAGGCCGCTCAGTGGATCGGTGATCCTAAAAAAATTCACAGCTTTACCTATACACCAGATGCCGGTAAGGCGGTCGCGGTTTTAGGAAATACGCCTTCTGCATTTAATCAAACCTGGCATGCTTTGACAAGTCAGGAAAGGATTACTGGCGAACAATATGTGCGCACGGCCAGTGAGTTTGCAGGGCAGCCTTACAAAATTCAGCCACTACCCAAATGGGGCGTGCGAGCACTTGGAATATTTATTCCAGTGTTGCGCGAGTTTGTGGAGATGATGTATCAATACGAAAACGACTACTTTTTTGATAGCTCAAAGTTTGAGAAGGCGTTTGGCATGTCAGCGACTTCTTATAAAATGGGAATTGCGGAAACGCTGCGTTAGTAGTTTTTCAATTTACTGAATTAGTCGAAGCACTTGTCAGCTCTGCCTGTGCCGTCAGTTCTTCCGACCTGACGAAAACCTATTACTTGTAAAGTGATTTCTTGTACCGTTTAGCATTTACTGTGCCGTCAGTTCTTCCGACCTGACGAATACCTTTAACTTGTAAAGTGATCTCTTGTACAGTCTAACATTTCTGAGCAGCTATGTCTCAAAAGAACTCACGATAGTTCTCTGTGCCGTCAGGTCTTCCGACCTGACGAATACCTTTAACTTGTAAAGTGATCCCTTGTACAGTCTAACATTTCTGTGCAGCCATGTCTCAAAAGAACTCACGATAGTTCTCTTTGCCGTCAGGTCTTCCGACCTGACGAATACCTTTAACTTGTAAAGTGATCCCTTGTACAGTCTAACATTTCTGTGCGGTCAGGTCTCAAAAAAACTCACGATAATCTGAAACTCTCCTGTGCCACTCT
>JADBYQ010000024.1 GCA_020402945.1 Cytophagales bacterium | reverse complement strand
GAGAGGCTGCTGGCCATTGCTTGTTGGATTTTCCATTTAAAACCCCAACAGGTTTTCTGTCTTAACTCAAACTCCCTGCTTAGCTCCAAGGTCGACATCCCCTTCTTTTTGGTCACTATTTTAAAGACGATATGAAAGGATATCAACAACGAAAATTTGACCTTGTCAAACATAGTACCCGCTGTTGGGCTTTCATCATATTTGCATTTTAAACAACGCCTATGGTAAGGTCTGTTCCCTTTGATAAATCTTTCATTGCCACACTGCTTGCATTTGTATCCAAATTCCCATTTGATCTCTGCTATATATTTAAGACAGTCGTCTTCGGTTTTAAAATACTGATTGAATTTTATTGAGTTCACACCTACAAAAGTCGCTCTATTCTCCAATCCCAAAAAGTACAATTATTTTGGGATGACTAAACGCCTGTACCTGTAATTCATAATCGTAAAGCAAAAAAAAAGGCGACATTTCGTTCCCTTCTTTTCTCCCTACAGGTGTTCTCTAATAATTTTTGTCAGATTTTCGGTGGGCACTACACCAGATTGCCGCCATTTTATTTCGCCCGTCTTAAAAAGAATCAACGTTGGAACGCCCCGTACTTGGTAAGACGAAGCGATGGAGGGATTCTTATCCACGTCTATTTTGATAACTCGTACCTGATCACCCATGGTGGCTTTCACTTGGTCCAGAATAGGTTTCATCATTTTACACGGCCCACACCATTCTGCCGAAAAATCAATCAACGTGGGAATTTGTCCTTTTATTAACTCAGAAAAATTTGACTTTGCCATAAAGTAGAATCGAATGCTAAACTACTAAAATCTTAGGGAGCATAGTTACTTTAGATTTTATCGAATTAGAAATGAGGCAGGCTGCTTCTGCTTTTGCTAGTACTCTTTCTGTACGCTCTCTGTCTTTTTCATGGCCAATCGTCACTGTGGGTTCTAGAATGACTTCAGTCATGAGAAACTTGCCCTCTACCTGATCTAGTTTCCCTTTTGAATTGCATTGAAAAGAGGAGAACTCCAGCTTTGAATTCTCAGCAATTGACAAAAAGGTAGTCATCAAACAACTACTCACTGCTGCGGTAAATAGATGTTCTGGTGACCAAATACCAGGAATGCCTTTAGGAAATTCAGGTGGGGTAGCCACTTCAATACAGCCATTTTTTTGATCAGAAGCGTTTGATAACTCGGGTGAGCACATTACCCCTTTTCGATCATTGCTCCATTGAATTTGAACATTATAAAAATGGGGCTCCATATTTTAAATTTTTGATTGAAGGGAAGCCCAGCCACCCCCATTATGGACTTCGGTATAGCCATTGGATTCCAGTATTCGCTTTGCCATTCCACTTCTTCCGCCAGATGCGCAGCAGGTGATGATGACTTTATTCTTTGAAATTTTGGAGAGATTATTAGCAAGGTGGTCGACTGCAATATTAATAGAACCTTTGATGTGACCTTGTGCATATTCGCCTTTGCTGCGGACGTCTAATATTATAGCTCCTTCATTCTTTAGTTTTTTAAAATCAACACTCGGGCCAAGGCCTACTAAGTTTAAAACAGATTGTAACATAGATAATGCGGTTTGAGTAGTTAAATAATTTATTAAAATTGATCGTTTGAGTTCGCTTTCTTGGTTTTATAAAACAGACTGAAAAATAATCCGCCCATTAGGGCTCCGTACAGCGATGAATGAACCGGATTGGACGTGATCGGACAAGTTCCAATTATACAGCCTATTTCTTTCCAATATAGAAAGCCTGCTAACATGCCCACTATAGCGCCAATTAGGATTAGCGAATACTGCTTACCCTTTTGCATTCATTTTCTTGCGAAGAGTACTTAATCCAAATGGAAGATAAAGAGGGCAGAAGCTCATTAAACTAGTGGCAACAAAAACAATAGCCAATACTGCTAAGATGATTGCTGTAGTACCTGAAATGACATTCGTAAAATAAAGAACAGCAACAAGTGCCGCAAGCATCACCCGGATGACTCTATCGGCAGAACCCATATTTTTTTTCATAAGAGATAGTTTGATTATGATTCAAAACTACCGCTTACATATCTTGGAGTTGGTGACGAACGTCACATAAGCGTAATTTTATTTCGGGATAGATGGATAAGACCCTCATTTTCCATCTGTTTGGCCACCCGGGAAACCACTTCGCGTGCCGTTCCCAGTTCTTCGGCCAATTGTTGATGGGTAACTTTGATTTCCTTAGAATTGGCTAGTTCTGATTTTTGCTTTAATAAATGAAGCAGTCTGACATCGAGTTTTTGGAAAGCGATCGCGTTTACAACGGAAAGTAACTCTTCAAAGCGTTTATGGTAAAGCTTAAAAATGAAGTCCGACCATTCAGGAAATTTCTTCACCCACTCACTCGCTTTATCAACCGGGATCAATAAGATCTCAGCATCTTCTTCAACAATTGCTTTTATCTTGCTTGTCTCATCGTGAATGCCACCCAGGAAAGACATGATACAACTTTCGCCTGCCGTGATGTAATACAACAAAATTTCATGTCCGTTGGCATCGGTTCTCACTACCTTCAGACTTCCGCTTACAACTAATGGAATCGATTTGATGTAAGTGTCTTCCTGCAGGATGACTGAATCGGCTTTGAATTTTCGTAATTCGCTAAAGGATGCTACCTCGTCTTTTAACAGCGTGTGAAAAGGAGAACTGGATTGCATGTCTTATGTCAGCAAAAAGAGAAATATTAATGGAAAAATAATTCCTATTAATGCCAGCTTCCAGCCTCGGGAGCGAAAGCTGTTGCTGCCTTCTTGAATAAACATTCCGGTGAAAGCGATGACTAACATTGCCACTCCAAAAACATCCGAGTAATAAATCCACCATTTGCTAGTGTCTAGGTGAAGTTTAGTCATTTGTCCCAGAACAGGAGTAGTGCGATAACTTTCTATTTTACCATTTCTCGTGGAAAGATCAATCGTTACATCATGGTTAACATAAGATATTTTTAGTTTTTCTCCATCGACAGAAAACCTACGTAACTCATCTTCGATGCCTTGTTCGGACGTAAACATTTTGATGAAGTTGTCATTGATTGAATCTTTGTTCACTTGGGCTACAGAAATATCTTTTGATTCATAGGTATACCGTTTTGGATTCCACGATTGGCGATGATTCAAAAAAATTCCTGAAAGAGAAAAAGATATGATCAAACCAACGTAGAAGTAAGCAATGTCGCGGTGGGTATTACGAGCAGTTAGTTTCATAAGAATAGTTTAAGGCTGAAAAAAGTAGAGTACGTTTTATTTATTATTTGCCGAAAGGATTTAATGCGCTTAAGGCTCGTTTGCCGCCACCCATTTTGTTCATCATCTTCATCATTTTGCGCATGTCTTCAAACTGCTTAAGCAACTGATTCACTTGCTGAATGGACGTTCCGCTGCCTTTGGCAATACGATTTTTTCTGCTAGGGTTTAGTTTTTCCGGATTCTCACGTTCGTCCAATGTCATGGAGCGGATGATGGCTTCTACCGGTTTGAAAGAGTCATCGTTGATGTCTACATCTTTCATGGCTTTGCCCATGCCAGGTATCATACCCAGCATGTCTTTCATATTGCCCATCTTTTTGATTTGTTCCAATTGCTTCAAAAAGTCATTGAAGTCAAATTGGTTCTTGCGCATTTTGGCGTTCAGCAAGCGTGCTTCTTCTTCCGTAAAAGATTGCTGTGCTTTTTCAACCAAACTCACCACATCGCCCATTCCTAAAATACGCCCGGCCATCCGGTCGGGATAGAAACGATCTAAGGCTTCCATCTTTTCACCTGAACCCACAAACTTGATCGGCTTTTCAACCACGCGTCTAATGGACAAAGCAGCCCCACCACGTGTATCACCATCCAATTTTGTCAGCACCACGCCATCAAAATTCAATCGGTCATTAAAAGCCTTGGCTGTATTGACGGCATCCTGCCCTGTCATGGCATCCACTACAAATAGTGTTTCGGATGGTTTGAGCGTCTCCTTCAACTTGGCGATCTCATTCATCATTTCTTCATCTACTGCCAGGCGTCCGGCTGTATCGACAATGACTACTCTAAAATTATTTTTCTTAGCATGCTCGATAGCCGCCTTTGCGATCTTAACTGCGTCTTTGTTTTCTGGCTCCGCATAGACCTCCACTCCAATTTGTTGACCTAGTACTTTCAGTTGGTCAATGGCAGCCGGACGATAGATGTCGCAAGCGGTTAACAATACTTCACGTCCTTGCCGTTTTAAATAGCTGGCTAATTTTCCGGAGAAGGTAGTTTTACCAGAACCTTGTAAACCAGCAATCAAAATAACGGCTGGGTTTCCTTCAATTTTGATGTCTTCGCTGGCTCCGCCCATCAGTAGCGTGAGTTCATCGTTGGTTATCTTGGTCAATAATTGACCGGGAGACACGGCAGTTAATACATTTTGGCCCAGCGCCTTAAGCTTGATTTCGTCAGTAACTTCTTTGGCTACTTTATAATTTACGTCAGCATCGATTAAAGCCTTCCGGATGTCCTTAACCGTGCTGGCCACGTTGATTTCCGTGATTCGGCCCTGGCCTTTAAGGGTTTGAAATGCTTTTTCGAGTTTGAGACTTAAGCTATCGAACATGGTTTTGTCGGAAAATTAGGGTGCAAAGGTAATCGCTATTCGAAATTTTACCTAAATGCGAGATAATCAAATGTTTCCCCTGCACTGAATTCACTTTTATTCGAAGGCAACTCCAAAAAACCATCTACTTCTTTTAAGTTTACAAAATCACCCGAACCACCGCCAACGATAGGCTCTGCCATTAGCTTACCCTCTATATTGGCTAATTTTACTTGCAAAAAATAAGTTAGATCTCCTTTAAATGAAAAGCTTTTACTCAAGATCGCTTTGGATGTGATGGGCTTTGTTCCCATACTGCGTAAAAGCCAGGGCTTCACATAACGGTGGAAGCAGAGGAAGGTAGAGACAGGATTACCGGGTAACGCAAAAACAAATTTGTTTCCAACTTTGCCAACCCACATCGGCTTGCCAGGCTTTTGACTTACTTGATGGAATAGCTTGTGAACGCCCAATGATTCTAATGCGGACGGCACGAAATCGAATTTGCCTTTTGAAACACCACCGGATAAAAGAAGTACGTCAAAATCAAGAAGTGCTTGTTTGATTTCTGTTTTTAGTTGATCCTGGTCATCGGCCAGGTGGAGTAGTGCTGAGTCTATTCCTAATTCAGCAAGTGCAGCCTGCAAGGCATAACTATTCGACTTTCTTATTTGGTGGGGTGCTGGCGTTTGTTCAATGTCGACTAATTCGTTCCCAGTAGAAATGATGACTATCTTGGGTGCACTAACTACGGATACCGAAGTTTTCCCAATTGAGGCAAGCAGGGCGACTTCCGCTGGAGAGATCACCGTCCCGGTTTCTAGGAGTAGGTGATCTTTTTTTGCGTCACTTCCTTGAAGGTGGATGTTCTGTCCTTTGGCTACTTGTTTAGAGTTAATGGTTGCATGGTCGTTTTTGATTTCGATTTGTTCGTAGGGTACGATGGTATCCGTTCCCTCGGGTAACGTAGCGCCTGTCATAATCTCTATACAAGCAACATCGCTCTTGAGTTTTTTGCGATGTTCGCCAGCGGCTTGGACGGATTCAATTCTAAAATTTGCCACACCTTTTTGGTGTGAATCAAAAGCCAACGCAATGCCGTCCATGGTGGCGCGATCGTAAGGAGGGAAGTCGCGATCGGCTACGATTGGCTCTGCTAAAATTTTGTCCAGACACTCATTCAGGTTGACCTTGCTTGTTTTCGGTTGAAAAAGATTGGAAAGAATTATGGAAGTAGCTTCCTCTACACTGACCATGTTTTAGTAATTTTAGGCTAGATGAAGAATAAATTTACACATATCCACGCATCTGGCAATCCTCAAATGGTGGATGTTTCTGATAAGAAAGTGACACATCGTATGGCAAAGGCGCAAGCGGTTGTTTTTTTGGGTAAGGAGATCATGTCGCAGTTGCAAGGTGACGAACTGATTACGAAAAAAGGGCCGGTGTTTCAAACAGCCATTATTGCTGGCGTGATGGGAGCCAAGAAGACTTCTGAATTGATTCCTTTTTGCCATCCACTAGGTCTTGAAGATATTCAGATTGTGATAACAACTAAAAAAAAAACGGTCATAATAGATTCTGTTGCCAAGGTGACGGGCAAGACAGGGGTGGAAATGGAGGCGTTAACGGCTGTTTCAATTGCTGCGTTGACGGTGTACGATATGTGCAAAGCGTTGTCACATGATATCGTTGTCCAGGACATACGATTGATGGAAAAGGTGGGAGGGAAGAAGGATTTTAGGAGAAATTAGCGCTCATAGTAAAGCAAAATCTCTACTCTACGGTTCTTCCGCCTGCCCTCTTCAGTTTCATTTTCGACCAATGGGGTGCTCATGCCTCTTCCGTCAGCATTCATTCTCTCTCTATCGACCCCATTCTTAAGTAAGAAATCCCTTATCGACTCGGCTCTTTTAACTGATAATCTCTGATTGAATTTTTCAGAACCGACATTATCGGTGTGGCCAACGACCCTAACCTTCAGATCTTTATCTTCTTCTAGTGTTTCGCTTAGTTGATCTAGAAATTTCTCGGTCTCGTCATCCAAATCAATGCTATTAAATTCAAACTGAAAATGGAGTGTGATTTTTTCGACAATTAATGGCTCGTGCTTTAACTTGCCAGCTTCAGCAATTGGATTGGATTTAGCGGTGTCTGACTTCTCTATTTCGATTTGGGCTTCAACTTTTTCATTCTTGGTAAAATTCTTCAACGAATCAGTTGTGTTTTTTTTAGCTGGTGGTCTTTGATTTGGTAATTTTTTGGCCAATTTCATCTTTTCAGTTTCTTTTTGTCTGCGGATTCGATCTTTTCCTGCTCGCGTCAGTACCAACTTTCTGATTTCAACGCCCAATTCAAATGCTCCTAGGTTAGAAGGATTATTATTAAATACAGGAAAGTCGTAACTCATCCCAAGTGAAAAATTTTCGCGATGAAGTTGAATTCCTAGGATCGCGGATCGCCCGAAAGCATATTTAGTAAGTACATCTATTCTATCGCTCTTTTGATTTGGCATGGGTTTGATTTCATATTGCCAACGAGCGCCCATATTGACCAAGTGGTTTGACGAATTGCCTGTATAAAGTAACTCTGGGAAGATGGACAACTCTCGGTTTTGATAAACCCGAAATCCTCCGGTAAAAACAAGGGAAGGGGAGAGTTGACTCTTGGTTCCCGCAAATGAATCATTGGGTTTGTTCAAATCGAAAATGGAAAATCCCCAGTAACCAGTTACATGTTCTTGCCGATCTGTTTCTTGCCAATAGAGCCCTGTACTGAACGTACTGAAGCTATTAGTCAATTCACCAGCAGATTCTCCATTCGGCAATGAGTTGTCAAAGCCACGATCAGGTACAAATTGTGAGCCTGTATTATATCCAGCAAAACTTATCCTGCGTGTTTGATAAAGCCCTTTAAACCCCATAGACAAAATTCGATAGCGGCTGAGACGAATATTAACTGCATAGCTTATGGTAGCTTCTTGAGTTTTAAAAATCCCGCCAGAACGATCGTCCATCATGGTGATACCAATGCCTGACCATGCTCGACCAGTGCTACGATTCAAAAGAGGACGTGTGAAAGAAACGATATTGCTGTTTATATTAAAGTCTCCGCCCGTCCTTTGATTCCGAGAATCTAACGAAGCAGACATGTATTTTGATGTGCCAATCATTGCAGGATTGACACGTTGATCGGTGAAGTTGTATTGAGAGAATTGAAAATACTGAGCATCAGCGAAGCTTACAGATATTAAAGTGAAAAACAATGCCGCTTTCAATCTTATTGACTTGAACTGTGTTGGATTATATATTACCACTCGACTTCTTTGCATTCAAAATTTATCGAACGAGTAACACAGAGCCTTTTGATTTGCCATTAAGCCGTAGTGGCTGATCATTATCTTGAGTTCCAACAATCTTCCAATAATATACGCCAGCAGGTTGGGCAGTTCCGTGTGCAGTTCCATTCCATCCAACTGAAGTCACCTGAGATATACTAGTTGTTTCATAAACGGTGTTCCCCTCGCGATTATAAATCACAAACTCGAAATCTCTTCCATTGGTAAGACCGTATAATTTGAACTCATCATTTTTGCCATCTCCATTTGGAGTAAACAAAGTGGGGGCAAAAGCTGTCTCCTGCACATTCACGCTAACAGCGCTTTCTGCCTTGCATTCAATTGAATCAGTGGCGGTGACCTTATAGGTAGTCGATTTTGTTGGAGATGCAAGTGGATTGGCGATTCGATTATTGTTAAGGCCGGTGGGTGGAAGCCATTCATAATTCTCACCGCCAGATGCCTTAAGTTGAATACTCTCGCCTTGGCTAATAGTATATTTTTCATTTTCTATTTTCAAATCAACAATGCTAGGCCTGAGATCAAATTCCTTTTTGTAAACACAGGTGCCTGTGGAAGCAGTGACGTTAACCGTCATTGGATTAGTGATTTTCAATGTGATCGAATCCTTTGTTGAAGTTTCACTACTAAAATTCCAGAGTACAGTTTCCCATCCTGGTTTAATGCTCAACTTTGTTGGTTGATCTATGCAAAAATATTTTGTTTGCTTTTCCATAGTTAGTTGTTTATTTGCCGATACAACGTGCGTTATAGCTTTCGGGCAGCCGGTGCCATTGTAGATAACAGAAACAACTGTGTCAGGCTCATTTGCTTGAAAAGTCAAATCAGAAGACAATCCCTTGAATCCATCTTTAAAAGAAAACCAATAAGCTGGCTCTGGCGAGGATATTGTTGTGTTTGTTCCTTTGCAGGCCTGTACATAATCAACTTGTCCATCAGGGCACGAACCACCTTTGCCGCACGAACCACCGTAGCAGTTTATTTTATAACCACCGTTAAATGCATTGTCGACTGGCTGCACGAAGTAATTATAAAATTCATTCAAATTAGGAATGAACGCAAAGTTATTCGAGTCCTGATTTCCATTTGAAGGGATCAACCTTTTAGTACTAGTAATATCAAACTGCGGGCTAATTTTTGTTTTAGAATCTCCTTTATTTTTAATTAGGAGATCATAGCTCAGTGCTTTCGCGGGAGTTCGATCATCTTTTGCGGTATCCCAGTAGATAATTGTTTTATTGAATGCCGTAACGGAAAAAGTAAGGCCATTTTTTTTAGGTGCTTTATTGATTGCCACAATTTTATTCTCTAAGACTTGAAATACTTGATAGCCCGCGGAGTCGCGAACTTGCAGTAGATCCAGATCACCATCTCGATCGTAGTCTCCCCAACGTTGTGATGTAATTTGGGTAGTATCCAATTCAGTGATCGAACCAGTAGAGGTTTTAATAAAATTGGATTTTTTCCCGTTTGTTCTTTTGCCAAAGTAAGATAATTCAGCAAAGCCATCCGAGTCGACATCTGCTAATAACATTTCGCTGTTCTGAAAACCTTGAAGTGAATCTGTGGCTTTTAGTTTCCCTGCATTGTTGGTGTAGTATTTAATTTGATTATTAAGCAATCCATTGGTGCCACTTACAATTACATCAATGTAACCATCGTGATTGAAATCACCAGTCTCCAAGTTTCCTGCTACTGGTTTTTCTAAGTTAAGCTTTTGAAATTGAAAAGAACCTTTGTTTTTTATCAGTGTTATGAATGGTTGGTTGTTCTTGTTTCCAGATACTATTAAATCTGTCTTTCCGTCTTTGTTAACATCGCACGCGGCAATAGAATTTATTTTGATATCGCTGCTGTCCAGTTTTATCAAATAACCAGAATCTGTGTATCGAAAGATTTTGAGAGATGTTTCTCCACCCACAACTAAATCTAGTTTGCCATCTTTATCCAAGTCAAGGAACAATTGATTTGATATTGGGAAATTGAGTGAGCCAATAATTGAATTACTAAATTGAAAATTGCCATTGTTTAGAATTTGTGTAGTGTTTGAACTTCCTTCTTTTGTTCCATTGATAACTAAGTCCATTCGATTGTCTAAGTTCAAATCGGCTAGCGAAAAGCTGTTCATTGTTAAATCTAGCTCTTGCGTTGACGATAGTGTAAACTTCGCAAGGTTTTGATTTTTGAAAGATTTAAGTTGAAGTTTTTGATTCGCTCCCTGGGCCAAGATTTGAACATCAAGAAGACTGTCGTTATCGATGTCGACCCATTCAGCCTTTGCTAGCGATAGGGAGTTGTCTTTCCAAGTAAACATCTTTTGGAAAGTTTGGCCGTATAGGTTCGAGAAAGAGAGGAATAAAGCAAGTGCGGTAATTAGTTTCATGCCTACTGCTTTTTAGTATTTTCAATTTTGAAAGTTAATGGAAGCGAAATCTTACTTGGAACAGGGCTGCCATTTAGTGTAGCTGGTTTCCAAGCTGGCATGCTGACCAATAGCCTGATAGCTTCTGCATCAAATGATTGACCAAGTGACTGAGTGATCTTTACTTGATCAGTTTTTCCCTGTGGCGTAATTATAAAAGTGATGGTAGCAACGCCTTGAACGGAGTCTTTCACTGCCTCTTGTGGATACCGCAGATTAGTATTGAAATAGTTGTAAAGGTGAGGATAGCCAAGGGTAGGTTCTGCTTCCAAATAAATATCCTCTTCATTGAATTTTTTCTTGGATTCAATCGACTCGGCTTTTGGTACTTCCTTCTTGGATGGTTCTGCAACGATTAATTTGCTCTCCTTCTTCCTCTCAACTTGTTGACTGTCTTGAGGGACTAATGTTTGATTTGGAAAAGGTTCAGCAAGACTTTTCGTCTCTTTGGCACCTATCGCGTTAGTTATTTTCTTAGTGTTGATTATAAAATATAAAATGGTAAAAGTAGATAGTAATAGGACGGCAACTCCCCATTTCAACTTTTGACTTATTACGGTCTTGGTAATAGCCTGATGCTTTGTAAGTAAACCGTCAAAGTCCATGTGCTTGAGTATGTCCTTATCGGTTATTTCTGGCTTTTTCATGATTTTATAGTTCCTCTTCATTTTTTCAAATGGAATAATATTTTCATTTTATCTAGTGCCCTATATGTTTTTACCTTTGCATGTATTTCCGTTATTTCCAGAAGCATACCAATTTCCCTAAACGATCGCCCTTCAAAGAATCTAAACTCTATTAATTGAAGATCGGCTGGTTTAAGTTTCTGAAGAATCTCTGGCAACCTCCTTGTTAATTCATCAATCTGATTGTCTGCCGTCAATTCCTCAAAAAGATTTTCAGTTATCGCTTCATCGAGTAAAACCACTCGCGCTCTTTTCGATTTCCTAAAGAAATCGTAGCATTCGTTGATGGCGATTCTGTAAAGCCAAGCCGAAAAAGGTAATCCTCGCAGTTGAAACTTACTTATCCCGTTCAGAGCCTTTAAGAATGCTTGTTGAGTTAGGTCACCAGTAAGTTCTTTATCACCCGTACGATGAAAAATGAATAAGAATATCTTCTTAAAATACTTTTCATAGAGAGGTTTAAATGCTTCTGGATCAGACTGTGATCTCTTTATTAATAGGTCCTCATCTAACCTTTCGGCCTCAGTCATTTTAAGTGTCGGTTCGGTCATTATAGGCAAAAAAACTATTATTAAAATGTGGATATCTTCAAAAGATACATGCTGAAAGAGAAAATTATGAAAAAAAGTTACATAAGGTCAATTTGAGCGAATTTGCCAATTAGATATGCTGCGCAAATAATACCTTTATTAAAATAAGGAACCTATGAAAGCAGTGAAGAATTTTTTGCCACCCATTCACATCAATTCGATCGAATTGCAACTGGCCACTACCTTGCTGGGCGCGCTTATGATTGCATTATCTGTTGGGACCGTGGTGGTGATGATAGTAAGTCGATTTTGATTTCAAGGATGGGCCGACACCCATTCCTCTCCACCTTCGAAGATCTCTTTCTTCCAGATGGGCACAGTTTGTTTGAGACTATCAATAATGAATTGGCATGCTTCGAAGGATTCCTTTCGATGAGCCGTTGAAACGGCCACCGCAACAGCCACATCACCTACGCTTAGCACACCAACACGGTGACTTATCGCCCAGCCTTTAAGGTTCCATTTTGCCTTGGCCACTTCGATGATCTTTTTAAGTTCGAGAATCGCCATTGGTTCATAGGCTTCATATTCTAGCCTGATCACTTTTTTTTCACCCGTCTTGGACCGCACTGTACCAATAAACACGTTTAGAGCACCTGCATCTGCGCTTTCTGCAGAACGGATAACATTCTGAATATCAATTGAATTATGAGTGATTACTATCATTTATAGGTTGTCGTTAACCACCACTTACAGGAGGAATAAGAGCTATCACATCCGACTCTTTTAACACCCGATCATTTTCGGCATAGGCTTCGTTTACGGCAATTAGAAGAGAATTCAACTTTTCAATTTCCCGGAATTTTTGGGTCAAATCTTTTCGGAGATCGGCTACGGTTTCTCCATCGAACTCAACGGTCAGTTCTCGTCCTCCCAATATGTCTTTGCAGATGCCAAACGCTTTCAGCTGAATTCTCATCCAGCAAATATAGTGACTAGTTATTTCTGACTGATCCTCCTTATCTTCGCGAGGTAATGTCAGCTACCACTCTTTACGACAATCACGGTCGGCCTATCAACTATCTGCGACTGGCGGTGACTGATAGATGCAATTTACGTTGCTTCTACTGTATGCCTGAAGAAGGCATCAAGTATCTCCCCAAGAAAGACCTTTTAACTTTTGAAGAGATCGAGCGGTTAGTAACGTTGTTGGCTTCAATGGGTATTTCAAAAATCCGACTGACAGGCGGGGAGCCATTTGTTCGCACTGATTTGATGCAACTTATTCGAAGGATCTCAGTCATTGAAGGAATCAAAGATATTCATCTTACCACCAATGGCATTCTTACCCGACCTCATATTTCGGAATTGAAATCATTGGGCATTGCTTCCGTTAATCTCAGCTTGGACACCCTGAATAAAGAACGCTTTAAACTGATAACCCGAAGAGATGAATTTGAAAATGCATGGGAGACTCTACAGCTTTTGTTGAAGCACGAAATTCCAGTAAAAATCAATACCGTGGTGATGGAGGATAAAAACATCGAAGATATTGCATCGATGGTTGAACTTACGAAACATCATCCCATTTCCATTCGGTTTATTGAAGAGATGCCTTTTAATGGAGAGGGAAATCACTATGCTAAATTAAAATGGACCCATAAAGAGATATTGGACCATATCAAGCTTTTCTATCCAACCATTCAAAAAGTAAAAGACGCTGAAAACTCTACCGCTTATCATTATCAAATTCCGGGCTATGCTGGATACATAGGCATCATCGCAGCGTTTACTCGTTCTTTCTGTGGAACCTGCAATCGAATTCGTATTACAGCTCAGGGAGTTTTGAAAACATGTTTGTATGACGATGGTGTATTGAATATCAAGAATTTGATGCGAGAAGGGAAGGGTAATGATGATTTAAGAAATGAATTGTTAAGAGCTTTTGCTCATCGACCGAAGGACGGATTTGAGGCGGAGGAAAAACGCAAAACATTGAACGTAATGGAGTCTATGTCTACCATTGGTGGATAATAGAACAAGGCTATTTAAAAATTATATAAGATGAAGACTTTTCCAACACTGATACTCTTCTTCCTGGCGACCATTGCCTTTTCGCAAAAGGAAATCAAGTCAACGGATTCGTTTACGATTCAAGGCGAGATCAAGTCGCCAAAAACAGTTATGCTTAGTGATCTATCCCAATGGAAAACGCATGACATCGGTGATGTTGTTATCACCAATCACACAGGCGAGAGGAGGGGAGAAGCCAAACAACTGAAAGGTGTTTTGTTACGCGATGTGTTAGAATCAATTGAAATCAAATCAGAAAGTCCGAAGCAACTGAGTGAGTTTTATTTTGTTTGCAAAGCAACAGATGGTTACAAGGTTGTTTTTTCGTGGAATGAAATCCATAACAGTAAGGTGGGTGATGCTGTGTTCATTATCACTGAAAAAGTGGGAAAACCTGCTGAACAATTACCGGAATCAATTTTGCTCTTGTCACCGCAAGATTTCAAAACAGGTCGAAGGCACATCAAGTCTTTGCAACTCATAGAAGTAAAACGCGCTCAATAGTCAGATGGAATTTTACGTACTCTTGTTTTCTTTTTTTGTCATTGCATTCATCTATTCTTCTGTGGGTTTTGGTGGGGGCAGCAGTTACTTAGCGCTGCTTGCCCAACCTTTCTTTCAATTACTTCCGGATACCATTCGGCCTACGGCACTAATCTGCAATATTGTAGTGGTGACAGGCGGAACAATTATTTTTTACAAGCAAAATAAAATAGACTGGAAAGAGGTTTGGCCTTTCTTACTGGCAAGTGTTCCCTTGGCTTTATTGGGTGGATTGTGGAAACTCAATCAACACTCTTTTTTTCTTTTACTGGCAATTACGTTGATCATTGCATCGGTTTTGCTTTGGATACAGCCAGAAACGATGAAAGGCGAGAATAGATTCCTTCAGCGAATTGAGTCTAAGATTGCGCTGGGAGGTTTGATCGGTTTTTTATCTGGATTGGTAAGTATTGGCGGAGGCATTTTTCTTTCTCCGATTTTGCATCTAACGAACTGGGCGGAGGCCAGGCGAATATCAGCATTGGCGAGCGTGTTTATTTTAGTCAATTCGATCAGTGGATTGCTTGGGCAGTTTTTGGGTAGAGGCATTAACTTGGAGTGGAGTTTTATTTTACCATTATTAGTAGTAGTTTTAATAGGTGGGCAGCTGGGTTCACGCTTGGGCGCTATTCGTCTTAACCCATTGTACATTAAAAGAATTACATCAGTGTTGATCTTACTGGCTGCGTTAAATATTCTGAAAGACCACTTGTAGTCTCAAAGAATATAGAATACAGGAGTTAGAAGATAGAATGCAGCAGACTAAACTGAACACCGATTACCGATTACCGAATACCGAATACCGAATACTCGATCACCAGTTACCAAGCCTACTATGAAATCTTTATTCACAGCTTTACTAATCGTTATAGCAGCAACGACCTACTCCCAAACTCGTGTTTTCCCAGCCGTGCAACGCTACGGAGGTATTTTCGAAATCCCTTATGCAGTTGAGAAGCCTGACCCAACCATGAAATACAATATCGTGGTAGAAGTGGAGCGGGAAAGCGAGAAACCTGATTCACTTAGCTGGGCCTTGAATAATGTTGCTCGTTTGGTCAACTTGCACGTAATGGGCGGTGTGCCAAAAGAAAACCTAGACGTGGTTATCGTTCTTCACGGTGGGGCAACGTATATCACTATGAATAATGACCAATATCAAAAGAAATACAAAAAGGACAACCCCAACCTCGGTTTGTTTCAGGAGTTGTCGAAAGCGGGGGTAAAGATATTTGTCTGCGGCCAGTCTTTGATAAATAGAAAGGTAGACCGAACAAAAATGATTCCTGAGGTGAAGATTGCTACCTCCATGCTCACGACATTAACAACGTATCAGTTGAAGGGATATGCGTTGTTGAAGTTTAATTAGCTACGAAGTGTGATCATACACTACTACCCACTTTCCCTTTTTCTTTCTAAACAATAAAGTAAAAACTCCACTTGGGTTATCCGTTTTTCGTTGCAAAAAGTAATGACCTGTAACCAAGCACGCATCGCCTGCTGTAAATTGAAGGCGGATAATCTCAAATCGAAGAATACCCATCGCATCTTTGGTAGGGTAGCTCTTTTTGTAACGCGCCAATGTGCTATCCCACCCGTGAGTAATTTTTGCACCAATGAATAGGAGCGAATCAGATTTCCAATAGCCCTGCATGAAGCCCTCAATATTGAAGTTATTCCAATCGGCTACCTGTTGCGCCAGCACGGCACGAATGGCATTTCCTTCTTCGAGTTGATCAGACTTTTTCTGTGCGTATGAAACAGTTGCAACCCATACTAGTAAACAGACCAACGTTGCTTTCATTTTTTTAAGTTTTTATTGTTTTAGTTGGTGTTTTAAACTTTGCATCTTCGCGCCTTTGCGTGAATTTTATTCAAATAACCAATTCAAATTTGCACATTTGTGGTTTATAAATTCTTGTCATGCATAAAATTAAGTTTTCAGAGTTACTCCCGCACCTTATTGCTCTTGTCGCCTTTTTGTTGATTACCCTCTTTTTCTTTAGCCCTGTCTTTTTTGAGAGCAAGTCCATTCAGCAAACAGATATCGAACAATTTCAGGGAGGCAGCAAAACCATTGCTGATTACCGCACCCAATCTGGTGACGAGGCCTTGTGGGCACCCTCCATGTTTGGCGGAATGCCGGCTTACTTGGTTAGCTTACGCTGGAGTGATGGGCCTGTGGTATGGACAAAGAAGATCATGGGTTGCTTTTTGCCGCATCCTGTAAACAATATTTTTCTCGCCTTCCTTTGCTACTATATCTTGTTGCTGAGTTTTCGTATTCGGCCTTACTTGGCCATTGCGGGTGCAGTCGCTTTCGGACTTTCTTCATACATGATTATCGGGCTTTCGGCCGGGCATAACGCACGCATTGGGGCGATCGCTTTTGTTCCACTCGTGCTAGCAGGGATTCATTTGACATTTTCAAATAGGCGGTGGTTGGGTTTTGGCGTTACCGCGATGGCCATGGCGCTTCACTTGCGTGAGAACCACTTGCAGATTACCTATTACATGACGCTGATGGTAGGTGTGTACGGATTAATCCAATTGATCTATGCGTGGAGAGAGAAACAACTTAAAGCATTTTTTACATCGGTTGGATTATTGATACCTGCCGTGGTGATCGCGGTCGGTACTTTCTTTGGACAGTTTTGGGCAATTACGGAATATACACGTTACTCCATTCGAGGCGCTTCTGAATTGGTGAAGCAGGGTACTAAAACAAAAGATGCTGATGGCTTGAGCCGTGATTACGCATTCCAATATAAATATGGCATTGGCGAATCGATGTGCTTGATGGTCCCCAATTTTTATGGAGGTGCAAGCACCCAAGCCTTTGTGCAAGACCAAACCAGTGCCTCTTATAAGGCGTTGGTCAGCAATTCATCGAGTAATGAAGAGGCCAATCAGTTGGCGGGATTTACGGCTCACTATTGGGGGCCACAAGGATCAACCATCGGTGCTTACTATGCGGGAGCGATTGTTGTCTTTCTATTTGTGTTGGGGATTTTGCTCGCTGATAAAAAGTATGTGTGGTGGTTAGTACCCATGGCTGCTTTGAGTTTGATGTTGAGTTGGGGAGATGCGTTTTCCTCCTTCAACTATTTGATGTTTGATTATTTTCCAGGTTACAACAAATTTCGCTCGGTAAGTTTTGGGTTGGTAATTATTCTTTTTGCCATGCCCTTGCTGGGGATGTTGGGAGTTGAGAGATATATGAGCGAAGGCGCTACGCGAACCAACAAGAAAAAACTATTGATTGCGTTTGGAGTAGTAGGTGGAATTTGTTTGGCGTTGGTTCTTTTTGCCGGACTGGGTTCATACATGGGTGAAGGCGATGATCAATTGCCTGTTTGGTTTAAGGAGGCGTTGATGGAAGACAGAGCTTCTTTGTTACGCTCGGATGCGATCCGCTCGTTGGCGTTTATTGGTTCCATCTTTATCATGTTGTATTTTAACGTATTTAAGAAAATCTCACCATCAGGCTTTTATGCTTTCTTGGCAATCATGATTCTTGCAGACTTAGCGGTAGTAGACAAGCGCTATTTCACGAAAGACAGTTTTCAGCGCAAGCGCGACAATACTGTATTTGCAGCAACCGGAGCGGATCAAGAAATTTTAAAAGACAAAAGTCATTATCGCGTATTTAATGTGCAGGGTACTTTTTTAGAAGCACGCACTTCCTATTTTCATTATTCGTTGGGTGGCTATCACGGTGCGAAACTCAGGCGCTACCAAGATTTGTATGACTCGTGCCTTGCCAAAGAGCGGATACAATTGTTTGGTGATGCCCAACAAGGTAGATTGGATTTGGCAAAATTTGGTGTGATGAACATGCTGAACACCAAGTATATTGTTTATGGAGAGGAAGCCAATAACGTGATACCCAACCCAAATGCCAATGGCCCTGCATGGTTTGTGAAGAATATTGAAACCGTAAATTCACCAACGGAAGAATTGAAAAGAGTTAAAGAGGTGGATACAAAAAGCACTGCCGTTGTAGATGGTTCGAAGTTTAAATTTGAGAGTTCGGAGTTTGATAGTCTAGCCACTATTTTCTTACTAGACTTCAAACCTCCTGATATCAAATACCAATCTGAATCATCTGTGAACGGACTGGCCGTGTTTTCGGAAATCTATTACCCCAAAGGCTGGCGTGCATTTATCGATGGAAAAGAAGTACCCGTTCTTCGAGCGAATTATGTGCTTCGAGCGCTGGAAATCCCGCAAGGAAAACACACTATTGAATTCAAGTTTGAGCCGCAGCCTTATATGGTTGGCAATAAAGTAACGCTTGCTTCTAGTTGGGTAGCGCTACTTGCCATTTTGAGCTGCATTGGCCTGTCTCTAAAAAGGAAGGATAGCCAGTAAGTTTATGTTACTACGCTATTAACCGAATGACGCGCCCCATGGTGTCGTCAGCATCTCTTCCATATTCGATGCACGATAAAATTGATTTTATCAAGTCTTCAACATTATCGCGATGGTAGCCAAACCTTAGCGCCAACTGGCTGCAGAGCTTCAATTCCTCGTCATGTATCTCGTTGTCTATGCTCATCATATGGATGAGATCATAAAACCGATGAAACCTGCTTTTGCTATCTTCAGGTATCACCAATTTGATCTCTTCGAGATTTTTATGAATTTCTGAAATCTGTTTTTCGTTAAATCCATTTCTTTTAGCAATAGATTTCAATAGTTCTTTTTCTACGTGCGCGAAGTGCCCGTCTGCCTCTGCAACCTCAATCAAATTTTTAATATGGCTTTTTGCGGAGGCATCCCGGTGTTTCAACAGTCCTAGTCGTTCAAAAAGATTCATAAGATTTTCGGTTAACCGACTTCCGATTGGAAATAATCATGCCAGAGGGATATTGATGCATTGGGTGGCCTGTTTTTAGTTAAAAATCAGTCAATCCACAACTTTTTGTCCCAAATTGGTCAATAAGAGTCCCGTTTTAGTCCTTAGGAAATGCTTTTGGCGCTCTATCTAGAATAACATTTTATTCGTCCTTTAAAACGTCTACAGGATTTAGAAGAGCTGCTTTTATGGAATGATAACTTGTGATCAATAAAGCGATAAGCAATGTGCCCCCCCCTGCAAAAGCATAAATGTATGGCGAAGGCGAAATGTGATAGGTGAAACCTTGTAGCCACTTGGTCATTAGCCAATAGGAGAGCGGAGCACCAATGAAAAAGGCGATGAGGATAAGTTTGATGTAGCCTTTCGAGACCAAAATCAAAATATCTTTTACCGAAGCACCCGAAACTTTTCTAATCCCAATTTCTTTGGTGCGTTGCTCTAATGTGTAAACGATCATGCCAAGTAATCCCAGTGCCGCAATCAATATGCCAAGACTTGCAAGCACCGTTAATGTTTTGCCGAAATTTTGCTGGGCTCTAAAAGTATTGGCAAAAGCCTGATCAACGAACGAGTAATCAAAAGCAACATCACCAGCTTTTTCTTTCCATAGAGTAGTTAGCGAGGCAATTGTTTTCTCCAATGCCGCACTGGTCTGTCCTTCAATACGTAGTACCACATATTGCTTATCTCCTGCGCCAAACAGATTTTTATTTTTAATATGAAAGATGGCCATTGGCTCAATGGGATTGCCCAGCGACCAATAGTGATAATCGTCCACCACCCCAATTACTTCAAAACGCACTTCGCCACCTGGAGATTCTATTTTTTTTCCAATCACAGATTCGTTCATCTCCCAGCCGATTTTCTTTATAGCTGCTTCGTTGAGGATTACTCGATTATTGTCGCCAGGTGTATTCAACGAAAAATTCCTTCCGTATTTCAACTTAATGTTGAGGGTAGAAAGATATCGTTCATCTGCAGAAGTGAAATTGAGCGAAAAAGTATTTGCCCCCATGCCTTCGGCACTGAACTTATCGCCACCAAATGTATTGGGTGGCACAGAGGTACAAAGCGAAGCACTTACTACTCCAGATACATTGAGGGCGGAGTTGACGGTACTTTCTCCATCACTCAACCGTTCAGCATGACTGAGCACTACTAAGTTCTCTTTATCAAACCCCAAATCCTTTTCTGAAACAAACTTCAATTGTTGAAATACCACAGCCGTGCAAATGATGAGTGCGATTGACACACTGAATTGAAAAACAACCAACCCATTTCTAAATGACTTGCCTTCCTTGCCAGTTCTCAATTTCCCTTTCATGGCTTCGATTGGGTTGAATGCACTGAGGAATATAGCAGGGTAACTTCCCGATAAAAAGCTCATTGTTAAAACTAGAACTAACAGTGTTGTGAGCAGGCGAGGGTCACTCAATAAACTAAATTGCAATTCCCTTCCCACCAAAAGATTAAAACCTGGTAGCAAGATTTGGATCAAAGCCAAGGCGATCAATAAAGCAATCGAGCAAAAGATGAAGGCTTCCATAAAGTAACCAGTGCTCAGTTCTGCTTTTCCTAATCCCAATATTTTTCTAACACTCGCGTCTTTGATTCTCTTTGTGAACTGCGCAGTGGACAAATTCATAAAGTTGACGCATGATAAGAGAATGATAAAAATTGCCACACCGATTAGTGAGTAGATAATTATGAGGTTGCCATCATTGATCAAGCGGTTATAAACAATTTTTGCTGGTAAATGAATACCCGTGATAGGTTGAAGAAACAATTCCCAGTTTTTTCCTGAATTGATATAATCGTCAAACGACATGTTCATTGTCCGTTGAAGAGTAGCTTGGGCATGTTTGCGTGGTATGGTTGCTAATTTTGCTTTTACAGTTTCGATGTTGGCGTTCTCGTCAAGTAAAACGTATGTTTCTAATTGAGTCCATATCCAACTCCAATACATCTTTTTCACCTGAGGGAAACTGTTCATGGACATGAGCATATCAAATTGAAGATACGTATTGGTTGGTAAGTCTTTGGCCACACCAGTTACCTCGTATGTCTTTTGATTTTCGCCAGTGCCCATCAAAATCAATTTCCCTATCGGCTCTTCGTTTCCGAAATATTTCTTGGCTATTGATTCTGTTAGCACAATGGTGTTGGCTTGTCGCAACGCAGAAGCCTCATTGCCTTTTACCAGCTTGAAATTAAACATTTTGAAGAAGTTGGTATCAGCAGCCAATACATTGGTTTGCTCAAAAGAGATGACTTCATTTTTGGTATTGGTATAAGAAACCAAAAAATCCCCCGGAGTATGGATGCTGGTGATCAATTTTACTTCAGTTATTTCTTCCTTCACAGCATAAGCTACGCCAGGCCCTGTAGAGGCAAATTCGTTGTCGGTGCTTTCGCCCCAAATAAAAGTTTGGTTGACGCGATAGATGTGATCTGCATGCTCATGAAAAGTATCGTAACTAAACTCATGGCGGGCGTATAGGTAAATGAGTAGAGAACTGGCGATACCAACCGTGAGTCCAAGTATATTAATGAATGTGAAAAGCTTTTGTCTTTGAAGGTTTCTATAGAAGTGGATCGCGTAATGCTTGAGCATGGTTTCTAATTTCGTTCGTATTTGCAAAGAACAGACCAACCACATAATGGCCTAAAATCACCTTTCATTGCGGATTATTGCCAGACGTACTGTCCATGATTGTTTTTGGGTGTCCGATTTTGGGTTTCAAATTCGGGATCGCTATACTTGTAAGATGCCGGATATTGCAAGAAGGGTAGTCTCTATTTTTAAGCAAAAATTTTCGAGAGAGCCGTTGGTCATTCGCGCGCCCGGTAGGATCAATCTTATTGGTGAACATACAGACTACAACGAGGGTTATGTGCTACCAGCAGCCATTGACCGCGCTATTTATTATGCAATGGCCCCCAGCGGTACGGAACGATGTAATATCTATTCGGCCGACATGGAAGAAGGTGTTTCATTTTCCCTTCTTGATTTAAACCCGGGGGAAGCCTGGGTCAATTACTTGATGGGCGTAATGGACGGCTTCGAGCGAAAAGGCTTGCCCATCCATGGGGTCGATTGTGTATTTGGCGGAGATATTCCGGTGGGAGGTGGGTTGTCCTCATCGGCTGCACTTTGCAACGGGTTTGGCTTCGGACTTAACCAACTTTATAAGTGTGGATTGGATCGGTTGGCATTGGCGAAAATTTCTCAATATGCCGAACATGAATTTGCTGGCCTTTTGTGTGGGTTGATGGATCAGTATGCAAGTTTGTTTGGTGAAAGAAATGCTGCTCTTTTATTGGATTGCCGATCGCAGAAACACGAAGTGATTCCCGTTCATCTTACCGATCATTCCCTTCTTCTCGTTGATACAAAAGTCAAGCATTCATTGGCTTCTTCTGCCTACAATGAAAGACGCGAAGCTTGTGAGGAAGGTGTAAAAATCATTCGTCAAAGAAATAAAGGTGTTTCGTCTCTTCGTGATGTGAGTCGAACTCTATTACATGAACATCGGGATAGAATGAGTGAGGACATCTTCATAAAATGCCTTTATGTAGTAGACGAAATACAACGCACCCTCCAAGGAGCCGAGTTTCTAAAGTTGGGTCAGTTGGTAGAATTTGGTAAGTTAATGTACGATACCCACTGGGGGCTAAGTCAAGCTTATGAGGTAAGTTGTGTGGAGTTGGATTACTTGGTTGCCTTGGCCGAAGAGGAGAAAATCACTGGTGCGCGGATGATGGGTGGTGGATTTGGGGGTTGCACGATCAATCTAGCCCAAAACGATAAGGCGGAATCATTTAAAGAAAAAGTGATTCGTCAATATGCTGCGAATTTTAATATTCAACCTGAATTTTATTTGGTTAACTTGGTGGACGGTGTTAGCTTGATGGACGGTAAAAGCGAAACCTTATAACCTTACAACTTGAACCTCGAACCTTAACTTTAGATAAATGCAAAAACTACAACTCATCGATTACGTTGTGTTTCTGGTCTACTTTGTAATCGTGTCTTCTTACGGTTACTGGATATATTCAAGGAAAAAACGGATGGATATTGACTCCAAGGATTTTTTCCTGGCGGAAGGGTCACTTACCTGGTGGGCCATTGGTGCTTCTTTGATCGCGTCAAATATATCAGCCGAGCAATTTGTTGGTATGTCAGGCTCTGGCTTTGCCATGGGGCTTGCCATTGCATCTTATGAATGGATGGCAGCAGTTACGTTGATTGTTGTGGCGGCTTTCTTTTTGCCGATCTACTTGAAAAATAAAATATACACCATGCCGCAGTTTTTGTCGCAGCGGTATAGTCCATTGGTGGCGACAATCATGGCTGTGTTTTGGCTATTGATGTACATCTTCGTAAACCTTACTTCTATTTTGTATTTAGGTGCATTAGCAGTGGAAACAATAACAGGAATAGACCGTACTGTCTGCGTTGTTGGCCTTTCTATTTTTGCAATTTTTATTACCCTTGGCGGGATGAAAGTGATCGGATACACTGATGTGATTCAGGTGATCGTTTTGGTATTAGGTGGATTGGCAACTACCTATCTGGCGCTCGAGTTAGTGGCGCAAAAAATTAGTGGGGGCGATGTGTGGACCGCTTTGGGCTATGTAAGAGAAAATGCAGCCGACCATTTTCAAATGATTTTACAAAAAGGAGATATGATGATGCCCGATGGAAAAGGCGGGACGGAAGATGCCTACCAAAAATTACCCGGCATTGCTGTTTTAGTGGGTGGCCTTTGGATTGCCAACATTGGGTATTGGGGATGCAATCAATACATCACACAACGTGCCTTGGGAGCTGATCTCCCAACTGCGCGTAAAGGACTGCTCTTCGCTGCCTTCTTGAAACTGCTAATGCCCGTGATCGTTGTTCTACCTGGTATTGCTGCTTTTGTGCTTTATAAAAATGGTTTCTTCCAAACAGAGATGTTGGAGTCGGTTACGATTGATGGAGTTACGAAAGAAGTAGTTAAGTCCGATAAAGCCTACCCGGTGCTTCTGAATTTATTACCGACTGGATTAAAAGGATTGTCGTTCGCTGCGCTCACGGCAGCGATTGTTGCCTCGCTGGCTGGTAAGGCAAATAGTATCTCAACCATTTTTACACTGGACATCTATCAGAAATTTTTCAAGAAAGGTGCCTCAGAAAGAAACTTAGTGAATGTGGGTAAAGGCGCGATTTTGGTGGCCATGCTCATCGCGATTTTTATGGCACCACAGCTAAGTCGTTTTGACCAGGCTTTCCAGTTTATTCAAGAGTTCAGCGGATTGATATCACCGGGAGTTGTTGCCATCTTCTTGATGGGTATGTTTTGGAAAAGGGCAAATGGAATGGCCGCATTACTAGCTGCTATTGCCACCTTGCCTCTGGGGATCGCATTCAATGAGTATTTTCCAGAAATGCCTTTCCTGAATAGAATGAGCTTCGTGTTCTTAACCCTGATCGCCATCATCGTCATCGTCAGTTTAATCTCACCGTATAAACCTAAGAAGGATGGCATTGAAGTAACGGCTGACATGTTTAAGATTGAAAAGTCTTTCGCCATTGGTGCAATTATTCTCATGGGAATTATTTCAGCTCTTTATATTGCTTTTTGGTAAATCGTTAAGAAGTTTGAAAGTCCGGAAGCCCGAAAGCACATAACTTCCCGACTTCCTGACTTCCTGACTTCCCGACTTTAAACTTGAACAATGTGACACAAGCCGTTTCCCCCACTGATAAAAGAAGCCTCTGGTCGGTAATCACAGCTTCTTCTGTTGGTACACTGATCGAATGGTACGACTTCTTTATTTTCGGAAGCCTCGCGACCATTTTATCTGAACAATTTTTCCCAAAGACAAATCCTACAGCTGCGTTTCTTTCTACACTCGCCACATTTGCGGCAGGGTTTGTCGTACGTCCTTTTGGGGCATTGGTCTTCGGTAGACTGGGAGATAAAGTAGGAAGAAAATATACTTTCTTAGTCACGCTTGTATTGATGGGCGGGTCAACTTTTGCGATTGGACTGGTTCCTAGTTATGAGACCATCGGTATTTTCGCGCCACTCATCGTATTGATGCTACGCCTGTTACAGGGATTGGCCCTTGGAGGAGAATATGGTGGAGCTGCAACGTATGTTGCCGAACATGCTCCAGCAAATAGGAGGGGATTTTATACAAGCTTCATTCAAATCACTGCCACACTGGGGTTATTCGTTTCGCTCGGAGTGATTTTAGTGGTCAGGCAATCTGTCGGAGTCGAAGCTTTTTCCAGTTGGGGATGGAGGATTCCGTTCATACTCTCTTCATTGCTAGTTGGAATTTCTATTTACATCAGGCTGCGCATGAGCGAGTCACCGTTGTTCGCAAAAATAAAAGCAGAGGGAAAAATTTCTACTAATCCCATTAAAGAGAGTTTTGGAAAGAAAGAAAATCTTCAACTCGTTTTGATTGCCCTTTTCGGAGCTACGGCAGGGCAGGGAGTGGTATGGTATACGGGACAATTCTATGCACTTTCATTTTTGCAAAAAACCTGTCAGTTAGAGTATGTGCAGTCTAACTATATCATGGCGATTTCATTGCTGATAGGTACTCCACTTTTTATCTTTTTTGGAGCTTGGTCGGATAGGGTAGGGAGAAAATTTATTATGCTCACAGGTATGTTGTTGGCTGTGTTTCTATACCGGCCGATTTACCAACAAATGTATTCATTGACAGATATAAATCTAAAGGCGGAGATAAAAGGAGGGGAAAGCATCGAGAGATCAATGACAGTTCAAGTAGGAGATACGATTCGTACCGTAAAGCAGATTCACATTTATGGCGACCAGACTACGCTGTCAGAAATAAAGAGAGAAAAGAATTCATCCAAACCGGAAATCAAAAGAGAAGTTTCATTGAATGGCGTTAATTACTGGCTGATGGTAGGATTGATCTTCATACAAATTGTTTTGGTGACGATGGTCTATGGGCCTATCGCAGCTTTCTTAGTGGAATTATTTCCGACACGCATTCGCTATACTTCTATGTCATTGCCGTATCACATCGGCAATGGAATTTTTGGTGGATTAACTCCGTTTATTGCAACCGCTCTTTACGAGTTGAGCAAAACAAAAAGCAATCCTGCAGGGGATCCTTTTGCAGGATTGTGGTATCCGATCATCGTGGCGGCACTATGCTTTGTGGTTGGAATGATTTTTTTGAGTAATAAGAGGAAAGCCGAAGTCGAATGAGGCTTCATCGTTTCTGGATCCTCTGTGTAGATGCGCGCCTAGTCGCGGCAGATACCAAGATTCGCAGCAATTTTGGAGTGTAAAGTATCACAAAGAAAGTTGTTTTGATAGGTTGGTCGATTCTATTTCTTAATTTCGGTTAAAAGAAATTGGAATGCCAATAGTTGTTTTAGTAGCACTTATCATCGGACTTACATTGGCTATGTTTTTATTTTTAAGACCACTGAAAGTACTCGCCAAAAAGGAGTTTCTGATTAGCCACGGTTTTATTATTGCGGGTCTTTTTGTTATTCTCGGTTGGTTATGGCTAAACCTACCCGAATACGAAGCCACTATGATAATGGGCGGAATATGGACTTTGTTTGGGGGGCTTTGTTTTGTTTCAGTTTATATATCACGAAAATTCAGAGGGAAATAAATGCTTGAACAATTTACTAACGACCGACTACTCCCAATCAGCGTTGGACTATTTCTCTAAGAATGCATCCATAGCAATAGTAGGTTTGCCTGTATCATCAAAAGCACCTAGACCATAGCCATTCCATTTTTTATAGCATTGCGGCTCCCAGTAAAAAACACCCAAGCCTTTTCCATTTGGTATCTCTTTCGTTTTAGTAATAATGTCTGTCAAAAACGCTTTTGATTTTTCGGGCTGATCATTTGGCATGCCTACCTCCACCACCATCACGGGTGTGTTGTAACGAGATATCATGTCATTCATATTGGCCAGGCATTTTGCATTGGTTGTGGCCCATGCATCGATGCCGCCCTGTGCCCACGTAGGATACAACGACATTCCAATGATATCCCACTTTGCTCCGTTGGCTTTCAGGCCATCAAACATCCATCGAAAAAGACCATTATTGTATCCGTTGGATAAATGTACAATAACAGGTGTATTTGGGTTTACTGCCTTAACTGCATTATACCCGGACGCTACTAAACTTGCGAAGTTTGCCATGGACTTGGAGGCTCGGCCCACCTCCCAAAGCATGCCATCATTTGTTTCATTGCCCACTTGCACCCAGTCGGGGTTAATTCCATTTAACTTGAGTGTGTCCATTACGGATTTAGTATAGTTAAACAAAGCCGACTGCATTTCAACAATATTCATTTTTGCCCAGGCAGCCGGAATGGCTTGTTTGCCCGGATCCGCCCAATCATCGCTATAATGAAAGTCGATCATTAACTTCATCCCGAGATTCTTTGCTCGTTTTGATTTTACTACAAGATCTTTAGTATTGTTCCATCCCTTGAGAGGATTTACCCATGCCCGCAACCTGATTGAGTTAATGCCTTTTTCCTTCAGCAGTTGCATACACTCCTTCTCTATTCCGCTGTTATCATAGAATTTAACACCTGCAGCCTCCATCTCTGTGATCCAACCCACGTCTGCGCCTTTGGCGAATACTACCGGCTCTGGTTCTGGCGTTGCGTCAGGAGTATTTGAATTGTTTTTGCAGCCAACGGTTATAGCGAGTGCGAAAACCAGAATGATAAATTGGATAATTGATTTCATAACAAGGCAAACTGTTTACCTGTAAAAGTAATACAGAAATAACAAGAAATATTAAAGACGTGCCGCTGCCTTTTGTGCAATCGTTTCGCCAATAGCCAGTGATGAAGTGGCAGCTGGTGATGGCGCATTGCATACATGAATCACGTTTGCATCTTCAATAATCAAGAAATCATCCACCAAACCTCCTTCACGATCGCAAGCTTGTGCTCGTACGCCAGCGCCACCCTCGGTTAGGTCTGACTCTTGAATTTCAGGAATTAATTTTTGTAGAGCTTTTGTGAATGCAGCTTTTGAAAATGAACGATACATTTCACCCAGTCCGGTTTTCCAATACTTGGCCGCCACTTTTTGGAAGCCAGGCCAAGCTAATGTCTCGGCTAATTCGGCCACATTGATCTGCGATTTTTTGTAGCCTTCCCGTTTAAATGCAAGCACAGCGTTAGGTCCGGCTTCTACACCTCCCTTTGCCATTCGTGTAAAGTGAACGCCCAAGAAAGGAAAGTTGGGATCGGGCACAGGGTAAATCAAATTTTTTACCAAGTATTCCTTTTCTTTTTTTAGCTTATAATACTCACCACGAAAAGGAATGATCTTCACATTTAGATTCTCGACTGTCATGGCAGCCACTTTATCGGAGTAGAGCCCGGCACAATTGATAACCAACTTTGCCTCATAGCTTTGTTTGTCCGTGACAACAATTGTTTTATTGGTCTCTTTTTTTAAAGAAATAACTCGTTCGTTCAAACGAATTTCAGCTTGTTCTTTTTGTAGCGCCTTGCTATATGCTTCAGCAACTAGTTTGTAGTCCACAATTCCTGTTTGAGGGACAAATATCCCTTCAATACCCGAAACGTGTGGTTCGTATTCTTTCAATTCTTCTTTTGCGAGCTTCTTTAAATGGGTGAGACCATTTTGTTCACCTCGTGTAAATAGAGTTTGCAGTAGAGGTAGTTCGTGCTCATCGGTGGCAACAATCAATTTGCCACACAACTCAAACGGCACTTCGTGTTCTCGGCAGAAGTCGATCAGCAATCTGTAGCCACGAAAGCAGTTGGTCGCTTTCAAACTGCCGGGCTTATAGTAAATGCCGGAATGAATGACTCCGCTATTATTTCCGGTTTGGTGTTTAGCAAGTTCATTCTCCTTTTCAAGAACGAGAAACCGAAGTGTTGGATTTGTTTTTTTGATTTGGAGAGCTGTGGCTAGGCCTACAATCCCACCGCCAATAATGATGACATCAAATTTCACGAGAATCTTATTTCCCCAAAAATAGAACTAAATCAATAGGACTAAAAATTCAGAAAGTAGTTAGAAGTCAAATGGAATCAGGCGTTGATCGCTCTTATTCTGATGTTGAGCGACTCCTCCACAATCACCAAATGATTGGCCGGAATCATCGTCCAGTCTTTGTCATCGGTCAATTTCTCGGAAACGACCAATACAGCATTGTCATCGTCTTGCGGTGCTTCCATTCTGGTCTTGCCGTCTTCCACAACATATCGACCACCTTCGGAATGGTACATGGTTAAGGGTTCTTCGGAAGAATCACTTATATACCGCGTTGCCACAATAAAAGATCCATTTGTGAAGGCCATATTTAAATAAGCAGGCTCACTCACACCGTGCTTGGTGATCAACTGTTTCACGGTCTTAAATGTTTTTTCGAACGAATCCGCAACCGCTTCTGGCGTAACTGTCTCATAGTTCTTGAATAGATTACTGAGTAGAAGGGCGAAAATATGTTCTGAGTCAGTTTGGCCTTTGATCCAATTATAAAGTTCATCGGTGAGAGGTTCGCGGATGTGTCTTTTGATTTTTCCGAACTCCTCTACTCCTCCGTTGTGTGCCATTAAGAAATTCTTTTATTGAAAGGGATGGCAATTAGATTCGGATACATCGCCTACACTGGCTGCTCGCACATGAGCTAGCATACAACCTGTCATTGTTTTGGGTGCCAGGTTGCGTAGGTTTCGGTTGCTCCACGCTGGGTTGACCGATACAAAATTGATGGGTTCAAGGTTAAGGCCAGGCACATACCAACCAACGCCAAAACCGTCACCATTCAGGGGTTCTTCAATTTCACGCGCATTGATGCTTTGGTTGATGAGTGAGTTCTTTGGCTTGTACAACAGATCATCGATGACGATCGGGGTTCCTTTATAGGCCATTAGTCTGCACATAGAAATTACATTTATGAAAAGATAATAAAAAAAGCCGATTATCTTTACCATCGGCTTTTTCACCATGTAAAGAACTCGCTACTTTTTTGTTTTTTTTTCAAAAACCATGGACACTGAATTCATGCAGTAACGTAACCCGGTGGGAGCGGGCCCATCATTAAAGACATGCCCCAAGTGACCTCCACATCTGGCGCATTCTACTTCATCCCTAACCATTCCATAGCTGTTGTCCGTTCCCACTGCTACCACACCCTCCTTAATCGGCTGATAGAAGCTTGGCCACCCTGTCCCTGACTCAAACTTGGTTTCAGAACTGAATAGCTCTAGATGACAAGCGGCACAATAATAGATACCCGTTTCATGATTATCCCAATCCTTTCCGGTAAAAGGCCGTTCTGTGCCAGCTTCTCGAAGCACGTGATACTGTTCGGGCGAAAGTATCTTTTTCCATTCTTCATTGCTCTTTTTCAAAGGTATTATTTTTGCTTTTTCCTGCACAGGCTTGGATTGGCATCCGCCCGTCAGGGCAATGCAAAACATAAGGAATAGAGATAAAAGATTTGTTCTCATTTTAGAGTCTTTTGGCGGTTTTAAAGTTTGTTGGGGTCACTTTTTAGCAGGTAGTGATTCTCAATGTAATTTAAACTCTTCATGTTTAAAAAGGTTTTTCGATTATTTGGCTTTGTCAGCAAAAGGACAAAACCTGCTAAAACCTTTTGACGTGGGAAAAGTGTCTTTTTTGAAGTATTTTTAAGTGTTGTGCTTCTTATTTTTGATCTTGATAAATTATTGAAAACCGTAGTTATGAGAAACACGCTTGCAGCTTTATTTTTCGTCACTTTGGGAACATCAAACTTGGCCGCCCAGAACTATCAGACCTATACACTCTACATGCATGGCTTTGCGAAGTTTGTACTATGGCCTGAGGACGATAAAAAGACTGATTTTGAAATAGTAGTGATAGGCGAGTCTCCGTTGACGGCTGAATTGCAGAAGATGGCAGAAAAGAAAAAGGTGGGAGATAGATCTATTAAAGTTTCCAAAATAAATTCAATTGCTGAGTTTCGTAAAGGGCATATGCTTTTTGTACCCTCTACGTTATCGAGTCAACTCGGAGAGGTTCTTTCGAAGGTAGGCGGTAAGTCAACAATGGTGATCACTGAACAGGCTGGCTTGGGTGCCAAGGGCAGTGATGTCAACTTTGTGATAAAAGGTGGTAAATTGGCATTTGAATTAAATCAGAGCGCGTTGGCTAAGCATAAGCTGAAGGCGTCTACCGAACTAACCAGATTGGCAATTCTTATTTGATAATTGTATTATGGAAAATTCTAACGGAAAAAGATTCAACATTCGGTTGTCTATCGGAAATAAAATATTTGGAGGTTTTCTGGTGCTCATCGCACTCTTTGCCATCAATGCCAGTATCATTTTCCTTACTGGAAATAAAATAGACAATAGCGTGATGTCGTCTTCTCAAACGATCAACCCTTCGAAGGATGCGATCAACGAGTTAATTACCATGGTTCATCGCTCAAGGATGTTAGCTACAAACTGGGTTTTCCTCCAAACCAATGATGACGACAAGGCTGCACTCCGTCAGATTATTAGCCTTGAGTATCCTGCCAACAAAGAGCGAATTGTTAAGTTGATGAAAAACTGGGATTCCGATAGTACCTCGGCCAAATTCAAGAAAGACAGTTCTCAACGGGCAATGATGACCCGTGCGTTTCACAAATTTGATTCGCTCTTGAGCGGAACCAGTGAAAATATTATCAACACACTTAACGGATTTGATGCTTATGAAGACCCAACCACTAAACTCTTGGCTGGTGATTATGTCGATCAAGTAATCATCCCTCAAGCAAACGATATCATTGACATTCTTTCAAAGATTAAGGAAAAGCAAGAAATGCTGACAGAAGAATCGGCCATGGCTCTGAGTAAATCAACGCGTAATCTCCGAACGATCACGTTAGCGCTTGGGCTCGCCATTATCATCATTGGTTTACTAAGCGCTACACTTCTAGCTAGAAATATTACAGGCCCGATTAACTATGTTAAGAACGTGGTTGTCAAATTAGGCCGTGGGGAACTAGTGGAAGGCAAAAAGCGGAATTTTAGTAAGGATGAGATTGGGGAAATGGCGATTGCCACAGACAATTTGGTTTCTGGCCTAAAGGCTACCACTATTTTTGCGGAAAATATTGGTAGTGGTAAATATAATTCAGCATTTACACCACTGAGTGAAAACGATGTACTAGGGAACGCGCTATTGAATATGAGAGCGAACCTGTCACAGGTAGCCGATGAGGACAAGAAAAGAAATTGGGCAACGGAAGGCATTGCGAAGTTTGGAGAGCTTCTCAGAAGCAACAACAGCGATGTGCAAAAACTATGTGACGAAATCATAAGTAGTATAGTGAAGTACATGAATGCCAACCAAGGTGCCCTTTATTTGATTGATGATACGGATGACTCAGAAGAAAAAACAATGTCGATGACGTCCTGCTATGCGTGGGACAAAAAGAAATTCGTCAACCAGAAAATTTACAAGGGAGAAGGATTAGCAGGACAAGCCTGGCAAGAAATGGATACCATTTACATTACAGACGTACCGCAAAACTATATACGGATTACCTCTGGATTGGGCGATGCGAATCCTACCTCCATTCTTATCATGCCATTAAAAGTCAATGATCAGATTTTTGGTGTCATTGAACTAGCGTCTTTCTCGACATTTGCCGAACATGAAATTGAGTTTGTGAAGAAGGTGGCTGAGAGCATTTCCTCTACGGTATCTACAGTGAAAATTAATGCACGAACGCAAAAGTTATTGGCAGAGTCTCTGCAGATGACTGAAGAGATGAGAGCGCAAGAGGAGGAGATGAGGCAAAACATGGAGGAACTACAAGCCACGCAAGAACAAATGCAGCGGGGCCAGTCAGAAACATCTTCTATTCTTTCATTGGTTGAAGAAAATTTGGCCACCATCGAGTTTGACAAAGGCGGCACAATCTTAAAAGCGAATACTAATTTTCTAAAGACTATGGGCTACTCATTAAATGAGGTCGTGGGCCAGCATCACCGTATTTTTATGCCCAAGGAAGAAAGAAACACCGAGGGCTACCGACAGTTTTGGAAAGATTTAGCAGTTGGTCGGGTAAGGTCTGGAGAATTTAAACGTATTAATAAGAACGGTGAGGAGGTTTGGATATTAGCTAGTTATGCTCCTGTTCTCAACATAGATGGAGACGTGATCCGGTTGATGAAGATAGCACAAGACATAACCCCCTATAAGAAGAAGCAATGATAGGTTATCTTCAAAAACCAAAAAGCCCCGTCCGTCTGATGGGGCTTTTTGTTACCTAAACCTAAACCTATGTGAGAATTACTCTATATGTCCCATTCAACGGACTTCGGTTTAACAGGTTGCGGATTAAAGTTTAATTTTTTTTGCGACTCTAAAAAGAGCTGTTTATTTCAATTTTGACTGAAATTGCTTCTTAAACTTTTCAACCTTCGGGCGCACTACGTATTGGCAGTAGCTCTGGTTGGGGTTCAACTCAAAATAATTTTGGTGGTAGTTTTCAGCGGGATAATAATCCGGCAAAGGGCTGATCTCTGTCACTATGGGATTTTGGTACACTTTTGAAGATTCTAGCTGACTTTTGTATTCTTCCGCAGCATGTCGCTGATCATCGCTGTGGTAAAAAATAACAGAACGATATTGTGTGCCTTCATCAGCACCTTGTTTGTTGAGGGTAGTGGGGTCGTGGGTGTTCCAAAAAACTTCCAGCAACTCTTCAAATGATACTTTTGAAGGGTCAAAGGTAATTTGAGCCACTTCTGCATGACCGGTTGTCCCAGTGCAAATCTCCCGATAAGTCGGATTCTTTACCTTGCCGCCTGCATAACCTGATACCACCTTACTGACCCCTTTTACATTTTGAAATACGGCTTGGGTACACCAGAAACACCCGGCACCAAAAGTGGCCAACTCCAATTGGTTATCGCTCATATTTATTTTTGATTTGGATTTAAAAAACCAGTCGCGATAAATAACCCCATTTTACACTGAAAGGTTCTAGCATTTTCAATTAATACCTTCTGTAGAAGTTAGCCAGCTGTTGAGAGAGATTGGTTTTTAGGTTTGAGATTGCCTGATTATACAAACTCTGGTCATCTGGAGCAGCCTCTGTTCGCTTGGTAAGATTAACCTGGTCAGCGTTCATCGCCCGGTTATCTCCCTTGAAAGTTGCCCATGTGTATTGCCATTGTGAATTGCCTTCCACAGCATTGTTCAACAGAAAGGCATTACTTTTTGCATCGGTCACGGAAAGAGTTGCATTGCTATAGGCTCTCTTGGTTTTAGTGTAGTACGTGATAGTTCCGGTCACTTTTTCCTTCACATCTTGCATTTTTCCATCGGCACCTTTTTTTTCTCCCACCTTTACTTCTCTCTCAAGGTTTTCGTTTCTGGATGAAAATTGCGGGCGCGCATCCTGCCGATAATCATTGAAAATAATTTTTAAATATTGTTGTGGGGGCACTGTATCTTGTTGCTCGATGGGTCGAAACGAGATGAACTGCCGTTGCAAAGAATTGATTATTGGCTGGAGGCTTCCATAATTAATTCGAGAGGCATTAATCTCTTGATAGGCAACTCGTAACGTGGCGTTAAATTCAGCTTGCGTCATCAATTCAATTACTTCCCGATAACCCGACTCGTATTCATTCGCTGCTTTGAAGCTGAAATAGGCCAGCTTCGCATCATCGCGTGTATTTTTTAGCATGTATTGAATGCCATCGTTATAGCTTTCTTCTGCGGCCTTCACTTTTACTTCCGCCAATTCTTTAAATCTCGTTACCGGGTTAGTGATAATCTTCATCGCTCCCAGCGAGGTTTTTATTTGTGTGTTCAGGTTGTTTATTTGATTATAACCTTCCACCGCATTCCGCCATTTCCGAGGATCGTCAGCAGTTATTCCATTCTGAATGCGCGCCTGAATAAAATCGATGGCAAGCGGATAACTTTGTTGCAAAACAACTTTTGCTTTTTTATGATCAGGTTTAGCTCGCAGTCTGGTCACTGACTCAAGTACCGCCTCGTAATAGTTTCCATTCTTAAGTGCCGCTTTCCCTGATGAACAAGCTTCTAAAAGCGAAATAAGAGCTATAAAAAGCACCAACGTTTTCGATTTCATTCTCTGTATCAATTTTTTTAAAGGTGGTTAGAATAATGACTAAATACCAAATAGATCAATAAGCACATCATCGATCAGGTTTCTCCAGTTACCCCAGCTATGGCCTTCATTCACTTCCCGATAATGGTATATGCAACTATTGGCTTCCAATACCTCTTTCATTTTACGGCTTTCTTTGCTTGTATCATTAATCACTCCAGATGTCATCGAGATTTTGATTGAAGGAGCGACTTGATTGGTGCAAAGTTGATAGATCTGAGGCTTGGTCCAAAATGCGGGAGATTGGATGCCGACTAGCCCAAATACACCAGGCTTAGTGAAGGCAAAATACGTGGCGGTCAGTCCTCCCATCGATGTTCCCATGATGCCTCGTTCGCTTGCCAGTTTAGAGACGGGAAAATTTCTTTCTATTTCTGGGATTAACTCATTCGTAAAAAAGTCGAGGTATTGTGTATTCATTGCCAACTCCTGCATCCTTCTGTTGTTAGAACGATTGATTGGTTCTCGGTGATCGACAAAAACAGCAGCAATAGGTTTGATTTTTTTTTCCGCGATCAAATTGTCGAGCACCGTTGTCATGTTTCCTAGTTGTGGATGGAGATACTCGTAACCATCCGTTACATAGATCACGGGGAGTTGACCTAATTTTTGAAACCCAGCTGGCAAGTAAATGCTATACGTCACTTGATAGTTCAGGATTTTGCTATTGATCAGAATATCACTTTTGATCGTGCCATGTTCAACTTGTTTGGCTTGCTGTTCAACCGATTCTTTCCAATCAGGCATACGCAACTCTGAGTTGGCGCTACCTCCGCCTACACCGCTCCATTGTTGGTGGGGATTGGATGGGTCAAGAATCCAATTGTTGCCGTCTACTAGAATCTTATAGTCTAGTCGTGCGTTTTTCGGAAACTTTGCCTTTAGGATCCATATTGAGGTGCCTTTTACGTTTACTCCTGTGCTGATGAATGTTTTGTCATAACCCCACCCGTTAAAGTCGCCCATCCAAGACACGCTGATTGCTTTGCCGTAGAAAATAAAGGCGACTGAGTCTTCGACAATAAAAGGAATGGTGTTCTTCTTTTTGAAAACTTCAAACTGCACACTGTCTTTGAGCGACTGAATAGTGTTGGTAAAACCAGAATAGTCTTGAGCGCTCACCAAGAGGCGAGAGGTAATCAAAAATCCTACAACCGCTATGGCTCGCATGCTGTCAATTAAACAACTACTTCTTCAGACGACCTCACTCGCAACGATAGCAGGGAAGCAATGATCATGCAGACGCCCCCGAAAACTAAAATATAAATTGACTGGCCACCGAAAACGGTTTTCAATAAAAAACCGAGTACCGTGCTCGCAATGATTTGAGGGATTACGATGAAGAAATTGAAGACACCCATATAATAGCCCATTTTTTCTGGAGGCAACGACCCGGACAGCATCGCGTAAGGAATGGAAAGAATGCTAGCCCAGGCAATTCCGATTCCTATCATTGAGAACAAAAGCATATCAGGATTTGAAATAAAAATAATTGAGATCAGCCCAACACCTCCGCACATCAATGCGATAAAATGGGTCACCCTTCGGCTGGTATATTTGGCAATGATGGGAAGAAGAAGGGCCGCCACGGCTGCAATGCCGTTGTAGATACCAAAAAGCAGGCTCACCCAATCTGCGCCATCATTGTAGGCAGTAGAGGTGGGTTCATTCGTATTATAAATGTAACTCGTGACAGCCGGAGTGGTATAGATCCACATAGAGAATAAAGCAAACCATGAAAAAAACTGTACGTATGACAACTGCACCATTGTTTTGGGCATGGTATTGAAGTCTTTTACAATGTGCACCAGTCCCAGATAAGATCTTCCCTGACGGATGTATAAAACTGCGAGGAGGTGAACAAAGCCGAAAATGCTCAACCCTCCGCCAAGCACATACAACTCTTTTTCCAACTCCATATAGTTAACGATCCAGGTGAGAATCATTCCCAGGATAAGGAGAAACGCACCCACTTTCTGCAACTTAGTTTTGGTGCCTTCCTCATCCTCAATTTTTCTCTTTTCGCGATTTCGCAAGTTGTCATGGTGTGGTTCTGGTGGGTATTCTTTGGTTGTAAATACGGTCCACATAACGGCTGAAAAAAGCATAAACGCGCCCGTGTAAAAGGCGTAACGAACTGAGGGTGGTATCTCACCCGGATTTTCAGCAGTATTTGAAATCCCAAACCAATTTGTGAAAATATAAGGCAGAAAGGAGGCTACAATAGCTCCTACACCAATAAAAAAACTCTGCATAGCAAAACCGCTGGTTCGTTGAGAAGGAGGAAGCATGTCACCTACGAATGCGCGGAATGGCTCCATGCTAATATTGATCGAAGCATCCATGATCCACAGCACACCTACAGCCATCCACAAAACATGTGCATTGGGCATCATGCAAAGCGCCAAAGACGCCAGTACCGCGCCCACCGCAAAAAATGGCCTCCGTCTACCCCAGGTAGGGTGCCAGGTTCTATCGCTATAGAAACCAATTATAGGCTGTACGATTAATCCGGTTATGGGTGCGGCTGCCCAAAATAGAGCGAGGCTGCTAGGCTCTGCCCCTAAGGTTTCGAAAATTCTACTTGTATTGGCGTTTTGAAGGGCAAATCCAAATTGGATTCCTAAAAACCCAAAGCTCATGTTCCAAATCTGCCAAAAACTGAGTTGTGGTTTCGGTTTGCCTAGAGAAGGTGACGTCATGATAGGTTTAATTTGAAGTAGATGAAGTTAGTATTTCAAACGAATGCGGGTTTAAGGTAAGCGTTGCCTTCTTATTTTCAAATTCTATTTTTCCTGTAAAATTTGTTTTCGTTGAAGCAGGCACCTCGCCAATGTCTATTTTTTGTACCTCTGCCGACTTATTAAACACCACCCAAACCTGATCTTGAAAATAACTTCTCCGATACGACATGATTTTTTCGGAGGTGGCTAACCAATTGAAATCGCCAAACAATAGAGCCATTGAATTTCTGCGTAAGTGAACCAACTTTTCTGTTGTAGCCCGATTGAGCTGCTCTTGATCTGACAGATTCTCGAAACGCATCATCCGCCTGTTGTCGGGATCGTTGCCGCCAGGGTCTCCAATTTCATCGCCATAATAGATAACAGGGATGCCCGGAATTGTCATCATGAAAGCCGTGAGCGATTGAAGTTTTGCATAGGCAACAGTATCCTTGATTTCTATTTTTCGTTTCCATCCCGCTTTCTTAGCGTCTTCATCAAAGCGTACTGAGCCATCGGCATAAGAAATAAACCGGGCTCTATCCTGGTTGCCAGTGATGTTTCCCATCAGGTTGTGATCACCAAACCACGACATGCTTTCTGTCAAGGAATTGCTTAACCGAGTGAACGGCACTTCGTCTCTGGCGAAAGTATTTACTGCATCATCATACACGTTGAAGTCAAACTGTGCATCCAGCATGCCGGTGTTTACGTAACTGTTGACGAGTTCCCTACTGCCATAGGTTTCTCCGATTTGATAAATGGGGCGCTTCACTTTTGATTTTACTTTCTTGGTTAACTCACGCCAGAAGAGCAAGTCAATATGTTTAGACGCGTCATGGCGAAATCCGTCTAGCTCATATTTCTCGAGCCAAAACAGAGCGGTATCGGTCATGGGGTCTACTACCTCTCGCTTGCGCAAATCGAGCGTGGGCATAAAAACATCAAACCAAGTGGTTAATCGCTGGTCGTCCCACCGCTCGGTATTGATGGTGCCATCGGGTAAGTAAAGTGGAGTGAACCATTCCGGTTTAAGTTTGAAAAGCGGATGTTCCTGGTGAATGTGATGCGCCACATAATCCAGAATAACGTTCATATCCTGTGCATGGGCTTCATTCAAAAGCTCTTCGAGCTCGGCTTTGCTTCCAAAACGATAGTCGATTTGTTGAAGTGACACCGGCCAATACCCATGATAGCCTGAAAAAGTAGTTGGTGGGTCGATGTACTTTCCGTACGCTCCTTTTGGATTTTGCGAAATAGGAGAGAGCCAAATGGTATTGATGCCTAGTTTTTTGAAGTAGCCATCTTTGAGTTTTTGGGTTACACCGGCAATATCACCACCGTAATAATTTGCTTTTGGCAAAATGTTGGGATCTTTGACAGGTTCATCATTTCCTTTTTTGCCATTATTGAACCGATCAATCATCATGAAGTAAAGTATTTGCGCCTCCTTGTCTTGCCGAGTAAGAGCCGCTGCATCTAAAACCACTTCTCCATTTTGCAGAGGAATCAATACATCGTTGGAAATGCCCGTTTCATTTGCCGCCCACACACGAATATGAGTTCTCACTTCCTTGGTTGCCTGGTCTGGGATGGGTATAATCAACTGATCTTTTTTCTGAACAACGGGCAACGAAAAGTTTTTCCAATAAGCGGTGACTTCGGTAGCGGGATTCGAGAGCTGCAAGGTGATCGATTGCCCATTCGTTTTATAGGTAGTTAGGCGAGGTAGCTTTTTGGCATCCGGACGTTCGATTTTTAACAAAGAATTCCATCCTCCTGCTCCGTTGTCGATCGAGTCGTTGTTGGAGGGGTCACGGATTTCTTTGCCGTCAACCACAAAGAGATATTGATAATTGCCCGGGTTGAGCAAAAGGGAAAGGGTAAACATTCCACCCTCATTTTTAAATTCAGAAGCAGCGGCATTCCACGCATTGAACTCGCCTTTCGTTTTTACCTCTTTTGCTTTGCCAGAAAAGGTAAACGTGACTGCCTTCTTATTTATTTTTTGAAGGGGAATTGCGTACGACACCCCGCCACTCCACAATTGCAATGAGGCGATCGTGGATTTCATTTCGCCCGTTAATGATAGATTCCTTCCATCTCTGTTTTGAGTAAGCCCTGTTGGGACAGAAATCGAATCAATCTTGGCTAAGTCAAGAACGTAGTCTTCCAGATTTACATAGGTTGAATCAGGATTAATAAGGAGCGGAGACGCGTTGCCTATAATCAAGCCAGTATCATTGAATTGAATCTTACTCTTTTTTTCACAAGAGCTTAGACCAATTAAAAGGATGGCCAAGAAAACACAAACAATATTACCAGTTGATAACAATCTTTTTAGTTTCATTGGTAGTGGTGACATAGGGTAAATTTATTTTAGGTCCTTCCGGCTGTGTGTTCACCGGATCATAATTCCGAATCGACTCAACAAAGCGATACTCTTTCCAACTAACCGGTGTAGCTACTCCGTCAACACGTACTTCGGTGATCGAATGAAATCCATGTAAGTACACTTTCAAGTTGGTGTAAGGAGATGTAAAGGATCCTTCTTTTTCTTGAATCGTTATTTCGTTCTTCTCTGGTGTGTAGGCAATTTTTCGTTTTGAGTACACTCCTTGCTCGTGTTCAAAAGATATTCCGTCATCTTCATAAAGTGTAAAGTCATTGTAGGTATCGCCCTTGTAAACATGGATTTCAAGCGTATCGCCATAGTCATTGGTATTTCGTCCGGCTTTTTCTTTCATGGGAATAATTGACGATCCTTTCACATACACAGGAAGGTGGTGAATCGGGCAATCTTCCACGAATTGTTGATTCCCTCCGCGCAATTGATCTGTCATTAAATCATACCAGATTCCTTGGGGCAAATAAACTCTTAATAAATCCTTGTTACTTTCTACCGGTGCGACTAATAATGCCGGGCCAAAAAGATATTGGTTATGAAATTGATGATCGTATATTTTTTCATCGAACGGAAAATAGAAAGCAAGGCTTCTGTTGATGGGCATACCCGTTTTAGCAGCATCAAAAAATAAGGAATAAAGATAAGGCATTAGTCGATACCGAAGCTTCATGTAGTTGCGGGAGATTTCTTCTACCTTTTCTCCGAACGACCACGGCTCTGAATCTCGTGTGTTGATCATCGTATGTCCACGGAAGAAAGGAGAGAATGCCCCGATAGAAATCCATCGCGCAAAAAGTTTTTCATCGGTATTCCCTACAAATCCGCCAATATCATAGCCGGTAAAGGCCATTCCAGAAAGTCCCATGCTGTTCACGAGTCTGACGCCCGCCAGCATGTGCGCATCGTACGCTACGTTATCGCCTGTCCAAACGGCTGCATAGCGCTGAATGCCTGCATACCCCGAACGCGTCAGGTTGAAGGGGCGCTTGTTCATCAGTTTTTTTGTTCCTTCATACGTACTTCGCGCCATCATTAAGCCGAACAGATTTCGACCCTCACGCATCGTTGTTTTGCGACCGTCTAAATCAAACTCAATCAAATCTGGAAGTGTGTTTCCCCAGGTGGCAATTTCATTCATATCATTCCAAAAACCTTCCGCGCCTATTGCTACATATTCTTTGAAATGAGTGGCCCACCACTCGCGTGCAGCGGGGTTTGTAAAATCCGGAAAGTGACACCAGCCGGGCCACACCTGCCCGCTGTATAGCCCCCCGTCAGGATACTTTAGAAAAATGTCTTCTTTTATTCCTGAGTCGTACGTTTCATATCCGGGCTCTATTTTGATGCCCGGGTCGCACATCAGTACTACGTGAAAGCCCAACTTTTTCAATTGATCAATCAGGCCTTTTGGGTCCGGAAAGTTTTTTTTGTCCCAGGTGAATATTTTGTACGCATCCATATAGTGGATGTCTAACACTATCGTGTCAGCTGGCAGGTCACGCTCGCTAAAATTTTCCGCTACGCGCAGCACTTCGCGATCAGGATAGTAGCTGTACCGACATTGTTGATACCCAAGACTCCAAAGCGGAGGAAGAGGAGTGCGCCCTGTTAAATAAGTATATGATTTTACTATTTCACCTACTGATTCGCCTGCGATGAAATAGTAGCGCATCTCTCCGCTGTCGGCAGAGAAGCTAGCAAATCGATCATTGGACGCACCGAAGTTAAATACACTCCGATAACTATTGTCGAAGAAAATGCCATAGGTATTTTGGTGATGAACGCCAATGTAAAAAGGCACTGAGCAATACAGGGGATCGGTATCCGTACCATACGCATAGGCGTCTGTATTCCAATTGATGTATCCTCTTCCGCGTTTATCGAGTGGGCCAGTTTTTTCGCCCAATCCGAGAAAGCGTTCGCCTTCCTGCAACTTTTTATAACAACTTACTTGATTGTTGATCCACTGAATGCCGAGGCCTGCATCGTCTTCGTTGATCAATACATCTTGCAAGTCGGTCATTTGAACTCTCACCGGTGTTTTGGTGATTGTTACTTTGAGCGCTGGGGTAGTAAGCTGGATTTTTTCAGGTAAATCAGAAATGGAAAACTCGATCTTTATCGGTGTACCCACCACCGCATAAGAAAAGTCCTCTTCCCGCTTTCCCATGTACCCCCAAACTTGAACAATTCGTTCGTCAAAGAAGGCAATGCTCACATTCCCAAAAGAGGTTTCTATGTCTATTCCGCATTCGTTTTTTTTGTAAGAGATAAGTTGGCCAAGCCCCTTGCTGGCAGATCGATTCTGGCGGTCTTGCATAAACTGTTGTTATAAAGTTCTGGAAATAAAAATAAAGTGTTTCGTTAATCCTAACGAAACCCCTAATCAAAAATCAGAAAACGATTGCACTTGGTTTCGGCCAACTTTTATGTTAGTTTCACTTCATTAATTTTTTTGATACATCAGATCGGCAATGTTTGCGTATGGAAAACCCAGTTGATAAAATCACTCAGTCGCCCCTTTTACCCCGCTACTTGGAAGAAATTCAGGTTTTCTGGCACAAGGAAGAGGGTAGGCGGAAGCAATTTTATAAAGAGATGGACGATCGCAAGGTGGAGTTTATTAATGGCGAAATCTACTTTCAATCGCCTGTAAAATTACAGCATAATGAAGCGGGAAAGTTTTTGCTGAGGTTAATCGACATTTTTGTTGAGTCCAGCCAATTGGGCTTTGTCGGTTACGAGAAAATGCTCATTTCGCTTACTCGAAATGACTACGAGCCAGATATTTGTTTCTGGAATAAAGATAAATCGATAGACTTCAAGAGAAAACAAATGCAGTTTCCTGCGCCAGACTTGGTGGTAGAGATTTTGTCGGAGAGCACAGAGCAGATCGATAGAGGTGTGAAGTTTGAAGACTACGCGCAACACAACATTGCTGAATACTGGATTGTCGATGCCGAGAACCAAACTATCGAACAGTATGTTCTAGAGTCAGGCAATTACGCCTTGAAGCACAAAGCACAAAATCAAGAGATCATTTTCTGCCAAGTTTTGAAAGGATTTGACATACCCGCCATTGCCGTTTTTGACAAGGCTGAGAATGTTATTGTTTTAAAGAAGTTGTTGTCAAAGCAGGAATAAACAACGCATCCAGGTCTACTTTTTCTTTACCTGTTTCTTCAGCGAAGAGTTTCGGATAATCAGTCTGGTTTTTAGAATTTTGATCTCTTCCACGGCTTCGTATTGGTCCTTCACTTTCAATTCGATTTGACGGATCAACAAACGGGCAGCTTCCTGGCCCATTTCAAAACCCGGTTGATCGATGGTTGAAAGAGAGGGTTCCATCATTTCGCCAATAAACCAATTGCTGAAACCAATGACGGCAATATCTTCCGGAATTTTCAGCCCCTTTTCTTTAATGGCCATCATGGCGCCCATTGCCATAGGGTCATTGTTTGCGAATAACCCGTCTATCTTGATGGAACCCTTTAAGAATTTTTCCATCACTGTTTTCCCTTCTTCAAAGGTACCCTCATTGCAGGCAAGGATGAGTTTTTCGTTGACTTCCATTTTATTCTCTTTCAAAGCGTCCTTGTATCCGCGCAACCGATCGATGCTAATGATCAGGTTGGGTGCACCTACCAAATGCACAATGTTCTTGCATCCCTGCGAGATTAAATGGTTAGTAGCTTCTTTCGCGCCTGCGTAGTCATCAACAATCACCTTACTGGAAGTAGGGCTATTGTACATCCGATCATAAAACACGATTGGAACACCTTTGGAGATGATCGATTCTACGTGATCAAAATTGGTCGTTTCTCTGGAGAGAGATAGCAACATGCCATCTACTCGGCTGTTAAAAAGCGCTTTTACATGTGCGACTTCGCGGGTATACGATTCGTTCGATTGAGCTAGGATTACATTGTATCCTGCCTGATAAGCTACATCTTCGATTCCACTGATGACGGTAGAAAAGAAAAAATGCACCACTTCAGGTATGATCACTCCAATCGTATTCGTCTTTTTTTGGCGGAGGTTGAGTGCTACAATATTAGGCTGATAGTTCAGTTTTTCCGCCAGTGCATTCACCGCTTTTTTGGTATCTACCGAAATATCAGGATGGTCTTTTAATGCGCGCGAAACGGTGGAGGGGGAGATGTTAAGCTCGCGGGCAATGTCTTTGATCGTTATTTGGTTGAACTTCATGGAGGTTTTTAAAACAGTTGATTAAAAAAAATTTTCGCAAACGGTTGCGGTCACGTTTTCAGCAAATTTTTAAGGGTTTTTATAGTGTTTCAAAGTAATGCACTCAATATATTTAACCAAAATTTGTTGGCTGATCAGTGCAATCTAACAAATTTGATTTCGATTAAATACAAGTTTTTTTAATTAACCCTAATTTTTATTCTATGACCAAATTTTATCGAACAGCGAGTAAGTACCTGGCGGTTTTCCTCGTCTTTGCATCCCTCGGGTTGCAGGCTCAGGAACGCACCGTGACAGGGAAGGTTACCTCTTCCGATGATGGATCACCCATTCCCGGAGCAAACATTCTGGAAATCGGTACCACCAACGGAGCAGTAACAGATGGAGATGGCAAGTTCACCTTGAATGTTGGCGCAAACGCCACGTTGTCAATTTCGTTTATTGGTTACAAAACCACGCAGATTGTAGTAGGGACCCAAACGAACATAGATGTAGTGTTGGTTTCTGATGTTACCGCTTTGCAGGAAGTAGTTGTAATCGGTTACGGTGAGGTTCAGAAGAAAGATGCAACTGGTGCAGTCCTTGCTATTTCGAATAAGGACTTCAACAAAGGTGTTCTTACCTCGCCCCAAGATCTTTTAGTGGGTAAATTTGCCGGAGTTCAAATAACTTCTGCGGGAGGTGCCCCAGGAGCAGGTTCTACCATTCGCGTCCGTGGAGGATCATCTTTGCAGGCAAGTAACGACCCACTAATTGTAATTGACGGATTTCCGGTCGATAACATGCCTCCTACAGGTGCGGGTTCACTTGCAGGAGTTTCAAATCCACTTGCTGCACTTAATCCAAACGACATTGAAACCTTTACAGTATTAAAGGACGCATCGGCAACAGCCATTTACGGTTCACGTGCAACAGGTGGGGTTATTATTGTCACTACCAAAAAAGGTGTTTCAGGAAAGCCACAATTTTCATATAACGCCAATGTTTCCGTGGCATCACCGATCAAATTCGTAGACGTTATGAACGCGTCTCAATATCGCTCACTTGTAAATACACTAGCACAGACCGGCACATCAGGGATCGATGCCGCTGCAGTGGCGAAACTTGGCACCGCAAGCACCGATTGGCAAAAAGAGATTTTTCGAGATGCTATTTCGCACGATCACAATTTGAGTGCTTCAGGTTCATTGAAAAACATGCCTTATCGCGTCTCTTATGGATACACAGATCAACAGGGTATTTTGAAAACGACTGGTTTGCAACGCCACTCGTTGAACATTAATGCCAGTCCATCGTTTTTGAATGGAGACTTAAAACTAGACATGAGTGTAAAAGGTAGTGTAACCTTCAACAACTTTGGAGAAGCAGGAGCTGTAGGAAATGCGGTGACCTTTGATCCAACTCAGCCCATCAAAGATGCAACGGCACAAGAGTATGGTGGGTATTTTTCTTGGCTGAATAAAGAACGAAACACGGATGGAACACCAAAGATTTTAAATGGAACAGCCAATCCTGTGGCTCAATTGAATCAAACCAATAATCAATCTACTTCCAATCGGTTGATTGCAAGTATCAAGGCTGACTACAAGCTCCCTTTCTTTCCGGCTGTTAAATTGACGGTGAATGCCGGTATTGACAGATCTGTAAGTGACGGTTTTAACAGAGCACCTCTAACAGCCGCTTTTGCAAACAACAACGGGGTATTAGTAGGAAGAGACAATACTTATGGAGGTCGCAACCAGTCTGAGTTATTAGATATCTACGCCAATTATTTAAAGCAATTTGGCCAACATAAAATTGATTTCACCGCTGGTTATGGCTGGCAGCATTTTTATCGGGAAGCCTATAGTATCAACAAAGATCAATCTCGAACCGTGTCAAACCCTTCAAAAAGTGAAAACTATTTGGTATCATTTTTTGGCCGTTTGAACTACACGTTTAATGGAAAATACTTGTTAACGGCAACATTAAGAAATGACGGATCGTCCCGGTTTGCACCTGCCAATCGATGGGGCTTATTCCCGTCCGTTGCCTTGGCATGGAGGATGAAAGACGAATCGTTTCTTTCTAAAATCGATGCGATTTCTGATTTAAAATTAAGGGCTGGTTACGGAGAAACCGGACAACAAGATATTGGAGAGTATTATCCCTATCTGGCCACTTATCAGGTGTCGGATGCACAAACTCAGTATCAGTTGGGATATAATTCAGACGGTAGCCCACGTTTTTACAATACGCAAAGACCAAACCCATATGATCCAAATATCAGATGGGAGACCACCACTACTATCAACGTGGGTTTGGATTTCGGTCTTTTTGACGACAAGGTGACCGGTTCGGTAGAAGTGTTTCAGCGCGACACTAAGGATTTGTTGAATAATGTTCGTATCCCTAATGGTTCTAATTTTTCCAACTTCCTTACTACCAATGTAGGATCTATGGAAAACCAAGGTGTTGAGGTTACGTTGAGTACACGTGCTGTGACAAAAAAGGACTTCACATTGCATGTGGGTGCAAATTTTACTGCTATCAACAACAAGATCACCAAGCTTAATCTAACAAACGATCCGAACTTCATTGGAAATTTCACAGGAGGAGTTGGTGTAGCCACCAATATTCAAAATAACCAAGTCGGTTTTCCGGTTCGTTCCTTTTTCCCTTACCAGCAAGTTTACAATACAGCTGGCAAGCCTATCGAAGGTTTGTTTGTTGACCGCTCAGGAGATGGCGGTAACGTGTTGGGTAATGATAGAAATCGCTTCCGCTACAGAAGGCCTGAACCCGATTTCTTAATTGGTATCAACTCAAGAGGAAATTATAAGAAGTTTGATTTCTCTCTTTCTGGTCGCTTGAGCATTGGAAACTACGTGTATAACAACGTTGAGTCAGGTAGGGCATTTTATAATGGCGTGTATGACCTCGGACACTTCCGTAATGTACCTACTTCTATCAATGATGCACAATTCACCACACAACAACTCTTGTCTGATTACTACATCCGAAATGGTTCGTTTTTCAGAATGGACAATATGAGTGTGGGTTATAGCTTTGACAGAGTGTTTGTTGACCGCTTGAAGGCAAGACTTAGTTTGACGGTTCAAAATGCTTTCTTGGTCACCAACTATAAAGGCATTGACCCCGAAATCGAGAATGGAATAGATAACAATATCTATCCCCGTCCTCGCACGTTTTTGTTAGGTGTTAATTTTACTTTTTAACCAATGATTCATATCAGTATGAAAAAACAATATTTTAATCGCTATTCCATCGGAACACTCACGCTAGTGGTTCTGATGATGTCGTGTGTCAGCGATCTGGACGTAAAACCGATTGACCCATTTGTGAAGAGTGCAGATAAGGTTTATACAACCAAGGATTTGTACAAGGAAGGTCTGGCGAAGTTGTATGCAACCTTTGGGCTTACAGGCCAACGAGGTCCAGCTGGAAATCAAGATGTAGGTGGCGTGGATGAAGGGTTCAGTAGTTTCGTCCGCTCGCTTTGGTATATGCAGGAGTTGACCACCGATGAGGCGGTTTGGACGTATGGCAATGACGCAAACGGAACCATCTTCAATTTACACTTCAATACATGGTTGCCTTCAGATGGTATTCCAGAAGCGTTGTATGCGCGTATCGCCAATGTGGCTGCTTTGAGCAATGAGTTTATTCGCGTCACGGCAGGGAAAACAGACGATCCGGATTTTAAGAACTTCCAGGCAGAAGCGCGTTTTTTGAGAGCCTTGGCTTACTTCTATGGAATGGACCTGTATGGCCGTTTGCCTTTCTTGACTGAAAAGGATCTACCAGGTTCATTTTTCCCTCCTATGATCCAACGGGCGGCTTTGTTTGATTACATCGAGAAGGAGTTGAAAGCGATTAAGCCAGACATGGGTGCCCCTCGTTTTGAGTATGGACGCGCAGATAAGGCAGCTTGTGCGATGTTGTTGGCAAAACTTTATTTGAATGCAGAAGTTTACATCGCGCAGCCAAAATACACCGAAGCACTGACTGAATTGAACGAAGTGATTGCGGCCGGTTACGTGCTTTCTCCTCGGTACGCCAACTTGTTCCGTGCAGACAATGACAAGAACAACAGTGAAATCATTTTTGCACAGGCGTTTGATGGAGCCAGATCACAAGCTTATTCAATGACCCAGGTGATGATCAACGGTAATGCTGGCAATGGCGGCTGGGCCGGCTTGCGCACAACGTCAGCATTTGTCGGCAAATTCCCTGTTTTAACAGAGGCGCGCGCTATTTTTGCTACGGAAAGTAAAGGGCAAAGCCTTGAAATTGACGCGGTGAATGTAAGTACGCAAGGCTATGGCGTATTTAAATTTAGAAACATTACGGCTGCTGGGGTTGATGCACCGAATAATTCAACCGGTTTCCCTGATACCGACTACCCCATGTTCCGCTTGGCGGATGCTTACTTAATGTATGCGGAAGCAGTACTACGTGGCGGTGCTGGAGGCACACGCGCCAATGCACTTAGTTACATAAACGCCATTCGATCAAGATCTGCTGATGTGATCGCTGGAAATGCTCCAGGCGTGATCACAGACTCTCAGATGACGTTGGATTTTATATTAGATGAGCGTGCGAGAGAGTTGTACTGGGAAGGACACAGAAGAATGGATTTGATTCGCTTTGGCAAATTCACGGGTGGCTCTTACCTATGGCCTTGGAAGGGTGGTATCAAAAATGGTACAGCCATTGACGATAAGTACAAGATTTTCCCTATTCCTTCCAGCGATTTGGGAACGAATCCTAATTTGAAACAAAGTGATGGGTATTAACAATCAAATAATTAATTATACTATGAAAAACCTAAAGTATATCTTTTTTCTAGTAAGTGCCTTTTTGGTTTTCTCCTGCGATAAAGAGGAGACAAAGGTCACTTTTTTGAAGAGCACGCCACCCGAATTGGTGGTCTCCAGCACAGCTAATTTGGTGTTGAATAAGGCGCAAGAGAATTTTAGTTCTTTGCAATTTCAATGGACCAATCCAACATTTGAATTCTCCAATGGAGTAAACACACAAAACGTAAGTTATGTGCTTCAAATAGACCAAGCTGGAAAGGATTTTGGAAGTGCTAAGCAGATTGGACTCGGATTTACAAATGCAGTGTCCAGGTCATTTACTGTGAGGGAACTAAACAATACACTATCGGGGCTCGAATTGGCGGATTTTGTACCTCAGGATTTTGAATTTAGAATCAAAGCAACGCTATCGAATAACAGTGTTCCTGTTTATTCAAATGTCGTGAAGATTAAAATCACTACTTATTTGGATGTGGTATTTCCTGTACCCGCAAACTTGTTTATTACTGGCCCAGCGGCACCAGCGCCTACTTCAAATGGGGATGGATGGATGGATGATGGTGAAACCGCAGTCTTAACTCAAAAATTTACTCAAATAAATTCATATACTTTTCAGATTAATAGCCTACAAATAAATGGCGGGAAGGAGTTTTTGTTGGTTCCAGTTTACGGAAACTGGGCTAACAAATTTGGTTTTACAGGCGAAGGGGCAAAAAATAACCCGTCTGGTGATTCTTTTAAGCCTGAAGGCAATAACTTTATCGGACCTGCGGCTTCGAGAGCTTATAAGATCACAGTTAATTTTAAAACAGGAAGGTATTCATTTGAATAATCTAAAACATTTGATGTATGAAGATCGGATTTAAGTTAATAGCGGTTGTTGCCTTGATGGCAGTAGCCGTGGGATGCGTCAAGTTAATTGAACCAACGCCCAGTTTTGCGCCTAGTACAGTAGCATTTAGTGCATCCGCTTCTGCCACTACGGTCGCAGCGGCCGCAGCCGACTCAACCAAAGCGGCACTTACTGTTACCTGGAATGACCCTAAGTTTTCGGTTGGTTTGAAGAACAGTAAGTTCACCGTGATGGTCGGCAAGGCAGGAGCCAATTTTACGACTTTCTCAGCCAAGGAGTTCGCCAACACACTATCAGGCGATTTAACAGGCAAAGAGTTAAACGGAATGGCGCTGAAGTTTGGTGGTGTGATTGGGCAGCCAGTAGCTTTGGAAATGATGGTTGTTGCCTCTCAGGCAAACAACAATGAGCCTAAGAAATCAGCTGTTATACCAGTAAGCGTAACAGCGTTCTCAGGTTTTGGTCTAGCCGCCTCGCCTGCTACTATCACAACCAATCCTGCAACTCCTTCCGCTACAGGCGTTACCTTTTCTTGGAACAAAGCGTTTAGTGGTTTTACAGGCGTAATTACATATGAATTACAGCATGCCAAAAACGGAACTTCGTTCGCCACACCAACGGTGGTTGCTGTTACTGGCTTCACCAGAGCGTTTACTCATCTTGAGTTGAATTCTATTGCACTTGGCTATGATGTGGCGCCATCTGTGGCTGGCAATGTTCAATTCAGAATGAAAGCGACTAACGAACTGGGAGCAATTTCATACTCGTCTACTTCAACTGTTGCCATTACTCCTTACATTGCCATTAACTCAGTTGGAATCATTGGTGATGCAACACCCGGAAGTTGGGGAACCGATACTGATTTGTATCGCCCAGACGCCAGCAAGCCATCTGAGTGGGAGGTTGTTGTCTATTTAATTGGAGGAAAAGAAGTGTTGTTCAGAGAAGATGATTTGTGGGGCACTAAGTGGGGAGTCGGTGGAAAAGGCGGAGCCAATATTCCAATTGCCAATAGTGGCTTTTATAGAGCCAAGTTAAATGTGGCGACTGGGGTGTATAGCTTTACTCCATTGACAGTTCCATCAATTCCTAATGGGCTAAGCCTGACTGGCGATGGAATTGGTGGATGGGGAGTAGATACTAATCTTACCCAGAGCCCAACTAATCCAAATGTCTATACTGGAACAGTGAGTTTGACAGTTGGTTCAGTAAAGTTCAGACACACCGGAGACTGGAATATCAACTGGGGAGGACCTGCTGGTGATAATGATCCGGCCAACTACCCATCTGCTTGGGGTAAAGGCGGAGGTGGAAACATCAAAATTAACACTGCTGGTTCTTACTTTGCATGGATTAACATTGCCACAGGTGAATATTTCTTTGGAAATACCAGCAATTCAACCTCATACACCAAGCTTGGAATTATAGGAGATGCAACACCTGGTGGATGGAGCACTGATACCTTTCTAATTCAAAATCCTTCAAACCCGTTTAAATGGTCAGGAAAGGTTGTATTGACAGCTAAGGAAGCTAAGTTTAGAGCAAATACAGATTGGGGGCTCAGTTGGGGGAATGCAACTGTGTTTCCAATTGGAATAGCTAACACAGAAAATAACAACAACATAAAAATAGCTTCGGCAGGTACGTATCAAATTACCTACAATTCCGCTACCAGGGAGTTTAGTTTCACAAAATAGATAGTTGTTTAAGTTTTCATTAGGGGCCGCAAGGCCTCTGATTTTTATTTTACGTACCTAAAGTTTTATGTTATGTTGAGAAGGATTGTATTGTTTGTAGTCGGTGGGTTGCTTTTTTCCCTAGGTGGTAATGCCCAAGTAGTTACAACGGTACCAGCCTTTCCGGTGCCCAATCAACCAGTAACGATCACCATAGATGTTGCAGGAACAACAAATGGTTTAGAGAATTTTGCATGGGACAATAACACAAATCCAGTCTATTTATGGACTTGGATACCGCCCCGCACAGGGATTCCGACTTTTGATGCACCCACCAATGTAAACCCTGCAACCGCAGCAGCTGCGCCCGCGAAAATGAATAGGGTAGCGGGCAATAACAACAAATATGAGATAACGATCACGCCAACTCTTTTCTTTGGTAAACCCGCTTCGGAAATTCCTAGAATAGGCGTGCTCGCAAAAAATATTGATTTTTCGAGAAAGAGTGGTGTAGATAAATTTATTGATTTTTCGACCGGTTTCAACGCCTCATTTGCATCGCCAACGGAATCTTCTTTTTTCAAAAATAAGGACGATCAAATTCCTATTACGGTGAATGCATCTGAAAGTGCAACCCTTACCATCAAGGTCAATGGATCAACGGTATCGTCACAGGCAGGTGCTACCACACTCAGCTATACTCATACAGTTACGGAGACCTCCGGAACCACACAAGTTACTTGCGAGGCAGTCGCAGGAGCGCAATCCAAAACAATTGGATTTAGTTACACCATTCGATCAACTACTGTCACTCAACCTCGTCCGTCAGGACTAAAAGATGGTATCAATTATTCGGCAGATCCCACGAAAGCTACCTTGTGCTTGTGGGCGCCAGGGAAAAGTTCAGTGTACGTGATTGGTGACTTTACCAATTGGGATATCAACGCAAACTACTTAATGAAAAAAGATGGCGAGCGGTTTTGGTTAGAGATTACTGGGTTGACGTCAGGCGTTGAATATGCCTTTCAATACTTGGTAGACGAAAGTCTTCGAATTGCAGATCCCTATACTGATAAGGTGTTAGATCCGGATGACTCGTTTATTCCAGCAGCTACTTATCCATCACTAAAGACTTTCCCTTCGAAGGCAGTTTCTGATAAATGGTATTTTAACAGATTAGCAGTGCTGCAAACAGGCCAAACACCCTACGTTTGGCAAGTCGCGAATTTTCAAAAGCCCGCAAAAGAGAAGTTAGTGATTTATGAATTATTGGTTCGTGATTTTTTTGGATCGAATGGGCGAAACTACCAGAACCTGATTGATACGCTAGCCTACTTTAAGCGCTTGGGTGTGAATGCCATCGAGCTAATGCCCTTTACCGAGTTCAATGGCAATGAAAGTTGGGGATATAATCCTACGTTCATGTTTGCGCCCGATAAATATTACGGTACTAAAAGCAAACTGAAAGAATTTATTGACAAGTGTCATCAAAATGGCATTGCAGTCATTTTAGATATGGTAATGAACCACCATGACGTACCTAACCCCTATGTGATGATGGATTTTGACTTCACTGCGTTCAAGCCAACGGCAAATAATAAATGGTTTAATACTGATGCGCGGCATCCTTTCAATGTCTTTTTTGATATGAACCATGAGAGTAGCTATACTAAAAAGTACCTAGATACGGTCAACCACTATTGGTTGAATGAGTATAAGATTGATGGGTATCGGTATGATTTGTCAAAAGGATTTACGCAAACAAATAACCCAAGTAATGTAGGAGCATGGGGTGCGTATGATGCGTCACGCATTGCCCTTCTCAAACGCATGTCCGATAAGATATGGTCACACACTCCAAACGCTTACGTGATGTTAGAACATTTTGCAGATAATTCGGAGGAAAAGGAATTAGCCGAATACAAAGCGAGCGAAGGTAAGGGTATGATGCTTTGGTCTGGCTTTCATGGTGCTTTTGGTCAAAGCACAAAAGGTGAGTCCTCTAATACAGATATCAGTGGAATATATTTTGCCAATCGTGGTTGGACAGTGGCACACAATATCGGCTACATGGAAAGCCATGACGAAGAACGGTTGATGTATGGTAACCTTCAGTCAGGACGTTCAAATGGAAGCTACAATATCAAAACTCTTGGCACTGCGCTGGATCGGATAAAAGCAGCAAGTTTGATTTTTTATTCAATTCCCGGACCTAAAATGCTATGGCAGTTTGGAGAGCTAGGATATGAGTTTAGCATCAACACCTGCCAAGATTTGTCGGTCAATTCAAACTGCCGCGTTTCCCCAAAGCCTGTAAAGTGGGAGTACCGATTAGACCCTGCCCGAAAGAGTTTGTATGATGTGACAGCTGACCTGATCAAGTTACGAAAGACGCATACGGTATTCACCAATGGTGATGCAACCGTTGGTTCAGGCAGTGGTTTTGTAAAGCAAGTCTCAATCAAAAACAAACCGTTCAATTCCGCCCCAACTACAACTGCGACTATGAATGTAGTAGCAGTGGCCAATTTTGATGTTACAGTACAATCGCCACAGGTTACGTTTTCTCACACAGGCACATGGTATGACTATTATGGAGGAGGCCAGACAATTACTGTTGGCAGTACTTCTTTTACGATTGAATTGCAGCCGGGTCAATACAAGTTGTATACGGATGTCAATATTGGAGGAGCGCAAGTAGTTACCGGAACTGAAGAAAATGACGAATTGGCTATTCAACTTTTCCCGAACCCAACAAATAACATACTCAAAATCGAGGCGCCAGAACAAATCATTTCAGTTAGTCTTGTTTCAACGCAGGGGAATAAGCTGCCGTTGACTCGAATTGACAACACAAGTTGGGATGTTGCCTCAATCGCTACCGGATTGTACATCGCGGAAATTAGAACAGAGGGAGGTCTAGTGCGAAAGCGAGTAATCAAAAAATAGTTGAGTAGGGGTTGAAGTTTGTTTGAGAGGCCATTGATCGAGTTCCTTGCGCTGACACGACTTTTATTACTTTTGTGTAATCGCATCTTTTCTGTGCTACTAAATTTGTTAGCTCGTTTTGACTTTTTGAAACCGCGTTGGGCTTCGTCATGGTATAGTGCAGCAATAGGATCTCTTTTGTTGTTTTTCTGTCAGAGTTGCGACAAGAAAGATGCCTCGTTGTTTACCCGATTAGAATCTGCTGCATCAGGAATTGATTTTGAAAATTCTATAGTAGAAACACCAGAGATCAATATTCTTACCTATGAGTATACCTACAATGGTGGGGGAGTAGCTGCGGGAGATTTTAATAACGATGGTTTCTGTGATCTTTATTTTACGGGTAATACCGTTAGCAATCGCCTCTATCTCAATCAGGGTAACCTGCGGTTCAAAGACGTAACCAAAGAAGCGAAAGTAGCCGGAAGAAACCTTTGGAAAACGGGTGTAACCGTTGTCGATATTAACAACGATGGCTGGCTGGATATTTATGTTTGCTACTCAGGCCCGGATTCAAAAAACATCCTTTCCAACGAACTGTATGTTAATGGAGGTTCATCTACCGGATCCATTCCTGTTTTCGAGGAGCAAGCTGCTTCGTATGGGTTGGATGCGCCAGGTACTTTTTCTACACAAGCTGCTTTTTTTGATTATGATCGCGATGGGGATCTGGATATGTTTTTAATCAATCACGGGGTTCATTTTTATTCTCCATTTATCAACACCAATAAACTACGAAACGAGCGACACCCCAATTTTGGAAACAGATTGTATCGCAATGATCTTGTAGTTGATTCTACAAAACAAAGTTCACAGAAGCGGTTTTTCACTGAAGTAAGTAAGGAAGCCGGCATACATGGTGGAGGGCTCAATTTCAGTTTGGGTGTTTCAATAGGAGACGTAGATAGTAATGGGTGGCCAGATATTTATGTTACCAACGACTATGAAGAGCAAGATTATTTCTATCTCAACAACCGAGATGGTACGTTTACGGATGCGACTAAAAAGTCATTCGGTCATTTGTCCAGAAATGGAATGGGAACGGATTTAGCTGACTTTAATAATGATGGGAAACTTGATTTGATTGAGGTAGACATGTGGCCAGAAGATAACTTCCGGCAGAAGTTACTACGAGGGCCAGATGATTATCAACGGTATCAGTTGATGTTGGACAGCGGATTCCATCATCAACAAATGAGAAATACACTCCAACTTAATAATGGAGTTGGACCTGATGGGTTCCCACTATTTTCTGAAATTGGTCAGTTGGCGAATGTATCTTCCACTGATTGGAGTTGGGCTCCGCTTTGGGTGGATGTGGATAATGACGGGTATAAAGACTTGTTTGTTACCAATGGATACCTGCGCGATTTTACTAGTATGGATTTTTTGAAATATACGGTGGAGGATGAAAAACAGAAAGCGCAAAAGGAAGGTAAAGAGTTGGAATTGTATAAACTTATTAGCCAGATGTCCTCTACCAAAACCAGCGATTACTTGTTTCAAAACAATGGAGATCTGACGTTCACTGATCGTTCCAAAGAGTGGGGGATCTATCAGCCAAACTTGTCTTTCGGTGCTACCTATGCCGATCTGGATAATGATGGAGATGTGGAACTGATTACGAATAACACAAACGAGCACGCGACTATTTGGGAAAATCATGCAAGCGATCAATTGAACAAAAATTTTTTAAAAATTAAACTGAAGGGCTCGGAGAACAATAGGATTGGGGTTGGTGCGCGCGTTGAGGTACAAACGGGAGACAGGACGCAGGTGCAGGAGTTAATGCTCACGCGTGGCTATCAATCTGCAGTGGATGCTTTGCTGTTGTTTGGTGTAGGCGATCAAAAAAAGATTGACCAGATAAGGGTCACTTGGCCAGATGGGAAAATTTCCGTGGTGGAAAAGCAAACCTCCAATCAACTACTGGAAATTGACTATGGTCGCTCGATTGTTGATTTATCAAAATCGGCAGCTGTGGCAAAGCCCTATTTTGAAGATGTGACCAAGGAACTTAACGTTGACTTTGTTCATCAGGAAAATTCATTTGTTGACTTTGATCGAGAGCCGTTGTTGCCCTATCGATTGTCGATGATTGGTCCTCCCCTTGCAGTTGCTGACGTTAATGGTGATGGAGATGATGATTTTTACATTGGTGGTGCCGCAGGTCAGTCGGGAGAATTGTTCCTCAGCAATAACAAGGGAAGATTCGACAAAGCGACTCATCGGCCCTGGCAGATGGATGCTGCAACAGAAGACGTGGGAGCCACTTTTTTTGATGTGGATGGCGATGGTGACCAAGATTTGTTTGTGGTAAGTGGTGGAAACGAATTTGAAAATGGAACCACTGAACAAGAAGACAGACTCTATATTAACAATGGGAACGGAGATTTTCAAAAAGCCATTGAGGGCAGTACGCCTGTTGACCATGTAAGTGGCAGTTGCGTAGTTGCTGGAGATTACGATCGCGATGGCGACCTTGATTTATTCGTGGGAGGAAGTTCGTTGCCGGGTAAATTTCCTCTTCCTTCAGCTGGAGCCATCTTACGAAATGAGTCGGATCCATTGACCGGAAAATTCAAGCTAGTGGTTGCCACCAAAGAAGTCAATCCGGATTTGCGAGAGTTAGGAGTGGTGCGAGATGCGCTATGGGCAGATGTTAATAAAGATGGCTGGCTGGATTTGATCGTGGTGGGTCACTGGATGCCGATTCGCATTTATTACAATGACGCGAAAGGCAAATTAATCGAGTCAAATAATGAAACTTTATCGACATCTGGCGGCCTTTGGAACCGGGTGATTGCGGCTGACATTGATAGTGACGGTGACATTGATTTTGTAGTAGGTAATGAAGGATTGACCCTGCCTTGGAAAGCCTCTGATGCACATCCCCTCCATCTTGCTGTAGGCGACTTCAATGGTGATGGAAAAATGGATCCCATCATTTCCTGTTTTAATGGAGCAGAAAGTTATCCCATTGCTTCGCGCGATGAATTGCTAAATCAACTCAATCCATTACGAAAAACATTTGGTGATTATGCTTCATATGGTAGAGCAACATCTGCAGAGATTTTTTCAAAGCTTGGGACAGGCAACCCCAGGCAGCTAAGCGTACGTACACTGGCTTCCTCATATCTGGAAAATCTGGGGGACGAGCGATTTACACTTTCGCCATTGCCGATGGCGGCTCAGATCTCCAGTGTCAATAGTATTGTTGCAGATGACTTTACTGATGATGGCAAGCTTGATCTTCTCGTTGCCGGTAATAATTATGCGTACCGGAGTCAGTTTGGAAATCTAGATGCTGGAAATGGCAAGCTACTAAGTAGGAATCCCATTGGACATTTTGAAGAACTGACTCAGACAACTAACGGCCTTTGGCTGACCGGTGATATTCGAACCATTGGCACACTGAAGAGAAAAGGCGGAAGGGACTATTTTCTAATAGGAAGGAACAACAGCAGCTTAAGGGTCGTGAGACAGACTGATGCACAAACATCCGGTAGCTCGAAAAAGTGAGTGAACGCGTTCATAAAGGCTGTTTTCTATCTTGTAACAGCCTTTTTCAAAAATCTTTGTTTTTGCAAACGTTTGCGATACCGTTTTCCAATTTTTATTTAGGTTGTTTTGTAATAAATCGATAACATTGAGAGGGATTTTTTAATAAATCCTGTTTAGACAACTTAACTAAAACCTTAAATCAATTAAACTATGACCAAATTGTATCTGTTTGTTCGCAGGTATCTCGCGGTGGTTCTGATGTTCGCAACCCTGGTGGGTTTCGCACAGGAGCGTTCCGTGTCAGGTAAAGTAAAGTCATCTGACGATGGCTCGGGAATTCCAGGAGTAAACATCCTAGAAAAAGGAACCACTAATGGTACGGTAACGGATGCAGATGGTAGCTTTACCATCAGCGTAGGTGCCAACGCCACACTTGTTTTCTCGTTTGTGGGATACGCAACGCAGGAAGTAGCTGTGGGGTCTCAAACCTCTTTGGACGTTTCTTTAAAATCTGATATCACTTCCTTATCTGAGGTGGTGGTTGTAGGTTATGGAACACAAGATAAAAAGGAGATTACAAGTTCGGTTGTTGCATTGTCTCCAAAGGATTTTAACCAAGGTAACGTTAACGACCCTACACAGTTATTGCAAGGCAAGGTAGCGGGCTTAAGTATTTATAACCGTGGTGGCGACCCAAACGCTAGTGCGGTAATTCGACTCCGTGGTATTTCTACGATAGGTGCGAACGTTCAGCCTTTAGTTGTTATTGATGGTGTATTGGGCGCGTCTCTGGATAACGTTGACCCTAGCGATATCGAGTCAATCAACGTACTAAAGGATGGTTCTGCCGCAGCTATTTATGGTAGCCGAGGATCAAGCGGTGTTATTCTTGTTACAACAAAACGAGGATCCTCAAAAGGTGGTGGTTTGTCCGTTACATACAATGGTTATGTGGCTGCTGCCGAAGTATTGACCCGAGTTCCGGTAATGTCTGCAAGCCAATTCATTGCTGCGGGTGGTAACAATTTGGGTGGAAACACAGATTGGCAAAAAGAGGTAACGAGAACAGGCATTACCCAAGTACATAACTTAGGTATTTCTGGGGGCAACCAAAATACCACTTTCCGGTTATCAACTAACATCAGGGAGGTTCAAGGTATTTTGAAGAAGCAGGGCTTTGATCAAATCAATGCCCGGGCAAATCTTACTCATTCTGCGTTGAATGATAAGTTAAAAATTGATGTAAATATGTCCTTCACTAATCGAAATAGTAATTTTTCGTTTTCTGAGGCACTGCGTTACGCTTCAGTCTACAATCCAACAGCCCCTAAAAGGTTCGCCAATGGAGAGTTTTTTCAAGCCATCCTTTTTGATAATTTTAATCCGGTCGCTATTTTGGAACAAAATATCAATGAGGGTAAGCGGAGGAATCTAAACTACAACGCAAAAATCGATTATAGTATAACCAATGACCTAACGTTTACTGTTAACTATGGTCAGCAGTATGAAAACCAGTTGAATGGTGAGTACTATTCAAGAAATTCTTTGTTTAGAGGTTTGAACAGAGGTGGCTTGGCGAGAAGATATACTTCTGACAGAAGTGCTACCTTATTTGAGGCTTATGCGACTTATACAAAGCAGTTTGGAAAGATTGACTTAAGTGCTAATGCAGGTTATTCTTATCAACAGGACAATTTTGAGGATATCTTCATTTCCTTGGGCAATTTTCCAAGTGATTTACTTGGCTACAATGCGCTAGAGCAGTCTGGTGACTTGCTTTCAGGCATCACTGGTGCTAACAACATTAACATACAAAGTAGTGCATCTCCAACAAATAAGATTATTGCGCAATTTGCGAGAGTCAGTCTTACCTACGACAAGGCGATATTCTTCAATGCTTCTGTTCGAAATGAGGGTTCTACGAGGTTTGGAGCAAATAACAGGTATGGCTTGTTCCCTGCTTTTGGTTTAGGAGTAGATTTAAACAGGTATTTGCAGATCAAGAAAATTGATAATCTGAAATTGAGGGTAGGTTATGGCGTTACTGGGTCTATACCTACCGATGCTGGTTTGTCTCAGGGACTTTATTTGTATAATAACCAACTTGGCGGGTCGATTGGCCCAGATAGAGCAGCAAATGCAAATTTGCGATGGGAAGAGAAGAGAGAGACCAATTTCGGTTTGGACTTTAGTATCGGAGGTAAGTTCACGGGTTCTGTTGATGTATATTCTCGCGACATTAAAGATTTCATACAAAGAGTACCTGCTGTCTTTGCAGAGGTGGGGGCAAATTTCCAGTTTAGGAATGCAGGTTCTTTGAACACCACAGGGTTTGAATTCAATTTGAATTATGATGCCCTACAATTTGGCCAAGTTAGATGGACTCCGGGTCTGGTGTTAAGTAGTTATAAGTCTACGCTTGAGTCTTTCGTGGGAGCACCCGTGCAAGTAAGGTCTAATTTTGGCGCACCAGGACAAAACAGTACGCCAGTGATTCGGGTGGGTGTTGGCGAAGAGATTGGCCAAATATGGGGTCCTGTTTTTGCGGGGGCAAATCCTGATGGAACTGTTAGATTTGCTGACCTGAACGGAGACGGAACTATTTTGGCTGAGCCGGGTTCTGCATTGCTGGCAAACGGTGACTACAGGAAATTAGGAAGTGGTATACCAACAATGGAAATAGGCTGGAGAAACCAGCTATCGTACAAAAATTGGGATTTGAACGTGTTTTTCCGTTCAGCCTTTGGCCATAGTCTGGTAAATAGCTTCAGAGGTTTTTATGAACCGTTGGACGCAGGCGCGATCAATTCATATAATCGCGTGATTACCAGCAAAGCGGTAGCTGGATTAACAGAGGCAAAGTTTAGCTCATTGTATGTGGAGAAAGCTGATTTCTTCAAGTTGGATAACGCTACATTGGGGTATACTGTAAAACGCAGTAACCCTAACGGGACGTTCAAAAACATAAGGCTTTATGCCAGCGTTCAAAATGCGTTCGTTATTACCAGCTATACTGGTGTTGATCCTGAGCCGGTGTTACAAGATCCAGGAGCATTTGACAATGGTGGATTTGCTCCTCCAGTTGCTGAGCAAGATGTATTGTCTCCTGGAATTGACAGAAGAAATAGTTTCTTTACCCCCAGAACATTTACATTTGGTCTAACGTTTGGTCTTTAATAGTTTATTTTAATTGAAAAGATAAAAAATATGAAAAACTTAGTAAAATATTGTCTGGTTACGTCCCTTCTACTGGGTGGTGCAGCATGTACCAACCTGGATGAGGAGATCAAGGGTGATTTTACCAAGCCCGGAGTTCCGCTCAACAAAGGTGTTGGTGAGAAGAACAACGTTAACAAGCCGAGTCCAAATGATGGTCTGGGTGCTGCATTTACACGCGTATTGAATGGAACGGCTGGCCATAACAGCTACTTTTCGGTGCAAGAAGTATCTACCGATGAGGCAGTAATTACCCAAAAAGGCGGTGACTGGTTTGATGGTGGCATTTGGCTAAATATGCACAAGCATACCTTTAGTTCTACTGTTGGTGGAATAAATAATGCTTGGACTGATGCGAACGCGGGTATTTTTCAGTGTAACGATTTGTTGTCAAAAACTCAGACAGCTGGAAATGTCGCTCAACTGCGGACTCTGAGAGCTTATTTCTTCTGGAGGTTGTTGGATGTTTTTGGAAGAGTGCCCTTAGCCACTTCAACAGCAAAATTCCCCCAATCAGAGCGTCCTGTTGTATATGCATTCGTGGAGTCAGAATTACTTGCGGCTTTACCAGACCTTCCGTCTGGCAAACAGGAATATGGTCGTTTCAACAAAAGTGGAGCCAATGCGCTTTTGTCTCGCTTGTATTTGAATGCGAACATTTATAAAGGAACGGCTCCAGACAACGCTGATTATGACAAAGCAATTGCTGCGGCTGATGCGGTTATCAATTCAGGGCTTTATACTATAACCGGGGTTAAGTATAAAGATGTATTTTCACCTTCAAATGTTGAAAACCCAGAACATATTTTTGTGGCTCCCTTCGATGAAGCCACTGGCCAAGGTATGAATTTAGCCCAGATGACACTTCATTACCCAAGTCAGCTCACTTTTAAGCTAGCTGAGCAACCGTGGAATGGTTACTCCACATTGGAAGAGTTTTACAATTCGTACGAAACGGCAGATGAAAGGAAGGCGAATAACTTTATTGTGGGACCACAGTTTGATGCGAATGGAAGCCCAATTTTGGACTTGGCATTTGATAAAGGCGATGAAGACGGGGCTGCAATTAATTATACTCCCAAGATTAACATGTTGTCCCCAAATGGGTCTCGTCAGGCTGGTGCACGTCTCGGTAAGTTTTCATTTAAACTAGGGCAATTTCAGAATATGGATAATGACTATCCTCTTTTGCGATACGCGGAAGTGTTGCTGAATAAGGCAGAGGCGCTCGCAAGGAAAAATGGATATGGTGATGCAACAGCCTTGACGTTGGTAAATCAAATAAGAACACGTGCAGGAGTTCCAGCTTTTAGTAGCCTTACAGCCGGCACTCTTTTGGCAGAGCGTGGTCGTGAGTTATTTATTGAAAGTTTGAGAAGAACAGATTTGATACGTTTTGGCGCTTGGGGTAATGCTTGGTGGGAAAAGCCTGCACACTCAGATGCTTTTAAAAATTTAATGCCTATACCTATCGAGCAAATCAATGCGACTTCTGGAGATGGGGTAAATAAGCTTACTCAAAATCCGGGTTACCAATAATAGAAAGAGATTAAAATTTGATGTTAATAGCGCCTAACTTTGTTAGGCGCTATTTTTTTGATCCAATGAGGTACTATTTTTTGATCTTTTCTGCTTTGCTGGCGGCTTGTAGCGATCGGGAGAAACCGCCTACTGAGCTTTTTAAAAATCTTGTTGGTAAAAGTGGAATTACATTCAATAATTCGCTTGTATATACCGAGCAACTTAATCCTTATACATATCGTAATTTCTATAATGGCGCAGGTGTAGCTATTGGCGACCTTAACAATGATGGTTTGGAAGACGTTTATTTTGCTTCCAACCAAGGGGAAAACAAATTGTTTAAAAACAAGGGTGGGTTTCAATTTGAGGATATCACCTCCTCGGCAGGCGTTGGTTGTGGTGGTTCTTGGTCAACGGGTGTTGTTTTTGCTGATGTCAATGCCGATGGATATTTGGATATTTATGTTTGTAAATCTGGAGATCCCAATTCTTCCAACAGACACAATGCACTATTTATCAATAATCACAATCTCACCTTTACCGAAAGCGCCAAAGAATACGGATTAGATATAATTGGGTTATCTGTGCAAGCAGCTTTCTTCGATTATGATAAAGATGGTGACCTGGATTGTTATTTATTAACTAATTCATTTAAACCCGTTGGAAATTTTGAATTGGTGAAAGAACAGCGCCAAGTGCCAGATGAAATGGGTGGAGGAAATAGATTTTTTATAAATGAGGGGGGGTATTTTAAAGACCACTCACTACAGTCGGGAATCTACCGCAGTAGTATCGGCTTCGGTTTAGGCATCACCTTGGGAGATTTTAATAATGATACTTGGATTGATGTTTTTATTTCTAATGATTTTTTTGAACGGGACTACTTATATATCAATAATCAAAAAGGAGCGTTTACCGAATCACTGCCAACGTATTTTAAGTCTATTAGCATGGGTTCTATGGGGGCTGATTTTGCCGACTTGGATAATGATGGTTTGGCGGATCTCTTTGTTACTGAGATGCTTCCAGATTCCTTGGCGAGAAGGAAATCAAAGATAGTCTTTGAGTCTTGGAATAAATATCAATTCAATCTGCAACAGGGATATCACCACCAGTTTGCGAGGAACGTCCTTCAAAAGCAAATCAGCCCTGGGCGCTATTTAGAAGTGGGGCGATACGGGGGCGTTGCCGCTTCGGAGTGGAGTTGGGGAGCCTTGCTCTTTGATATGGACAGTGATGGCAAACGAGATATTTTTGTAGCTAATGGCATCTATAAAGACCTATTAGACCGAGACTATTTGACCTACACAGGATCTGACGAAAATGTTCGCGCACTGATCCAACAAGAAAAGAAGGCAATTATTAAGCTGGTCAATTCTATGCCATCATCAAAATTTCCGAATTATGCTTTTGAAAACAAAGGTAATCTTCAGTTTGAAAATAAAGCTAGCGGGTGGGGTCTAGGTGAACCCATGTATTCAAGTGGAAGTGCTTATGGCGACCTGGATAATGATGGTGATCTGGATCTGGTTGTCAATAATGTCAATGCGCCATCAGGCGTGTTTCAGAACCAAACGGATACATCCCGGTTTAAGAATATTAGTTTTTTGATTACCTCTCAATCAGATAATACATTTAGCACAGGGACGCACGTGAAAGCGTATGTGGGTTCAAGGGTTTTTCTGTCCGATAACTTCGTGGTGCGCGGCTACCAGAGCTGTGTGTCAAACAGAGTGGTCATTGGGTTGGGTGAAAACGTTACTTTGATTGATTCAGTAGTTTTTTCATGGCCAACTAGAGGGTATTCGAAGCTTGTGAACGTTAAACCAAACCAAGTAATTCGAATTCAAAAAGACAGTCTGAGAGTTTTGGATTTTCCTAAATCAGGTAGCCCGAGTTCGCCACTATTAAGAAGTATTGAGTTGGTTCAGTTCACCCATGCTACGAACGGGCTAAACGACTTTGACAGAGATCGTTTGCTACCGATGATGTATTCCAATGAAATGCCCTCTGTTCTAAAAGGTGACATCAATAGAGATGGAAAGGATGAATTGTATATTGGTGGAGGGAAGGGGCAATCTGGTATTTTCTTGGATTTCAAGGCTGGTAAAATCGTAGCACAAGACATGCCAATCATGGAGTCGTTTGTCGGTTCTGAAGAAACCAAAGGCACCTTCTTTGATGCCGATAAAGATGGTGATATTGATCTTTATCTTGCTTTTGGAGGGCGTTCCTATCCAAAAAGTTCAACCAATTTGTTGGATGTTGTCCTGCTCAATGACGGATTTGGGAAGTTTTCGGTTTCACCGAATCGATTACCATTTTCAGAATTCACCTCTACCAGTGTAGTGAAGCCCATTGATTTTGACAATGACGGAGATTTGGATCTCTGTATTGGAGAACGTTTTGACCCGTTTAGCTACGGGGTGGGGGGGCGAGGCTTCTTGTTTCAAAATGACGGTATGGGAAGGTTTAAGGACGTAACGATGTTTTATGCCCCTGATCTTAACAAACTCGGAATGATTACTGACATCGAGGTTCAGGATGTAGATCATGACGGGTGGCAAGACCTAATGGTAGTTGGTGACTGGATGCCCATCATCTTTCTCAAAAATGTAAAAGGACACTTTGTAAATGACAAAGAATTATTCGGGCTTATTGACTCGGAAGGCTGGTGGCATGAGATTGAATCAGGGGATTTGAACAAAGATGGGAAAGTGGATTTTGTTGTTGGAAACAATGGATTGAATTCATTTTTTCGTAGCAAAGACAGGATGTACGTTAATGATTTTGATCAAAATGGATCTATTGAGCAAATATTCTGCACAGAACTCAACGGTAGGTACTACCCGTTGTTGGATAAAGATGAGTTATTGTCTCAGCTGCCGGGACTAAAGAAGCAGCTTTTGTATTATAGAGATTATGCCACGAAATCAATGACTGATCTTTTTCCAAGGGAGATACTAGAAAAATCTATTATCTATCAAGTAAATGAACTTCGATCGGTGCTCTTAATTTCAGATCATAGCGATTACAAAAAAGTTCCGTTGCCAAAGGAAGCTCAGTTTTCTTCCGTTTACGCCATGCGGCTTGTTGATGTTAACAATGACGGGGTAATTGATTTAATTGCGGGTGGAAACCAAGATAATGTAAAACCACAATTTGGTCCAAATAGCGCGTCAGGTGGTTGGCTGTTTCTTGGTAAGCTGAAAAAAGGAATTTTTGAATTTGATAAAGGTATTGACTTAGGAGTTGAAGGCGAAATTAGAGGAATAGAGTATATTGAACGCGAAGGAATAAAATATATTTTTTTTGCAAAATATGGGAGCAAACTGGAAGTTTTTGAAGTACAGCATTAGTTATCTGTCAATTTGTGTGACGTTGTCAGGCTGTTTTCAGTCGGAGTATACACGATTAGTAAAGGCAGAATTGGCCAAAGGGGTTAGAAATGATTCACTTCTTTTCGGAATTCGATTCGGAGACACTCGAAATGAATTTTATGGAAAATGTTTTGATTTAAACAAGCAGCAGTTGGTAACTGCGGGGGCGGGGAACAATGTGGAATATGTTTTTTCTGATTCATTGTTTCATCGTAATCCGACCAACATAAGCTTGCTCTTTTATCCTTCGTTTGATCAAAACGACAAAATCATAAATATGAAGATGCAATTTAGTTATAGGGCATGGGCTCCCTGGAACAGGGATATGCAATCAGATTCACTGCTTGGTAAAACCGAGAAAATACTCATGAATTGGTATGGTGGGAACAACTTTATTTTAGCAAACGTAGGAGGTAAGCAGATGCCTGTTAAATTGGATGGAAATAGAAGAATACTCGTTTACACATGGGATATGAAGAGTGTATCAGTTGAAGTTCAGGATATTCTGAATCCAGTATTTAAGCACGCTAGTAGGAGTGAAGATAAGTAAAGCTAGATTTGCATTTGAGCAACAATGCTGGAGGCTAGCATTATTTTCTATTGTGCTGTTTTCAGTTTCTTGTTGCGAGCCAGCCGAAAAGCCGGTTCGGAAGCTTTTTTCTGCCTTAAGTCCAGATTCCACCGGCATTTCCTTTTCTAACAAATTGGCATTTAGTCAGGAATTCAATATTTATACCTACCGAAATTTTTACAATGGAGGAGGGGTCGGAATTGGAGATGTCAATAACGATGGACTAATTGATGTGTACTTAGTTGCAAATCAGGCACCTAACAAGCTTTTCATTAACAAAGGTAATTTTAAGTTTGAAGACATTACGCGCACAGCAGGTGTGGGTGGAAGCAAGTCATGGTCAACAGGTGTAAGTATGGCTGACGTAAACGGTGACGGTTGGCTAGATATTTATATTTGCAATTCGGGTGATGTAAAGGGTGATAATAAGGAAAATGAGCTGTTTATCAACAATGGAGATTTGACATTTACCGAACGGGCAAAAGAGTATGGGTTGGCTGACAAAGGCTTTACAACCCATGCGATTTTTTTCGACTATGACAGAGACAATGATCTCGATGTTTATATTTTGAATAACTCTTATAGGGCAATAGGAAGTTTTAATCTTCAAAAGAATGAACGTCCTAAACGCGACTTGTTGGGTGGCGATAAGTTAATGCGTAATGAAAATGGACATTTCATTGACGTTAGTGAGCAAGCTGGTATTTATGGAAGCGTTATCGGATTTGGCTTAGGGGCGTCAGTAGGGGATATAAACAAGGATGGATGGTTGGATATCTATGTATCAAACGATTTTTTCGAGCGAGATTATCTGTATATCAACAAACAAGACGGCAGTTTTCGTGAGTGCCTCACAGAACAAATGAAATCGGTCAGTGGAGCTTCCATGGGTGCGGATTTGGCAGATGTTAACAATGACGCTTATCCGGATATTTTCGTTACCGAGATGTTGCCAGAGTCAAACCAACGATTAAAGACAGTAACTACTTTCGAAAACTGGGATCGATATCAAAACAATTTGAACAACGATTTTTACCACCAGTTTACGCGCAACATGCTACAACTAAACAATGGCAATAATTCGTTTAGTGAAATAGGAAGATTGACAGGAATGGAGGCAACAGAATGGAGTTGGGGTGCGTTAATTTTCGACATGGACAACGATGGACTCAAGGATGTTTTTGTTGCCAACGGAATTTACCAGGATCTCACTAATCAAGATTACCTTCAGTATGTCTCAAGTGGAGAGGTTGTCAAGTCGATTGTGTCTAATAATCAAGTCGACTACAAAAAACTGGTTGAATTGATTCCTTCAACACCTGTTTCGGATTTTGCTTTTCGTAATTTGGGTTCATTGCGATTTGAAAATATGACAGTTGCCTGGGGGCTTGATGAGTTAAATTTTTCGAATGGAAGCGCGTACGCTGATCTTGACAATGATGGAGACATGGATCTAGTTATTAATCGTGTAAATGAACAGGCTTCGATCCTTCGCAACGAAAGCAATATCCTAAATCGAAACAATAGATATTTAAAGTTCGAGCTGCACGGCCTAGGGTCAAATTCAAGTGCTATCGGGACAAAAATTACTGCAAAAATTGGAGAGATGGCCTATTATTTAGAGCACTTGCCTAATCGTGGTTTTGAATCTTCGGTAGATCCAAGACCCAATTTGGGTGTTGGACAGGTCGATAACGTAGATGAAGTCTTGGTAGAGTGGCCCTCGGGAGTGAAAACAACTTTGACGAATGTTGCCACGAATCAAACGTTAAAGTTACAAGAGCCAGAAGGAGTTGCTTTGGCTAAGCGTTCAAACGATGGTACAATAAAGAAGATTTTCTCAAAGGGTTTTGTTATTCCCGCTATCGAGAAGCATGTAGAGAACGATTTTGTAGATTTTGATCGCGATCGACTAATCTATCATATGCTGAGTACCGAGGGCCCCAAAGTTTCTGTTGCAGATGTAAATGGAGATGGATTGAACGACTTTTTTATAGGTGGTGCAAAAGATCAAATAAGTGCAATATACCTACAGCAGCAGAGTGGAAGTTTTGTTAAAAAGATTGATCATTTTTTGAATGAAAGAACCTCAGAAGACACAGGTAGTATTTTCTTTGATGCTGATGCCGATGGTGACCAAGATCTTTATGTGTGCAGCGGAGGCAACGAATTCTCGCCAAGCTCTTCGGCTTTTTTAGATCGACTTTATTTTAACGATGGTAAAGGTGGGTTGATCAAATCAGAGCAAAGTCTCCCATCTGGTAAATTTGAGAGCACTTCTTGCGTTGTTGCATCTGATGTTGATTCCGATGGCGATCAAGATCTATTTGTTGGTGTAAGGTTAGCACCATTCAGTTATGGTATGCCCGTCAATGGCTACCTGCTAAAGAACGATGGCAAAGGTTTTTTTGCTATTGCCCAGATTATAGAAAACATTGGAATGATAACCAGCGCCATTTGGGCAGACGTTGATTCAGATCGCGATGATGACCTTGTTATTGTGGGTGAGTGGATGCCAGTTAGTGTGTATATCAATAACCACGGAAAGTTAGAAAGGTCAATACCCTTGATCAACTCTAACGGATGGTGGAATACGATTGCGTCAGCAGACCTTGACAATGATGGAGATCTCGATTTTGTAATCGGTAACCATGGTTGGAATTCACGGTTCAGAGCTAGTATTGACAAACCTGTAACAATGTGGGTAAGTGACTTTGATCAAAACGGAATGATGGAACAAATCATTACAACTTTTATTGGAAATAAAAGTTACCCCATGGTACTCCGTCATGACCTTCTTTCTCAAATACCTTCATTAAAAAAGAAGTTTCTAAAGTATGAAGATTATAAGAACGCAACAATTTCTGAAATTTTTGGTCCCGAACAATTAAAAGCAGCCCAACGGTTAGATGCATTTAATTTTTCGACAAGTATCATGTTCAATCAGGGAAATGGAAACTTCACACTTGAGGCACTTCCAATAGAAGCGCAGATCTCCCCTGTTTATGCCGTTCATATTGAAGATATTGACAAAGATGGTAATAAAGATATTTTGATGGGGGGTAACTTGTATAGAGTCAAACCTGAAGCAGGGCGTTATGACGCAAGCTACGGAACATTTCTAAAGGGTGATGGGAAAGGAAAATTTAAAGTAGTACCTAACAAAGATTGCGGATTGATGATTGATGGTGAGGTTCGCGACATCAAGCGAATTAAAGTAGGAAAGAATAACTTAATTCTGGTTGCACGTAACAATGACACACCTATTTTCCTGAAAGTGAATGAATAAACAGTGGGTACGATGTGCTAGCTTGTTCGCTGCCCTTTTATTTTTACAATGTAAAGATGAGAAAAAGTCATCTCCGTTGTTTTTATTAAAGCAACCGACAGAGACAGGTATTAAGTTTACCAATCAACTGACCGAGGACAAGAGTTTCAACATTATCGAGTATCTCTATTTTTACAATGGGGGTGGCGTTGCCTGTGGCGATATCAACAATGACGGGCTATTGGATATTTATTTTTCTTCTAATCAGTATTCAAATAGGCTCTATCTCAATAAAGGTGGTTTTAGGTTTGAAGATATTACCGAAAAATCGGGCGCAAAGGGAATTGGGAATTGGAAGACGGGAGTTACTATGGCCGATGTCAACGGAGATGGCTTCTTGGATATCTATGTTTGTGGAGTGGGCAATTACAAAAGTTTCAATTCTCAAAACCAGTTGCTGATCAACAATGGTGATTTAACTTTTTCCGATAAAACGGAGGAGTTTGGGTTGAAGTTTAAAGGATTTTCAACCCAAACTATTTTTTTTGACTATGATTTAGATGGTGATTTAGATTGTTATTTGCTCAATCATTCTGTACATAGTGCAAGCTCATATGTTTCGATATCCAACCGGGTGAGGTCTGATTCGCTGAGTGGTGATCAGCTTTTTAGAAACGAATTGCTAAGCAACGGAAGAAATACTGGATTGATCAAGTTTGTAAACGTCACCAGTGAGGCTGGAATATTGAGCAGTCGATTGGGGTATGGCTTAGGTGTAGGTGTTTCAGATGTTAATCTTGACGGATATCCTGATATCTACGTATCGAACGATTTTCAGGAAAACGATTATTTGTATATCAACCAGAAAGATGGAACGTTTAAACAGATTCTTGAAAAATCATTGGCTCACTCAAGCCGCTTTTCCATGGGCAATGATATATCGGACATCAATAACGATGGGCGGCCTGATATCATTACAACGGATATGCTACCAAGGGATGAATCAGTAATTAAAACTTCTGCGGGTGAGGATGCATACGAAGTTTACAAATACAAATTAAAATTCGGATACCATTATCAAGTAGCTCGTAATTGCCTTCAACTCAATCGGTACATCACAGACTCATTGCTTACTTTTAGTGATGTCGCGCCTTTGGCGGGAGTGGAAGCTACCGATTGGAGTTGGTCTCCTTTGATGGCAGATTTTGACAACGATGGACTGAAAGACTTATTTGTTTCGAATGGTATCGTTCGTAGGCCTAATGACCTCGACTATATCAACTTCATTTCTAATCAAGCGATTCAAGATTCGCTTCAAACCATCGAATCATCCGACTTGAATATCTTGAATACAATGCCGGATGGCAAGGTTTCTAACTTTGTTTTTAAAAATGTAGATGGTATTCATTTTAAGGACGTTTCAACGGAGTGGGGAGTCAACACTCCGTCTTTTTCAAATGGAAGCGCGTACGCTGATTTGGACAATGATGGAGATTTGGATGTGGTCGTAAATAACATCAATCAACCGGCTTTCGTATATCAAAATAATACCCGATCGCAAAGCATAAGAATCAGTTTAATTGGAAGTAAACCAAATTCATTCGGCATAGGAGCTAAAGTTTTAACTTACACAGGTACTGACTTTCAATCCTGCGAAGTTTCGGCTACACGTGGATTTAGTTCTTCTTCCGATACGAGAATAATTGTTGGTTTAGGAAATTCTGTCAAAGCTGATTCAATTCTTATTGTTTGGCCGAAAGGAACTTTCCAGAAATTGAATAGTGTTGAGGCAGGTAAGACTATCTCCGCAAAACAGTCAGACGCAAAAGAAAGATTTGATTATCAGCGCCTGCTGCCAAGTAAGCGGATGGTTGAGCCGCTACCGAAATCATCAGTCCCAAATTTTGTTCACCAAGAAGATGATTACAATTCGTTCAACAACGAAGGCTTGATACCCCACATGCTAACGACCCAGGGACCACCGTTAGCCCAAGGTGATGTGGATGGGGATGCCTTAACAGATATTTTTGTAGGCGGTGGCAAAGATCAGTCTGCTTCAATTTTTATTCAAACAAAGCAAGGTGGGTGGATTGAGAAACGCAATAAAGACTTTTTTTCTGATTCGTTTACCGAGGACATAGCAGCCGAGTTTATCGATGTAGACGGTGATCATGATTTGGATTTATTGGTAGCGGCTGGTGGGCAAGACCCAAGCAACAAACCGGAGGCTTTGCGACCTAGACTTTACAAAAACGATGGACGCGGAAATTTTCAACGAGACAATAATTCAATTCCAAGAATAATTTTGAATGCATCATGTATCAAGCCATTTGATTATGATGGAGACGGAGATACAGATGTTTTTATCGGGGCAAGTGTAATACCTTTTTTGTACGGAATGGCTCCCCAAAGCTATTTATTGCGAAATGACGGTAAAGGTGATTTTTCGGATGTGCCGAATTGGCTTGGCAATAGCCGGTTTAATAATCCAACGCAAATACGACCAGGCTTAGTGAAGGATGCTGCCTGGACGGATGTGAATAAGGATGGCCGTGTTGACTTGATTTTAGTGGGGGAGTGGATGCCCATTACCGCTTTAATCCAAAATCAGAATCATCAATTTGAAAACCAGACCGAACAGTTTGGCCTTACTTTTACTAGCGGCTTGTGGAACGCAATCGAGGCATCTGATTTCGACAATGATGGAGATGACGATTATGTGCTTGGCAACTTAGGTCAGAACTCCCGATTAAAAGTTTCTACCGAACAGCCTTTATCCTTGTACTTAGGTGACTTTGATAGCAACGGTGGGTCAGACCATATTTTGGTTTACTACAATGGAGACAAAAGTTACCCGTTTGCCTCGCGCGATCAGTTGATAAAGCAGCTTCCAGGTTTGAAAAGGAAATTCCTTCGTTACCAAGATTACCGCAATGTAAATCTGGAAGACATTGTCACTCCCCAACAAAAGGGAAACTCAGCGCGCATGCAGGTGGAAACGCTCAGTTCATCCTATCTAAGAAATGATAAAGGCAAATTAACCCTAGTGAATTTGCCAGCCGAAGCACAACTCGCTCCAGTTTATGCGATCGCCATGGAAGATGTTAACAAGGATGGCTTCAACGACTTGCTCCTAGGCGGAAATTTAGATGCGGTGCAGCCCGATTTTGGTAGGTATGATGCGAGTATCGGTCTGATTATGCTGGGTGACGGAATGGGTAACTGGAAGCCTGTGGACGCGCAAGAATCCGGATTTGTGGTGAAGGGAGAAACACGGCATATTCAGGTACTCAGTAATTTCAAAAATGAGAAAATTATCTTAGTTTCAAGGAATGATCAGTCCATCGTAGGATTTAAAATAGTATCACAATGAAGCATTTGCTCACGTTGATCTTAATTCTGTGCGGAGTTGAAGTTTTTTCTCAGCAAAGCGACCCGTGGCTCATCGAAGCCAAAGCCATTGACCCAAACAGTTATTACGGAGTGACTGTAGCCAATGGCATGGTCGGTTTGGTCTCTTCGCCTGAACCCATGAAAGTGAGAGACGTGGTATTGAATGGTGTCTACGACTACTATCAACGTGGGCGTGTTTCTAATATCCTCAAAACGTTTAACCATGCCAATATGAATTTGGATGTTGATGGTAGACGAATAGGAATAAAAGATATTACAAACTACCGCCAAACACTGGATATGAAGAAGGCGATTTTGGTTACAACCTTTGATGTGGGTGATAAATTATCAGTGAAGCACTCGATGATGGCGCTTCGTCACTTGCCCTATACAGCGATGTCGATCGTAGAGCTCAAAGCGAAGAAGGATGTGAAGGTGACACCGATGAGTGTCATTGAAGCCCCTAATCATTTGGCTGATGTGCGCAATACCTATAGCGAAATAGATCGGCCTCATGTGAAGTTGCCCTTGTTATCTTCAGTAGGAAAAAGCCCCTCTGGTAAGCACACAGTTGCGGCTAGCAATAGCATTATTTTTTCGGAGTCCCATGGACAAGAACCTGATCTCATTCATGAAGATTGGGATTACAGTATGCATCTCGCGAAATTCAACAAGAGTTTGAAAACGGGAGAGAGCTATTCATTTAGCGTTGTATCGTCAGCAACTTCCACGGCCAACTTTCAAGATCCGCTAAATGAAGCGGAACGGCTCACCATTTTCGCGCGATTGGAAGGAACGGAACGATTGCTCCAACGCCACGTGGCAGAATGGGAAAAGTTGTGGAAGAGCGATATTGTAATTGAGGGTGATTTGCAAACTCAAAAAGATGTTCGATTTGCACTATACCATCTCTACTCGTTCGCCAGGGAGGGGACGGGCTTGAGCCTTTCGCCTATGGGTCTTTCTGGTTTGGGTTATAATGGTCATGTGTTTTGGGATACGGAGTTGTGGATGTATCCACCTATCCTTATGCTGCAACCAGAGATTGCCAAATCAATTTTAGAGTATCGCTACAATCGCCTGGCAGCTGCGAAGCAGAATGCATTTTCGCATGGTTACAAAGGCGCAATGTTCCCTTGGGAGTCATCGTCTGAAGGCACCGAGGATACTCCAGTGTGGGCTCTTACTGGACCATTTCAACACCACATTACTGGCTGCGTGGGTTGGGCGTTTTGGAAATACTATCAGGTAACCAAAGATAAAACGTGGTTGAAAGAACGTGGTTATCCTGTGCTAAAAGAAGTAGCTGATTTTTGGGCCAGCCGTGTAGAGAGGAAAGGTCCAGGGAAATTTGAGATCAACAATGTAATTGGTGCAAACGAATGGCAAGAAAATATTGACAACAATGCGTTCACCAATGGCATGGCTATTACTGTACTTCGGTATGCGACCCAAGCAGCCAAGGAGATGGGCCTTGCACCAAATCCGGATTGGGAAGTGGTCGCGCAGAATATACCGATCTTGAAATTTCCCGATGGTACGACAAAGGAAAATGCAACTTATGATGGTGTAACTATCAAGCAAGGAGACGTAAACTTGTTGGCATTTCCCTTAGACTTCATTTCGGACAAAGCCCAGATCGAAAAGGATCTGAAGTACTATGAACCGCGCTACTCACCCGAAGGACCTGCAATGGGGCATTCAGCTTTATCTGCTATCTATTCTCGCATCGGGAATCTGGAGAAGGCAACGGAGCTGTTTGCGAAATCGTACAAACCAAACGAGGTGCCACCATTTGGTGTTTTATCGGAAACAGCTGGTGGTACTAATCCTTATTTTGCGACCGGAGCAGGCGGATTTTTACAGGCCGTCATGAATGGATTTGGTGGATTAACCATTTCTGATGCAGGCATCACGCAAATAAAAACCAAACTGCCAAAGACCTGGAAATCATTGGAGATTAAAGGGGTAGGGGTGACGAAAGTCAGTTTTTCAGTGAAGTAGTTTTGGAACTTACCTATGCCTAAGATATTTCAATATCTGAATTATGTGATTCGATTCTATTCCAATGATCATCTTCCAATCCATGTGCATGTTCAAGTAGGTCGAGAGCAAGAGTGTAAAGTTGATTTTTTGATTCACGAGAATGACTTAATTTTGTTGTTTAGGAAAGTGAAGGGTAAAAGACCTTTGAGCCAAACTCAAGTAAACGAAGTATCAGTTTTTTTAAAGGCTTACAAAGTAAAAATAATCGAGAAATGGCAAAAAGTGTTCATTTATCAACAAGACGTAACCTGCGAGGTAATAAGACTAAAACTAAAGAGAAAGTAGTTTTGGTTCTCTCGGCCAGCTACGTCCATGACTTCGTGATTTCAATAAAATTCAGTACAGGTGAAGTTAAAGTGGTTGATTTTCTACCCTTGTTTCATCGATACGTTAAGGGGGCAAACCTCAAATACTTTGCCATAGAGAAGTTTAAGAAATTCAATGTGCAAAACGGGAATATTTTTTGGGGAAAAAACGAGGACGTAATATTTTCAATTGATGTACTCTATGATTTTGTTTCTGAACAAGCGGAGGAAGTTTTATACGTTGTTAAATAAGAAGAGATGAGATTAATAGGTTTTGGTTTTTTGCTGTTGGTTATAACCAGTTGCGCTTCGAACAATAGTGAGTATAAGGAAAAAGCTAAGAACCCAGAGTTCCTTCACCGATCCATGAAAGCAATCACGGACCGAATCGTGCATGACATATTTTCTCCGCCCGTGGCGAGCAGAATCTATACCTATGTTAGCGTTGCCGCGTATGAAGCCGCTATCCAGCAGGACTCTAGTTACAGAACTTTGGCTGGCCAATTACATGGATTGGAAGTGGTGCCCAAGCCAGACCGCGCATTAGAATATAGTTTTGACTTGGCGGCCACGCAAGCCATGTTAAAAGTTGGTAGAACGTTGATATTTTCGGAGGCAGACTTGGATATTTTTATTGAACAGGTCATGAAAGAATATAAGGCAACTGGTATTCCTGACGATATTTTTGAAAGATCGGTGGCTTATGGTGATCAAGTGGCGGCACATATTCTAACTTGGTCGTCAAAAGATAACTATAAGCAGTCACGGAGTTTCCCAAAGTATTCAATAGAAAACAACCCCGCCACCTGGAAGCCAACGCCACCTGCTTATATGGATGCAGTTGAACCTCACTGGAACAAGATCAGAACATTTGTAATTGATTCAGCTGCCCAGTTTAAACCGGTTTCTCCAACGCCATTTTCGATTGAGAAGACTAGCCAGTTCTATAAAGAGGCTTTTGAAGTTTTTGAAGTGGTAAAGAATATTACTGAGGAGCAACGAGCGATTGCCAGCTTTTGGGACTGCAATCCGTTTGCTATGAACGTGCGAGGCCATGTGATGTTCGCCACCAAAAAGATTTCTCCCGGAGGCCATTGGATCAATATTACCAGAACCGTATGTGCACAAACAAAAGCCACGATGGTGCAATCGACAGAAGCTTATGTTAGAGTTTCTTTATCTCTGGTAGATGGTTTCATCAGTTGCTGGGACGAAAAGTATAGAAGTCGCGTCATCCGTCCAGAGACGTATATCAATCAATACATTAACGAAGAATGGGTGCCTATCTTGCAGACCCCTCCATTTCCGGAATATACCAGTGGTCACAGCGTCATTTCTTCATCGGCTTCAGTAGCGTTGACAAAATTGTTTGGCGATAACTATGCCTTTACCGATTCAACAGAAGTTGAGTTTGGTATGGGCGCAAGAAAGTTTACTTCCTTTTACCAAGCGGCAGAAGAAGCAGGTATTAGCAGAATGTATGGCGGCATACACTACCGTCCTGCCTTTGAGGTGGGCGGGAAACAGGGTAGGGCTGTAGGTGAGTTGATTGCTCAACGAGTGGTCACTAGAAAGTAGAATGGTTATCCTGAAAAATGTTTCGACCGGAATTCCTTGGGTCTCATTTTTTTCTTTTTTAGGAAAACTCGATTAAAATAAGTGAGGCTTTCAAAGCCAGTCTCCCATGCTACCTCTGCAATAGGTTTGTCAGTTTCAATTAGCATTTGGCACGCGTGACCTATTCGTACTTCATTCACGTAATCTGAAAACGTTTTTCCGGTCAACCTTTTAAAAAATTTACAGAAAGCGCTTTCTGAAAGATAAATAAGCTGAGCGATTTGACCTAGCGTAAATTTTTTAGTTGAATTCTTTTGAATGTATTCGCATACCGTATTGATCCGCTTTTCATTTTTGCCACCGATGGCTGGCTCAAACTTAGCTGAGGAAAGGAAGGCTGCTTTTCGTTCCGCCAATTCGCTCAAAACCAGCAAGAGATTTGAAATCTTTTCAACGCCTGTCTTTTCTGTCAGCTTACTTATTTTTGTGACTATTCCATCTGCTTTCTTTGTGGAAAAATGCAAACCACGATTCGCAAGAGACAGCATTTTTTTGATAGACTGAAATTCCGACAATTCGAGCAAAGGCTCAATTAAATTGCAAGAGAACTGTATGACAACAGCTGATGATAGGCGGGAGTCTGTCAGTTCACTAACCCACGTGTGGGGGAGGTTTGTCCCTATCAATACCAAGTCACCAGAACTAAAGTCCTGATAGCTATCTCCAACAAATCGTTTTCCGCTGCCCCTGGTAATCAGAGTCAATTCGTATTCCGGATGATAGTGCCATTTGAATTTAAATTGTTTGGTACTAAATGAATAGGCTAAAAACGATTGATCTTTCTTCTTCGATTGGATATCTTCAAAGGAAGCCTTCATGGTACAGAATGGTTAAGAATATTGCAATTATTAGATATTTAAGTACAATATAGTGCTAATATTCGATTGTTTTGTTTCGACTCAGTTGCTTGAGAATGGATATGTTTGTTGATAATTTAACTCACATGGCTAAAGCACTTAATCTATTAACCTTTGTTTTTTTAGGCACTGTTCTTGTCACAAGCTGCTCTAAACAACGCTCAGGACAACTTCAAGAAACTGAACAACACCAAAGTCTCTCTGAAAAACTTCAGCTCTTACGCCTTTCAGAAATTAAACCAACCGGTTGGCTCGAGAAGCAAATGGTTGGCGATTTGGATGGCTTCACCGGGCATTTGGATAGCATCGTGCCCGACTTGATTTTGAAAGACGATATTTATGGAGAGGACAGACTTTCAAAAAGCGTGAAAACGAAAGACGTAGGGGCTATCACTGATGACGGCCTGTGGCAGGTTCAATTTCTTTGGTGGAACTCAGAAACCCAAAGCAATTGGTGGGACGGCTACATACGTAACGCAATTCTAACGGGCAATGCTTATCACCTGGCAAGAGCAGAAAAATATGTAAACAAAATACTTCAGACGCAAGATGAGGATGGTTACTTAGGGATCTATGATCAGGAACTAAGGTATAAATTTGACAATGAAAACGGAGAGCTTTGGTCCAAAGCAACGTTGCTCAGGGGACTTTTAGGTTGGTATGAATATACCCAGGACGAGAAAGTGCTAGACGCAATAGAAAAAGCTACCCAAAATATTATAAACAACTATCCAATCAATGCGTCTCATCCATTCTACTCTACTAACCCCGATGCCAGTGGACTGACACATGGGTTAATGATTACAGACATATTTGAACGACTATTCCAACTCACTAAAAAGAGTGAGTACAAATCCTATTGTGTTTTCCTTTATAAAGATTTTTCTGCGAATAAACTGAACGAAGATGCACAGATACCGAAATTGATGGACAGTGCTTATAAACTTCGCGGGCATGGCGCGCATACGTATGAGCACCTCCGTGCATTGTCGGCAGCGGCTTATTCATCCGAAGATACTGAATTAATGAATGCATTGGATAACTTCCTTAAGAAAATAGCTGGCACAACAGCTCCCTCAGGTGGGCCGATAGGAGACGAATGGATTGGACAACGACAAGCGGATGCGACTACTACCGGCTATGAATTTTGTTCTACTCATGAGTTGATGCATTCCTACATAAGTCTCCTTGGAAAGACTGGCGCGATGGATTACGCAGAAAAAGTGGAACGCGTATTTTTTAATGCCGCGCAGGGTGCCCGACACCCAGAGCACAGCGCGATTGCTTATTTGAAAACAGATAACTCTTTCTCTATGAACGGTAAGCGTAATGATGATACCACTCAGCCAAAACAAACCCGTTATAAGTATTCCCCGGCTCATCAGGATGCTGCAGTTTGTTGTGTGCCTAATGCTGGCCGTATAGGACCCTACTATGTTCAAAGTATGTGGATGAAAGACACTGAGGGCTTGGTTGCCACTTTATTGGGCCCATCCGAAGTAAACACTCAAATCAATGGTGAAAACATATCGGTCAAAGCAATAACGGAATATCCCTACAGTAATTCCATCCGATTTGTGGTTGAAAAAAATGGGAAAAAGACACTAACTCTTAAAATCCGTAAACCTGCCTGGGCGGATGAAATTACTTCTTCTGTAGATTACCAAAAGGAAGGTGATTTACTTGTCTTCAGATCTGAAAAGGAGTTAATGGACTTTGAAGTTGCTTTCAAAACAAGCATCAAAGAGCACTCATTTAAGGAAGATGAGGTTTATTTCACCTATGGATCATTGGTCTACGCATTGCCAATTTCCAGTCAAGGGACAATCAGTAAGAATTTCCCCGTATCGGGATTTCATGATTACCAATATAGCCCAATCGGTTTTGCAAGATACCTGTTGTCAGCCGCGTCAAATTTGGCGGCCGATGACTCCAAAATCACAGGTATTTTTCTGAACGAAAAAACCCAAAAACAGGAAAATCGTGAGTTAGTACCGATGGGCAAGACGATTCTGCGGCAGGTTACTTTTCAAAAAGAATAGGCTTGGAAACAGCGAGACTAAAAGCTCGTTTTCAGTTATCGATAAATTGGTATATTGGTGGGCACAAGTTGCCATTAATTAACTCTTATCGCCATGAGATTTTCGTTTTTTTTAGCCGCCTGTTTTTTATGTTTTTCGTCCCACGCTCAATCAGTAGAAGTGTCTCCTCCACATTGGTGGGTGGACATGAAGTTGAATACGGTTCAGGTTTTGTTGAGGAGCACAGATCCGACATTTAACAAGCAAACCTTTACTGTTAATTATCCAGGCGTATCGATTGTTAAAAGCCATTTATTTGAAAATGGGAAATACCAGGCGCTGGATGTGGTCATTTCGGCTGAAGCGAAGCCTGGGGTCGTTACGTTTTTTGGAGTAGATGGAAAAAAGAAAAGCAAAATTACCTGGCAGTTAAATGCTCGCAGACCTGGAAATGGTTCAGCTTTTGCGGTTGGTGTTACCTCCAGCGATTTCATTTATCTTATCATGCCCGATCGATTTAGCAATGGCGACCCGAAGAATGATAAAATTGCAGGGATGCGTGATCAAACACTCAATAGAGATTCTATCTTTCATCGGCATGGTGGTGATCTCAAAGGGATATCAAATCATATCGACTACCTCAAAGATTTAGGTGTCACGGCTTTATGGTCAATGCCGGTTTTAGAAAATGATCGAACAGAACGTACCGAGCACGGATATGGCTTTACGAATCAATACAAAATTGAGCCTCGCTTGGGCGGGCTTGTGGCCTATAAGCAGCTCAGCGACTCATTGCATAAACATGGCTTGAAGTTGATTCAGGATGCCGTGTACAATCACGTAGATATTGATCATATTCTTTTCAAGGAAAAGCCCGCAAAAGATTGGTTTCATAATTGGCCGTCTTATACGGGTACAGCTTATAAGGATCAGCCACTGTTCGATCCATATAGTGCAATGGCCGATAGAAAGATCACGACTGATGGCTGGTTCACAAAGCTGATGCCTGATCTTGATCAGACCAATCCCTATGTCGCCAATTATCTGATTCAAAATGCAGTCTGGTCGGTAGAAGAATTTGGCGTGGACGGTTGGCGGGTGGACACCTATTTGTATAACGATTTGAATTTTATGAATCGCTGTAATGCGACCTTGTATGCAGAATATCCGAAGCTTACCATTTTTGGCGAACTGTGGGTACATGGCGTACCCTCACAATCCTATTTCGTGGAGAATAACGTAGACGCGCCATTCAAAAGCAATTTGCAGGGGGCAACTGATTTTCAAACTCATGACTATGGTATTGTACCTGCTTTAACCCAACCCTTTGGCTGGACCGAAGGTGTAAATAAATTGTACACTACGCTTGCGTTTGATTACCTGTACAAAGATGCTTACCGCAATGTTTTGTTTTTAGATAATCACGATGTAAGCAGATTCTTTTCAGTGGTAGGAGAGGATGTAGCGAAACAGAAAATGGGGATTCAATGGCTGCTCACCTGCAGAGGCATTCCGCAGATGTACTATGGAACTGAGATCATCATGAAAGGCTTTACCAACCCGGATGGATGGGTGCGATTGGATTTTCCGGGTGGATGGGTAGGAGATAAGAAAAATGCATTTACAGGCGCAGGCTTGACCGATAATGAAGCCAGTGTGCAGGCCCTGGTTAAGAAATTGGCAAACTACCGAAAGCAGTCAACCGCTTTGAAAACCGGTAAGATGATGCAATATATTCCTAAAGATGGGCTGTATGTTTATTTCCGCTATGATGACCAACAGACGGTGATGTGTGTGATGAATACAAGTGATAAGCCAATGTATGTAGACTTTGCTAACTATGGCGAGCGGACGTCCAAATTCTCTAGGGCTATCGATGTATTGGGTAGTAATTCATTTGACCTCTCCACAAAGACCAAAATCCCCACTAAAACCATGTGGGTGCTGGAGTTAAAAAAATAGAATAGTGCCAAAATACAATTATTAACGCTTGGCTTTCAAACACCTCGTTGACTAAGCTTTCGTAATTGTGTGATACAAGATACAACTGCTTAAAACTAAGACATACTGGACTTATTAAAACAACTATAAGACTTGACATGTCAATATAGTGTCGGTATTTGCCATTACGATGAATGTGCAATTGAACAATCAACGTAATTTTGATGAAAACAAACCAGCTATGCAACCTTCAGATTCTATTTTAAAGTTTCTAGATGAGCCTTATCCGTTAACGGCCGATCAGGTATCTTTTTATCAAAAAAATAGATACATCAAATTGAAACAAGTGCTGAATGAAGAAACACTTGATTTCTTCAACAAAGCAATTACCGATAGGGTAAATCAGATGAAAGCAATTGACACCCCTCTGGAGCAACGAAGCACTTATGGAAAAGCATTTTTGCAGTTATTCAATCTTTGGTGCGAAGATGAAGTCGTGAAGAAGTTGATATTTGGTAAGCGTTTGGGAAAAATCGCTTCCGATTTGATGCAGACTGATGGGGTTAGAATTTACCACGATCAAGCACTTTTTAAAGAGGGTGGTGGCGGAATTACGCCCTGGCATGCCGATCAATATTATTGGCCATTGGAAACTGATAAAACAGTTACTGCCTGGATGCCATTACAAGCGACCCCACTGGAGCTAGGATCGCTTGAATTTAGTGCAGCAAGCCATCAGATCGTGGAAGGAAGAGAACTTGAAATAGGCGATGAAAGTGAAGCCGTTATTCAACAAAAACTACGGGTTACGGATTTCAAACATGTGATTGAACCTTTTGATGCTGGTGAAATAAGTTTTCATTCGGGATGGGTGTTTCATCGAGCAGGAGCCAATGTGACTAATCAAATGCGCAAGGTGATGACCATTATTTTTATGGACAAAGACATGAAGTTGAAGGCACCGGAAAACAAAAATCAAATTAACGACTGGAATACATGGTGCCCTGGGGCAACTGTCGGAGAAGTAATTAACAGCCCGATTAACCCGATCATTTATCAACGCTAGTATTGATGGAGATCAAGTTTGTCTGTCCGTATTGGGGTCGAGAGGGAACATCACCTTCCGACTTTTTCAGGCGTATTCTTCAAGAGGGTTATGACGGTGTGGAGATAAACATGCCCGAGTCATCGGATTTTACAAAGGAATTTCAAATTGAATTGGAATACGCGCGTAAAATGGACAAGAACTTTGTCTTCATTGCACAACAAGTTCTCCCTTTACGGCAAGAGAGCGTTAAGGAATATGCAGCTTGCTTAAAAAAGCGACTTGATACTATTGTTGCGCTCAAGCCAAATTTCATCAATAGTCACACAGGAAAAGATTATTTTTCATTTGATGATAATTGTAGGATTATTGAAATGGTTGAAAACATAGCACAGCAGTCGGGAATACAAATTTTACATGAGACTCACCGCGGACGTTTTACTTATCATGCGGCTTCATTGCTTCCCTACTTAGAACGATTTCCACAACTTAAACTAACCGCAGACTTTTCACATTGGTGCACTGTCTCCGAAAGCCTTTTGAGCGATCAAAATGAAATTGTTGAGAAAGTAATTCCTTTCGTTTACCATCTTCATGCCCGCGTGGGCTATGAACATTCGCCACAAGTGAATGATCCTTTTGCTCCTCAATGGAAGTCAACTCTAGAGGCTTTCATGGTTTGGTGGAGAAAAATAATGAGTGCGCGAAAAATGACCGAAGACGTTTTTACAATTTGTCCGGAATTTGGGCCTGTACCTTATATGCCAACAATGCCGGTCACACAAAAGCCGTTGGGCGACCAATGGAAAATTAATGTAAGAATGAAAGATTACTTACAACATGAATTTGACTCTCGTTACTAGTAACTTACTTGAGGAATACAATAGAAAGGAATTTCCTGAGTTAATTTCAGAATGAAAGAAATAGCAAATGAATAAATTGGTAAATAGACTTTTGGTATCGATTGGGTTGGTTGTTTTGTTTTTTGCTTGCCAGAATCAAGCAAATGATGACAAGGATTTTACTCAATTTGTAGATCCATTCATTGGCACAGAAGGAACGGGTCATACCTTTCCCGGCCCTTGTTTGCCGTTTGGGATGGTTCAACCGGGACCGGATAACAGAGACCAAGGTTGGGACTACACCAGTGGATATCAATATCAGGATTCAACCATTATTGGATTTTCTCAGACACGTGCCAATGGCACTGGCATCAGTGAGTTTGGTGATGTGCTCTTGCAGCCAGTTACCGATTCCAGGATTGAGAAATTTGGTGAGGGTTACAACAAACAATCAGAACGCGCAACGCCAGGTTATTATTCTGTTACGCTCCGTAATCAAGTCAGGGTCGAGTTATCTGCCAGTGAACGGGTTGCTTTTCATCAATACACCTATCCGTCCAACCGAGCAAAGCTATTGGTAGATTTACAACATGGACTTCGTTTTCTTACGGATTCGTTAGTGTTAGAGAGTGACGTAAGATTGAGCAATCAAAATAGTATTTCGGGTTTTTGCCACACCAAAAATTGGGTGGATCGAAAGTATTTCTTTTTTATCCAGTTTGATCAACCATTTGTCATCAACACCGAATTGGTTAAGAAACCTAAGGAGAAAGCGCCAAGATACTTTTTGGAGTTTGAACTTAAGGACAAAGTGCTTAAAACGAAAGTTGCTTTGTCGACCGTAAGCGTAGAGGGTGCAATAACAAATCTAAAAGCTGAAATTCCTGAATGGGATTTTGATGGGACTGTAGCACAAGCCAAACGAAAATGGAATGAATATTTATCTCGTATTGAAATAGAAGCAGATCAAAAACAAAAAGAGATTTTCTATAGCTGTATGTATCGATTGTTTATTCAGCCGTCCAACATTGCAGATGTAGATGGAAAGTACAGGGGTGCAGACGATGTCGTCCGTCAAGCGGAAAACAATGAGTACTATTCTACACTCTCCTTGTGGGATACTTACCGCGCGGCTCACCCACTCTATACGCTGATCGCTCCTGAGAAAGTCAACGGGTTTGTGCAATCGATGATCGCTCATTCCAAGGCTGCCGGTTTCTTACCGATCTGGACAGCATGGGGTCAGGATAACTACTGTATGATCGGCAATCATTCCATTCCGGTGATGGCCGATGCATACAAGAAAGGTTTTACAGGTTTTGATGCAAATGCTGCCTTGAGCGAGATGGTTAAAACCACATCCGAAAAACACATCAACAGTAATTGGCCTTTGTTGAACAAGTATGGCTATTATCCTTTTGATAGCCTTGACAACGAAGCCGTTTCAAGAACATTAGAACATGGAGTAGATGATTATTTTGTTGCCACCATGGCCGAACAGTTGGGTAAACGAGATATTGCGACACAATATTTTAAGCGTGCTTCTTTTTACAAAAACCTATACGACAGCACAACCAGGCAAATGCGGGGGAAGAATAGCTTGGCTAAATGGCGAACCCCCTTCAATCCGCTGATGGCAACATCGCCCATGAACAACCCGGGTGATTATACAGAAGCAAATGCATGGCAATATTTTTGGACACCTGCCCAATATGATGCGGAGGGGCTTATGCGTTTGTTAGGTGGCAAAAGAAATTTTACTGCACAATTGGATAGTTTTTTTACCATCCGCGCACTCAACCCAAATAAACACCTAGGACAAGAAGCAATGATTGGGCAATATGCGCATGGCAATGAACCAAGTCATCATATTGCCTACCTATATGCCTATTCAGAAAAGCCCCAAAGAGGCAGAGAATTGATCACGCAAATATGCAATCAATTTTATAACAACACACCCACAGGAATGATAGGCAATGATGATTGCGGACAGATGAGTGCATGGTACATTTTTTCAACGCTAGGTTTTTATCCGGTTAACCCGGGAAATGGCACTTTTGTGTTTGGAGTTCCTCAGGCAAAAAAGATAGTTGTTAAACTAGCTAAGAGCAAAGAGTTAATTATCAGTTTAACTTCGAACAAACAGAACGTTTCGGTTTTTGAAGTACAGTTAAATGGTAAGGAAATTTTAGATCATTCTGTAGCCTATTCGACTCTTATCACAGGTGGAAAACTTGAGTTTGTCAGTGAAAATCGATAGTATTATGACCGCGTAACAAGTGCAAGAAAGTTAACTCAAACAGATGAAACCGATATTCATAATCACTCTATTTGTATGTTGTCATCTCGTGTCGATTTCACAAGTGCCCAAGGTTTCTTCAGGAACCATCAAACACTACGAAAAGTTTGAATCAAAATATGTGGTTCCTCGTAATGTGGACGTCTGGCTTCCGGATGGTTATGACACCAAAAAGAAGTATGCGGTGTTGTATATGCACGATGGGAAGGGTCTTTATGATTCCGCTATTATGTGGAACAAGCAGGAGTGGGGAGTAGATGAGGTCTTGGGTAGATTGTTAAAAGAAGGGAAAGTAAAGAACTGTATCGTAGTAGGTGCCTGGAATTCTGAAGGCACGCGCCACCCCGAGTATTTTCCGCAGAAGCCATATGAGAGTTTATCTCAAGTAGAAAGAGATACCATTACTGCACAGCTGCAAAAAATGGGTAGGACAAAGGAGATATTTAAGCCAATATCAGATAATTACTTAAAGTTTTTAGTGGAGGAGTTGAAGCCTTTTATCGATAAAAACTTTTCAACGAAGATAGACACAAAAAATACTTTCGTGGCGGGCTCGAGTATGGGTGGATTGATTTCCATGTACGCCATATGCGAGTATCCTAACGTGTTTGGCGGAGCGGCTTGCTTAAGCACCCATTGGCCAGGCACTTTTAAAGTAGAGGGCAACCCAATTCCAGAGGCCTTCTTCAATTACCTAGCCAAAAATCTGCCAAATCCTAAGTCGCACAAGTTGTACTTCGATTACGGTGATCAAACGTTAGACGCTCTCTATCCTCCTTTGCAAAAGAAGGCAGACGAAGTGATCAAGTCCAAAGGATATTCTGCTAAGAATTGGATGACAAAGTTTTTCCCGGGTGAGAACCATTCTGAAAAGGCATGGAATAAGCGCCTGGCTATTCCCCTATTGTTTTTACTAAAAAAGTAAAGCTATGAGAGAAAATGCACGACTTTTGTTTCTACTATTTTTTTTGAACTCGTTTAACTCGAGTGCGCAATCAACCACTCCATATAATGAGCCACCGGCATGGTCGAAAGAAGTTATTTGGTACCAAATTTTTGTAGAACGTTTTAATAATGGAGACAAGGCCAATGACCCAACGCCAACCGATATTGACATTGCACCGTTGAATTTGCATGCACCTAAAGGATGGTCCGTTACACCCTGGACAAACAATTGGTTTGACCAAGAAAGTTGGGCAAAACTACCGGGTAAGTCTTTTGGAGAGATGCTTCAATACAGAAGATATGGCGGAGATTTGCAAGGTGTGCTCAACAAGTTAGATTACCTTCAGGACTTGGGCGTTACGGCTCTTTTTATTAATCCTATTAACGATGCGCCTTCACTACATAAGTATGATGCGCGCAATTATCATCATGTAGATGTAAACTTTGGCCCAGATCCGGTAGGTGACAATAAAATCATTGCCAGTGAAAATCCTGCTGATCCAGCCACGTGGAAATGGACAAGTGCCGATAAATTGTTTCTAAAGCTGATCGCTGAAGTTCATAAGCGTAAGATGAAGATTATCCTTGATTATTCCTGGAATCATGTAGGTACCACATTCTGGGCATGGCTGGATGTGTTAAAAAACCAACAGGCTTCCCCTTACAAAGATTGGTTCGATATTAAATCATTCGATAATCCGGCTACTTCTGAGAACGAATTCTCTTATAATGGATGGTTAAATATTCCTTCATTGCCCGAGTTAAAGAAAGTGAATGTTACTACCTTCAAGCAGGCGGGGCATCCGTACGAAGGAAACATCAACGAAGGGGCGAAGGCACATATTTTTGCAGTGACCAAACGTTGGCTTGCTCCAGACGGAGATGCGTCACAAGGAATTGATGGATATCGGTTGGATGTGGCCGATCAAATTGGACTGGGTTTTTGGCGTGACTTTAGGAAACAGGTACGTACCATTCAGCCCAACGCGTATTTAATTGGAGAAATTTGGTGGGAAGCTTGGCCTGATCGATTAATGAATCCCGTGCCCTATACTAAAGGAGATGTGTTCGATGCAGTGATGTTTTACCAGGCCTATCGACCCGCTCGGTATTTCTTTGCGAAAAACGACAACGCCATTGATGCACAGACGCTAAAAGATAGTTTAGAGTTTCAATGGAACCGATTAAATAAATCAAATCGGTATGCGATGATGAATGTGGCCTCCAGTCACGATGCACCCAGATTGCTCACCGATTTTTATAATCCGAACAAGTACAAATTCAGCGCGTCACCCGGTGATAATCCTCTTTATAAAACCGGCAAACCTGATGATGAAACGTATAAACGGCTTCGTCTGTATCTGGTACATTCATATACTTCAATAGGCGCACCGCATATCTGGAACGGAGAAGAAATGGGCATGTGGGGGGCGGATGACCCCTATCCAAGAAAACCGTTGATGTGGAAAGAATTTACTTTTCAAGCGGAGCCAAGAAACAACTTTCAACCCGGACCAACTGAGTATGACCCGATCGCTTTTAATCAAGCGCATTTTGATTTTTACAAAAAGCTCATTGCTATTCGAAAGAGTAATCCAGTATTGATTTCGGGAGAAATAGAGTTTATTCAATCGCAGGGAAAACATTTGGGTTATCGGAGATTTGATGGCAAGAATGAAGTCATTGTATTATTTAATTTGGATGAAAAGCCATATACGTTTTCGGTCCCTTCGGAAGCAGCATATACTGATCTTCTTTCTAAAAGGAAACCTATTCCTGGCCAGCTGATATTGGGGTCGATGGAGGCTATGATTTTGAAACGAATAAAGTAGCTAGTTCAATTTAGTAAAAGACCGCTTGCTTGTTCCATTTCCTTTCGTCAACTTTAATCGGTTAACGAAATCTGAATGACTATTCCCAAACCCCAACTTACCTTCTCGCAGATCATTAATATGAATGTAGGGTTCTTCGGAATCCAATATAGTTTTGGTTTGCAGCAAAGTGCTGTGAATCCCATTTATGATTTTTTGGGTGCCAGCCCAGATGAAATTCCACTTTTGAATTTAGCGGGCCCCGTAACAGGACTTTTAATACAACCTATTATTGGAGCCCTGAGTGATAAAACTTGGGACCCGCGCTTTGGCAGAAGGAAACCATACTTTTTTATCGGAGCGATTTTATGTAGCATTTGTCTGTTCTTTTTTCCTTTCAGTAGTGCCCTCTGGATGGCAGCCGGATTGCTTTGGATTTTGGATGTTGGAAACAATACAGCCATGGAACCTTATCGCGCATTTATTGCCGATAAATTAAATGACGATCAGCGACCGACTGGCTTTCAAACGCAAAGCTTTTTCACTGGTCTAGGCCAAACCCTTGCTAATGTTTCCCTTTTCATTTTTCCCCTTTTAATTATTGGTAGAACTGGCGCCATCCCCAATTGGGTGTTTGCCTCTTTCTTTTTAGGTGCGGTTTGTTCTATTGGAACTATTTGGTGGAGCATGCACACCACTCCAGAAATTCCACCCACTAAAGAAGAAATAGACGAGATTAACAAGAAAAATGAAGGTCAGCCTCATTTGATTATTCAGTTTTTCATTTCAATCATCACTTCTGTTCTTGCTTATACGATGATGCTTGTTTTATTCTTGCCATCTCTGTTTCATAAATCTCTATTCAGGAAAGTCTTGGATGCGATAAAAAACAATTCAACCACCAAAATACTTTTTGCTCAAAATATTGAGATTGTAGAGGCAATCTTGGAGATGCCAAAAGTGATGTGGCAACTGGCGTTGGTCTATCTGTTTCAATGGTATGCGTTATTTTGTTATTGGCAAAACGCGTCTAAGAGTATTGGCCTTTCTGTTTGGAATGCTACACCATCTACGAATCCTGAACTATATGAACAAGCTGTAAGTTGGACGGGCCTGGTCAATGGCTGGTATAACGTGGTTACCTTTCTTTCCGCCTTTGCATTGGTATACTTTGTTAAGAAGTCATCTGCGAAAATGGTTCATTTTGCATGTCTGCTTTTGGCAGCAACAGGATTTTTACTTTTTCCATTTATCGAAAATAAGTACTTATTGTTTCCCGCCATCACAGGTTTTGGTATTGGCTGGGCGAGTATGATGGGTATTCCTTATTTATTGGTGGTGGGCAATATTCCAAAGGAGCGTTATGGAGTTTACATGGGTATCATCAATATGATGATAGTAGTACCAATGATTTTGCAAACAGTATCTTTTGGATACATATTAAAGAACTTTTTAGGAAACGATAGTGGTAATGCAATACTCTTTGCGGGTGTTTTATTGTTACTTGCTGCGCTAGCAACTTTGTTGATAAAGGCAAAATCAACTGATCACGAAATTCAGTTAACATCTACAGGTCACTAATTTCTTTAATCAAACATAATCCATTTCCTATGAGCCCTTATGTAGCGGAATTTTTCGGAACCCTTTTGCTTATTCTTCTTGGAGGTGGAGTAAATGCGGCTGTTTCATTAAGAAAGTCGAAATCTGAAAATGGAGGATGGCTCATGATTACAATAGGATGGGGACTAGCAGTGATGCTTGCCATTTATGCTGTTGGAAATGTTAGCGGAGCTCATCTCAATCCCGCTGTCACGATTGCTTTAGCAATGAATGGAAGCTTTGCGCCTGACTTGATCCTCTGGTATATTCTAGCTCAATTTGGTGGAGCAATAGTTGGTGCTACGTTAGTATGGCTACACTATCTTCCTCATTGGAAGGAAACGGCAGACCCGGGTGTAAAATTGGGCGTGTTTTGCAATGCCCCAGCCATTCGAAATGTATTTGCTAATTTGATAAGCGAGGTTATTGCAACAATGGTATTGATCATGGCATTATTGTTTATTGGCGCCAATGAGTTTACCAAAGGTCTCAATCCGATTGTGGTAGGCCTTTTGATTATTTCCATTGGATTAAGTCTAGGAGGCACTACTGGTTTTGCTATTAATCCTGCTCGCGATTTAGGGCCACGGATTGCTCATTTTGTTTTGCCGATACATGGCAAAGGAAAATCTGATTGGAGTTACGCTTGGATACCTGTGATTGGTCCAGTCATTGGTGGGATTCTTGGAGCTTTGCTTTACCGAACGCTGTTCGTATAGTTTTCCACCAAACTGTCTTACGTCTTTTGTCTTACTACTTAATACCTGCTCTCTATGTCTAAATTCATCATTGCGCTCGATCAAGGCACGACAAGTTCACGTGCAGTATTGTTTGACGAGAAAGGTTCCATCGTTGGAATGGTGCAGCAAGAGTTTACACAAATTTTTCCACAGCCGGGGTGGGTAGAGCACAATGCCAATGAAATTTGGAGTTCGCAACTTGGTGTGCTCCAGAAATTAATTTCAGATAATCAGGTTGAGCCAAAGGCGATTGTGGCCATCGGTATTACCAACCAAAGGGAGACCACCGTAATCTGGGATCGAAAGACGGGAGAGCCTGTTTACAACGCTATAGTGTGGCAGGACAAACGTACTGCGTCTATTTGTGAAGATTTAAAATCAACCGGACTTACTGATTATGTAAGACAAAACACGGGACTCGTGATTGATTCATATTTTTCAGGAACAAAGATTAAATGGATTTTGGATAATGTGGCGGGCGCCAGACAAAAAGCTGAAAGAGGAGACCTTGCCTTTGGTACGATTGACACCTGGTTGATTTGGAAACTGACCAATGGGAATAGTCACTTCACTGACTATTCCAATGCGTCACGTACCATGGTGTACAACATTCGCGACTTAAAATGGGATGAGAAGTTGTTGCAGGAATTAACGATTCCAAAATCACTTTTACCAGAAATAAAACCTTCTGCGGCCGCTTTTGGAACTTGGAACTTAAACGGAATTGAAATTCCGATTGCAGGAGTAGCAGGCGACCAGCAAGCGGCACTTTTTGGTCAAGCTTGTTTTGAACCCGGCATGGCAAAGAATACCTACGGGACAGGTTGCTTTATGTTGATGAATACCGGAGCGAAAATTCAGCTTTCTAAAAATGGATTAATTACCACAATCGCCTGGGGTCTGGATGGAAAAGTAGAATACGCCTTAGAGGGCAGCGTGTTTATTGCAGGAGCTGCAGTTCAATGGCTGCGAGATAGTTTGCATTTAATTGATCAGTCAAAAGACTCGGAGTATTTTGCGATGAAAGCATTAGGCTCGAATGAAGTGTATGTGGTTCCTGCTTTTGCGGGATTAGGTGCGCCTTATTGGGACATGTATGCGCGCGGTGCCATCTTCGGACTTACACGTGATACAGGCAAAGATCACATCATCAAGGCTACCTTGGAATCGATGGCCTACCAGACAAAAGACATTCTCAATGCGATGCAGGAAGATGCTGGCTTAAAACTTGCGAGCCTAAAGGTAGATGGCGGTGCCTGTGCGAATAACATTCTCATGCAATTTCAAGCCGACATTTTAGGCGCTGAAGTAGAACGCCCTGAGGTGATAGAGTCGACCGCTCAGGGAGCAGCCTATCTGGCAGGCATCCAAATTGGCTTGTGGGAAAAAGAAGACATCGTGACTAACAGAAGAATTCAAAAAAGATTTATACCGCAAATGGATGGTGCAACCCGTAGCCATTTGTATAAAGGCTGGCAGAAGGCGGTGAAACGAACGATGGGGTGGTCGCAATAATCGAAAACGGACACTTTCTCCTTTGTTTGCATTTGGTGCTTGCCGCGCATTCTAACTAGCTGAAATAAGTGTATTTTTAACCGATCTTTTTTCTGGGGTCGTTATGATGTGATGTTTAAGACTTTTTCTATCATTTTATTTGTAGCCGTTTTGCTGTCCCTTCATAAGCCGGTTGCTGCACAGCAGGTGACAAATATTAATGTAACTCACGCGGATTCAGGAAAATTATTAGCGGTTTTATTAACCGAGATCGAACAAAAAAATAAGGCTCGTTTCTTTTTTATTCCTGAGTGGATTGAGACACTAACAGTTCCTGAAATCAGCGAGGACACTAATCTATCAACTGTTCTCAGCTCGATCTTTAGGGGTACTGACTTGACTTATCTGGAAATGGATAGTGGTACACTAGTCATCGTTAAAGATCCAACGAATCTGATCAGGCATAAAGAATCGGTTAAGAGGGCGGTTGCTGAAAAAATATCGATTTCGCAAATTGTTTTAGGCACCTCTAGGTCGAAAAAAATAGATGGAGGGTTAGTGATATCGGGGAGGATTGTAGATTCCAGAACCGGAGAGCCGATACCTCAGGTGAATATTCAAGTCAGCGAGTCAAAGTACAGCACCTCTACCGATGGTTTAGGGTCCTTTAAGATCGTACTGACCCGAGGCACCTACCTGCTAAACTTTAGTTCTATTAACTATGAGTCAAAGGCAATCAGCTTGGTTGCCAACGAAAGCGGAGAACTCAATGTTGAATTAGAAAAAGAAGTTATGATTCTGGATGAAGTAGTTGTTGAAAGTCGTTCTACGCAAGATGTGTCGTTGAGCAGAATTGGGCAGGTTGATTTGGCTATGAAGGAGATGAAACGAGCTCCTGCTTTTCTTGGGGAAGTAGATTTGGTAAAACAAGTTCAACTTCTACCCGGTGTAACAACAGCAGGTGAAGCTGCTACGGGGTTCAATGTACGGGGAGGGAGTGTAGATCAAAATTTAGTGCTCTATGATGGACTACCTGTTTTTAATAGCTCGCATGCGTTTGGTTTCCTCACCTCATTTAATTCTGAGGCCATTCGGGAAGTCTCATTTTACAATGGAGGAATGCCTGCCCGATATGGAGGCAGAATATCCTCGGTTTTAGATATTCAATCCAAAGATGGCGATTATGAAAAATGGAATGGAAAAGTAGGAATAGGAATGATAACCGGAAACATTATGTTGAATGGTCCAATCAAAAAAGGGAAAACATCGGTCATTGCTTCTATGAGGTCCACCTATTCTGATTGGTTGTTGAATTCCATAAAAACCAATTATGCAGATCTAAGCAAGAGTTCGGTTTTTTTTTACGATGCAACTCTAAAGATAACACACAAAGTTAACAACCGAACCGAGCTTTCGCTGGCAGGCTATTCAACAAAGGACTCTTTTCGACTGTTTGGTGATTCTACCTATGGGTGGACTAACCTTCAGGGGTTGTTGAAATTGAAGCATAAGTTTTCTGAGACACTCGACTCGGAATTCTTATTTGGAGCGAGCTCATATGGATATAACGTGGTAAATAATGATTTTTTAACTGCATCAGAGCTCTCATACAAGATTAACACCATATCCATAAAGGCCGATTTTGATTATTTGCTCAAAAATGGTAGTGCTAGTTTTGGTTGGCAGATATTGCACTATCAATTTAATCCGGGTAGACTAGAACCTAAATCAACAATATCAAATGCCAAGCCCGTTGATATTGAGAAGCAGTTTGCACTGGAAAATGCTTTTTATGTATCGCGAGATTGGGCATTGAAAAATCGATTTTTCATTGATGCTGGTTTACGGATTCCTACCTTTTTCAATTTTGGCCCGGCACATGTAAATGTTTATAAGGACAATGAGCCGAAAAGCACCACAGGAGTAATAGATACGTTGAATTTTGCGAGCGGGGAAATTATAAAACTATTTGCTGGTTTGGAACCTCGAATATCACTGCGTTGGGCTTTTAATGCGTCATCCTCGTTGAAATTCGGGTATAACCGAATTTATCAATATCTTCATCTGGTCACAAATACAACCGCAGTAACACCTGTTGATATCTGGCAACCAAGTGGCTATCACTTTAAGCCGCAATATGCCGATCAAGTATCTCTTGGCTATTTTAAGAATATTGGAGGGGAAAAGTACACAACATCAGTGGAGGCATTTTACAAAGACATTAGTAATATTACCGATTTTAAGGATGGGGCAAAATTGATTTTGAATTCTACGCTGGAAACTGAACTCTTGCAAGGGAAAGGAAGATCATTCGGTTTCGAGACAACTTTTGGCAAGAATAGCGGCCGTTTTAGTTGGTCGCTCAATTACACTTTTTCAAGGAGCTTACGACAAATTTCTGGGGCTACACGGCAAGAGTCAATAAATGGCGGAAGGGAATATGCATCTAATTTTGACCAACCTCACATTATAAATTATTCGTGGAAATATAGTTTGTCAAAACGTATTTTCTTCACGGGAATCTTTACGTATCGTACAGGCCGGCCCATTACCATTCCACTTGCGGGATTCCAATTGGAGAATACTACGGTTACCTATTTTTCAGATCGCAATCAATACAGAATACCAGACTACCATAGATTAGATTTGGCATTGTCGATCGAAGGAAATCATAAACGTAAGAAAATAGCGGAGGGGACTTGGGTCATTTCTGTTTACAATGTTTATGGTAGGCAAAATCCCTACACGATATTTTTTCAGAACTCTACAAAAGGTGTTCCAGTTCCATATCAGCTTTCTATCGTAGGTACCGTTTTTCCATCCATCAGTTATAATTTAAAATTTTAATGACTACTGCGGCTACAACAAATATTTTTGCGAGGCTCAGATGGGTAGCTGTGTTTATTGTTGTTGCCTCTTGTATTGATCGTATTGAGTTCAATACGCCTCCCGCCCGAACATTGATGGTTGTTGACGGGTTAATTAGTACCGACCCTGGACCCTACACAGTTACAATTACGAATGGTTTTGACGTTGATGAAGATTCGATTTTGTATACACCGGTTCAACGGCTCGCGGTAACACTTCATGAAGTCAATGGAGTGAATGAGAGTTTCAATGAAAGTAGTCCTGGTGTCTATCAGACGAAAGGTGTTATACGAGGGCAAACTGGACATTCCTACTATATAAGTATAAAGACCATTGAGGGTAAGATTTTCGAATCTCAGCCAGAGATGATCAACCCCGTGGGTAAGATTGACGAAATCAGATTTGAATATGAAAAAAGAATTATTCGAAAGAATTTTTACGAAACAGACAATGATGTTTTCAATGTATTTTTAGACGCTGGTGCTGGAAAAGCATCTGAAGTTTATGTGCGTTGGAGGTTTAAGGGGACATACTTAGTTGTTACCTATCCTCAGTTTTTTTTAAGATCGATACCACCATATACACCCTACAAAGATCCATTTCCATGTAGTGGCTATGTGCTTAGGGAAGGCCCTATAGGTAGCGGTGGATTATTAGCACAAGTGGGTCAGTGTACATGTTGTACATGTTGGGCAAATAATTTTGAAACGATTCCGCAGATTGCCGATGCCAGTCTGGTAGCTGGTAATCAGTTTAGGAACGTAAAGGTTGCAGAGGTATCCATAAATAGTCAAACATTTTATGACAAGTATTTAGTGGAAATTGAGCAGATGAGCCTAACAAAAAACGCTTTCGATTTTTTTAAACTGGTTAGGAAGCAGAAGGAGGAGGCCTCCAGTTTATTCCAGCCTCCAGCAGCGGAGATCAGAGGAAATGTCAAAGCCATGAACAATAATGACTTAGTTATCGGCTTGTTCTGGGCTACTTCAATTACTGCGCAGCATGTATTTATTGAAAAATCCGATATACCCTATCCACTCCCAGTGGCAAATCTAAATACCTTGCCTTGCACAACGGTTCCATTTTCGTCAACTACAAAACCGAAACTTTGGAGATGATCAGGGGGCTCCTATTCCTGTTGCTTGTTGGGGCTAGCGTTCATACGATAGTCGCTCAGACATCTATCGAAAAATGGCGTAAGAAGTATGATCCTTATTCTAGCGATGATCCCAAAGTTCATCTAGTTTTTAATCAAGATAAATTCTCGCCAGGAGACACCGCTTTCTTCAAGGTATATATTCTTTCAAATAGCCTTAAAAGTATTGCAGGTAGTCGCATGTTAGATTTTTATTTTGTTGATAGTAAGGCAACACAAATTTCTCACCATATATTTAGAATAAAAGATGGCCTTGGGTTTGGGCAATTCGTGGTGCCTACATATATATCAGCAGGATTATACACAATGGTAGCGCGGCTCTATGGGCACAATTCTACTGCATCGCCTGGTACTTTCTTTAAGGTCTTTCCGATCGTTACAAAAAACATCATCGTTCCAAATGAAAGGCCCTACAAGGTTTCAGTTGAGGGGGGCAATTTAATTCCCGATACAAGAAGCGAAATTCTGATTTCGACTAGCCCAGATACTGATATTGCACTAATTGATGGTAGCGGTAGCCTACTTAAAAAATCTAAAACAGATCATTCTGGATTTTGTCGTTTCTCATTTTTTGCAAAAAGAGACGTTGGGTACTTTGTGAAGATACAAGATGAGAATATCAACAGACCACTTCCTGCAGTTTTGGTTGATGGTATAAACCTAAGATTGAGTTTCAGACTCAACAAGCCCAATTCCGTATGGGCAAAGACCTTAAGAAACTCTCAATTTCGGCAGCAGAAGTTGTGGATGACCTTAACAGTAAGGCAGCAATTGGTTCAGATTGAGGAATTCTCCCTAGATCAGGATTCTGTAGAACTAATAATCCAACCTAAACTTCCATTGGGAGTAGCCCGAATATCAATTCTGGATCGAAACTCTAATGTAGTGGCTTACAGAAACTTTTTCTCACCCGGTGAGGAAAGTGTCATTGCCGAAATTGATTTACAAACGAAACAGTACAGGCCACGCGAGAAAGTGACTGGGTTTGTAAAAATAACTGACCCAAGCGGAAAGCCGTTACAATCGGAATATGCGATGAGTGTAACGAACACTGCTATTATTGGTAATGTAAAAGACATCATGCCCACCGACTTCTACCCACAGATACCTTTAAGTGATGACGAGTTTTATATTCAGGAATTTTCGGCAGGTGATCCGAGTTTGGCTGACAATATTGTCTTATCAAGAACTTCGCCTGATCCATGGAAACAAACGGAACGGACAAACCAAAATACGAGAAATGCAACTCCAAAAAACAATTTATACAAGATAGGGACAATTAGTCTTTTTGAAAACAGGAAATTGTCAAACTCTATCTCGGCAATATTTTTCTATCTGCAGAAAAGTAGAAAAATGTATAAGGTTACCATAGATGATGGCAAAGTTCTTTTGTTGGCTGCAGATTTTTTTGATGATGAGGAGCTATTGTATATAGGTGAGGTAGATTCTGATTTGACAAGTTCCACCGATCAGATTCCTAAGTTTGGTATCGAATGGGCTGAGGAAGTGAATACTTGGTTTCAACTACCCTCGGTTACAGAAATACCTTCACCTGATCCCTATTCATCATTTAAATTAAATAAAAACGTAATTGACAAATCATTCAATTCGTTTGATATCTTGAATAAACTACCCGAGAAAGGCGATTTAGAATATAATATAGGTTCAGCCCCTGATATTATGATCAATTTATCCAACTATAATTCCTTCCCGGATATGGAGGGATTGATCAAGGAAGTGGTGCCATCATTGCAACATCGGAAGCTCAGACAAGGAACGGTTGTCCGTGTTTCTTTGCCGGCACCTATGAATGCTACCGGAGATCCCATTTACATAATTGACGGCATTGCAACTAATGATACTAACTTCTTTCTAGCGTTAAAGCCAGTTGACCTTGCCAGCATAGCAATCATTAATCACCCGAAAAAACTTTTGCCGCTTGGTCGCCTTGGGAGTAACGGTGTCGTAGTCGTAAATTCGAAGAAGGGAGGAATCAGAGAGCCTGTTGATCCAAACAAAAAATTTAAAGGAATTACTAGGCCAATAGCATTCCGACCTATTGATGGTAACGCGAATGAAAAGGCGAAACCAGATTTCAGATCAACGATATTCTGGAGTCCCTTGAACAAAACTAATTTATCTGAGAAGACAAAGTTTGAATTTGTAACTTCTGACGATCTGGGCGAGATGACGATAAAAGTTCAAGGAGTTACAAATTCGGGCATACCCTTTTCTACGACAGCTAAATTTAAAGTTACTCTAACGGGCAATCAACAATGATCACCATTTTTTCAGTGCAGTACCTTTTTTTTTAGAGAGATAGAATAAACTTTATCTCTTTTGAGTCATTTCTGGGCTTTTTTTGCCGGTTTAACCACCTTTTTTACTGCCACCTTTTTTGTTTTAGCGGGTTTGGTAGCGGCAATAGTTTTACCTCCCAAAATTTGCTCTGCGTGGTTTTTGGTGTCTACCTTTTCAATCACTTCCGTGATGATTCCTTTTTCGTCAATGACGTAAGTGGTACGGGCAGTACCCATATATTTTCTTCCATACATTGATTTTTCTACCCACGTTCCATAGAGGTGGTGGACCGATTTATCGACATCAGCAAGCAGTTGAAACGGAAGTTTTTCTTTGGTAATGAATTTTTTGTGAGATTTCTCGTCATCAGAACTAATTCCTAAGACTTCGAAACCTGCCTTTTGAAGTGCTTTGTAGTTGTCACGCAGATTGCAAGATTCTGCCGTACAACCCGGAGTCATATCCTTCGGATAGAAGTAGAGCACTACCTTTTTTCCACGCAAGCTGGAGAGTGTTACTGTATTACCATCTTGATCGGTCGTCTTGAAATTGGGTGCGGAGGTACCAACTGTTAAAGCCATCTTAATTAACGTTTTTGTTCAAGTATCTTTTGTGTGTGTATTCGTTCATTGCCTGCACGATCTGTAACCTTTAATTGAAAGTCGCCCTTCAATGGTTTCTTTGAGTCGAGACGTTCGGATTGAATTATACCTGTTTTATAATCATACTTCATTAACAACCACTCACCATTTATGTTTGCTTCATACTTCGCAATTCCTGACAGGTTATCATAAATTCGAAAACGGGCAGTGCGTGAATTACAATAAATTCTACCAATACTTGGTGGCGTAGAATCCGTCAAAACAGTAAACTGTCCTAGTTCTTTTGTGCTAAACTGGATACGGCCATTTACCCAATCGCCTCCCACAAATTCAAATCGGTTTCCCTCCATATGGTAAGCAAACGTCTTTTCTGTTTTTGGGTAAGAGAGGGTTGGTTTTAACGTGACGGATATGGTGTTGTGTAGTGGAGTAGTAAGAGTAGCGATCGTGAATTTCTCGCGGCTCTTTCCGGTAACTTCATGACGGGTATTAAGATACAAGGTATCATATAGATTGCCATTTTTAAATTTGATGTCAATGAGGTCACTATAGTAGTCGTAGTCGGTGCCGGAAGGAATTACGCCCTTGAAGGATAGTGGAACTGTGCCAGAGCAGGTTTGGACCGAGTCGGGAAGCCCATTGCGTAGGTCAATCAGGTATACGTTTCGAAGCGAGTTAGAATAACTGGGTGAAACAGTGTTTTGAGTTCCATTCAAGTGGATGACTGCCTTTCTATCTTTTAGGCTAGAACATGGTTTAGAATTTATGACGAGTGTGTTTTCGACAATATCAAAGTCAATTGGCTTTTGCATCGCCTCAAGGAATCGAGCATCGGTTGTAAGTGGATCTGATTTTAGGTTCAAGCTTACAATGCTAGTGTTTCCTGAAAAATCGCGGAGAGTGATCGCTATCTTTCGCTGACCTTCTGTTACTTGTATTATTCCTTTTGAAACAACTCCGTCATAAAACTTCAGTGCATTTCCATCGCCTACATAGAGTTTGTTAAAGCGGGCACCTTTTGTTTTCAGCGTTTTGAAATCCATCAATGTGACGATATCGTAACTGTCTTCAAAATTGAATTTTTTAATTTCCTGAGAAAAGACACTGGCACTATCGACTCGCATTTCTATTTGACTGATGCCGCAACGAAACTGTGAGAGATCAATCTTATCATGGGCCAGAATTTCAACTCCTATTTTTCCAGTGGCTAAAATAGGAAAGGGCAACTTGTAGCTATTGCCAGACCGAACAAGGCTGAACTCAAATCGCCCGAAACGATCGTTTACCCTCGAATTTTTATCCATCGTTACCAATGCAACTTTCAATGCAATGGGGGCATACTTATCTTTTACTTCTGTAAATCCAAACGATAGTGGGTTAAGAGCTTCATTGTTTTGATCCCTTATTTCAAAGTGCAGATGGGGGCCACTTGATCCACCCGTGTTACCGGATAGGCCAATCGTATCACCTCGCTGAACTGGAAATTGACTAACCTCAAAGTTGATGTCCAGATCGAATGACTTTCGCTTGTATTGCTCTTCCAATACGTAGCGAGCAATTGGCCCCTTGAATTTGTCTAAATGGCCATACAATGAGGTATTGCCGTCCGGATGTTTAATCATGAGGGCATGTCCATAGCCATAGGATCCAACAATAATCCTAGATACATAGCCTTGCTGCGTAGCCAATATGGGCACGCCAATCATACTATTTGTTCGGACGTCAATGCCTGCATGAAAGTGCGTGGTACGCAATTCACCCATTGTTCCGGCTAAAAAATTTGGTTGACCGGGGTTAACAGGGAATAGGTAGGGTTCAAGATCGGGAGCCTTGTTAAGGATGATTTCATTTGGCAAACTGAATTGCGCATTAGAAAAGTGCGCAAATGCCAAACAGATGACAGCAAAAGAAAAACTACTTAACCTCAAACTCCAGCAACTTCTCATCTTCGATGTATGCGGTTAACTTATCTCCAATAACAACCGGGCCAACTCCTTTTGGAGTTCCTGTAAAAATCAAATCTCCCGTTCTCAATGTGAAAAACTTTGACAAATAGGAGATGATGTAGTCAAACGAAAAAAGCAGCAAACTGGTATTGCCCGTTTGCTTTAGCTCTCCATTCACTTCCAGTTTAAAGTTGATATTTTTTTTGTCTGCAAATTGATCGATGGCAATAAACTTATCAGAAATTGGCGCAGAGCCGTTAAACCCTTTTGCGATGTCCCAAGGAAGGCCCTTTGCCTTTAGTTTCGACTGAATGTCTCTGGCCGTAAAGTCAATACCAATCCCCATAGCATCATAATACTTAGACGCGAATTTTTCCTCAATATTCTTACCCTCTTTACAGATCCGTAGAACGAGTTCTACTTCATGGTGAATATCACTCGAAAAGGAGGGATAGTAAAAAGGCGCGTTATTGCGCAGAATGGCCGTGTCGGGTTTTGTGAAAATAACGGGCTCATCAGGCCTTTCATTGTTTAATTCCTGAATATGCTCAGCATAGTTTCGGCCGATAGCAAAAATTCTCATAGTAATGATTTAATAACCTGCAAATTTATAAACATTCTAAGGGGAAAACCCCTTTTTTGCCCCTAATTTTTAATTTTTGTGATTATCGGCTTTATCTTTGAACTTCATTAAAACAACTCTTTTATGATTGTAAGAATCAGCTCTTTTTTTATTTGTGCTTTGCTACTATTTCGTTGTGCTAACGTGCCAGTAACCGGTCGCAGTCAATTGAGCTTAGTCTCAAGTTCAGAAATCAATGGAATGGCTGCTACACAATACCAGGAAGTGATCAAGACGGGTCCGCTTTCTACAAATCAGGAGCAAGTCGCAATGATCAAAAGGGTTGGAAGTAAGATTCAAAAGTCAGTTGAACAATATATGGCCGAAAAGGGCGCATCTGATCAATTGGCTGGTTTTGCTTGGGAGTTCAATTTAATACAAGATGATAAAACAGTGAACGCCTGGTGCATGCCAGGGGGGAAAGTTGCTTTTTATACAGCCATCTTGCCAATATGCAAAGACGAAACGGGCGTTGCTGTTGTTATGGGCCACGAGGTTGCCCATGCCATTGCTAACCATGGTCGTGAGCGAATGAGCCAAGGTCTTATTCAACAATTTGGTTTATCAACGCTCGGTGCAGCAATGGGGCAAAATCCAACAGCGACCAAGCAGATATTTTTAGAAGCAGTGGGTATGGGCGCAAATTTGGGTGCGCTAAAATTCTCCCGCCAACACGAATCAGAAGCTGATCACATAGGTTTGATTTTTATGTCGATGGCCGGTTACGATCCCACCCAAGCACCAAAGTTTTGGGAACGCATGACCTCGTTGAGCGGTGGTCAAAAGCCACCTGAATTTATGTCGACTCACCCATCCGATGAAACAAGGATAAAGGATTTGCAAGGATGGATGCCAGAGGCTTTAGGTTACTACAAGCCAAACTAATTCCGGTTTTTGGGGTTTAAATACGAGGCAGCGCTTTTTGCTTTGCTTTAAAACCATTTTGTCCTTCTCTTCATGATTGACGCGTATAATTTTATTGCTTCCTGGCAGCTTTTCCCTGAAAAAGGTACTTATGAACTGGGAATGCGCCCTCGGTCTGGAATCTACCGAATCCAAATGGGTGAAAATTCTAAGCAGTTGCGGATTAGCATGAATTGGGTCTCTATGGAGGACCAGGCATTTGAGTCTAGTTATATTATTGAGCCGAATGGCGAGGAGCAACCATTTTTGGATTCACCTATTGGTGATTCAATGAAATGTGTCATTATCGATTCGATTAACTTTGAAACTCATTTTTTTAAAGAAGGAAAGTTAGTGTTGGTCGTGCAGCACGAGATTACACCAAAAGGGCTTCTTAAAATTACTCAAAAGCATCATCAGGCCGATGGACTGGTTTTGACGAACACCGAGGTTTACCACAAACAGATGAGTGTTTTGCCCTATTCATCGTCTGTGTCAGGCGCTGTGATCAAGCCCAATGAAGCGGGGCTTATTCGCCACCATGCGCTAACCGCCATGGAGGAGCAGACGAATATGCAACTTACGCAGATTCGCCAGCAGATTGAGTTGCTTGCGATACAGGCGAAGGAAATCTACCAGCGCAAAGAACTGAGCATGATTATCTATGATGCCAAGTTGAGCTTTAGCCCGGTGATCGGACAGTTATATTATTTGTATCAAAATAAAGACGACTCTCATTTGCTTTCTATGATTGGCCCTAAAGAATGGGGAGCTAAAAATCCCTACAAAAGTTTTGTAGCAGCTGTAAGGTTGTTAGCCGACCATACATGGAAGGAAGTATAATAAAGAATCGAGATTTAATTGGAAAGAAACAACTTGATTCCTGATATCAAATGTTTGAAGCTTAACGATGTGTTAGAATCGATATTCATGAACTGTGGAATCTCTCTCGATGCGTGAGATTTTGAAAACTTCCGATATAGCTTCTCTAGTTCAAACGCTCCATATACTCTATCTGCATCTGAATACTTTTTTATGTTGACTTGATTTAGAGCCCCCATATCTGGGTATATTCTATTTAGCGCATGAAGATCTCCCAAGTACCAATTTTCAAGTTCCCTGCATGCAATGCGAATTAGTGTTGGTGTATTAATTTCGTTTTTTGAAAGCTTCTTTAATTCGGCTTTTAATTCTATACAGTCGTTTGAGTCTTGGTCATGAATTACAATTAACTTAACAGGCCATTGGTAATTGACAAATGCCTTAACTTTTCTTGGGATTGATTTTTTTAAATGGCTTTTGCCTTCATGAGGTCGTATAAAACAATTTTGATCCAGTACATATCCTAGAGGTAATATATGCGGCAGAATTCCTCGCAAAAAATTCTCCATTGAGGGTTCCTCAGTCAAAATCTCAACCCAGATTTCTTTCAACATTTGAAACTAAAGGGGGTTACTTCCAATGAAATAATTTTCTTTCCAGAGATATCCCAGCTTGTCACCCGCTTTAAAAAGTGCAACTATTTCATTGTGATCACTTGCTCTTTTTATTTTTGAATAGCCTTTGTCCTTAACAAGCCAAAATACTTCATCCGGAGTTGCTCCGTTCAATAAGTCTGGAGAATGAGAAGAAACAAATACTTGACCTCCGTTTTGCGCGTAAAGTCTGAACTCTTCCAACAGTTCTATCAATAAACTTGGATAGAGTTGATTTTCTGGTTCTTTTATGCACAACAATGGGTGAGGGTGGGGATCATGCAGTAACAGGAGATATGCAAACATTTTTATTGTTCCGTCTGAAACATAGTTTGAAATAAATGGATCTTTAAATGATCCATCTTGAAATCTCAGGACAATCCTACCGTCAACTGTCGGCTCAGCCGTTACGTCACTGACCCCAGGAACTCTCTGCTTCATCTTTTTTAGGATGGTGTTGAACCTTTTTCGATGATTTTCAAACATGAACTGAGCTACCAAGGGTAAATTTTCACCTGTTTGAGATAAGTGTTCAGCATATCCAGCTTCTCTACTTGGCTTTGCCTCTGCTATATGAAAATCTGAAACATGCCAGTTTTCTATGAAAGACCTAAAAGCGTTCGCAGCCTTGAATCGTTCAAATTGACCCAAGCCTTTAATTGCCAGAATATCAGGAGATCCTAATGTTTGTTCTTCCCGTGAGAGTTCTTCATCTTTTTTATCAAAATCTTCTTCATTTGTTATCGCATACCCATGCCCTTTGGAGAAATCTAGGAAGTGATAGGGTGACCCATACGCTCCTCTCTTATATCTTAATATTTCTCGTTGAATGAAGGGTTTCCCAGACTCCTCACCAACTTCTAGCCGGTATGTTACTAGCCTGTCTTTATTTGCAATGATTAGTCGAAATTGCAATTCGATTTCTATTAATCCCTTTTGTCCTCTACTTATAACTTCTTTATATCCCCCTCTTTTGACAAGAGCTTGACGAATATTGTTCCTAAGGGCATCACTTAGAAATCCGAAAACATCAAAAAGCGTAGTCTTGCCCACCCCATTTGCTCCTACGAATATTGCGAGTTCAGGTAGATTTGATAAATCAATGTCTTGAAACGCCTTGTAGTTTTTTATTTTTATACTCTCTATCCTCATTGCTTTCTTTGCCAGTTTGGTCGCATAAGATAATTTCAATTACAATCTAATACAAAAAAGGGGGAATTCAATTCATTTTTGAAGTCAGAATGCTGAGCTTAATTTTAGTAAGCCAACGTTTTGTATCGAGCGCAAAGTCTCCATTCATCATCCAATCGTAATAGGCAGGCTCATCTTTGAAAACTTTCAGTACTGGTTTGCCTTTGTGTTTTCCAAAATTAAACACCGCTTCACCTTGCGCATTTTTTATCATACGCCCCGCCAGGTCAACTAAGTCGGCAGCGGTAAGTTGACTGAGCGTTTCCGCGCTATTCGTAATCATGCCCACTTTCTTTCCCAGGCTATCAGTCACCTCTTTGTTTTCATAGCGTTCCACTTGTGCCAGTAACACATCCATCGTGGCCTGTGTGTCGGCTTCCGCAGAGTGAGCGCTATCAAGTGCTTTTCCACAATAGAATTGGACAGCTGCAGAAAGCGTTCTTTTTTCCATCATATGGAAAATACGTTGTGCGTCAATAATTTTCTTGCGACTGTAGTCGAAGTCCAATTCAGCTCTCAAGAATTCTTCCACCAACATGGGCATATCAAATTTCAAGATATTAAACCCGGCCAGGTCGGCACCCTCAAGAAACTTAATGTATTCTTTTGCCACTTCTTTAAAAGTAGGTTTGTCGGCTACATCTTGATTGGTAATACCATGAATAGCCGTGGATTCGGCACTAATGGGTATCGTTGGATTAATTAAATTGCTTTTGCGGAAGGTCTCTCCATTGGGCATCAATTTGATCATTGCTATTTCGATGATTCGATCCTGCGAAACATTTATTCCAGTCGTCTCCAGATCAAAAAAGCACAGAGGTATTTTTAAATTTAGTTTCATTTTTTTCTGGTCTATGAGGGCGTTAACTAATGGGTTGCCTTCACGCGCATAGGCATATAATTGCTATTCGAGTGTTGAAGCAGCTTTGTAAAATTGACTGGACGATACCCCAATTTTCCGAACTAATTCTTTGGCAGCGGCCAGCAATACAAGATCCGTGGCTGCACTTATTTTAATTGGAAATTTCTCGTTGGTGCTACTCACTAAAAAAATTTTGCCATCCTTTACTTCGTGAGGAATAGTCTTGTAGGACAGTGTTTGTACGTCTGTTCTTTCTTTGGCCGCCAGTACTTTGATAGTAGGTTCTTTCTCTGGGTAAATAATCATTCCACTTTTTGGTGTTGCATCGAGAAGCTCTCCCAATTTGGCGAGTTCAATTTCAACAGGAGAAACAAGCACTACATGATGTTTGTAAAAGAGTGCTTCATGGGAAACCGTTGATTCGATAATGGTGACAGGTGCTGCCGCCATCTGAGCGAGCTTGCCATCTGCGAAATGATTGTAGGGGCGATGATTTGCTTCCAGCATGCCGGTGATAAACTTCACAATACGAGACCTTTGATTTCCAGTTACCAAAATTCTTTGTTGGTCGATGTTTTGCGGATAGAAAGCAGCAGGAGTAAGCTCCATATGAGATTTAAACCCTAAAGTAAAAGAAAATGTGGCGAATCAAAAAATGGAAGGTGAATGAATAAAGTCAAGGCGCCCTGTCTGTAGTCTTAACTCAGTCCAATTTTCAATCTCAAATTGAAAGGCGGCTATAGTGCAGGGAGAGAAAGCTTCAATTTTCGAGTTTGTGAGGCTACTTGCAAACCAACTGATACTTGGATTATGGCCAATGAGCGCAACGCTTTTTTTCCCGAGAGGAAGGTTGCGCAAAATAGTAAAGAGATCATCGTCCGTGGCATGATATATAGATGGCACTATAGTTACGTTAGTGGATGAATCAGACATGTTGATAGTAATTAACTGTGCTGTCGTCTGAGTGCGAATGGCAGGGCTACAAAGCAATAAATCAAAGATCACACCTTTATTTTTTAAATAAATCCCTGCCATTTGTGCATCCTGTTTCCCGTTTGTTGTCAATTCCCTCTGCAGATCGGTTTGCATGGGTTCTTTACTAGCAGCTTCTGCGTGGCGGATGAGGTAAATAGTGCGTGTCATGTTTTCGGAAGCAAGATCCATCGAAAGAACGAGTGTGTGTTTATTTTAAACTTCTATAGTTGGGTGCAAGATAATGTTAATCAGATGGATGAGCGTGAAACAATCTATGTTTTTTAAGAATTTTGCAGTAGGTCTACACGTACTCTGTGGAGTTGAGAACTTGCGGTTATGAAATTTTACTGATATTTGCGGCTCTTAAAGAAAAAAGGAATGTCGAAGAATCTGGTTATTGTTGAATCTCCTTCTAAAATAAAAAAGATAGAAAGCTTTTTAGGCAAAGATTATAAGGTGGCTTCAAGTATGGGGCATATTCGTGATTTGCAAAAGGGAAACGGAGCAATCGATGTTAAAAATAATTTTGAACCCAAATATGAGGTGTCTGTTGATAAAAAAGACATTATCAAGAACTTAAAGGGATTAGCAAAAGCGGCAGATGTAGTTTACTTGGCGACTGATGAAGACCGAGAAGGTGAAGCGATTTCGTGGCATTTGAAAGAGGTGCTGGACCTCAATGACAAAAAGACAAGGCGGATTGTCTTTACAGAAATAACTAAGAACGCGATCTTGAACGCCATCAAAACACCACGCGGTATTGATATTAACCTGGTCAATGCTCAACAAGCTCGTAGAGTACTGGATCGTTTGGTTGGTTTTGAGCTATCACCGATTCTTTGGAAAAAAATAAGAACAGGCCTGTCAGCTGGCCGTGTTCAATCAGTGGCCGTACGTTTGGTTGTTGAGCGAGAACGTGAGATTGAAAAGTTTGAATCCAAATCTTCTTTTCGTATCAATGCCATTTTTGATTTAGGAAAAGGGAAACAATTGATTGCGGAGCTTTCTGAAAAGTTCACTGACGAGAAAAAGGCGCTGGAGTTTTTGGAAACTTGTAAGGGGGCAAAGTTCTCGATTGGTGATCTGCAAAAGAAACCTGCGAAGAAATCACCAGCACCTCCGTTCACTACTTCTACTATGCAGCAAGAGGCTGGTAGAAAACTAGGATTTTCAGTAGCCCAGACAATGCTGGTAGCTCAGAAGTTATATGAATCGGGAAACATCTCCTATATGAGAACTGACTCGGTTAATTTGTCTAATGAAGCTGTAGAAGGTGCGACCAAGCAGATTAAGAGTGCTTATGGTAAAGAGTTTATTCAGCTTAGAAAATACAAAAGCAAATCAGACAACGCGCAAGAAGCTCACGAAGCCATTCGACCAACAGACTTTGCTATGTTAGATCCAGGAATGGATCGAAATGCGAAGCGATTGTATGAATTGATTTGGAAAAGAGCAATCGCATCCCAAATGGCAGATGCTGAATTGGAACGAACTACTGCTTCCATACAAATTTCTACAAGCGATAAAAAACTTACCGCGTCTGGCGAAGTAGTGAAATTCGAAGGATTCCTGAAAGTATACATGGAGTCAAAGGATGACGATCAGGAAGAAGATGAAGAGAGTAGCAAGGTGTTGCCGCCATTGAAGGTAGGGCAAGCACTCGATTTAAAAGAGTTGAACGCCACGCAGACGTTCACCCGCCATCCGTCTCGCTACACGGAACCTAGTTTAGTAAAACAATTGGATGAACTTGGAATCGGGCGTCCTTCTACTTACGCCCCAACGATCTCCACTGTTCAAAAAAGAGGATATGTTGTTAAGGAAGCTAGAGAGGGAGTTGAAAGGAAGTACAGAACCCTTCAGTTGGCTTCCGGGAAAATTACTTCTAAAACAGAATCCGAAATAACAGGAGCGGAAAGCAATAAGCTTTTCCCCACAAATATTGCAATGATCGTAAACGACTTTTTAGTCGAACACTTTCCGGATATTACTAATTACTCGTTCACCGCACAGATTGAACAAGAGTTTGATGAGATTGCCAACGGCAACTTGAAGTGGCAAAAAATGATTAAGCAGTTTTATACGCCTTTTCATAAAACAGTTTCTAAAACAGAATTGGTCGAACGATCATCCGTTCAGAATAGAAGTAAAGAGTTGGGAGTAGATCCAAAGAGCGGCAAAAACGTTTATGTAAAACTTGGAAAATTTGGCGCATACATCCAAGTTGGAGAGAACCCTGATGATGATGGGGGAGAAAAGCCAAAGTTTGCCAGCTTACGTCCGGGACAGTTTATCGAGAATGTAACTTTAGCTGATGCATTGGAATTGATCAAGATGCCCCGCGGCCTGGGTGATTTTGAACAGAAGCCAGTAGTAGCCAATATCGGGCGCTTTGGGCCATATGTTTTGCACGACAAGAAATTCGTATCCATTCCGAAAGGAGAGGACCCCTATACCATTTCCCCTGAACGTGCCATCGAGTTGATTGAAGCGAAGAGAGTGACAGATGCTAATCGCACTATAAAGCTTTTTGATACAAACCCAGACATTCAAATTCTTAACGGGCGTTTTGGTCCATACATCAAGGCAGGAAAGAAAAACGTAAAAATACCCAAGGGCAAAGAACCTACTGAATTGACGCTGGAAGAGTGTGTTACGCTTGCTGAAAGTGCTCCTGAGAAAAAGGGACGATTCTTCAAAAAGAAAAAGGCCTAGCTTTTTAACAAGCAGCTTATTACTCGTACCAGTCAGAAATTTCTTTGAGTGATTTTCTTTCCAGTTTAGGCACAAAGGTTTCTTCTGTTGGATAACAAACAGGTATTAATAGAAATGGCCTTTCATTCTCCGGCCTATCCAAAATTTTCGAAAGAAAATTCATTGGACTAGGCGTATGTGTTAGTGCGACCAGGCCGGCTTTATGAATGGCTGCTAATAAAAATCCGCATGCGATACCTACAGATTCATTTACATAGTAGTTGTTCCTCTTTTTGCCATCAGGCGTAATGTCGTACGCTTTTTTGAAGACAATAATTAAGTAGGGAGCAATTTCCAGAAATGGCTTTTTCCAATCGGTTTGCAGCGGGCGCAAGTCATTGATCCACTCATCGCTCATTCTGCTTGCATAGCTTTCTTGTTCTTCTTTCTCAGCCTCAATTCTAATCTTAGTTTTAATTTCAGGATTGGACACCACACAAAATGTCCAGGGCTGCTTATGAGCACCTGAAGGGGCCGTGGAAGCAGCTAAAAGAATATTTTCAATGACTTCCTTGGGAATTACTTTGTCAGAAAAATCTCTGACGGTTCTCCGTTCGTTCATCCAGCGGTAGAACTGCTGACTTAACTCAATCATTTTTGCAGGTGGGTAAACCTCTCGCTGATGAGAGATGAACGGGTAGCCATCAACCATTTTTTCATGTGTATTTCTTTGTTTTGATTTTTTCGTTTTCGGTTCAATTTGTTATGGTTCTGACGTAGTCTCCCTTACCCAAAGTGGGTTCGGTATTGATTTCAATAATAATAACAGT
>JADBYQ010000023.1 GCA_020402945.1 Cytophagales bacterium | reverse complement strand
TCAGAGGCGTGTGGCGCAAGCTGTGCGGGTTCAAGTCCCGCCTTCGGTACTTACATAAAAATTGCTTAGAGGCGCCTGCTTGCCGATAGGCAGGTGTGGCGCAAGCTGTGCGGGTTCAAGTCCCGCCTTCGGTACTTTCCTTCTTTGGGCATGCCTGTCTTGGGCAATGAAAAATGTAACGGGTTCTGATTACCCTGCTCCGGCTAATTTTCAATTTCCAAGTTAGCAGCTATTCCGCTTTACCCCTTATCAAAACTTCTCCGCCCATTTGGGTTACTCTTATTTGGCATATAGGATTATAAATTTATATTTACCTTCCATTAATCAAAACCATACAATCAATGAGGCTTTTGTCTAAGCTTTGCTCACTCACTTTTTTTGTTTGTTTAACATTCAAAGCATTTTCGCAAGTGGCCATCGGCACAGGCGCGAATGCTCCCAACCCTGATACAAACGCAGTGTTACTTTTGGAAGGTAACGGCAGCCAGGGGATCATTATTCCTAAAGTCTCAAGCCTAGGCACCTTTGGCAAACCGGGGATGATTGTATACAATACCTCAACTGGTACCGTTCACTACTTCAACACGGCATGGGTACAAGTAGGCTCAGGTGGATCAGGCACACAGGGTATTCAAATCTCTGGTAACAAAGTTCTGATCGGAACGGGCGCAGGCTTTTTAACGGAGTTCTCCATTGCTAATACCGCACCTGGTGCAAATGGCCAAATCTTGATGTGGGATTCTTCACTTAACGCTGGTGCAGGCGGCTGGACTTCTTCGGCAGCCAATGCACCTTCAGCCGTAGGGCAAGTGCTTAAATGGAATGGAAGTAGGTGGGAACCAGGCCCTGATAATGTCGGTTCGACTACTACGCTTAGCGGAGATGTATCCGGCCCAAGCAATAACTCCACGATTTCTCTAACAGCGGGAAATAGCATTGCGGCAGCTTTAAACAACGCTGCCACAACATCAAAAATTCTTCCTGCCCAAATCAGTGCTGGCACTGCCGGCCAGGTGCTTACCACCACAGGGGGTGTAGCTGTCTGGTCTGCCCCCACAGGCGGAGCGCTTCCTTCGCTTTCTGCGAATCAGCTTTTATCAAACAACGGAACCAACACGGCCATTAACGTGGCAGGTGACATTGGCCTTTCCGTTTCCGGAACGACTGGAACATTTACGGTTGCCAACAACGCCATCACCACTGCAAAAATTAACAATGGCGCAGTTACCGTTGCCAAAATAGGAACAGCAGGATTGCCTGACGCCAACCGCGTACTGACAACCGATGCCAGTGGTGTGCCGCAATGGACGGTAGCTGCCGGAGGTGGCGATATGTTTAAGAGCACTTACGACCCCACCAACATCAACGGCAGCGCCTTCAATCTTTCCAACCACACCGGGCAAGTCGGGGCAACGCAGATAGCTGATGCCAGCATCACAGGCGGCACCGCAGGTGCAGGTGTAAAAATTGCCGCCAACACCATCACCGATGCCAACATTTCTAGCAGTGCCGCCATTATCGGAACGAAAATTAATCCTGCCTTTGGCGCACAAAATATTACTACTACGACTGGTTCAGCTTCCATTGGGGGTGGCCTCAACGTGGGGCTGGCCAACCAGTTTTCCATCAACAACGCGGGAAATATTACCAAAATCAATGGCGCAACTACCTCGTTCCCTGCAACCAACGCAGTGGGTGTGCTCACCAACGATGGTGCAGGATCGCTTACCTGGGCACCCGCAGGCGGAGGTACCGTAACAACTGTTTCAGTTGTTGGCGCCAATGGCTTTAACGGATCAGTAGCCAATGCAACTTCAACACCTGCGATTACCATTGGTACTTCGTTGACGGGCATATTGAAAGGAACCGGTACTGGTATTAGCTCAGCAGCGGCAGGCACGGATTACCAGGCTCCCATCACGCTCACCACCACGGGCACGAGTGGGGCGGCCACGCTGGTCGGCAATACACTCAATGTTCCCAATTATGTCGGCACTTCTTACACCGCGGGTACTGGACTGACCTTGACTACCAATACCTTCTCAGTGAACACGTCTCAAAATATTTCAACACTTTCAAACCTCACTACTAACGGACTGATCAAAACAAGTGGTGGCACCGGGGCGTTGAGCATTGCCACAGCGGGGACGGATTACTTGACACCGACTGGAAATGGATCTGCGCTAACAAATTTAAACGCATCCAACATTTCATCAGGCACTTTACCTGTGGCGCAAGTTCCCAACTTAGACGCCTCCAAAATTACAACGGGCACGTTTGGAAGCGCTCAAATTACTGATGGCACGATTGCCGATGCGGACATCAGCGGCACTGCCGCTATTGCGGGAAGCAAGATCGTCCCTGCCTTTGGCGCTCAGAACATCACCACCACAACCGGTAGTGGTTCAATCGGAGGCGGGCTCAACGTGGGGCTTGCCAACGGTTTCACCATTAATAACTCCGGCAACATTACCAAAATCAATGGCGCAACTACCTCGTTCCCTGCAACCAACGCAGTGGGTGTGCTCACCAATGATGGTGCAGGTACTTTAACATGGGCAGCTGGGAGTGGCTGGGGTTTGACCGGAAATACACTTACGGGCACCGAAAGAATCGGTAGCGATAATGCGCAACCGCTTGCTTTTGAAACAACGAACACAGAAAGAATGCGTATTGACGCTACAGGTAAAGTAGGTATTGGCACAACCACACCCAATGAAAAACTAGACGTTGCCGGAAACATAAGAATCAATTCAAATGATATTTATTTACTTAATGTAGATGGTGACATCTACCACGGTCTCGGTTGGTATGGAGCTGGAAAACTATTTAATAGCCAGTTGATTAATGGTCCCATTCTTTATGGTTGGGATGGTGGCGCATTAGGAATCAGACAAGGTTCTGAAAACATTGCTCTGCGCTGGACTACTGCAGGAAATGTGGGCATTGGCAACATTGCACCCACCGAAAAACTAGACATAACAGGCAATCTTAAATTCTCCGGTGCGCTGATGCCCAACAACCTACCAGGCACGGTCGGTCAAGTCCTTACCTCTGCTGGAGCAGGAATTGCACCTACGTGGACTACAATAACTGGTGGAGGAAACATGATCACTACCAATAACCTAAGCGACCTCACCAATTTTTCAACTGCTCGTACTAATTTAGGCTTAGGTTCGGTGGCCTACACATGGCCTGCCACCAATGGTACAGGCGTACTCACCAATAACGGAAGTGGTACGCTCTCTTGGGCACCAGGTGGGGCGGGAAGCGTAACAACAGTTTCCGTTGCGTCAGCAAATGGTTTTACCGGAACAGTAGCCACCGCTTCCTCAACACCAGCCATCACCATCGGCACCTCATTGACTGGATTATTAAAAGGAAACGGTACGGCCTTGAGCGCGGCAACTGCCGGCACAGATTACCAAGCACCGATAACACTTACCACCACGGGTACAAGTGGCGCGGCAACGTTGGTGGGCAATACACTCAATGTTCCCAATTATGCCGGCACTTCTTACACCGCGGGCACTGGACTGACCTTGACTACCAATACCTTCTCGGTAAACACCTCTCAAAATATTTCAACGCTTTCAAACCTCACTACTAACGGACTGATCAAAACAAGTGGTGGCACCGGGGCGTTGAGCATTGCCACAGCGGGAACAGATTACTTGACACCTACCGGAAATGGCTCGGGCTTAACCAGTTTAAATGCATCCAACATTTCATCCGGCACGTTGCCTGTGGCGCAAGTTCCCAATTTAGACGCCTCCAAAATTACAACGGGCACGTTTGGAAGTGCTCAAATTACAGACGGCACGATTGCCGATGCTGATGTGAACGCCAGTGCCGCTATTGCCGGAAGCAAAATCAATCCCAACTTCGGCACGCAAGCTATTTCTACCACAGGCACGCTGACCACCGGAACAGCCGGAGCATTTGCCGTGAATGCCACCGGAAATATTACCAAGATTAACAATGTCACTACTTCGTTCCCTTCTGCGCAAGGGGCGGCAAGTACAGTTTTGACCAACAATGGCTCTGGCACTTTGACATGGGCAACACCTCCCACAGGCTGGGGATTAACGGGCAACGCAGGCACAAACCCCGCTACCAATTTTATTGGAACAACCGATGCACAACCTTTGCGCTTTGCAACAGGCGTGGGTGGAGTGGAAAGGATGAGGATTGATGCCACTGGCAACATTGGTATTGGCACCACTACACCTATCTCAAAACTAAATGTAAGCCTCGGGCAATGGGATTTGGTAAACTCAGAGGGAGATTTCTCGATTGGAGATGGTACCCATCGTTTAAAAATGGGTGTGTCTGGTGGGGGTGGTGGAGCGGGGGATGCTTACATCGCTTCCCAAGGCGGAACCAACAGACTATTCTTAGGCAATAGCAATTCGTTGGCCAATTCACAAACATTAACGCTAGTCGGAGGCAATGTGGGCATAGCCAACACCAACCCCACAGAAAAACTAGACATAACAGGCAACCTTAAATTCTCCGGTGCATTAATGCCCAACAACACGGCTGGCACTGCTGGCCAACTCTTACAAAGCAATGGAGCAGGTGCCCCTACGTGGGCGAATCCGGTGAGAGAAGTGGCCGATGAATATACGGCCGCAGCTTCTCAAACAACCTTTACGTTAACACAACCGCCCTCGGCCAACAGCAAAGTGAAGATGTATATTAATGGTATAAGAGTGAGCAACACCGCCTACAATATTGTGGGCACCACCTTAACCTATAACCCTGCCAATAATGGAACCTACGCGCTTACGGCTGGCGACCGGATTCAGTGTGACTACTTCTATTGATTAGTAAAAGCGATCGGCCATGAAAAAAATAGCTACACTCGCGTCCTTTGCCCTTTTAGTTATGTTGGCACTTGCCACGGTGCTGGTGGCACAACCGGGCACACTCGATGCCTCTTTCAACCCGGGAACGGGCGCCAGCAGCGGTATCTATTCCGTTGTCTACCAGCCGGATGGCAAGGTGCTGATCGGTGGAACATTCACCAGCTACAACGGCACGGCAAGAAACGGTATTGCCCGGTTGAATTTCGATGGCAGCCTGGACGGGAGCTTCAATCCTGGAACAGGAGTTGCTGGCCTGATCTTTTCCATTGCCAACCAGCCGGATGGCAAGGTGCTAATCGGTGGAGGTTTCCCCAGTTACAACGGCACACCAAGAAATAACATTGCCCGGTTAAATGCCTTTGGCAGCCTGGACGTGAGCTTTGACCCTGGAACGGGGGCCAATGGCATTATCAATTCCGTTGCCTATCAGCCGGATGGCAAGGTGCTGATCGGTGGAGATTTCACCAGCTACAACGGCTCAGCAAGAAATGGCATTGCCCGGCTAGATGCCTTTGGCATCCTGGACGGGAGCTTCAACCCGGGAACGGGAGCCAATAACCTAATCCAGTCCGTTGTCTACCAGCCGGGTGGCAAGGTGTTGATCGGTGGATTTTTCACCTCGTACAACGGCACAGCAAGAAATTATATTGCCCGGCTAAATGCCGATGGCAGCCTGGACGTGAGCTTTGACCCTGGAACAGGAGCCAATAGCCAAATCTTTTCCGTTGTCTACCAGCCGGATGGCAAGGTGCTGATCGGTGGATTTTTCACCTCGTACAACGGCACAGCAAGAAATTATATTGCCCGGCTAAATGCCGATGGCAGCCTGGACGGGAGCTTCAACCCTGGAACGGGAGCCAATAGCCTAATCCGGTCCGTTGCCTACCAGCCGGATGGCAGGGTGTTGATCGGTGGAGATTTCACCAGTTACAACGGCACAGCAAGAAATAACATTGCCCGGTTAAATGCCGATGGCAGCCTGGACGGGAGCTTCAACCCGGGAACGGGAGCAAATAACGCAATCCTGTCCGTTGTCTACCAGCCGGATGGCAAGGTGTTGATCGGTGGAGGATTCAACATTTACAACGGCACGGCAAGAAATCGCATTGCGCGGGTAAATGGAGATTCTTCACTGCCACCTACCATCACAAATTTCACACCTACATCCGCGGGCAATGGCACCACCGTATCGATTACTGGGACGAACTTCACGGGTGCGACCGCGGTTAGCTTTGGCGGCACAGCGGCAACCTCGTTCAATGTAGTTTCAGATACACAAATCACGGCAGTGGTTGGCTCGGGTGCTAGTGGAAGTGTCTCCGTCACTACGCCAGGAGGTACAGCCACCGAAATCGGGTTTATATATTGTACAGATCCGCCCCCAACCATAGTAGCGAATGGGCCAACTACATTTTCGCTTTGCAACAATGGCTCATTGGGTTTATCCACAGTAGGAGGGGCTGGCAACATGCTCACGTTTGGCGGCAATGGAATATTGATCTCTTCGCTTAACACCAGCCCGGGCTCGTATGCTACGCTAACAACGTCTGTATGGGCTAGGAGAACGGGCGGCATTTCAACGTGGCAGGCCATCGTGTCTAATGACGATAGCGGGTTCGACCGCGCCATCATGATTTTTACTGATGGTAACTACCACATCTTTGCGGGTAGAGACATAAATACAGGCATACCTTCCGTTCAAAATCAATGGGAGTTCATCACTGTAACGTGGTCTTCATCAGCGGTAACCATGTTCAGAAACGGTGTGCAGGTTTACACCACATCGGGGGAGTCGGGTTCGTCATCTTCCGTTGGTACCTACATAGGCAAGGCTATTCTGGGATACCCATTTTACGGTAGCATCGATCAAGTATCTTTTTGGATCACAGCAAGAACTCCTGCGCAGATAACAAGTGAAATGAATACCTATTTGGCTGGCAACGAAGCAGGTCTTGTGGGCTACTATAAATTTGACGAGAGCAGCGGAACTACTACCGCGGATGCCACAGCAAATGCAAGAACTGGGGCCTTTGATGGATCACCCTTCAGGTCAAGTTCTACAGCTCCCACGGGTTACGCAACTTATTTATGGTCTCCCGGAGGTGCAACTACGAATAGCATTAGCGTAAATACAGCGGGTACTACTTCCTATTCCGTTCTGGTGACCACGGCCGCGGGTTGCAGCAATACTGCTTCAAGCGTAAGTGTTACAGGGCAATTGTGCGCCCCCACCATCACCACCTTTCCTAACCTCAACAAGACACTATATGAGGCAAGCTTCGTGCTTTCAGATCCTACTAGCAACAGCACGGGATCATTTTCGTACGCAAGTAGTAACTTGGCAGTTGCAACAATCAGCGGCAATACAGTAACAATTGTTGGCGTTGGCACAGCCGTTATTACCGCCACACAAGCAGCATCAGCTCCGTACGAAACGGGCTCCATCACAGCAACACTAACGGTAACATCTGTGGAAACGGTAACACGCTTTGGTGAACGAACATTAAACAAGCAAACCTACCCCAACAAAAACGGTGCTCTTGGTGGGCAGCAAGGCGTGAACCGCACGGGCAAGGAAGTGGTTACAAAAAATTAGCTGCAAATTATTGCAGTTGCATGCCAACAATTTTTTCCATTGGAATCGTCATTTGGTGCCGTCAGGTCTTCATTTGGTGCCGTCAGGTCTTCCGACCTGACGTTTTTTTTGTTCTAGCAATCCGTCATAGTACAAATTAGTTGGCGCTCAGGACCGGCAGCGCGTTGCAAACGAGCGCCAACGAGGCTAGAAAAACTCATTTTGAAATGGTAATTTTATGCTGTGCCTACAATTTTAAGCATTAATGGGATTCGCTTTTTCTTTTATGCCAATGAACATTTGCCAAAGCATGTTCACTTAGAAAAGGGGGAAGCCACTGCTAAATTTAATCTGTTTCCAGTGGAGTTAGTAAAATCAAAACGATTGAAGGCTCATGAGATCAACGAGATTCGTAAATTAGTATCCGAAAACAGACAATTATTTAACGATAAATGGGATGAGTATTTTAACAATTAGTAAATCCAGCAATGCAGTAGAGGTCTGGTTTTTAAACCAGCAAATGATCGTGCGACTAGATGACGGTCGGGAGATTTCCGTACCGCTCAACTGGTTTCCCAAATTAAGAGATGCCACCGAACAAGAAAGAAACAATTGGCGATTGATTGGTGGAGGAGAAGGTATTCGTTGGCATGATATTGATGAAGACATCTTGGTAGAAGGGCTATTGTAGAAATCTTTCTATTCGCGCACACTTGGAGTTTTTAGAACTGAATCTAAACTTGGCGCAAGAGCAAGCTGTTTTGGTGGCGTCAGGCCTTCCGACCTGACGTTGTGGTGCCGTCAGGTCTTCCGACCTGACGTTTTTTTTGTTCTAGCAATCCGTCATAGCACCAATTAGCTGGCGCGCGTTTCCGAACGCGTGCCCTCTCCTGTTCATTTACTAAAGATTACCTGTCTTACTTGGCCAATGCAGGCGTCAGACGGCTATGAGCTTTCGCAAAAAGCCGTCAGACGCCTTACAAAAAGCCATCAGGGTATTCCGATCGGGCGGTTTTTTTTGTTAACGTCATCGCAAACCAAATTCTGAGCGTTTGGCCCCACCAACTTGTTAGCAGCATCAAAACCAAGAGAACCCGCGCACTTCATAGACAAAGATGAACAAGCGAAGAATCCCCCATCACGAAGCACGCCCCAGACAGAAGGCAAAGGATACCGAGTACCGGCTTCGCAAGAGGGGATCCTTCGCTCGTTTTGGTAACACTCATAAGTGCATGCGCCAAACGAAGGCAACGCAACTTGAGCCTGTTGCACCATTAATCCGCTCAGGATTGAAAACCAAATTCTGAGCGTATAGCCCCCACCAACTTATTGGCAGCATCAAAACCAAGAGAACCCGCGCACCTCATGGATAAAGATAAAAGAGCGAAGAATCCCCCGTCACTAAGCACGCCCCAGACAGAAGGCAAAGGATACCGAGTACCGACTTCGCAAGAGGGGATCCTTCGCTCGTTTTGGTAACACTCATCAGCGCGTGCGCCAAACGAAGGCAACGCAACTTGAGCTTGTTGCGCCACTAATCCGCTCAGGATTGAAAACCAAATTCTGAGCGTAAAGACCCAACAACTCGTTAGCTGAAGCAAAAAAAGGAAACCCGAACACGTCATAGACAAAGATGAACAAGCGAAGAATCCCCCGTCACTAAGCACGCCCCAGACAGAAGGCACAGGATACCGAGTACCGACTTCGCAAGAGGGGATCCTTCGCTCGTTTTGGTAACACTCATCAGTGCGTGCGCCAAACGAAGGCAACGCAACTTGAGCCTGTTGCACCATTAATCCGCTCAGGATTGAAAACCAAATTCTGAGCGTATAGCTCCACCAATTCATTAGCAGTAGCAAAATAAAAAGAACCTGACAGCCTCATAGACAAACATGAACAAGCGAAGAATCCCCCATCACGAAGCACGACCCAGACAGAAGGCACAGAATACCGAATACAGGCTTCGCAAGAGGAGATCCTTCGCTCGTTTTTGGTAACACTCATAAGTGCTGCTCCAAACGAAGGCAACGCAACTTGAGCCTGTTGCGCCATTAATCCGTTCAGGATTTGGCCTATTTTTGCACATGGAGCATGAACGAATCCTCGACCCAAATGACTACCCCTCCTCCAATAGCCTTCGTTTACATCCTTACCAATCAATATCATACAGTGTTGTACGTTGGCATGACTACTGATTTACCAACTCGACTTTGGGAGCACAAAAGAAAAATCAACCCAAAGAGCTTTACGGCTCGCTACAACGTAGAGAAACCCGTTTATTTCGAAGGGTTTCAAAGCGTAGAAGATGCGCTTGAAAGGGAACGTTACATCAAAGGCAAAACACGGAAGTGGAAGGAGGAGCTTATCAAGTTGCGCAATGTGGATTGGATAGACTTAACCAATGAAATTTTTGCGATGAGAAAATAGTACCTACTTTTTGCAACGAACAAGAATAGCGATATCGTGCCGTCATTGCGAGTGTCTGAGACGGAATATGAAATGGAACGAAGCATATCGCCATTGCGAACACCTGCGCAGGAAAGTGAGATGGCGTGAAGCGCGGCTGTTCAGCTAGGCATGAGATCCATCAGGCCTTTCTATTTGTTTACAGAAACAAACTTTTTTTAGCTGAGATTACTATGTAGATTTGTTAACAAAGCTAATGCATGATACGGTTTGAGTGGGATGTTGCAAAGGCAAGAACAAATTTAGCAAAGCACAATGTCTCTTTCGAAGAGTCATGTATGGTATTTGCTGATGTAAATTCATTAACAATCGATGACCCGCAGCATTCTCAATCTGAAAAGAGAAGCATAACGCTTGGATTGGCAAGTACCAGCAGATTATTGGTAGTTGTTCATACTGAAAGAAATGGGAAAATCAGAATAATAAGTGCGAGAAGAGCGTAAAAAAAAGAGAAAGAGCAATATGAAAAAAAATAGTAATCATAAATTAAAAGCCGAATACGACTTTAGTAAAGGAGTGCGTGGAAAATACGCTAAGAAGTTTCAAACCCACACCAATGTGATTGTTCTGGAGCCGGATGTATTGAAGAATTTTCCGGATTCTGAAACTGTTAACGAAACGTTGCGCACCCTAATTAAGCTAGCTAATCGAAAGAAAGTAGCCGCCTGATATACAAAAAGCTATTCAAAGCAACCACTCATCTTCCTTGTTCTGCAAAATGGCCGAAAAATCAGGGCGCGGTGGAATGTCTAAAAAAGGATACGTAACTTTTGAAAGATAAAGCCCTTGCGGATGTGCGGGCTCAAAAATCGCTGGCGTTTCTTTAGTGATCAGGTAACTTTCAAATTCATCTACACTCAACTTGCCCTGCCCAATCACGAGTAACTTGCCCACAATGATGCGAATCATCTTCCCCAAAAAACGATCGGCTGAAATCTGAAAACGAAACCGATCTCCCGAGGCATCGGCAACAAAGGAAGCCGCGGTCACTTTGCATACCGTAGTGCGATAGTCATTAGGCCGCTTGCAAAACGCCCGGTAGTCATCGTAGCGAGTCAACAACGTCACCGCTTGTTTCATCTTACCTACATTCAAATTTTTTTCCAGGTAGAGCGAGCTGAGCTGACTTAAAAACGGATCTTTATAAGTGTGAATAAAATAATCGTACCTCCGCAGTGTAGCATCAAACCGCGCATGTTGATTCTCTTCCACCGGAATGATTTCAAACACAGCAATATCAGGCGGCAGTAGCTTATTGATGCGAAACACTAAATCATAATCCCAACGAGTCGTTATATCCGCATGAAAAAAAAACTGGCTGGCGTGTACTTGTGCATCCGTGCGGCCGCAGCCCATCACGGTGATTGGCTCTTTGAATATTTGGCTCAGCGTGGTTTCAAAAACCTGCTGCACATTCTGTTCATCAGGCTGCCGTTGCCAGCCTCGGTAGAGAAACCCGTTAAAGCCAATATGAAAAAAATACCTCACGTGTTTAACGTACCAACTCTTTTAGTGCAATCTCAAAAGAGGCCTGCGCTATTTTTGTTTTGGCAGCATTCACCTTCTTCGTTTTTTCCAACGCCTGCCTGATCACTTTCGAAATATCTCCAAAAACAGCCGCGTCATCCATCGCCACTTCGCTCTCCATAAAGTAGGCAAACACACGTGCCATTCCACAGTTGGCAATAAAATCCGGAAGGATTGAAAATTTCTCATCGGCATAGAGCCCAGTAGCACCAAAGAAAATTTCAGGATCGGCAAATGGCACATTGGCGCCACATGAAAACACTTCTACTCCGGAGGTGATCATCCGATCGACTTGCTCCTTCGTGACCAGCCGCGAAGCCGCTGCCGGAATAAAAACCTCAAACTCTAAATCCCAGATCATTTTATTCACCGTTTCAAAGCTGAGCAACTGATCGGTGACCAGTTGGTTTCCTTTTCGGTCTACCACTAACTGACAAATCTCTTCGTGGGTAAATCCTTTTTGATTGATCAGTCCACCTTCACGCGTCAGGATGCCCACAATTTTTGCGCCCTGCTGAGACAAATAAAATCCGGCTGCCGCACCTACGTTGCCCCATCCTTGAACTACAACTCTTTTGTCTTTTACGCCCGCACCTTTACCAGCTAAAGACGGCCACAACTCATAATAATGTCGCACCGCTTCTGCTACACCATACCCTGTGCACATATCTGCCACCGTATATTTTTTTGCCAGCGATGGCGTGTACTTTTCATCTTCAATCACCTTTACCACTCCTTGCCGTAACTGACCAATGCGATTTACTTTCTGCGGCTCAGTTGGTTTATAATGCCCTGTAAAGACGCCTTCTTGCGGATGCCAGATGCCTACATCTTCTGTGTGGGGTATTACTTCATGAATCTCGTCCACATTCATATCGCCACCTGTGCCATAATAGTATTTTAGCAAAGGCATCACAGCCGTGTACCACCGATGCAACACTCCCGCTTTGCGCGGATCGTTGGGGTTGAAGTTGATTCCCGATTTCGCACCTCCAATGGGTGGACCGCTTACCGTGAACTTTACTTCCATCGTTTTAGCCAGCGATTCTACTTCACGCTTGTCAAGACCCATGCGCATCCTCGTGCCTCCTCCGGCCGCGCCACCGCGCAACGAATTGATGACTACCCAGCCTTCGGCTTCTGTCTCAGAATCTTTCCATTCAAATACAATCTCGGGGCGTTTGTTTTCAAACTTTTGCAGCAGCTCTTTCATCGTAGGGTAACTAGTTGGAGCGCAAATATAAGGTATCCGATTGCACGCGACATAAACCCTATGCTAAAGGCAGTTTCGCGCGAACATCAAATGGGGATTGGCTAGCTTTGTAAAAACGAAAAGCATCTTGAATTTAGTTATCGACTTTGGCAACACGCGGATAAAAACAGCCTGCTTTGAGCAAGAAAGCTTGTTGAAAAAAAACATTTTTAACAATGCAGATGAGCTCCAGGCGGCATTTACCAATACCGTATTTGAAAATATTATAATCAGCACGGTAAATCAAACGGTGGAAGAAGCAACGGCAAAACTGCAAGCATCCGGCAACAAGTGGACTCTGCATCGTCAGCTTCCCCTGCCCATCCAAATTTTATACTCAACCCCTGAGACACTCGGTGTTGATCGCATAGCGGCAGCCTGCGGAGCGCTCTCCGTTTTTCCGGGCAAGAATTGCCTGGTCATTGATGCCGGCACCTGTATCAATTATGAATTCATTGATGAAAAGGCCAACTATCAAGGTGGGGCCATCTCGCCCGGTATCGAAATGAGATTTAAAGCCATGCATACGTTTACCGCGCGTCTGCCGTTAGTGAAATGGAATGGTCAAGTGGGCTTGATGGGAAACAGTACTGAAAGCTGCCTTCAAAGTGGGGTATTGAATGGAATAGTGGGTGAAATAAACGGGGTGGTTGAACAGTATGCCAACAAATTCCCGGAATTGAAGATCATTCTTTGTGGAGGTGACGCTCCTTTTTTTGAAAACCAACTGAAACCCACCATATTTGCAGCCCCCGATTTGGTTTTGATGGGCTTGAACAGGATTTTACGCTACAATGCTTCATAAAAAAGGAATTTTCCTTATCGTTTTATTGCTAAGTCTCTTCCAATTGGCCTCTGCTCAGGTTGCGAATAGCCCTTTTTCTTCTTTCGGAATAGGTGATCTGTACGGCAACTCTCTAGCTCAAAATCAGGGCATGGGCGGAATTGGCATCAGTAATCCTAGCTCGTGGTATGTCAATAATCAAAATCCGGCTCTGTTGATCAATAATTATGTCACTACTTTTCACGGAGGCATGATGATCGAAAACAGAACCATCAAAGACGGTACTTCTTCGCTACAAAACACCAATGGCAACCTCAACTATTTGGTTATGGCGTTCCCCATCAAACCAGGGCGCTGGACAACCTCAATAGGGCTAACCCCATACTCGGGCGTGAATTACAAGTTAACTGTGATCAGGCCGGTAGAAGGAAGTCTAACAAGTACTGATACAAGAACGGAAAGTGGCACTGGTGGAATTAACCAGCTTTCCTGGGCAAATGGAATAAAAATCAACAAATATGCAGCCGTGGGTGTGCGTGCCAACTACCTGTTTAGCTCCATCATTACTCAACAGCAAGCAAGGCTGCCACAAACGCTCTACACGCCATTCTTAGAAGAGCGAAATTTTGTTAGCGATTTTAGCTTCTCGACTGGTCTATATTTGCATAAAGATTCCATTTCGAAAAAAAATTACCAACTCAACTTTGGCGTGATTTACGATCTGCAAACCACCGTGGGAACGCGTAGAACAGTTAGATTTGACAACCGTTCTGCTATCAATGGAAGTATAATTGACTCTGTTACTCTAGTGAATAATGAACCCAGCTCAATTGTATTGCCACAAACATTCGGAATTGGAGTTTCTTTTGGACGCCCCACCCGCTGGATGGTGGGTGCGGATGTCTCCTATCTTGATTATCAACAATTCAAAGGATTTCCTGGGCAAGAGATCGATACACGAACAGGAGTAAAATCGGCCTTTGGCCTTGAAATAATGCCAGACCAAACAGGTGTTAGCAGCTACTTGAGGCGAATGACCTATCGGGCAGGATTAAGCTACGATCAGTATCCTTATTTGGTGGCCGGTAACCAAGTAAACGATTTTGGTGTTAATTTTGGCGTTTCGTTGCCAGTAGCTCGAATTTCAACTATTGATTTTTCGGTCAAAATTGGCAGCAGAGGCAGTATTGTAAAGAACACAATCGAAGAGAACTATTTTAAAATCTATCTTGGCATGACTTTTAATGATAATTGGTTCATTAAGAGAAAATTTGATTAACTCTAAAAACGATGACGAACATGAATTGGAATTTCAAAAAAGCAGGTTTTGCGTTGACTCTGTTGGCAATCACCTCCCTGACAGCTTGGTCACAGTGCAAGGAATTAAAATGGCCTGAAAACAAACAAAAAGCAGAAGAGTGTGTCGCTATTTTTGGTGACGCGGTGAAGCAACAAAATTTTCGTGCTGCCACTTCTTCCATTCAATGGATGTTAACCAATGCCCCAAACTGGAATACTAAATTGTATGTGGACGCTGCAACAGCTTATGATGGCCTAGCGAGTAAAGAAGCAGATGCCGCCAAAAAGAAAGTTTTGATAGACTCCCTGATGTTGATTTACGACATGCGTATCCAGAATTGCGGTGACGAAGTGAACGTATTGAATCGCAAAGCCGCGTCAAGCGCGAAATACAATATCAATAACAAAGAAAAGTCAGCTGAGTTGCTGACCATGTTTGACCGCGTGTATGAAATCAGCGGCAATAATGTTAATGACAATAATCTGGAGGCCTATATGTCTGTGATCTTCGCCAACTTTATCACACAAAAGCCTTTGCCTCCTGCTCAAAAAACACTTACTGAAGACCTGATTCTTTCGCGCTATGATAAATTGATTGGAGTGATCGAAGCTAAAATCAAAAAAGCTGAATCTGAGAACAAGGTGGGCGATGTGGAGAAATACAAAAAAATAAAGATCAACGTTGACGATAAACTATCGAAGATGGTCACCATCAATTGCGCCTTTGTAAAGAAAAACTACGAGCCTCGCTTTAAACAGAACCCGAATGATATAGGCATGGCAAAAAAGATTTTCCAGTACATGTTGAACGACAAATGTACAGACGATCCTCTTTGGATAGAAGCCACTGAAGTGGTTCATAAAGCCACTCCTGATTTCGCGCTTGCCAAAGTATTGGGCTCAAAATATCTGCAGTTGAAAAACTTTGAAAAAGCACTTCCTTTGTTGAACGAAGCCTTAACACTAGCTGCTACTCCGGCAGACAAGGCCGAGATCAACATTTTGCTAGGCGACAACGCTAACATCAACAAAGACAAACCAGCTGCTCGCGAGTATTACAGAAAGGCCATTGCTGCCGACCCTGCTAACAAAGATGGGTATGAGAAAATAGGAGACTTGTATTACTTCTCTTTTCAAGAGTGTTCGAAAAAATCAAGCTTGGCTGAGGATCGGTTAGTATACATTGCTGCCTTTGACATGTACCTTAAAGCGGGCAATCAGCAAAAGATGAATTCTACTCGTGCACAGTTCCCTTCTGTTACCGAGCTTTTTGAATTGAACTGGAAAGAGGGTGAGAGCAAAAAAATTACCTGTTGGGTGGGTGAAACCGTAACGCTTCGCACCCGCGGAAAAGAATAAAAGACGGCACAAAAAATGTATGAAGGCTGACTGTAAAGTCAGCCTTCTTCTTTTTACTTCAACATGACAGCCTTTCGCAACATTGTTTTTCCATCTTGTTTTGGTTCATACACCAAGTGGTTTGCCATTTGTTTGCTTTCGATTAGTCTGTTTAGTGGTTGCCAAACCAAGGAAACGGTAAAACCTGTCATTTATGAAGGTCCCCTTCGCGAGGCCGAAAACATTCTGATGAACTACACCGAGAATGATCGGATGAAGGCGATCTTAAAAGCAAAAAAGATATTCGACTATCAAAATGGTGACCAGGAATTTCCAGAGGGGATCTACCTGGAATTCTTTGACAAAACGGGTAAACTTACCTCCACCCTTCGCGCCAATACTGCCTACAAATTCAAAAATGAGAATACATGGCGTGGCCGTGGAAATGTTGTTGTAAAAAACATTCAAAAAGGACAACAACTAAATACTGAAGAACTGTTTTGGAAGCCAGAAACAAAGAAAATTTTTACCGAAAAATTTGTGACCATTACCGATGAGCACGATGTGCTTTACGGCACTGGACTGGATGCTTTTGAAGATATGTCTACCTACAACATTAAAAATCCAAAGGGTACTATCGAAATGAAAGACAACTAGCTTATTGTCGATAGTCAATTGTCGATTGACGTTAGCTCCCCGCTTAACGAATCCTTTTATCTGACAAGTCCAAGCATAAACAAGTGCGTTTGACTTATCCAAACTATAAAAGTGGATCGAAAACATAATTGACCATGGACAATCGACTATGAACTATCGACTATGGACTATTTTGTATCTTTGCCAAGCATGAAATTAATTGATATAGCGCTCCTTTCTCTGGCGGCCGGGTTTGTAATTATTGGCATTTATGAAGTAATGACACTTGGCTTGGGTCACGCTTATTGGGCAATCATGCTCGCCTTTGGATTTTTTTTCATTTACACCTATCGCAAAAAGAAGTAGCGGATGGACAATTCCTACATACTCATTGCCCTCACTTTAGCTTTTTCGTTTTTCTTTTCCGGAATAGAAATTGCCTTTCTTTCTGCTAATAAATTGCAAATTGAATTGCAGGGAAAACAGGGCGTATTGTGGGGCAAGATCATGTCCTACTTCCTAAAGAGGCAATCTTGGTTTATCGGTACTACGTTGATTGGCAACACACTGGCGTTGGTCTTGTTTGGCATTTACATGGCACAACTGATCGAGCCATGGTTGGCTTCTAACTTACCGCAAAGCATCAATGACGAGGTTTTTATTTTGATCTTTCAAACGCTTATTTCCACGCTGTTGATTTTATTTACCGCAGAGTTTTTACCAAAGAGTCTTTTCTTAATTAATCCCAATCTGATGCTGGCCACCTTGGCTGTTCCATTTAGGATTATTTATGTTGTTCTGGCGCCACTTACATTTTCCATCGTCTACCTCTCTAAAATTGTAATTATCCATGTGCTGCGCATTGAATACTCAGAAGAAAAACCAGTATTCGCTCTCACCGACTTGAATAACTATTTGAAAAGCATGTTGAAAGTTCGGCATGACGATGAAGACGTGGGTCTTGACAAGAAGATTTTCCACAATGCGCTAGAGTTTAAAACAGTGCGTATCCGCGATTGTATGATCCCACGCACAGAAGTAACCGCAATTGATGTGGAAGAAGGCATCGACAAGCTTAGAGATTCTTTTATACAGAGCGGTCATTCAAAAATTTTGATTTACAAAGAGTCGATTGATAACGTCATCGGTTATTGCCATTCTTCGGCCTTATTCAAAAAACCACAGCGCATTGAAGACATACTCACACCGATCAACATCGTGCAAGAGACAATGATGGCTAACAACCTCATGGTTCAACTGATCAAGGAACAGAAAAGCATGGCGCTCGTAGTCGATGAGTTTGGCGGCACCTCCGGCATTGTGAGTATGGAAGACGTAATTGAAGAAATTTTTGGCGAGATCGAGGACGAGCATGACGATGACGACCTTGTGGAGGAAAAAATTGACGATACTACGTACATACTGAGTGCACGCCTAGAGGTAGACTATCTGAATGATCATTACAAGTGGCAATTGCCAAAAGGAGACTATGAAACATTAGCAGGTTTAATTCTTTCCTACACAGAAGATTTTCCAGCCGAAGGAGAGACGGTGGCTATTCCGCCCTACTCGTTTACGATCCAAAAAACGGAAAACAAGCTGATCAATACTGTTAAGCTAACAGTCGATTTGGAAAGCGTGGAGGGATAATAACCTTTGTCATTCCTTAGTTTGAAAATCTACCTACCTTCCACATCAAGTGGTAAAGTGTGCCGAAACCTTGCCAATTCGTTGTAACAAGCTGAAAATCAGTAGCATTATTTCAGGTCTTACCTTTGCCGAATAGAGATAACAGGCTAAATTTGCCGTTCTTTAAAATGGGCTGGTCGGCCTTAACGACCTTACACTTTAATTCACATTTACTATGGCATTGATTGGAACGTTAAGAGAAAAGATGACCAAATGGGTAGTTGGCTTTGTCGCCATCGCTATCCTTTCTTTTATTTTAAATGATTTGTTTGGGAACGGCCCACGCTCCGTTTTTGGTGGCAGCGATGAAGAAGTAGCAGAAATTGCCGGTACGTCTATTTCCAGAGAGCAATACCAAGCGTTTATACAAGAGCGCGAAAACAATTACATCATGAGCTTCGGCCGCCAGCCGGGCGAAAAGGAGAGGCCTACCTTGCAGAATCAGGCGTGGGAATTGATGATTGTAGAGCACGCCATTAAGCCCCAGTTTGAAAAAGCCGGTGTAAAAGTTACGGCCGATGAAGTTTGGGACATGGTTCAAGGAAAAAATGTTGATGAGAACGTCAAACAATCTTTTACAGATTCTGCCGGAAATTTCGACCGTAAGAAAGTAGTACAATACATCAACAATTTCAATTCGCCTGCGCCTGTTGGCAACCAGCAAATGCTGGCACAATGGCAGGAGGGAAAATACCGCTGGACATTGTTTCAAAAAGAATTAGGATTAGGACGCGAGCGCATCAAGTATGAGAACTTGCTCATCAAAACAAACTACGTCACTGAGGCAGAAGCCGAAAGAGATTATCATTTGCAAAATGACGTAGCCGAAGTGAAGTACCTATATGTTCCATTTTATGCGATCAGCGATTCTCTTGTAAAGCCAACCGATAGCCAACTTCGCGACTACTACAATGAAAACAAAGAAAAATACAAGGCCAAAGAAGCACGGAATCTAAGTTACGTCACTTTTCCTGTTGTTGCATCGCCAGCAGACTCTTCGCAGCTAAAAGATGAAGCTGTAAAAATTGCTTCCGACTTTAAAACAGTCACAGAAGATTCTGTCTTTGCTGTTTCAAATACAGAAGGCAGCAATGCGTACACAAAATATACTATTGCCACTTTGCCGACTACGTTAAGTGCAGACAAATCAGCGCTGCAACCTGGAAATGTAATTGGTCCATTTTTGGATGGAGGAAACTATAAGATTATTAAAGTGGTAAAAATTGGTAGCGACACGACCTACGCAGCAAAAGCCAGCCACATCCTGATCCGTTGGGAGAACGAAACGCCTGAGGGAAAGAAAGCGGCAAAAGAAAAAGCAAAAAAAATCTTATCTGATATAAAAGGTGGTGCCTCGTTTGCAGATAAAGCACGTGAATTTGGAACCGATGGAACCTCTTCAAAAGGTGGCGACTTGGGTTGGTTTACGTCAGGTCAAATGGTGAAGCCTTTCCAAAAAGCAGTTTTCGATGCAACAAGAACTGGTTTGTTGAATGACGTGGTAGAAACCCAATACGGATATCACATCATTGAGGTAACAAATGTGAAGGACAACACGAACTACACAGTGGCTACTGTAGAACTAGCTATTACCCCAAGTGACGATACCCAAAACGCAGCGTTCTTAAGAGCTCAGACTTTTGCAGCCGATCTTTCTGGCGTAGATGCCTTTAAAGAAAAAGCAGCGAAAGAAGCGGTGGCTGTTCAGGAAGCTAATGAACTTGGAACTGCTGAAAGACGAATCGGTTCACTAGGCGAAGCGCGTCAATTAGTGACATGGCTTTACAGGGATGGAAAAATTGGAAAAGTCTCAGATGTGTTCGATTTGGAAGACAATTATGTTGTGGCCATTATGACCGGGGAGACCAAAGAGGGCTACAAGTCTTTCGACAAAGTGAAAGAAGAGATTACTCCGATTGTCAAAAACACTATGAAGGGCGAGAAAATTATCGAAAAACTAAATGCTCAAAAAGGAACTCTCGAAGAGATCGCCAAAGCCTTCGGCAATGATGCCTCTGTGAACTCGTCTAGCGACTTAAAATTGAATTCCAACACACTCCCTTCAGTGGGGCTTGATGCTCGTGCGGTGGGTGTTGCTTTCTCACTGGAAAATGGCAAACGATCAAAAGCATTTGCTGGAGAAAATGGGGTGTTGATTATCGAGTCACAAAACAAAACAACAGCTGCATCAATTGGCGATTACACCATGTTTAAAAATCAATTATTGCAAGGGCTAAATGGTAAATCGAACACGGGAATTACTCAAGCGATCAAAGAAGTGTCTAAGATAGAAGACAAGCGCTATAAGTTCTTTTAGCTGGGTACTTCGGAGCTTGACTGAAAGGATTATCTGATCCGGAAAAGCAATGAGCGTAGAAGTATAACTTTTTAATCAGAGTCGGCTTTCTTCTTGGGAAGGCCGACTTTCTTTTTTTATGGATACTACGTAGCTTGTTTTAACTGTTGTAAAGGCAGGTAGAACAATGACGAATGATATTGAAAGTAAACAATTGTAAGCCTCTGGCGAATTAGTATGGAAGCAAACTGGACAGCGTCTCTCAAAGAAAAATTAGACCAACACTACGCCTGGCCCGCGCTCTATACTTTTAAATTCATTGTACCGAAAGGGAAAGAAACCGAAGTGACTTCCTTGTTTCCCAATCATGTTGCCACAGAGAAAACTTCAAAAAATGGTAACTACACCAGCATTACCCTTCAAATGATGATGCCGTCCAGTGAATCGGTAATAGATGTCTATGTAGCTACCTATACCATTGAAGGGATTATTGCGCTGTAGATTGTAGCGTTGGCACCACAATCGATTTAAACTGCGATTGGGCTTGTGTGTTTTATTTGAGATATTTAACGTCTAAATAACTCAGACATGTGGACAGAAGGAAACAACCGCCTAACAAAGACTTTTAAATTTGTCAATTTTGTGGAAGCCTTCGGATTTATGAGTAAAGTTGCATTGCTGGCCGAAAAGCATAACCACCATCCCTTCTGGACAAATGTTTACAATTCTGTAACCATCGAACTAAACACCCACGATGCAGGAGATATTGTCACCGACAAAGATCACGCGCTAGCAAAGGCGATTGACCAAATTAAAATCTAGGCTAAGCTCAGTTTCAAATTTTCAAATCGATCTATCTCCATATCAACGCTGTGTCAAAACCCTCTCTCTTTCTCGTCCCTACCCCCATCGGCAACCTTGGTGATATTACTATTCGTGGACTAGAGGTGTTGAAACAAGTAGATACTATTCTCGCGGAAGATACGCGCACCTCCGGCATGCTGCTTCGGCACTACGAAATTTCAAAACCGCTGCAGAGCTTTCATATTTTCAATGAACACAAAACACTAACGGGTTTAATCCAACGGATGAAGGGCGGAGAAACGATGGCTTTGATTTCAGATGCAGGAACTCCGGGCATTTCAGACCCCGGTTTTCTGCTAGTCCGAGAATGTTTGAAAGCAGGATTGAAAATTGAAACTTTGCCAGGCGCGACAGCGCTAATACCTGCCCTCGTCAACTCTGGGTTTCCTACTGATCGGTTTGTGTTTGAGGGATTTCTGCCACACAAAAAAGGGAAACAGACTACTTTAAAAAGACTGGCTGAAGAAGAGCGCACTATTATCGTATATGAATCTCCTCATCGTTTGGTAAAAACATTGGAACAGATGATCGAATTTTTTGGAGAGGACAGGCTTGTGTCCGTGTCGCGCGAGTTGACCAAACTGTATGAAGAAACTTTTACGGGACGACTGATTGAAGTACTTACTCATTTCAAGAGTAAAGATGTGAAGGGTGAAATTGTATTGGTGATCGATGGTAAAAAAGAAGAATAGTACCTGGCAGCCGTGGCTGCTTTTTCTCATCAGCGCATCGCTTTTTGCGGCAGGCTGGTTAATGAAATCATTCCCCATTTTTATTTTTTTTGCTTTTGCCCCCCTGTTCGCTGTTGCCGATCAGGCAAAAGAGAATGATGAGTTTTGGGTAAATACTGAATTCATACTGCTGGCACTCTTCACTGCTTTCTTCGCGTCAAGTTCATTCAATTCAAGTCATTTGATCGCTGCCATCATACAAGCCATTGTTTTTACCGTTGCCTTCCTAGCCTATTCATTTGCTTACTCCAGTCTTGGTTCGCGCCTCGGCAAGTTTACAATTATCTTCTTTTGGCTTGGGCTAGAATACATTCTGTTAAAACTTCCCTGGCGAAATGAGTCAATCTTTCTGGCAGATGCTGTTGGGCTAAAAACAAGTTGGTTGGGTTGGACTGCTCACACAGGCTATCTGGGCGCTAGCCTATGGATTATTTGTACAGGTCTACTTCTTTATTTGGCATTATTCAAGGGGTCAATTAATTTCACCTGGCTTGGTCTTACTGTTGCTCTACTAATTGCCCCTATTGCATTCTCTTATTTTATATCGGAATCAGGCATCGACCGAAATGAAATGATTTCGTTGTATACACAAGATAGCTCAGTCGCTAGTCGCTATTCTAAACAGGGGGAACTGATTCCCCGAACGGCAGCCTGGATTTCTGTCGCAATACTATTATTGGCTTTTGTAAAAACGCAAACGAGAAAAAAATGAATCTATTATTAGTCGAAAAGCAAGTAATACAACTTTGCGAAGAAGTAGGTAATTTTATACGTACCGAAAATGAAAATTTCGATCGTACTAGAATAGAGCAAAAGGGTAGCTTTAGTAACTTGGTCTCTTATGTAGATAAAGAAGCAGAACTTCGACTTGTTCAAAGGCTATCGGAGATCATTCCTGGTGCGGGCTTTATTGCTGAGGAGGGAACGGACTCTGAAGGCACAAACGAATACAAATGGATCATTGACCCATTAGATGGCACCACAAACTTCCTACACGGTCTTCCTATCTTCGCTATTAGCATCGGGCTTACCCGTAAAGATCAAACAGTATTGGGCGTTGTGTATGAGGTCAGCCATAAGGAATGCTTTCATGCCATTGAAGGTGGCAAAGCGTATTGCAACGAAAAAGAAATTCACGTTTCCAACATACAGTCTTTAAATGAAAGCCTTTTAGCAACTGGCTTTCCTTACTACCACACCGACAAAAAAGAGAACTATTTAGAGATCATTCGAATTTTCTTAGAGCAAACACACGGTATTCGCAGACTTGGTAGCGCAGCTATTGACTTGGCTTACGTTGCTTGCGGAAGAATGGAAGGTTTCTTTGAATACAATTTAAAGCCATGGGACGTAGCCGGTGGCGCATTCATTCTTCAGCAAGCCGGAGGAAAAGTGACTGATTTTTCAGGGGGAAATAATTTTCTGTTTGGGGGAGAGTTGTGTGCAGCAGGAGGTGTTCATGGAGAGATGCTAAAGGTGATTAAGGACAAGTGGTAAGTTCTATAAGAATTTAGAAAAATCCTCACAAATGAAAAGGGGTCTACTGCGATACGCAATCTTGTCTACACCAATTCTGGCAATTTATGCATTGTCACCCGTACTAATTTTCGAAGTGGCGCCTAGGCCAGAATTGCCAACCCTCATCCTTGGAATGTTTGTAAACATTTCTGTTGTATGGTCTATCAATATTCTCATCACGCTTCGATTGCAAAAGCTAGAAAAATGGAAGCGATACTCTCTCAGCTATCTATTCCAATTGTTATTTCAGCTTGCTTTATTTTTCATTAGTGATTTTATTACCATAAGGTCAGACATTGCCGAAAAATACCTTAGCTATCCCATACTTATATCCATTAGCTTTAATGCTGTCATCATCCTTCTTTGTAATTCAGTCGAAAACGCCTTCAAGAAAAATGTAGCAGAGATTGAAAACAGAGAACTGAAATTTCAGAACAGCGAAGCACAAAAGCAATTATTGCTCCGCCAGTTGCATCCTCATTTTTTATTCAACGCGCTAAGTGTATTGAAATCACTTATCAAAGAAAAGCCCGATACAGCAGAAGACTATTCTTTAAAACTTTCGGACTTTCTAAGGTACTCCGCAAAGGCATCTGCGCAAACGCTTGTAACGCTCAAAGAAGAACTAGAATTCACAACAGGCTATATTGAACTACAAAAAGTACGATTTGAAAATACTTTTACATTCTTCACCTCTATTCCAAGTGAGGTCCTGAATTGTAGGGTGCCTGTATACTCCATTCAAACATTAGTTGAAAATGCTTTTAAACACAATTACTTTACAGAAAAAAATCCTTTGACCATCGAAGTCACCTACGATGCCAACAAACTTACTATTACCAATAATAAAGTATCGATAAAAGTTACCGAGCGGTCAGGTACTGGGCTTGTCAATTTAAGTCAACGTCACAAGTTGATTACCGGAAAGGAAATTGATATTGTTGAAACGGAAAACTCATTTTCGGTAACTATTCATTTGATGGCGTAATGAAGATTGTAATCATAGAAGATGAGAAGCCTACCGCCAGAGATTTGGCTAAAACCATTACGGCTATCGAACCCGATGCGGAGATTGTAAAGCTTCTCCATTCGGTAGAGGAAGCGATTGAATATCTTTCATCGAATTCTGTTGACCTCATTTTTTCTGACATCCAATTGGGCGATGGATTGAGTTTCAAGATTTTCGAAGAAGTAGAAAATCATGCGCCCATTATTTTTTGCACGGCCTTTAATGAATATGCACTGGAGGCATTTAAAAGTGCAGGCATCGATTATCTTTCAAAACCGTTCAGCAAAGCCACCGTGGCCAAAGCGCTTGAAAAATACCAGAAACTAAAATCAACTTTCGCTAAACCATCGCAAGACTTTTCAAGTTTGATAAAAGAAATAGAACGGAGCATCACCAAAAAAGGAAGCTCTATTGTTATTCGCCAAGGCGATAAAATCATTCCATTAGATAGCGCCAACGTAGCGCTTTTCTTTGTCGAAAACGAGAACATTTACGCCTACACCTTTGACCAAAAAAAGCTGCTGGTCAATGAAAAAATGGAGCAACTGGAGGCTTCTTTTTCACCTATTTTCTTTCGCGCTAATCGTCAGTTTCTTATCAATCGAAAGGCGGTGAAGGATGCCGCACAATCTTTCAATAGAAAAATCGTGGTTAATCTACAAATCCCTTTTAAAGACCCGATTGAGATAGGGAAGTTGAAAACGACCGAATTTATGGAGTGGTTGGCTAGTAGTTAGGCCATCCATCACGTACACCCCTGTCCATTTCACCTCTACTTTTGTCCATTTCACCAACAAACTCATTCTGTAGCTAATGGCTTTGTAGAATTTTTGTGCCGTAATCAAAACGAATTATGACACAAAATGTAAAACGAACCATTCTAACGACTACTGCGCTGCTTATTGTGCTGGCAGTGCGTGCGCAATCAGCATCTGCTATTATCGGCCAATGGCAAGATGAAAAAGAACCTGACCGCCAAATGGAATTCTATTTGGATAAGGACGGCCTATACTATGCCAAAACAATCAATTCCAAAAGGAAAGAAATGATTAACGGCCAGGTGCTGGTAAAAAAATTAAAGTTCGATGAAGTCTCCAAGACGTTCAAAGGCACGATGTCTCCACCCGATGCCAACCTGGAATTGAATGCTACCGTGACCATTGTCACCAACGACAAGTTGAAAATTGTAGCCAAGAAATTGGTGATGAGTAAAACGATACAACTTATACGCATAAAGCACTCGAAAAACAACCGAAATGAAAGAGATACTTATTCTATTATTCTGCTTACAATTTGTAAACTCAAATGCTCAGCAGGTTTTTACCAATCTAGATTCATTTTTAAAATATGCCAATAGCAAAAGCACTTCATTACAGTCAGGTCAGATAAAAATGGATCAAGCAAAAAAAGCAAAGATTGCCGCAATCGCCAGTATACCTGATCCAACCGAAAGCGCATCATTTAGTTATACTGATAATTTAACGTTACCTGTGACACTTTTCCCGGCCAATTTCAGTGATCCAAACGCTTCGGCAAATGAGTTTAGAGCGCAACGGCTGGGCGTACGATACAATTCAACGTTGAGTAACTATGCGGAGATCAAACTATTCAATTTGGAAGGTTGGCATAATCTAAAGGCTTCCAAACAAAACCTTGATGCTACTGCTTTCGACAACAAACTGACACTAAAAACACTATACGATAATATCGCAAGTACATATTTCAATATTGTGCAATTGCAAGAGCAGCTTGAATCCGCAAAGGAAAACATAAAAGTAAGCGATACGCTATTTCAAATAGCGTTGAATAAATTCAACCAAGGCCTTCTAAAACAGCAAGACATAAATGAAACCAAAGTAAGCTATTTAAACTCACAAGAAAACGCCAAACAAATTACTTTTATTATCGAACAGCAATATTTAACGCTCAAGGCACTCGCAGATGTTTCAGACAAAGACTCTATTGTCATACGTCATCTCGTGTCAACTGAGCCCTCCGCAACAGCTCCAGAAGTAGTTTTCAACAACCTAAATTTGGCCAGCACGATTGCGAAAGAAAATGTAGCTTTTACCAACTTTAGAAAAAACAAGTCTTCAAAACATCCAACTCTCTCTCTTTTTCTTTCAAACTCTCTAACACAGTATAACACAGGTGCAGGCCTGTTTGATAGCAATTGGCAATGGTATGATGCAACTGCCATTGGGTTTAAAATAGCAATGCCCTTGCCTTTCAGCGCAGCTAGAATATCCGCTAACGCAGAGGCGAAATACAACCACCTTCTGGCACAAAAAAATACTGAACACGCGCGGGTCAAAGCAGAACTAGACAATAGACAGTTAAGTACAGACTACAATAAAGCGTGGTCGCAGTTTGTAACAAACAAAGAGATTTATAAACTAAAAAAAGACAGCTATCACAAAAACAGAAATTTATATGAACAAGGTCTTCTTAGTACTGACAGAACATTGGATAGTTTCAATGCGATGGTTAACAGTCACTATAGTCTCATTACTTCTGCGATCAGTCTTTTATTAGCAGAAGCCAAAATTGAAATCAACAACACCATTAAATAACGCCAAAATGAAAATAAAACAATTGACAACTATCATCAGCTGCACCTTGCTATTGGCAGCATGTGGAAAAAGGAGCGAAGAGACCAAACCCATTCGTAAGGATGTTACCGAAACTGTATTTGCATCGGGAGTGCTGGAAGCCGAAGGCACTTATACCCTAACCGCACAAACCGATGGTTACTTGATACAAATCTACTTTAAAGAGGGAGATATAGTAAAGGAAGGAAGTGTGCTGGCTGTAGTGGACAATAAAGAAAATAAATACAACACCGAAAGCACTACCGCACTCTACAACATTGCGCAAAGCAATTTATCGCCCAATGCGCCTGCATTGATGCAAGCAAAAAATACCGTGGTGGTAGCCAAGCGCAATCTAGAACAAGACTCGCTACAATGGGAACGATATAAAATATTACTGGCAACAAAAAGTGTTGCGCAAGTAGATTTTGAAAACGCACAATTGAAATATCAAACCTCGCTCGCCAGCTATGAAAGTTCTAAAGAGAATTACAAGCTACAAAAGCAACAGGCCGAGCAATCACTCATCAACAACAAGACGCTGAAAGAAGTGAACCGCGTGGTTTTTGGAAAAAATGAAATACGGGCTGTGGTGAGCGGACGAGTATATGAAAAAAGGAAGCAGAAAGGCGATTTTGTAAGGAAAGGTGATGTGATAGCAGTAATTGGAAATGCGAACAACCTCTACGCCAAAATAAATGTAGATGAAAGCAATATTGGTAAAATCAAAACAGGTCAAGAAGCATTGATTCAATTGAACACCAACAAAGAAAAAATATATAAAGCGATAGTTGGAGAAGTTTATCCTGCCTTTGACGAGGCTTCGCAATCTTTTTATTGCAAGTTGGTATTCACTGATTCGCTCGATTTCAAAATTTCCGGAACGCAGTTACAATCAAACATCATTGTTGGCTTTCAAAAGAACGCGTTACTTATCCCACGAAACTACCTAAATTTTGATGGCACGGTGCAAATAAAAGGAGAAAAGCAACCAACCAAAGTGGTAACCAATTTTGTGAGTACTTACTGGGTACAAATACTAAGCGGCATCACCGAAGCTACGGTACTGGTTACGGAAAATATTTCTACTAACAAGCTTGATACCTCTGAAGTAGGTGCAAGTATGCGACCATAAACTATACAACTATGAGAAAAAAAAGTGTAAACATCGATATAGCTTTTACGCACATATTCACACGCAAGAAACAAACGCTAGTGGCATGCTTAGGCGTAACGTTAGGTGTGGCTGTGTATCTCTTTATGAACTCATTGTCGGGTGGGTTTAGTGTCTATTCTCGTGGAGAAATATTCAAGAACTCAGCCCACATTAAAATCTATAAGGAAGATAAAATTAGCAAACCGTTCATAGAGTCTTCCAATGAAAATGAGTTGGTGGCCATCGTAAATCCTCAGATTACCACACTCTCCAAAACGCTTGTCAATCCGCAAGGCCTACTTGATAAACTGAAAAAGCAGGGCTTCTTAACACATGCTATCGCTCAAGTAAACGTGGATGTGTTTTACAACAATGGTAAATCCCAATTAAAAGGAACCGCCAATGGCGTAAATGTTTTAGAAGCAGATGCAATGTTCAACATCAGAAGTTACATGGTTGGCGGTAGCCTCAAAGATCTACAAGGTAATCTTGGCGGCATTGTAATTGGCAAGGGCATTGCGGAAAAACTGAACGTACGCCTCAATGATAACATCACCGTCTCATCATCGTATGGAATTACAAAGACACTGAAAGTAAAAGGGATCTTTAGTACTGGAAGTGCACTATCAGACCAATCAAAATCGTACATCAACATCAGCACGGCACAACAATTTGTCAAAGAAGGCCCTTCCTACGTAACCACTATTTATGCAAATACACTTAATCCAGATGCGGCTCCTGAGTATGCAAAAGCTTTACAGCAGCTTACGGAATACAAAGTAGAGCCGTGGCAAGTAACGAATGCTGATGTCCTTTCTGGCGACTTGGTTCGAAATACTATGATGGGTGCAATATCATTGTCTATTCTAGTAGTAGCTGCTTTTGGAATCTACAACATTCTAAACATGACTGTGATGCAAAAGATAAATGACATTGCCATTCTAAAAGCAACAGGTTTCTCTGGTGGAGACGTAATCAAAATATTTGTAACAGAGGCATTAGTGATGGGCTTTTTGGGTTGCTTGATGGGGCTGGTAGTGGGCGGCATTTTGATAGCCATTATGCAAAACGTTTGGATGGGGCCACCGGTTGGCTACTTCCCTATCTACTTCAGTCCCCAATTTTTTATGAGCAGCTTTCTGCTGGGCATATTGGCAACATTGGGTGCAGGATACATTCCGGCCCGCAAGGCATCGAAAGTAGATCCAGTGGAAATTTTTAGAAAATAAACCCAATTTGAAAATGAATCAATTTGAAAATTTGAAAACAACCGAGCAAGAAAAAATAGCTGGCTCAATGAATCGTGATGTAGTGTTGCGCACAAAAGGAATAGGTAAGTATTTTTATGAACCTGTCAAATTCAAAGTGCTGGATAACATCAGTTTTGAAGCCTACAAAGGTGAGTTTTTAACACTGGTAGGAAAAAGTGGTAGTGGAAAATCTACTTTGCTGTATTGCCTCAGTACCATGGATACCACCTATGAGGGAGAATTGTTTATCGAGAACGAAAAAATCACTGGTAAGAAGACCGATGAACTAGCTGCCCTACGAAACAAGAGTATCGGATTCATATTTCAATTCCATTATTTGTTGCCTGAGTTTAGTTGCCTTAAAAATGTGATGCTACCAGCTTTAAAACTGGGCAAACACTCCTATGAAGAAGTAGAAGAACAAGCCTATCATAAATTGGAAATGCTTGGATTGAAAGATCAAGCACTAAAACCGACATCTAAGTTAAGCGGAGGTCAACAACAGCGCGTGTCTATTGCCAGGTCGCTCATCAACAATCCGCAAATAATTATGTGTGATGAACCCACTGGAAACCTAGATAGCAAAAACACACAAATCGTTTTTGACATCTTTAAGCAAATCGCACACGACCATGGCCAAACCATCATAGCCGTAACTCACGATAATGATTTTGCGAAAGCCAGTGACCGAACAATTGAGTTAGCGGATGGAAAAATTACAAACCACAACAAAAGGAATTTCGATTGATCAATAGACATGTTGATGATTGACATATTAATTGGCGATTGACTGAAAATACGAAAGGTGTTTGATAAGAGAAGGAAACCTTTCGGCATACGTGCCAAAGGTTTTCTATAGTTGATCCCCAATATTTATTCAGACCGGAGAGATTCCACCGGATTGGCAGTCGCAGCGTGCAGCGAACGGTAACCCACCGTTAAAATCGCAATCACAAAAGCCACCCCGAAGCCAATGAAGAATATGCTGGGGCCGAGTTCGATTTTATATGTAAAGTTATCCAGCCAGCTTTTCATTATATACCAAGCAAGCGGAGCGGCAAATAAAAAACCAATCAAAATAAGTTTTAAATATTCTTTTGAGAAAAGAAGTACGATACTCTCCACCGATGCGCCCAATACTTTGCGCACGCCCACTTCCTTTGTCTTTTGATTCGCCATAAAAGTAGCCAAGCCAAACAAACCTAAGCAGCCGATGAAAATAGCAATGGACGTGAATACTGTTATCATCGTGGACATCTTTGTGTCGCTTTCATAGAACTCTTTTATCTCTTCATCTAAAAATTGATAAGAGAAAATGTGGTTGGGATAAGTAGCTTCCCACTTCTGTTGAATTTGCTTTACGGTTTCTTTAAAGTTTCTAACATCAACTTTCATCGATAGGGTAGAAAAATTTCTGGCATTACTTAACAATACCGTTGGCTCGATAGGCTCGTGCAATGACATTGTGTGAAAGTTTTGAACCACGCCCACAATGGGATAGTAAACCTTTCTACTACCCTGCCTCATGCGTTGGCCAATAGCATCTGTAGGGTTAGCGTAGCCAAACATGTTCGCCAATTTTTCATTGATTACAAATCCTTGTACACTATCGGAATCTCCAATATTTTTGCCAGCCACTAATTTCATTCCGTACAATTGAATGTAATTTACATCGACCGACTTCATCTGTGCATCGAAGTCATCGGTTTTCCCTTCCAACCAAAAATTGGTGGACATCACGGCTCCCGATGATGGTGGAAAATTGCAAAGTGTTGCATCTTCAATTCCCTTCAGTTTTACCAACTCTTCGCGTAGCGTTTTCATTTTACTCGTGCCATCTTCAAAACCACCTCTTGCGTTTTCTGGAATTGGAATGTTAACAACCGCTTCTTTAACAAAGCCTAAATCTTTATTACTAAAAAAATCCATTTGCGTTACCATTACAATAGTAGCGATAATCAAAAACTGCGAGATGATGAATTGCAGCACCACCAATCCACGTCTAAGATTGAAGCCAGAAGAATTTCTATTGCCAATCTGATTTTTGATGGCAAATACAGGCTTAAAACCAGAAACCACAAATGAAGGGTAAAGCCCAGATAAAATGGATACCGTTACAGTTACTGCCAATACAAATAACCATAGCGTTGGGTCACCTAATCGAATCGCCAAAGTAGAACGCAGAAAGGTATTTAGAGATGGAAGGAGAATCTGTGCAAGACCAAGAGCAAGTACCACTGAAAATATAGTAACGAGCGTGGACTCACCTAAAAACTGTGCAATCAACTGGCTGCGCGAGCTACCCAATGTTTTGCGAATGCCCACTTCTTTCGAGCGCTTAATGGCCTCAGCCGTAACCAAATTTATAAAGTTGATGCATGCGGTGATAATCAGAAAAATACCAATTATGCTCATTGCTGCTATTTTTTCATAGCTGGTGGTATTGTAGTTGTAGTTACCATATCGCTCATCGTGGTGAACGCTCGCCAATGTCTGCGTATGATATTCCGCATGGTCACGATTTTTTTCGCCTAAATGTTTTTTATAAAAATCCGGCAGACGTCTTTCTATTTCAGCAATAGAACTACCTTCTTTCAAAAGAAAGTAACAATGCTCATCGCTCCAAATACCCGTCCAGCCTATTTCGTCTTTTGATTTTTTAATAGTAATGTACGAAAGCATTACGTTAAAAGGGAAGTCGGTGTTATCGGGATAATCTTCCATGATGGCTGTCACTTTGTACTCCTTATCTTCAAAACTGAGCACTTCACCAATGGCATCTTCTTTTCCAAAATAGTTGATGGCTGCTTTCTTAGAAATAACAGCTTCGTTTGGATCTTTCAATACTTTATTCACATCACCAATTAAAATTTTTCTGTCGAATATCTTAAAGAATTCGGGTTGGGTGAATACTAAATTGTTATCATCACCAAATTTTTTCGGCTCACCCTGCGGTTGTGGAATGGTCACTAAACTTCTACTTCCATGATAAGAAGTAAAAACCACTTCCTCCGCTTCAGGAAAATCGTTCTTAAACGCTTCCCATAACACTGGTTGCACACCTGCGGAATAGTTTTTTCCATTGTTGCCATCCGATTGCAACACCACTCTATAAATTCTGTCTAGCTTAGAATGATACTTATCAAAACTTGTTTGGTTTCGTACCAGTAAGAACAAAATCAAACTGGTGGCCACGCCTAGTGTTAAGCCTGAGATATTGATAATGGTACTTCCTTTGGATCTCCAAAGGTTGCGGACCGCGGTGGTGAAATAATTTTTTAGCATATAAGAGCGCTTGTGAGTCTTTAGATGAGCAACCTGTGTTAAAAGTATTTTCTTGCCTTTGAAGTTCTGCTGCCAATATGAGTGCCAGAGGTGAAATCGCGCAAAAAACTTCAATTTGAGCAAACTGAGTTACTTTAGACGTTCATATTTGAGCGCATCCGTCCGCAATCGGACGTGTAATAGATCCTAGAAAACAAGAAAGAACAACTATCTTTGATCTATGATTCAATCTATTCTAATCTTCCTGGCATTTCTTGGTGCTGCATTTTATTTGGGCAGAATGGTTTTTCGTTCTTTTCAATCAAAAAACGAGTGCAGTAGTGGCTGTGCCAAATGTGGTGCTGCTGATATGGAAAAAGTAAAAAAATCTCTGGGGTAACTTACGCCCACACCTTCGTTCCCTCAGTACAATTCTTGCACATTTCTAGTTCGCTGCGTGATCGCAAAAGAGAAGCCCTGAAATCATTGTACTTCTCGCCTGTCCAGATCTCTTCAAAAGATTGCTGGTTCAAATCACCCAACACATAATGGGCATCTTTGTCAAAGCAGCAAGGAACTACTTTTCCGTCCCATGTAATAACACAACTGTGCCACATTTTCCAGCAATGATCTAGCAATTCGTTCTTTATTTCATATTTGCCTTCTTTCGTTTTTTTGTAGCGAGAGTAGGGATCAATGGTTGGCATCAAGTCTGATCCATTTTTATAATCGTAGATCTGAGCGGTCTTCAACGTTACCTCATCGACTCCCAATTGTTTGGCAAGGCGATTTACTTCTCCAATTTGATGCTCGTTAGGCTTGACCACCAAAAATTGAAATATGACATGTGGCGTTTGTGATTTTAGTTGACGCTTCCATTTGACAATATTCCTGGTGCCCTCAATCACTTTATCCAACTTTCCCCCCACTCGATACGATTCGTACGTTTCTTGAGATGTACCATCGATAGAAATGATCAAACGATCCAACCCAGACTGGACTGTTTTTTTTGCCGCCTCATCATTCAAGTAATGAGCATTAGTAGAAGTAGCTGTGTAAATTCCTTTTCGGGAAGCATAACTGACCATATCCAATAAAGTTGGATGTAAATAAGGCTCACCTTGAAAATAAAAAATCAAATATGAAAGTGTTGGCGCTAATTGATCAATCGTTGACTGAAATAACTCTTGCTTCAGCATTCCGGTTGGTCGTGTAAAAGAGCGCAAACCACTGGGGCATTCGGGGCAACGAAGATTGCAAGAAGTAGTTGGTTCGATCGAAATGCTAATCGGCATTCCGCTATGGTTTGGCTTAGCTGAAATACGAGAACCATAAAAACTCGATAGCACTTTAGTGGCATTCCAGGTTCGGCTAGGCGTAAGCTTAGAAATAAAATTCAGGGCATCTTTCAGATTTCGATTCATTCGTACCAAAATTACCTTTTCGCTTGCGATTGTTTTACCTTTCGGGGGAAATAAAGTGAATTGGATATCAGCTATTCCTTCCTAGTAACTTATACGTTTAAGAAATGAGAAATCAACTTCTACTTGTCTTTTGTCTCTTGTTTTCAGTCAGTCGGGCACAAACAATTCTTTCTCCGCAGGCTGAAATATCCATCATCACCTGCGGCCCCTACCAAGGTGAGCTGTACTCTGCATTTGGGCATAGTGCCATACGCGTAATAGATCCTGTGCGTGGCTTTGATATCGCCTTTAACTACGGAATGTTCGATTTCAACCAACCTAACTTCTACCTCAATTTTACAAGAGGCTACTTATACTACAAACTAGGCGTTTATTCGTACCCGGATTTTCGTGATCACTACATTTCCTGCAATCGCTATGTTCACGAACAGGTATTGGCTTTAGATTCGGCTAAAAAGCAAAGGGTATTTGACTATCTAGAGACTAATGCACGACCAGAAAATCAGACGTATCGCTATGACTATTTTTATAACAATTGTGCGAGTAAAGTCCGTGATGTTTTTGTTGACGTTTTCAAAGCGGAAATCAAGTTTGATAGTTCCTTCATTAAAACCAATTACACCATCCGCGATTTAACAGAACTGTACTTACAACAACAACCCTGGGGCGATCTAGGAATTGATGTCTGCCTGGGCCTCCCTATGGACAAAAAGGCATCCGCGTATGACTACATGTTTCTGCCAGACTATATCGAATCTTCCTTCGACCGTGTAACGTTAAGTGGCTCACCCATTGTTAGAGAAAAGATATCTGTTTATGAAAGCATTTCGGAAATAATTCCGTTTCATTGGTATCACCCGTGGATCGTGTTTGGTTTGCTTTTTCTGTTAGCTGCCATTATTTCGTACCGAGATTGGCAACGACAAAAACTAAGCAAGTGGTTTGACGTAACACTGTTTGGGGCAGCCGGTATCGTTGGGCTATTGCTTTTTATTCTTTGGGTGGCGACTGATCATAAGGCCGCAGCGAATAACTTCAATCTTGCGTGGGCTTTCCCACTTCACTTGGTTGGCGCAATTGGTTTGCTCAAAAGAACATCTCCAAAATGGATTTCTGGATACTTCACGTTTGCTGCAATCATTTCAGCACTTCTTCTTGGGTTTTGGACGCTATTGCCGCAAGCCCTCAATCCATTTCTACTTCCCGTGATTTTTATCATTCTAATGAGATCGCTGGTGATTATTAAAGTTCAAAAAGACGTAAAATAAAAAAGCTCTGGATTCCCAGAGCTTTTTCTATAGTGGAAAGATTATTTATTTCGGATTCTTCAATTTGTTCCTAAGCAGAAACTCTTCGTAAGCCTCTTGAAATGTCGGAACATCCGGGGCTAATTTAATCGCCTGCTCATAAGCCGTAATGGCATCAATGAACAATTTGTTCTCTTCATAGAAGCCAGCCAAAATAAACTTATTTAAAGCTGTTTCTTCCTTCATATCGCTGCCCATTTCATCAATCATCTTTTTAACTGACTCTTGACGAGCTACTGACAGCTTTTTCACTAAGTGCTGTTCAGATTTACTTTTTGCATCTGCTTTCGATTTTACTTCAATGAGCAACGCTTCATCATTGGCAAGCTTCGGATCGGTGCGATCAATAACTACATAATTCTCAGGTGTCTCCAACTTTACCAATTCTTCATCGAACATATTCTTGACGATGACCACATATGGCCCAGCCCCTTTCACAGACTCCCAATTAACAATCAAGCTCTTATTAAAAATATCTGAATATTGATTGTCTGGCAGGAAAACCTTAATGTCAGAAAGTCCGCGATGAACAGCTCCCGTAGCACTTAGTCTATTTTTCTTGGCCTCAGCTGAGTTGCTACTCAAGATAAAATCAGTGTATTTGTTGAGAACGCTAGCTCCACCTCCCACTTTAGAAGCAAGGTCGTTAACCTTATAATTGCCCGATTGCCTGATTTCTACTGGTTTTCCGGTAGAATGAACTAGGGCTACATAAGAATTCTCGGAAATCTTAAGCTCATCGCCTGATTTAAGCCGATCGCCTGTTTTCACGGATTGCCATACATCCCCTGACTTCACTTCATTAGTACCCTTATTTGCCATTACCTTGAATGTGTAATCTTGAGCAAAGGCCAAATTCAGCGCAAAAACGCCAATTAGGGCTAAAATTCTACTCTTTTTCATTTTTGTATTTATTGATTTATTGTGTAAGGTACTAAAATTATGCCAACTCAGATTCTTGATTTAATACACGCTGCCGCCTTCTGGTAAGCTGCTTATTTATTTCATTTTGGACGGATTTGAAGATATCATAACAAGGTCCAACAAGCGCAATGATAGTTATCGTTAAATCCAACTCTAGCTTGATGTTGTAGTCCGCAAACATGTATATAATTACCAACATTAAAATGGCGATGAAAAAGAGCTGGATGATTACAGAGAGGGCATCATACCAAATCGGAAGCTTTTCATCAATAGTCATGAAAAGCGCTACGGTTAGAAAGCAAACAAGTATAGCTATCAATATCTTTTGCCAATCAGACAATACGTCAATATAATCCTCATTTAAGATCATGGCTACCACATTGGAGTGAACAACCGGACCGAACATATCAGGGTTTGCCCGACCGCCCAGCTTTTTATTTAAAGGGGTGAAAAATTTATCTTCCCACGCATCATCGCCCAAATAGTCGCCCAAATAGCCCATCACCACGATCTTGTCTTTGAACAATTCGGGCGAAACATTGCCGGTTAAGACATCTTCCGCATCTACCACGAAAAACATGGTACCAAAATTGGTGGTCGCAGTCTCTTCGTTTTTCAGGCTATTGATGCGCAACTGGCGCACTTCAATGTTCCCTCTGAAGTTGATGATTTCTTCGTCCTTGCCACGCGCCAAAAATTTCTTCGTCTTCACCGAGTCGTACATCATAGCCATGCGAACTGAAAAAGCAAGTTCCTTTTTACCGTTGACGATTCTACTTGGCAGAATAGTTCGACTAATCTTAACATCTTCTTGGTAGGTGGCATCGGTTGGAATATTAACAAAACCAGTTTGTACATAATTTGTGAAAACCGGATCGGACATTTCAATTGAATCCATATCATTGGTGTCAATTCTTCCCAACGAATCTGTTTGCATCAATTTGGAACCCAATACAACATTCCCCGCGTCTTGTATAGCGCTGCTAAGCATCAAATTACCCAGCGTATCCAACAGCTGGGGGCAGTTGATTGAATCTCTCAACCCACCTTCACAGTTGTACAATGCATCCATTCCAATAACACGTGGTTTAAACTGGCTGATGTTTTGCAGTAATTGTGCCACCTCTCGCCTTTTTAGTGTACCAAAATTTACCAACACAATCCGTTCATCTACGGTCGGGTCGGGGCGCAATTTATTAAATGCGTAATCTGTCAACTCTGTATCTTTCAATGCCTGAGAAATTGTATCAAAAGCACTAAAAATATTCAAATCTGAAACTAGCGAAACAGCCCACAACATACCAAAAACGAAAATGGTTACTTGGGTACTTTGAATTAAAACCTTTTTCATAAGCGCTAGGGATATCAAAGTAAATGTAGAAATTTCGAGCTAGTAATCCAGAGCTGATTGAAAAAGAAGGTGCGCCACAGACACTCACTAGAAGATTACCATGCCGGCATTTTGCTCGGAGACAAGGTGCTATTGGCGCAGGCCATAACATTGGCAGAAAGTGAGCTGGAAAGTGACCGGAATCTGATTGAAAACCTCATTGAAAAGATAGTAACCCACAAGAAAGATTCTATTCGAATTGGTATCACTGGCTCACCGGGCGTAGGAAAAAGTACCTTTATTGAGACGTTTGGTAGACATCTAACAACTCAGAATAAAAAGGTAGCCGTGTTGGCTATCGACCCCAGTAGCTACAAAACAAAAGGGAGCATTTTGGGCGATAAAACGCGCATGGAAGAACTAGCAAAAGATCCGCTGGCTTTTATTCGCCCAAGTGCCACGAGAAATAGGCTGGGCGGAGTTGCCGCTGGAACAAGCGAATCCATTATACTTTGTGAAGCGGCTGGCTTTGAGGTAATCATCATTGAAACGGTAGGTGTTGGGCAATCGGAGACAGCGGTGAGGAATTTGGTTGATTTTTTTCTCCTTCTCATGTTAGCCGGATCAGGAGATGAATTGCAAGGCATAAAAAAAGGAATCATGGAGATGGCTGATGGTATTGTAATCACCAAAGCTGATGGAGAGAATTTAAAGAAAGCAACACAAGCGCAGGCCGACTTCACTCATGCCCTACATCTTTTTCAACTGCCCGAGTCGGGATGGAATCCAAAAGTGCTAACGAGTTCTGCATTGGAGAAAACGGGAATCGAAGAAACACACAAGATAATTTCGGACTATATTCGATTTACTCAGGCAAACGGCTTTTTTGAAAAAAATAGGCATCAACAAGACATTGCTTGTTTTCATGACTATTTTAATTCTTCACTATTGCATCTACTAGCCCAACGGAGCACCATTGAAAAAAGTAAAAAGAAATTGGAGAGGGAAATTATGGCGGGTGAGATTACGCCCTGGCTGGCGAGCCGCCAACTTTCAAACCTAGTACTCGATGCTCTTAAAAAAATATAGCTATTGATTTGTAATCGACCATTTGATAGAAATGATGCAAGAAAGGTCTGTTGCCTATTTTGACGAATGAAAATCAACATCTTTCTTCAAACCAAAACAAGGCTCATTTTGTAATTCTTGCTGCTCAATCTCGTCAAAAGCGAATTTAGTCTAAGCCATTTTGGCTGACTCTCCACGAATTAACTTCCTTTTAATGTCATTTTTTCTGAAAACCACACCTTGCTAGATATGGATAATATTTTGATGGTAGGAGTAAAAAACCGAATTATATGAATCTCGACAAATTCACCATAAAATCTCAGGAAGCTTTACAGAAGGCAGCAGAGATTGCGTCAGGTTTGCAACAGCAGTCTATCGAGCCGGGACATTTGCTAAAGGCTATTTTGGAAACCGATGAGAATGTTTCGAACTATCTTTTTAAGAAGCTCAATATTAACGGACAGATACTAGAAACTAAGCTCGAGGAAATTGTCAACTCCTATCCAAAAGTTTCCGGGCAGCAAGCGTATTTATCAAACACGAGCAACACTGTACTTCAAAATGCTGAAAAAGAACTGCGTGAATTCAAAGACGAATTTATTGCGATAGAACACTTGCTACTGGCTCTTCTTGCCACAAAAGACAAGGTGGCTACTTTAATGAAAGATGTGGGGTTTGATCGTGCCGGCTTAATCAAAGCCATTAAAGAATTGCGTGGAGGGGCTAGCGTAAAGGATCAAAATGCAGAAGCAAAGTATAAGTCACTGGAACGCTATTCCAAAAATTTGAACGATCTCGCAAAGAAAGGAAAGATCGACCCGGTGATTGGCCGTGATGAAGAGATCAGGCGGGTGTTGCAAATTCTAGCTCGCAGAACAAAAAATAATCCGATCCTCTTAGGCGAGCCAGGGGTTGGAAAAACTGCTATCGTAGAAGGGATGGCACAACGAATTGTAAACGGTGATGTCCCGGAAAATCTAAAAACAAAAATACTTGTCTCACTGGACATGGGTCTATTGGTGGCAGGCGCAAAATACAAAGGTGAATTTGAAGAAAGACTAAAAGCAGTAATCAAAGAGGTGACAGATTCTGATGGAGAGATTATTTTATTTATTGATGAAATTCATACGTTGATCGGAGCGGGCGGAGGTGAGGGCGCAATGGATGCTGCTAACCTGTTAAAGCCTGCGCTGGCAAGAGGTGAACTTCACGCCATTGGCGCAACTACGTTGAAAGAATATCAAAAGTACATTGAGAAAGATAAGGCACTAGAACGCAGGTTCCAGGCAGTAATGGTGGATGAGCCCACCATCGAAGATTCAATTTCTATTCTTCGAGGAATAAAAGACAAATATGAATTACATCACGGTGTACGCATAAAGGATGATGCTGTTATCTCGGCAGTGGAATTGTCGAGTCGCTACATTTCCGATCGCTTCCTACCCGACAAAGCAATTGACTTAATGGACGAGGCGGCCTCCAAACTTCGTTTGGAAATGGATTCGTTGCCGGAGGAACTCGATGAATTGAATCGGAAGATCATGCAATTAGAAATCGAGCGGGAAGCTATTCGAAGAGAAAAAAACAAAGAAAAAGAATCGGTTCTAAGTAAAGACATTGCAGAGCTTACCGAAACACGGAATTCGTTAAAAGCGAAATGGGAAAGTGAGAAAGAAGTGGTGCAAGGCATACGTTGGGAGAAAGAGGCAATGGATAAATTAAAGTTTGAAGCGGAGCAAGCTGAGAAAGCTGGCGACTATGGAAAAGTGGCGGAGATCCGTTATGGCAAAATTACCGAAGCCGAAAAAAGGTTGACGAGTCTGGAAGCAAAAATGAAAGCCATGCAGGGAGAGCATTCTCTAATGAAAGAAGAAGTTGATAGCGAAGATATTGCTGAGATTGTTGCGAAGTGGACTGGCATTCCTGTTGCGCGAATGCTGCAGAGTGAGCGTGAAAAATTGCTGAACCTTGAAGAGGAATTAAGTAAGCGAGTTGCGGGACAAGAAGAAGCCATTAAAGCACTGAGCGATGCTGTGCGCAGAAGCCGTGCCGGGTTGCAAGATCCAAAACGACCTATTGGTTCGTTTATATTTATGGGTACAACTGGTGTAGGTAAGACTGAATTATCCAAAGCATTAGCCGATTATCTGTTCAATGACGACAATGCGATGGTGCGGATTGACATGAGCGAGTATCAAGAAAAGCACAGCGTGAGTCGGTTGATAGGAGCGCCACCCGGGTATGTGGGTTACGATGAAGGTGGCCAATTGACGGAAGCGGTGCGAAGGAAGCCATACTCTGTCATTTTGTTGGATGAAATTGAAAAGGCGCATCCGGATGTGTTCAATATTTTATTACAAGTACTGGATGATGGTCGCCTCACCGACAATAAAGGCAGAACAGCCAACTTTAAGAACACGATAGTCATCCTGACGACTAACATTGGGTCTGCAATTATTCAGGAAAATTTTGAAAAAATTACTGACGAAAATTATTTTGAGGTAATTGAAGAAACCAAAGAGCAGGTGCTGGAATTACTTAAAAAATCAGTAAGGCCAGAATTTTTGAATCGAATCGATGAAACCATCATGTTCAGGCCTCTCACAAAAACAGATATTAAAAAGATTGTGGGCATACAATTTCAGGAAATCCAAAAGCGTTTAACGGAAGTAGGCATAAAACTTCAAATTTCAGAACACGCGTTAAACAGATTGGCAAAACTTGGCTACGATCCCCAATTTGGAGCACGGCCATTGAAGAGAGTGATACAACGTGAAATCCTCAATGAGCTCTCGAAACAAATTTTGTCTGGGAAAGTGAACAAGGACTCGGTGATTTTTGTTGAAATGAAAAACGAAGTAGAGTTTGATTTCGTTAATGTACAGAATAGCGAAATAGTCGCTTAAAAATATAAAGATTGTGTGGTGGGTTTGTGGGGTACACCCTGATCAATCGGGGTGGTTTTGGGGTGAGGCGGGCTGAGGAGCCCGCCTTTTTCTTTGTCTAATTTTTGAGCCACTTTTGAGGGTCTAGGGGGGTTGTATTTTTAAAAATCTGAAAGCGTAACTCTGAGATGCCCTCACTTGTTGCTACTACTTTGCCAAGCTCAGTGTTCGGTATCACTTTTTGCCCCGTCTTTACAGTAACTTCTTTCAACCCTGCATAAACTGTAAAGAATTCGCCATGCCCGATAATCACTGCGGTACCTATCCCACCAATAAGCGCGACTCTTTTAACTTCACCTCCAAAAATTGTTTTAACGCTTTCACCTTGTTTCGTTTGAATATTGATTCCGTCATTTTGAATTTCTATTCCTTTTAGTACTGGGTGCATTTGTCGCCCAAAGCGCTGTGAAACAAAACCACTAGCCGGCCATGGAAATTTCATTTTGTTTTCCTCAAAAGAAGCCGACAAGGCAATGGATGCATCAGCATCCTCTTCTTCTTTCACTTCTTCCGCTTTTTTATTTGCTTTTGCCTTTAACTCACGCAACCGCTTTGCCTCAGCTGCTGCGCGTTCCATTTCATCTTTGATAATTCTAGCGATCAAATTATCTAGCTCAGCAATTGCTTTTTTAGTTTCTACTAAATCTCGTTTCAGTCTTTTCTCCTCTTTTTCAAGGCTGCGAACGAGCGTCTTCTTCTTCGTTTTTAACCCTGTCAGCTGTTTACTCTCCTTTTCTTCCTCTGCCAACAACGTTTCTTTCTCACTCTTTTTGATTTGGATCAGCCGGATCTGTTCGGAGAGTATTTGTTGAACCTTTGCGATGGCCTCTGCTTGCTCTTGCCGCGCCTTTCCGTATTGCTCCATGTGTTTCAACCTCATCATTAATTGGTCGAACGACTGTGCAGAAAATAAAAAAGTGAGGCGGTCTACTTTGCCGCTAGCCTTCTGTGCAGCAAAAACCATGGCCGCATACTCTTCCTTTAGCTTGTCAACATCTTTTTCAAGTGCTACTATAATTTCATTATTCTCACTGATGTCAAATTCCAAGAGTTCAACCTCAGATTGAATAGAGGTCATCAATACTTCTTGCTGTTCTATTCGTTTATTTAGGGCACTCAGTTCACCAATAGAATTCTTTTTTTCAACGGTTGTCTCAGTGAGAATTTTTTCAGTTTCTTTAATTTTTGCAAGGTTCTCTTGTTTCTCCCGTTGCAGCTGCGATTTAGATTTTTGTGAAAAGGCAACTACAGCAAGCAGCAGAAATACAGCCAGCAGAAAGCATCTTCTACCTACGATCATATCGCTTGGGGATGTTGAAAGGGAACCGAAGCTCTTTATCACCGACTTCCGCTTTGCTGTACTCGAAAACAATCGTGTTATTCACCACACCTTTTTGTGTCTTGTAGAGCAGTTCGATAACTCCTTTGAAAGGGAAAAGCTTGTCGCCTACCGGCTGGAAATCAGAATAGTCGAGGCGTATCATATTACCAGTACTCGTTTCTGACAATTCCACCAACTCCAATTTTTTTGATTCCTTATTGATCAGGTTTTTGATATTAATCGATCCCTGTTTCTGATTCAGTCTGTTGTACTTTTCTTCCACATTGATCTCATCCGAAGCGCCTTTTGCCATAACAAGATTCCCGAGCATGGCGGATTGAATTACCTGAAAGTCGATTTTAAAATTAAAGCGCCTGGACAATTCCGGATAATCAAAAACGTAATACTCCTTATCCACCGTGCTGACAATGGTAATAGAATCTTTATTGATCAGTGCTTTCCCGCCCTGCACACCTATGACCGAAAAAGTCATCCAAATCACGCTATCTTTTCGTATGCGAATGTTCGCTTTTACCTCGCGCTCTTTCGTGTTGTCACGAAAATTTAAGCGCGCCTTCCCATGCAAATATTCAAAGTCAATTTCTTGTATTTCGATGGAGGCGGCCGGAGGAGGTAACGTTGGAACAATCTTTTTGCTACATGCACCAACCAACAAGAGTATTACCAAATAACCAGAGTAACGATGCCCCTTGGCGAACCATGATCCAATTTGAAAGTTTTGCTTGAACATGAACTTAATATATTTTCCTATTCGCAATTTTTTTGTCAATCATTTCATTGGAGCTATCTAATGATTTTGCCTTTCTCCACTGAAGCACGGCACTGTTGCTGTCGCCCAGTTGAAACAAGATATCACCATAATGTTCAAAGTGAATAGCCGACCCATTACCTGTGTCTATTGCCTTCTCCATCACTTTTCGTGCTTCTTTATATTTGCCACGCTGGTACAATACCCAAGCATGGGTGTCCAAGTAAGCAGCATTATCGGGCTGATTCTTGATCAATTGAGTTGACATTTTTTCTGCCTTCTCCAAATCGGCTTTCCGCAACGACAAATAATAACTGTAGTTATTCAATACAATATCATTCATTGGATTAGTCGCAAGTGCTTCCTCATATGATCTTGCTGACTTGTCGTATTCCTTTAATGCCTCATAGGCATCACCCAACATGCTGTTCATTTCGGCTACAAGGTTTACATCCTTGGCTGCCAATTTTTTGGCTTGTTCCAAGCCAACAGTGGCTTCGCGATAAGACTTTTGGCGTAAGTGTGCATAGCCATTAAAGTAATAGACCATGGCTTGATTTGGAAACAACTCAAGCGCCTCTTCTGTGTGAACGATGACACTATCAAATTGATTGGACTGCGTTTCGAGAAACAGAAGGTTTTGCCACGACTCAAAGCTGCTCGCACCCCCACGCACAGCTTTTAGATAATGTTCTTTTGCTTTTTCGTTTCTCTCCAACGTCAAAAAAAGATCTCCTCCCAGAACCTGCACTTCTGTTTCCGAAGGATAAGCTTGCTCTAATTTTGCAAATAATGTCAGGACAAATTCTTCTAAGTCTTTATTCGGCACACCTCTACCTTTGTTCTGACTAATTTCCGCACTATAGGTGCCAACCAATATCAATTTGCTTGACAATGGCGCCAATGGATCATCCAACAAGCCCACGACCAAGTCTCTTGATTTTTTCTCCTGACCTATATCTCGATACAACCCGCTCAGCACCAAACGGGAACTGGGCGCTTCGGGATTATCTTTCAAAAAGTCCTCTACCTTACTAATAGCCTTTGCAGTTTGCTTATTTTGATTTAATAGCTCGGCCAAGGCAAGCATGTAACGCTCTTCGTCAGGAAAAACCTGCACCAATTTTTCAACCTCTCCAATGGCTTCAGCTACTTTGCCCTGATCAAAATAAATCCGTTGTTTTTGAAGTGATGAGACTTCGTTGATTCCCAAGATGTTTTCTGCTCTGTCATACACCTTGAGCGCCTCTGCGTCCTTCTTATCAAACTGATAGATTGTTGCTAATTCATATAAGTACTCCTCCGTTTCGGGGACTTCCTTAATCATTGTTTCCAATGTTTCTGCAGACTTGGAGAACTGACCAAGGCTACTATAGAGGTTTGATGCCAGCAGGTAATAATATTTGTTTTTGTTATCCAACTTTATGGCACGCTCAATATGAACAATCGCGCGCTTGAGATCTTCATCCTTGCTGCTCTTAAAGAGCACCTCTGCGAGTTTGTAAAAAATGGTCGGACTATTGGGATTTAATTCTGCTGCTCTCGAAAAATAGAGAAGTGCCTTAGAATAGTCTTCCAAAATGAAAAACTTCTCACCCTCAATAAACACGGCCTCGGCTTCACTCAGCCTTACAGAAGGAGAGTTTACAGTCTCCATTTTCCTTTTCCTATCCCGCTGACCGTGCGAGGTAAAATGGCAAACAGTGAAAAGGAAGCTTAAAATGGCTAATTTCTCGAAAAAACGTATCAATGGAATCTTACACAGTTAGTTAATCTTCAAAATTAGTTGATTTTACCGTTAACTCGTCAACGTTGATCAACTATTGCGCTTTTCAGTCCTCTGCGCTCAAGAAGGTAGATGGCACCTACAAAACAAATGATTACAAATCCATGGAAAATCGAAGCGATCCATTGATTGGGCAGGGTGACGGCCAGCACGGCATACGTAATTACTACGGTGCTAGTCAGATACATGAAACTTGTCCCCATTCGGTAGGGAATTGGGAAATGCCTCTGGCCGAGAAAATAGCAACATCCCGCCATAAACGCATAGCACAACAAAGCCGCCCAACTGCTGCCGGTGTAACCCATAATTGGGATTAACAAAAAATTTGCTCCAATCGTAAGCGCAGCACCGCCAACAGTAATAAGTGTGCCATAATAAGTTTTGTCGGTCAATTTGAACCACACGCTGAAATTATAGTAAACGCCCAATAACAAATACGCCATTAAGAGAATGGGCACAATTGAAATTCCCGATCGAAAATCAGTACCAATCAACAATTGGAAAATATCCAGATTGATGCTAATTCCCAAAAATACAATGCAACCGACTATAACAAAGTAATGGTTGACCTTGGCGAAAAGTGCAGGAGAATTCTTGTCGGCCGCCTGCGAAAAGAAAAAAGGCTCTGCTGCATAACGGAAGGCCTGAATACCAAGGTTCATAAGTACTGCGAACTTATAGCAGGCTCCGAAAACACCTACCGCAGCCTGATTTGAAATCGGTTTATAAAAATCAGTTGGTAGCCACCAATCCAAGGATACCCGCGAGAACATTTCGTTGGTCATGCCTGCGACACCCGTAAGCATAACTGGGTAGGCATAATGTAGCATTTCAGGTGAAATCTCTTTATCAAATGCTGGCCGCCAGGCAATAAGTGTTTTTAGAAAGAACAAAATAAAGAACGCATTCGCGATGAGGTTCGCCAGAAAGACATAACCAATATTGATTGACGGATCGTAGCTGACTTTCAAAAAATAAAGATTCAGGCCAAGTAAAATGAGAACGTTAATAATTTTTGCAGCTGCAAATTGAAAAGCCTTCTTCTCTAATCGCAATCTGGCAAACGGAATCGCTACGAGCGCATCTGTAAGCATCACCACTGAGAGCCAGGTAATAAACTCCGGATGGGCAGCCACACCCATATAGGTAGCAATGGGGGAAGAAAATACAATAAACAAAAGTGTAAGGGGAATGCTAACAAGAACCACACAAGTCTGCGCTAGGTTAAAGATTCTCGCAGTGTTGGCGTTAGGTTTATTGGCAAACCTAAAAAAGGCGGTTTCCATACCAAACATGAATACGATGTTCACAAACGCGACAAAGGCATACAGCTTAGTAATTGCTCCATATTCTGCTAATGAAAAAATGTTTGTGTGCGGAGTAAGCAAAAAGAAGTTCAGCATTCTGGGAAGAATACTCCCAAAACCATAGAGCACTGTCTCTCCCGCCAGTACTTTGAGTCTAGACATTTGAAGTGCCCATTTCCAACGAAAGGTTCTTTAATATTTCTTCGGTCATTTCCTCTAGTCCAAACTGGTGCTTCCATCCCCAATCTTGTCGGGCAGCAGAATCGTCCATTGATTTGGGCCATGAATCTGCGATCGCTTGCCTAAAATCGGGTTTGTAAGAAATCGAAAACTCGGGAATATGCTTTTTAATGGTAGAAGCGATCTGTGCCGGGCAAAAACTCATCGCCCCGATGTTGTAGCTTGTGCGGACCTTTACCTTTTCAGCAGGTGCTTCCATTAAATCGATGGTTGCTTTCACGGCATCATCCATATACATCATGGGAAGGTAAGTATCAGCCGCCAAAAAACATTCGTATTTTTTTTCCTTCAACGCTTTAAAGTAAATGTCGACTGCATAATCTGTTGTACCACCACCGGGAGGTGTTTTATAACCAATCAACCCCGGATACCGGAGACTTCTTACATCTACACCATAACGCCTGAAATAGTACTCACACCAAAGTTCACCCGCCAATTTGGTAATCCCATAGACGGTGGTTGGATCCATGATGGTGTCTTGAGGCGTATTTTGTTTGGGCGTTGTCGGGCCGAAGGCTGCAATAGAACTAGGCCAATACACCTTGTGAAGTTTAATTTCGTGGGCTGCCTCTAAAACAAACAATAAACTTTCCATGTTTAATTTCCACGCCCACCGCGGATCCTTCTCGCCTGTTGCCGAGAGCAAGGCTGCCAAATGATATACTTGTGTTATCTCGTTCTTTTTCAATAGTTCGAAAAGTTTGTCACGTTGCATCACATCAAACTTCTCAAAAGGTCCCTCTTTCAGAATACCCTGTGCATCTTTTATGTCAGAGGCAATCACATTTTCCTGACCATAAATCCGCCAAAGACCTTGCGTGAGTTCTGAGCCCAGCTGGCCGCCTGCACCTATCAATAAAACCTTTGTTTTCTTCATACTAAATCGAATGCGCGGGCGAAGTTAGGGAAATTTACGATGTGCGAATTACGAAATACGATTCGTAGCTTTGGGGTCAAATTAAAGATCATTGCTATGTACAAAAAACTCCAACCCGTTCTGGAAAAAGAATTAAATACGATTCGTGAAGCCGGACTATTCAAAAAGGAACGCATTATTACCACACCACAAGCGGCTGACATCAAAACCACAGATGGCCGTGAAGTAATTAACTTTTGCGCAAATAATTATTTGGGTTTGTCCTCACATCCAAGAGTGATTGAGGCCGCAAAAAGGGCGATTGACACACATGGCTTCGGGTTGTCCTCTGTTCGATTTATTTGTGGCACACAAGACATCCACAAAGAGTTGGAAAAAAAGATTTCTGAATTTTTAGGCACCGAAGATACCATTTTGTATGCGGCTGCTTTTGACGCCAATGGCGGGGTGTTCGAGCCTTTATTTGGCGAACAAGATGCCATTATCTCCGATGAGTTGAACCATGCTTCCATTATTGACGGGGTGCGCCTTTGCAAAGCAATGCGCTACCGCTACAAGCACAATGACATGAGCGATCTAAAAGCACAGTTGGAGGATGCGCGGAAAGCAGGTGCCAAACAAATTATCATTGTAACAGATGGCGCTTTCTCCATGGATGGCACGATTGCACAACTTAACAAGATTTGTGATTTGGCCGATCAGTTTGAGGCACTCGTCATGACAGATGAATGCCACTCTTCGGGATTTATTGGCAAAACAGGGCGTGGTGTACCTGAGTACTGCGGTGTGATGGATCGCGTTGATATAATAACCGGTACACTTGGCAAGGCGTTGGGTGGCGCTTCGGGTGGATTCACTTCTGGCAAGAAAGAAATCATTGAACTCCTTCGTCAACGTTCTAGACCGTATTTATTTTCGAATACACTAGCTCCATCGATCGTGGGCGCCTCGATTGAAGTGTTTAACATGTTATCCGAGACAACAGCCCTTAGAGATAAATTGGAGTCCAACACCAAATACTTTCGCGAGGCAATGACCGCAGCAGGATTTGATATTAAGCTAGGTGTTCACCCTATTGTTCCGATTATGTTGTATGAGGCACCGTTGGCTCAAAAGTTTGCTGAAAAATTATTGGAGAAAGGCATTTACGTAATTGGATTCTTTTTCCCAGTAGTTGCAAAGGGGAAGGCAAGAATTCGGGTTCAGATTTCGGCTGGTCACGAAAAGCATCATCTCGACAAAGCTATTAAAGCATTTACGGAAATTGGACAAGAACTTGGTGTTTTGAAATAGTTACGAGGTTGTTTTGATATAAGACTGAGTTGACTGGTGTTGACCAGATTAACTATGTTTTTATCTCCTATGACTCGATGGGCTCGGGTTCGGTAACCACTTCTTCCCACGTCTTCGGCTCTGAATTATGTAAATACTCAAGTATCTTTTGCTCGACTTGCTTCAGCTTCAACCCCCTAATATATTTTCCATTTCTTGCTAAAATCAATCGCCCGGTCTCTTCTGAAATAGCCATCACTAAAGTGTCCGTTGCTTCACTCATGCCAATTGCTGATCGGTGTCTCAATCCAAAATGAGAGGGCAAATGATCATTTTCACTAACGGGTAGTACACAACGCGCTGCCTTAATTCGTCCTTGATAAATAATAACTGCGCCATCATGCAACGGACTCTGTTTATTGAATATCGACAAGAGTAACCTTTTGTTCACCACCGAACCTAATGGGTCGCCCGTCTCCGCATAAAATTTCAATTCCATGTCGCGTGAAAACACAATAAGCGCCCCGGTTCGCGTAGCCTTCAATGTCTTTACTGCTTCCATCAATTGGTGCACATCGAAATCGTCATGATGATCACTGCGCCAATTGGCCAACGTCTTTAAAATACTCCCCCGATTGATTTCAGTTGTCCGGCCAATTAGCAACAAGAACTTTCGAATTTCCGGCTGGAACAGAATAATCATAGCCAATACGCCTACACCCATAAACTGACCCAATATTGTGGCCAGCAATTCCATCTGCGCAGCGCGAACAATCAGATACACCAGATAAAGGGCCAGAATGCCCAAGAATATATTCACAGCAATACTACCTCTAATTAGCTTATAGATTTGGTACAGTAGAATAGCCACCAGGCCAACGTCTACCACATCCACCCAACTAATGTCTAAGAAACCAATTTTATAAGCGAATAGCATCGAATGCAAAGTTAAGGAAATAGGGTCAATGGTCGATAGTCTATAGACGATGGACAATCGACAATGGACTATTGACCCTACCAACCAGCTTGATCACCTCCACGGCCTCTTTTACATCGTGCACGCGTAAAATGCCTGCACCTTTGATTAATGCTATTGAGTGAAGGGCCGTAGTGCCATTGAGCGCGTGTTCAGCAGTTGTATCAAGTGTTCGCCAAATCATTGATTTTCGAGAGAAACCGACCACGAGAGGCTTACCGAATATCAGTAGGTGGTCTAAGTGATTAAGCAATTCAAAATTCTGTTCAATTGTTTTAGCAAAACCAAATCCGGGATCGATCAAAACATCTTTGATACCGGCCTGATGGAATCGGCCTATCTTTTCGTGGAAGTAGGCGACTACTTCATGCAAAAGATCTTGGTAATGGGCATGCTGCTTCATCGTTTGTGGATTCCCTTTCATGTGCATAGCCAGAAAAGGAACTTTCATAGCAGCTACTGAAGGCACCATCTCAATGTCCAATTCCCCGGCAGAAATATCATTCACCAGCGATGCGCCTGCATCTACGGCTCGCTTTGCCACGATAAATCGAAAGGTATCAATTGAAATGATGGCTTGAGGAAATTGTTTTGAAATCAACTCGATGGCTGGTATCACTCGTTGGATTTCTTCGTCAATTGAGATATCCGTTGCACCAGGACGCGAGGAATATCCACCCACGTCTATAAAATCAGCCCCTTGTAGCAGCATCTTCTCCACTTGATTCAAAATTGAAACGGGCGATTGATAACGGTTGCCGTCAAAAAAACTATCAGGCGTCACATTTAGAATACCCATTACTCTTGGTATGCTGAGATCAATTACCCTACCCTGAACATTGAGTGTTTTGTTGACCGAAAATAATTTACTTTGCATCTCTGACTAGTCACTATGAACGAAAAAACCCTGCACGAATATAAAGAGGTGATGGCCACCTGCAAAACGCTGTTTGCCAAGAAGACCCACGACTACGGCACCGCCTGGCGCATTTTGAGATTGCCCTCCATCACCGACCAAATTTACATTAAAGCTCAACGGATTCGCAGTATCCAAGACAAAGGGGTGCAAAAGGTAGAAGATCCTATCAAAGACGAATTCATCGGGATCATTAATTACTGTCTTATTGCATTAATTCAAATCCGCCTGAAAGAGTCGGAAAAGCTTGACTTAACTTTTACCGAATTAGAGCCACTCTATGATACTGCAGCAGAAGAGACGTTTCACTTGCTGCAAAACAAAAATCACGACTATGACGAAGCATGGCGCGAAATGCGCGTAAGTTCGATGACTGATATTATTCTAATGAAGCTTCTACGAGTAAAGCAAATCGAAGACAACCATGGTAAGACGCTCGCGAGCGAGGGTATTCAAGCCAACTATCAAGACATGATTAACTATGGAGTGTTTTGTTTGATTAAGTTGAAGGGTTGTTGATTTTTTGATTTTTCTTTTGGAAACTCCCATCAACAAAATCGACCACGAAAACCTCATTCGCATTACCCAAACAGATACAGACCCGGTAGAAGTACACTGGTTTATTGCTCGACTTGTGTTTTCCTGAGTTCCTCGATTTTTCAGGGTTTCAAAAAAAACCATGAAATCAATAGTGATTGATGGGTTTTTTCTTTGAAATTGGGTGACCCAGCCCTACTTTGAATCGTGTTCATACGCAAGAAGTAAAATAATAGTGGGGTAATCAGCATACAGATACTTAGGAAGTACCAGGGAAAGAACAAGCTCATTGAGGCCGTTGGGAGTTCGGCCAACGCAGAAGAAGTAGAACGGTTCTACCGACAGGCAAAGGAGAGGATCCGAGTGCTTACCCAACAAAGCATCTTCAATTTTGAGATAGAGAAAGAACAGGCTCTGTCAGATATGTTTTTCACAG
>JADBYQ010000022.1 GCA_020402945.1 Cytophagales bacterium | reverse complement strand
TTGATACTTTTTCATAACATCAATTTAATCATTTTCGTCTAAAAAAAAATGCGCTGTATCCTGGTTTATTTGGCTCGAATAACTTTGTAGACCTATCCGGTAACTCCGCGAATACCGTGTATTTACTATCAATTGCCATGAAATGACGAGAAATCAGTTGCGAATACTTTCTTGTACGGGAAGGTGTACTACCGAAGATCATTACTACCGACGTTGGGTGTAATTCCAAGAAATGCGAAACTTGGTACGCAATCGTATTAAAAATGACGTCCATATCGCCATTGTGAAGGCTGATGCTATCGTCAATTTCTGGCTCCCCCTCCGGGTTAATACAATACAAGCCGAACCCGCAATTATAAATCATATTCTCCTGGTCGACCAAAGCAAAACGACCTTGCATTTTGAAGTTACCTTTTGGACCAACACTGGTAAAAGAAAACAGAATATCTGTTTCAGACTCTATTGGATATCTATTTGTTAAAATTGCCACCAGGCTATCTATCTAAAAAAACAACTTTATCAATTTCCGACATCAACCTGGATGTTTCGCTTAGAGCGACAATTATTTTTTGATAGTGCAGGATGTCGTCAAATTCAAGGGTGCGGCCCTTGCGGTCCTTGAGCCATTTCTGAGCTGGCTGGTAGCCACCGATGTAGAACTCCCACGCAACTTGCGGAACGTTATTAAAATATTGTTTTTCGTTGATGTAAACTTTTCCATATTGGAATTTTGTTTTACCAACGATGTTGTCTCCGTCTATTGGGTATTGGGTGATGTATTTGTTAACTGTTGGACTTTCGAGTAAATGTATCTGCCTGATTTCACTGCCAAGTTTTGCTAATTTCAAAAATGTGGTCTGATCTTTTGGATATGGTACTAATGGAAAATCTATTTTCAAGAATTCCTTGTATTTAGTCCTGTATGTAGGTGAATGAAGAACAGCGTAGATATAATCCAAAATATCTATTGGTGCGAAGGTCCCTTTAGTTGCGATTTTTTCATTAGTAAAGGTTAGATTTATTTTGTCAGCTATCTGTTCAACAATGGAAGTGTTTAGGTTGGGGGTTCGTTCTATCGCTTGGACAATTGTCTGTTGATTAGTCGCTTCGGGATACAAGTACAAAGGAAAAGCCATCCCCCCGCCTCGATAATACAAGTTAAAATCTGTAATGTTCTTGGTGATAAAACAAAGGTTCCACTGCATCGAACCTACAACCTGTCCTTGTCGCCCAATTACCAAACCAACATTATTCCCGTTAAGAAAATGTTGCATGATTTGCTTTACTGGCCAACCTATAAAACCCTTTGATTTTCCAGTATAGTAAGTCCATTTTTTGTCGAAAGGGCGATATTCACATTGAACAAAGAATTTATCATCAACACCGGACTCCATTACATTTTGCTTGACAAACTCAACTTTCCCGTCTCTACTCTCCCAGCTTACATCGTTATACTTACTCGTTATTTCACTAGTGCTTAGAGTATATACATCTTTGACAACATCCCTGATCTTAGCTTTAGTCTCCTGAAACGCCATTGAATCTCTTTTACTAACAATACCATTGCCATTATGGCGAAATAGTGTGTTTAGGGAAAAGCCGTCACCGAATTCATTCTTAAGACTGAAATCACTCTTCTTCATTACATAGTCAGGGGCAACTAAATTGACTTTGTTGAATGGGATTTTCAAAATGTTATTTTCAAAAAGAAAATCATACTTCAATTCACGCTTACCAAATAAGTCGTAATGAAATACTGTACCGAGTTCTCCATCCTTCTTCTTGCCTGATTTTACGAAAACATTTATTGAAACCCCTTGTTCAATATCAAATACATTTACGTCTACACCTCCATTAGGAGCGGTCTCCTTCTTCTTTGCGTTTCCGTGTAAGTCTATGGTGTATATCTTATCGTAGGTCTTAAGCAAGTTCCAACGCATGCCCCTGAAAGTGGGGTTATCTAAAAAGCCGTGAGGATTAACAAACGCTAAAACACCGCTTCCGTTTTTTTCGATAAAGTGCTGTCCGTAACGCAAAAACTTAACGTAGTCATCATTTATCCATTTCGGATTTCTTTCTTTCAACTTCTCCTTTCCTCCTGGTTCTTTTTTGTAGTCTTCCATCAGGCTCATAATCCACTTGCCTTTATTAGAACTCTCTCCGCTGTAGGGTGGATTTCCGATTACACACATTACCGGTGTATCTCGTTTAATGTGGTTGGCCTCATTTGCCTCGGTACTTAACCAATTAGCAAACAAGGTACCAGTATCAGGGTGGCTTTCCTCAAGGCTGTTAGTAAGGTACACACGGAGCCGCTGATCAGTACCTTTATTATAGCCGGTATCTGTCAGGAGCATGTCTAGCTGAAGATGAGCCATTGCATAACTTGCCATTAGTAGCTCAAAGCCATTCATATGCCTCATTGCTTGCCCGGCAAAGTGGGGCTGCTTGGGGCGCACAAACCTGCGCTGCTCGACTTCCACGCTCACGCCCCACCTCCAGCCCTTCTGCAAGCAACGCACCGCGCCAACGCTCATGCCGACCCATGCTGGCATAACAACATATTACTGCAAAACAAGGGCGAATAGTGCGTGTTTCAATCATGGTTCGTGGAGACAAAAAATAAATTTAAACTTTTGCCCCGCCCGCCAGTTCAATAAAATAGTGTTTTAGTTTTGATTCCAACTCATTCATCATATCAAATTTTTTAATCCTGTCTTCGTTCCACATTTCTGGGCTTGACTCAATCCAGTGTCTACCTCCTATAAATCCCTCATCGTACTCCTTTATAACATCTTCGACAAATGATACAAATTTCAATTCCTTAATTTTCTTTTTTGATAAAGTTGCCATCGCTCAAAAGTTTAAATTTATTTTTTGTTTTAGAGTTCCAATCTTAGTTCATCAGTATGCCCTTGTTCAGCAGTAATATTTGTTCAATCTGGGGAGTAGATGCTTCTCGACATAATTAGACCATGCGCCCTGCTGTCCTTCAAAGGATTTGTGCACATGTTTTATTACTTCGGCAAAAAATGTGCCAGTGCCAGTAGCCGGGTCAAGTATCTGTACTCGGTGTACTTCCTCTTC
>JADBYQ010000021.1 GCA_020402945.1 Cytophagales bacterium | reverse complement strand
CCCAAGACCAGGAAGTACCCTTTTGTTTATTGACGAAATACAAGAGTCGCCCAAGGCCATACAATTGCTTCGCTACTTTTATGAAGAGATGCCCGAACTCCATGTGATTGCTGCGGGTTCTCTGCTGGAGTTTTCGCTGAAGGAAGTGCCAAGTTTTCCTGTAGGCCGCATTGAATATCTGTGCCTGCATCCGTTGGATTTTGAAGAATACCTGATAGCCCTTGACTACAAAATGGCAACAGAGCAACTGAGCCAGGTTCCGGTTGCAGAATTTGCACACGCCACATTGCTTAAGTTGTTTCACGAGTATGCCATCATTGGCGGCATGCCTGAGGTGGTACAGCTATATGCACAAACAAAAAATATAGCGAGTATAAAACCAGTTTATGAACGCCTTTGGCAATCGTATAAAGATGATGTGGAGAAGTATGCAAAAAATAATACAGAGCGCAACGTAATCAGGCACATCATCGATACAGCCGCACATGAGCACGATCGGATAAAGTTTGAAAAATTCGGCAAATCAAATTATCGCTCGCGCGAGGTGGGCGAGGCCATGCGCACACTTGAGATGGCCAAAGTCATTCAGATGATCTATCCAACCACCAGCTTACAACCACCTATTATTACAGATTTTAAAAAGAGACCCCGTCTTCAACTTCTTGATACGGGTTTGCTTAACCAGGCACTCGGTTTGCAAGGTGAAATGATAGGCATAAAAGATTTGAGTGATTTTTACAGAGGCAAAGTCATTCAGCATTTAGTGACACAGCAGGTCATTGCTATCCATGAAAATCCTTCTTACAAACCTCATTTTTGGGTGCGTGAGAGTAAAGACGCTAATTCCGAAGTTGACTTGGTATTTCAGCAGAGCCAGTATGTAGTACCCATCGAAGTAAAATCGGGTGAACAAGGAAGATTGCGCTCACTGCATCAATTTGTTGAGCGCAGCAACCATCCGTATGCTGTTCGGCTAGATGCCAACCCGCTTAAGGTTGAGAAATCGGTGACCCCGGCTGGTAAAGAATACTTACTTTTAAACTTACCTTACTACATCGCTAGTAAGCTACCACAATACATTCAATGGTTTATTGAAAACCATAAATTATAACATGAGCGACAACAATTCAGCAATCGTTAGTAAAGTATGGAATGTCTGAAGCAGAATTCACAGAATGATTGAATGAACAAAATTGTGTATGGAGAAGGATGAGTTAACATATAAAATAATTGGCTGTGCAATGAAAGTGCACAATACGTCAGGCAATGGGTTCCAGGAGGTAATTTATCAGCGGTGTCTCGCTATTGAGATGGAAAAAGAGAGCATCGGTTTTGATCGTGAACTGGAGCAGACCATCTACGATGATGGAAGGGAAGTAGGAACAAGGCGAGCCGATTTTGTGGTCGAGAATAAAGTCATAGTGGAGTTGAAAGCAATAATAGCCCTCGAAGATGTCCACCTTGCTCAAGCAAAAAACTATGTAGTTGCCTATGATTTTACGAAAGGCTTATTAATTAATTTCGGTGCCAAGAGTCTTGAGTATAAATTGATTTTTAATCCGAAGTATAAGTCCGTCAATTCTTAAATTCGGCAAATTCTGATTCCGACAAATGAGCGACAACAATTCAGCAATCGTTAGTAAAGTATGGAGCTTTTGTAACACGCTCCGTGATGATGGAGTAGGCTATGGAGACTATCTGGAGCAGTTGACTTATCTGCTGTTTCTAAAAATGGCAGATGAGTACACCAAGCCGCCACACAACCGTACTTTCTCCATTCCTAAAAAGTACAACTGGGAAAGTCTGGTGCCGCTAAAAGGCGCAGAACTGGAAACACATTACAGCATTATGCTGCGTGAGTTGGGTAAAGAGAAAGGCATTCTCGGCCAGATCTTTACCAAGAGCCAGAATAAAATCCAGGACCCGGCCAAGCTCAGCAAGATCGTAGCCATGATCGATAGCGAGCAATGGCTGATGATGGGCGTAAAAGACAAAGGTGATATTTATGAAGGCTTGTTGGAGAAAAATGCAGAAGACACCAAGAGCGGTGCCGGGCAGTACTTCACCCCGCGTGCATTGATCAAAGCAATGGTCGAGTGTGTGAACCCAGAACCCATGAAAACCATTGCCGATCCTGCCTGCGGGACGGGTGGTTTCTTCCTGGCTGCTTATGATTACATTGTCGATCACAACAAACTGGATAAAGCACAGAGCAAGTTTTTAAAATACAACACCTTCTTCGGCAACGAGATTGTAGCCAGCACCAGACGGTTGGCATTGATGAATTTGTTTCTGCATAACATCGGAGACATTGACAGTGACAACTTCATTTCTCCCGCAGATGCGTTGATTGCTCAGTCGGCAGATAAATATGATTACATTTTAGCCAATCCACCGTTTGGTAAAAAGAGTAGTCAGACGTTTACCAACGAAGAAGGCGAGCAGGAGAAAGAAGACCTTACCTACAACCGCCAGGATTTCTGGGCTACCACCAGCAACAAGCAACTGAACTTCGTGCAGCACATCCGCAGCATGCTTAAAACCACAGGGCTTGCGGCAGTCGTTATTCCAGACAATGTATTGTTTGAAGGCGGGGCAGGGGAGACCGTGCGCAAAAAACTATTGGAGACAGCGGATGTTCACACCATCTTACGATTACCAACCGGTATCTTTTATGCACAAGGCGTAAAGGCCAACGTTGTTTTCTTTGATAATAAGCCCAGCAGCAAGAACCCGTGGACCAAAGAAATATGGGTGTATGATTATAGGACCAATATTCATCACACCCTTAAGAAGAATCCACTCAAACTTGAAGACTTAAGAGATTTCATCACACTCTATAATCCAAAGAACCGTAACAAGCGGAAAGAAATCTACAACCCAGAAACCAACCCTGAAGGTCGCTGGCGCAAGTTCACCTACGAAGAAATCATCGCCAGAGATAAAACCTCATTGGACATCACCTGGCTCAAAGACAAATCCCTCGCAGATTTAGACAACCTTCCAGACCCGGATGTATTGGCAGAAGAGATCATTGAAAATCTGGAAGCGGGCTTGGCTAGTTTTCAGCAGATAATCATCTCATTAAATAAAAAAAACTAATATGGCTAAGCACAAAATGACGTTTACTTTACCTGAGAGGGAGATTGGACAGGGGGATGTTATCTTCAATATTTATGAAGATGACGAGAAATTTGAGACCATTAAAATTAGTAAAGGCGCCCTAGAGTGGTTTCCAAAAGGTCATAAAAAACCCTATAAATTAGGTTGGAAGAAATTTGAAAAAGCTATCAAACAATTCTACGGACATATCTATATCTAAAGTCGGTTAATGCAACAGATTAAAGACCTTTTTGCGACCTTTCAAAAATCTTAAACAACTAGTTATGATCCAGTAAAGTGGCCACGTTCACAAGGAAAAAACCACCTGAATGGCTGTGAAAAACAAATCTAAAAAAGATAAGCTCTTTGAGGAAAACTATCATTTTCTTCGTGGGGCAACGGAGATATTTCTCAATGCACTATTTTGGTGTGTCGAAAAACGCCTAGGTCATGAACTTTTTCAGAAGCTTTTGGCGGAGTACCGAAATAGAACTGAAATAGAAGAGTGCCTCTTCTTTATAATCGCGCCATTGTATTGTTCTAATCATTGCCACTCCATCGATGATCTTAAAGAGGCATTTATGAAATCAGTGCCAGACAACGAGACGCTACTTTGGATGCTAGACATGTTAGACAACCTTAAAAATGTGCCAGATATTGAGAGGACTAAGGTGTTGTGCCCGCTCTAATAATGGCTGATTGCCTTTTCTGGAAATTCGAAAGGTTGACCACTTTTTCGACACATTTTTAAAATCTTATACAACTGTCCCAAATTGGTAAAAAATGTTTTACCCAGTAAAAATTAGGCACATTTTTAATGACCCAACATGTACAGATTTGATTGACCCAACCATAGTATAATTATATAACTGTGCGTCAGGAACTTAGCGAGGAAAGAGTTATATAATTTATAAACGGTTAACTAAAAACCGTCTAAATTAAGCCAGAAAACAGCTTTTTTGAAAATCCGAGCAAATAGCGATTTGTAACTTGCTTACAATATTCGCATAGTTATTTTTGAATTGCAAATTGTGCAGAAAAAAAATAATTATTTACTACAAAAATGGCGGCAAAACATTTACCCAGGGTTTTTGAGCTTCATTATATTGATAAATACATAGATCACTCACAAATTTTTGCAATGCCTTTTCGGCAAAATCTTCTTTGTTTAATGGGTTCGGTTGTTTTACTCCATTCACTTCAATTTCCAATGGGTATGCTTTGCCCGTGAGGTGTTTGATCAAATAATCTAGTATTTGATCTTCAAAACCTTGCTTGATGGGTACGCTAAGTGTCATGCTTTTTTGAGTTTGGTTTTGATTTCTTCTGATTTGGTGATGTGGTCTATAATTAGCAAATCATTTGTTTGCTCATATTGATCGCCTTGTTTAAGTTCGTGACCATTGGCATCACAAATAAATTTTGCAAAATTTTCGCGAGCCATTTCCAATTGTTTGATTTGGGTATTGAACTCGATAAACTTTTCAGTTTGTAGCTTAGTTAGTTTGATGGTGTTTTTCATTATTGTCCGGTTCTAAATCTCATTGAAATTGTATAACTTCTTGATGTAGTAATTGCGCCCGTAAAATTGATACCGCATGAAAAGGCAGTGCCAAGAATAGAAAACACAGGTGCGGTAGGCACGTATGGCGCATCTGCCACGGCAATACTTGTGGTGGTTATTCCTATTTGTGTCCAAATGCCTGAGTTATCTTTTCTAAACGCGCACAAATATTTGAGCGCATACCCTGTTGCGCCTGTGGATGGCGTAATACCCATAACGTCAATTTCAAAAGAAACTGTAGAATTGTTTGGTATTGTTGATGGTAGGGTAATAAAATGTACAAAACCGCCAACTGATGCTCCAATAGCAGCGTATGGAGTGTCCATAGCATAAGTAATAGTATTGGCTAAATTGACGTGTTGTAGAAAAGGAACACCGCCACCAACAGAGGATATTAATACCGGGCCCTTTAAAGTACTAGGAAAGATTATTTGCCCTTGCCCTTTTGCAATAATTGTAAAATCAATATTTGGACTAATGCCATTAACCGTAAGCGTTTGATTAACGAATACGTTGGTAGATCGCCCCAATGTTTTAGTGCCCAATACACTAAAGAAATCAGATTGAGTATATTGATACGCATTTGCAGCGGCATATAATTCCCCTGTTTCTATCGCTACTCCTGGACTATTTGTTAAAACGTTACATCTGCCGGCAGATAGTTGAAGTTTAACAACTCCTTCTGAAGAACTATACCAACTGTCACCATTTACTGTAGTTGCTGGATCAACAGCAAAAGAACCAAAATTGAAACCCGCATTTGTTGCATTTCCATTAAACGTTTTCTTGCCCGTGCTGGTTTGCGCTGCTCCCAATCTCATGTCGCCACTACCTCTACTTGAACTAATTACTCGCATTTCCCTTCTGAATTATTATTATTATCTGATACCTCAATTAAATCCGTGCGCATCACAGTAACCTCTTTTACTGTACCAACATTAACAGTATCAAATTCCAATTCAAAAATATTGGTTTCCATTACATTTGGCCGCTCTTCGCCAAAAACAAAGGTCATGCCTTTTTCGAGGTAAAAACGAAAAGGCTGATCGGTAATTTTTACATAGCAAGGCCAATCGGCTACGTTATGAAAAACGATCGACTGACAATCACTTTTGATGTTTACAGTGTCCACATTTATCGGAACTCCTGTGCGCCTTATTGAATATATTGAATATCTTTTCATCTGCCTTTGTCTTTATAAGTAGGTTAAGCACCCTTCTTTTTCGCTGCTTTAATGACCTTGTAGCCTAAAAAAAAAAGAGTGTAGCTGCTAATGAGATTGCTACGGCCTTCCCCGATTTTGTCTGGAGAAGATCGTATACTTTATCGAGTTGAGCCAGTGCCTTTTGATACACGCCTTGATAAAATGTGGTATTGGTATTTTTACCAAACCCTGCATTGGCTTGCAACGCAACCTTCACGCCTGTTTCAAAATCTTTGACTTGCGCCAAAGTGTCTATGCCAACGGTTTTTTTTAGCGAACCATTGGCGGCTGCTGTCTTAAACGTATCGGAAAAATAAACCGCGTTGGCGGCTGCTGCAATAGTTGGATCGTTCAGTTTGTCGGGGTCGCTCACTAAATCAACGCCAATGGCCTTTCCATATCGGGCATAGTTCTCTTTGAACGTGATGCCGTTAAAGCCTCTCGCTCTGTAGAGAAACCCATCGCCTGGCTTATTGTTTCCGTATTGTCCACCATAGACAGTTTCGAAAAACGCTTGATCGTTTGCTTTTAGTGCCGTCAATTGTTGCTCGGATAGCTTACTCAGCTTCGAACCGAATATTAACCGGATGCGATCGTTAGGCGTATTGCTGTATCCTTTTTCTGTCTTTGGCACGTAATTACTTTCTGTACCAACCACGCCCACAATACCGGCTTGAACATACGTGTTTGTAATGCCAACTTTTGCAAGGGTATTTAACAGGAGCTCAACAGTATTGCGTGTGGCCATAGAAATCTATGCGAGATCTGATTTTCTACTTTGGTTCTTGTACCTCACTTGCCGGAACATTTTCAGCGTAGTCATGAGGAGTTTGACCGCCTATCTGTGCCGGAAATGTAATGATGAGATTGTAAGTGCCATCTTCGTTTTTGCGATCTACAATAGACGTAAGCGATTCAACACCTAGTGCCTTTGCTATTTTGCCGAATTTGCTTTCGCCCTCGGGGGTGTAACGTACTAAACTCATAACAATTTATTTTTTGGTTTTTGATTTTTGTTTTGATCTGCTCTTTGACTTTCTTCTTTTAACTCCGGAAAGCCCTGCTTTTTTGCGGAGCGATTCTTTGCCCAGTTGGAATAGTTCTTTCAACACAATGCCTCCTATAAACAACCCTGCGCCCCACTTTAATACCGGAATGCCGATTTTCTTGGCATAGTAGAAAATAGGATCGCTCTTTTTTTCTTCCTCGTCTTTCTCGGCAGTGATTTCTTGAGCTACTGTTTTTGTGCCTTGCGTTGACAATGCAGTAGTGCTAACGGCCTTGTCATCTTTTAACCAAAAATTTTGAACTACTCCATAAACACTTACTTGAAATTGCAAAACAACTTTGCCCGTAGGATTATTTTTGCTCGTGGGGTTTAGGTACGAAAACAATTTGCCTATGACTTGGCCTTTCTTTACTAGCCTTTTTCCGTTATCGTTAAGCAATGAAGGGTAAAGTGTAACATCTTTCTCCGCCACAATTGTTTTGTTCAATAACTGGGCAACGGAATATTGCTTACCCCCGATAGTGATAACATCATAATCGGCAACTGCGGCCAAGCCTTTACCCCCAACTTTAAACCCTGCACCCATTTTACTTTTTCTTGATCACCTTGGTAATCTTAGTTGCCAATTCTTTGCGGCTGCTGTTTTCGATATCGATCGCTTTCACGCGGTTCAGATATTTTTCTAGCTGAAGTGTAGATGCTCCTGCCTTTGGCCGCTTGGGGTATTTCACCAACTTAACGGGCACACCTAGCAATGTGCCGGGCATATCGCTACGATTGCGCCTGCGCTCAATATAAATTTTGCCCGATTTGCTTTTACGCTTACCGGGTGCTTTTGCTTTTTGTTTGCCGTCTCTGCGTCTGCTAGAGCCGCCTGTTTGGTAACGTGCTTTTTTTGCCATATTTACTTCAAAGTCTTTAAAAATTGTTTGAACAAGATCGAATCACGAAAGTCAGCGTCTTCAATTTTATCGGCCAGTGCCTCAATCTTTTTTACACTCACGTACTTCATAATGCGAGCTAGGGCATCTTGGCCACGTTGCCACATTTGTTCTTTTTCGCGGTCGGTTAGTTCTGCCATACAATTATGAATTTGGCCTTTCAAAGCCTGTTCCTTCTTCTTCTTCTTCCTCTTCATCGCCTTCGTCAGTCATATTGCTAACGGCTGCCAAGGCTTCTTTAACAATTTCCTTAGTATCTGGCCACTGCTTGGTGATGAAGGCAGAGCCACCCACTAAACCGAGTTTGATTAACCCAGAAAGATCGTTGCCTTTCTTTTTGGGTGCATAGCGTTTTCTTTTCAAGTCGGCAATTTCATTTACCAGCATATCAATTTGCCTTTGCTTCTCCCACTCGGCTTCTTTTACAGAAAGCAATTGCGCCACGCGGTTAGCGACTAATGCTTCGAGCTTGTCTTCACCAATTCCTGCAAACTGAACGGGCTGCTGTTGTGTCGCTTCCTGCCCTGTGCCATAGGTGAACATATATTTCACCACGGAAATGCTTTGCGTTTTAGGCGAACGCTTTAGCTCAATCAAAAAAGTAGACTTGCCTCTATCTTCTGTTACCAGCTCTAGGCTTTCTTCCAGTTCGGCAATTAGTTTAGCCGTTGGTATGGCCGAATCGTCAGATACGTCTGCACGTAAATGCGAACCGGCTAATAGGCTTTCGCCTGGCGTTGAGTAAAGTCGGTAAGTACCGAAGCCTCCTTTCTCAATCAATTTTTTTACAATATCAAAAGAGAGTATTTGCTTCATTGCCTTAACACTTTTTAATTCCCTCGGTGTGGAATATAAGCGGTATAGGTCGCGCTGGGTCTAGCCCGGCAACGTTGATAACCAGCGTTGCGGTCATGTTTGTGCCAGCCGGAATATTGATGGGCCACATTTGTCGTTCGCCATCGGGCAAAAATTGATTGAGTGGCACGTTTACTATTTTTTCGGTGCTATCTACTCTGAGGGACAAATTTATCCGGCCAAGCGAAGCCCTATCGTATGTTTCACCAATCGATACGCCTAGAATATCTCCGTAGTTGCTATCTACTTTTACATCAGAAGATACTACCCCCACAGTTGCCTGAACGCCCATAGGGCGACCAACTAAAAATTTTGCTTTGTAATCGCACATAAAAAATAATTAAGAGTGTTTTAAAAAACAAAAGAGTTGCTGCCGGAAGTGCTTTTACAAGGCTCCTTCCGGCAAATCAACTCCCCTTTGAGAGAGGGTTCTTTAATCATTTACCAGTTCAAACCCTACGGCAATCACGCGGCCATAGCGGAAAACTGTCGCGCCATAGGCTGCTGCCAACCTTAGCTCAAACTCTTGGCTATTGCCTGGCTCCCATACGATAGGCTCTGGGAAACGGAAATAATTTTTGATTGCATCGTCATTCACAAACAAGTGCTTTACTGGCGTGGCATCTAATTCTTGTTTGGTATTGATTCTGTAAGATGCTTGTCCGTTGATAACAGGCGCATCGGCAACCAATGTTGGCGTTCCAAACAATAGCGTACTTGCTGCGTCTGTGGCTGTCGTTCCGGTGGCCAACTCAAAAATCAAACCGAAAAACACATACATTTTATTGCCTTGCAAAGTTACCTCGCGCAAGTTGCTGTAAAATGCTGGCTTGCTAGCTGCCTGACGGTCGAAGAATTTGAATGTATCTTGGCCAATGGTTAAATAGTTGGTATCGTAAATATCTCTGCGAGTGATCCGTTGCTTATTTAACAAATCTGGAATTTCTTTGCCAGTTGCGCCTTTCTGCCAGTCTCCATTTATAATCTCCCAGCCGTAATGCTTATAAATTGCGGCCATCACAATCTCTCTCATTTGCAATTGGGTAGTATTAAAAATATCGGCCTGAGTTACGGCAGACATTACCCCTTCCGCCCGCTTGCCTGTAAACAAGTGAGTGAAGGCATACACGGCTACCGACAAAGCAAACACGTGCGGAACAAACTGAATCATTGATGGCGCAAACGGAATGATGCAGCCAAAAATGAATAACGCGGCCAAAATGCGAAACGTGATGTTTCCGCTATGTGCCGAAAATAACTTAGCTGTGTTAAGGAATGGTTTCATTTGAAAGTTTAATTAAAGGTTATTGTTTAAGACTTTTTTGGTTTTACTGTTTGATTCAATTCAATTTTTACAAAAGCACTCTGGTAGGAGCACCCAACTGTACTGGTGGATCGCCACTAGGCACACCTTTTACACCCTTTACATCTTTTTTGTAAAGGTTTAGAAAGTCGCTAACGGCACCCATGCCCAACACTGGCTTTACAAGGTCATCTTTCAGATACTTGCTGGCTGTAACTGCCACGCCTGTAAGGGCCGCAGACACATAATCGTTTTTAATCAAAACCGCCCCAGCCGATGTTGCCACGAATGCACTGCCACTGGCCAATGCTTTTTTCATGTTTATCTTTGGTGCAGTTTTGCCCGTCTCAACTTTTTGCTTTAGAATGTCCATATCATAAAGAATAGACATACCCTCATCTGCCACGTTGCTGGCTGCAATAGTGGTAAGCAAAAGAAGCGCACGCTTGCCAGCATTGGAAGGCATACTGCCCAGCCCACGCTTTTTGCGTCTACTTGTTTTCTTTGATTTTTTTCGCTTTGCCATAAAAAAATAATTGATTGTTGTTTTTAGAATTTATTTATTAGAAGTGAGAGTCAATGCTGCATAACCCAACACGCCTACACCTAGCACCGAGCCAATAACTATTAATGCGGTGTTGTTGCTTTTTTCTGCCGGCACAAAGGCGGGGTCGTTGGTAATATTTCTATTGGCCGCTGGTGGTGTATTGCCCGACCAATCTGGCTTTGCGGGGCCTGTTTGTTTTGCATAGGCTCGCTCTAGTGCCTGGCTATTTACTGTACTGGTTAACTGAACCTGTTCACGCGCACCCTTAAACATGGTGGCTTTAATAGGCTTCAATGAAATTATTTTTCCGCGCCAGTCTCCGTTGGTAAACGTGCCTGTTGCTTCATTGTACGTTTGCCAGCCATCCCAGCCGCGAGTCGTGGTTCCTACTTGCTGAATTTCGCTAAGTGAAGGAAACACACTGCCTGTATCTACCGAGCGCAAAAAGTTTTGATAACCTACATCGCTCTTGTCTTCGCCTCTGCCGCCAAATAGAGAGATTATAGATGGGGCAACCGATGTTACTCCAATGGCTATTGAAAAAGGATCAACAAAACCTAATCCATTCAATGCTTTATTGGAAATTAAATCGTGCAAAATATTTTCAGGGCTTTTGCCAAAGCCTTTTACCAACACATTGCGCAAATGCTTTTGCACATAGCTTACCTCTACTTGTGTTTTGTCGGCAATAAAATTTACCAAGCGTATATGCTCATTGCGCTTTGCTGCCACGGCAGGGAAATCTTTTATTGCCTGACTATCTGCCGGAATAAAAGAGTAGAGCAACATAAAAGCAAAATATTTGTTGTCGATGGCTTGCAACAAATCGAGAGCCGATAGCGATGGAAGGATGGCTAGCGGCTTGGCAATGTTTTTAACCAAGTCTGCGGCATCGCTCTCAGAAACAGAGGCTTCTTTGAGCAACTGAATATCAATGGCGCTGTATAGTGCTTCCGCTTCCGTTACCGAAAGGCTGTTTTTGGCTTTTGACGTGATTTTTTCGTTTTTTTCGCAATCCATGAAGGCAAATTGTGCCTATTGCATGAAAATGGGAATGGGGGGGAGTGGGGGAATTAGTGAAAAAACTTGCGCATAGTTATTTTTGTATTTACCTTCATATCTTAACAACTAAACTTTATTTTTTATGAAAAAAACTATTGCAATTCTCATTCTTTCATCATTTCTGCTTAACAGTTGCGGGGTAATCTTTGGAGGAAGCAAATTCTCGGCAACAATCAAAGCCAAGGATCACCCAAATGCAAACATCTACGTAAATGGGAACAAAGTGGGGCAAGGAACAGCCTCTATTTTGCATCCAAGAAATTCACCGTTGACGGTAGAACTAAAACAGGATGGATGCGAAAATAAATCAGAGACCTTTAACAAAACATTTAGAACTGGAAATTTTATTTTGACGATTCTGGGTTGGGGATTAATAGGCGTTGCTGTTGACTTAGGCACGGGCGCATCTTATAAGCCAGATCACAAATCAAACCCGGCAATTCAAAGACTGAGCGACAAAAATTACAGTTTTAACGTAGAGTATACCGGATGCAAGTAATTATGAAAAAAATCGTTTTTCTAGTAACACTAATTTCCGGGGTAAGTCTATTCGGAATGAGATCCTACAATGACTTTAAAAAAAGTCATTCAGAAGTAGATCAATATCAAGGAATTTTTGTCTTTACTGATTCTAAACCTTTGAGGGAGTACGAGTATTTAGGAACCGTTAAAATGACTATGGGCTTAGGTTCTGGACAATATCAAAATGTAAGAAATGTTTTGATCAAAAAAGCAAAGAAAGATTATCCGCAAGCGGACGGACTAATAATGAATTTTAAAGATGGGGGAACAGACAGAGCCGATGCCATCAAATTTAAAGACTAAAATTTTTAACCTCTAAAAACAAGAAGGGCAATTAAGCCCTTCTTGTTTTTCTTGCTGCTTTGCGGCTTTTTACACGGCCTATGCCTCTTGCTTTTTTCTTTTTGCGCTTTACAATAGCTACCCCCAATAGAGTGAGGGCTACACCTCCTGCCGCAAGGCTTACATACAACACCGTGTTATTGCTTTGCCTTGCTTTTTCTTGCCTTGCCCTCTCTTGGGCTAACGCCTCGGCCTGGGCTGCTTGGGCTGCGGCTGCGGCCTCTTGTTGCTGCCTTGCAATATCTGATATATAAACACCACCGCCATCTCCACCCCCAGAGCCTCCAGAGCCTGGATTAAATAATTGTACTGCTGTATTTACGGCTGTACTTATTTTATTGATAGTGCCAGTATTTTGATTCAAAAAATTGCTAATAGAATCGAAAAATCCTGCTAGCTGAACAGGGTTTCTTTCTCCGGGCATACTGCCTAATAATTCTAATCGTAATCCGCTCATAACTATTTTTTATAAGGTCTAAAAACTTTTTCGTCTTTGCGCTCTACTTCTACATTAAACGTGCCTCGGAATTTTCCAGCTACATTGTCTAACGTGATGTAATCTCCTTCTTGTGTAGGCACTATTACATAAATATGGTCCCAATATCCATCGGCTTCGTAATCTACAATTTTAGGTTTGCTCTCTATGCCTACGTTGTTTAATATGGCCATCCACAGCGTACTGTAATCGTCACAATCGCCAAAGCCATCGGCAAACAGGCGGTCGGGAGTTTTAACTTGTTCGCGGCCTTCATCGTCAAATTTGTAATCGAGTTTTTTATCGATATACCAAAATACTTGACGGAACCAACTAAGGCGTGGCTCAAAAGGAAATTGCTGAAGTATAGCCAATACCACGCTACTGTTGCGATACTCCCAAGCAACTAATTGCGCCAAGCGAACCGTGTCGCTGGCAGATGCGTTTTTTTTAATTAACGTGTTCATTAATACTCTGCTACTTCATATATGGACCTTCTAACGCCATCTCTAAATCTGTTCTCACGTTCGTCTGCATAATAATCTACTGGTTTGCGTGAAGGTGCATTATCTTGCGGCAGTGGCCTAGGAAAGTTAACTACAGGAAGCTCTGGTAACTGTGTAAAAAGCGTTGGAATAGTGGGGACTGTTGGAATAGTAGGAATGAAATCACCCACCGGAATAAAAGTATTCTTTGAAAAGGCATTTTGAATATCGAGCTTAGTTTGCTCAGGTATAAAAATGGGCAAGTCAAATGCTTTCTCTGGCCCAGGACTTAAAACAGGCAATGGACGAGGTTCTGTTTGATCGATTATTTTAGGCTTAAAAATTTTAGGTTCGGCAGGAAGGCGTTTTTCAACATTAACCTTCAAACCAATTTCTTTATTTTCTTCTTTTTGCTCTTTCTGTGGATCGGGCTGTACTTCTTTCTTTTTCATTAACTTATAACCAACAAAACCAACTAAGCCAACCGCAGAAACGCCCAACAAAACTTTGTACACTGTTTTCATAAATTATTTTTTTTCTTGATTTTGATTTTGACTGATGCCAGCCCCGAAAAGAAAATCGGTGATGGTGCCTACCTTAGTAGTCATTGAGCCGAAAATAGATGAAAGCAACATTACTGAAAACTCTGGAAGATCGGGTTTACTGGTAGAGATATAAAACAACGCTGCTATAATGCCTACATAAGCCAGTAGAAAACTAAGTGCATAAATTTTTTGAAGTGAGTTGTTGGCTTTGAACATTTCACGTGCAGAGTCTTTATCGGTGAGCACAAGTTCAAGCTGCCTTGTGGCGTTTTGCTCAAGAGACTCTATGTGCCGATTAATTTCTTTTTCTGCTTCTAACTTGGCGGCTGCCAGCTCTTCTTTGTTGGTGATGAGATTATCTAACACACCCCCGACTGAATCAACAATGGATTTAGTGCCTGAACCGAAAATTGTTTTTAGGATGTTCATAATTTTTGATTCAACTTTTCAATGTCTCGTTCTAGCCGATCTATCACTGTGAGCATCTTTTCTTTTACGGCAATGCTTTTATTTTGACTTTCAATAGCTTGACCGTATAGGGTTAACACTTGCTCGTTTTGCTTGAGTATCTGAATATCTTTTATCTCTATTGTTTTATCCCTTTTGTCAATTTGAGATGTTAGATATTTATACATGAAATACAGAAAAATTCCTTCTAATGCCACGAGAGGCAATTGTTTTGCCAGAAATTCAAACCACAAAGTTTCCATCAAAATAAACTATTACGGAATAGCAATAACCGACTAATTGCAAAAAAAGGGAATGGGGGGGAGTGGGGGAGTAGGTGAAAAATTTATGCTTTTGAAAACGGGTTAGTCTCCGATATAAATTTGTTATCGGTCAGTTTTGCTTCCCACGATCAGCCGCAAACCGAACCAATAACAACATATTATCGGATCATGTATAAAGAGTAAAAGCCATACACCATGAGCGCAAATTTTACGATCCACACAATATCGGAAACGCGATAGGTAAGACGATCTATAAAGCTGGTTTGGCCTTGGTAGTTCCTCGCCTTGCCACGCAATAGATTGAGACCTACATCGAACGGAAACCAGAAAGAGAGAAAGCAACAAATAATGTAAATGCACATTTGCACGGGCTCGGCATCGTAAGTGATGAGTGCAACAAAAAAGAAAGCCATCAAACGAAGAACTACTCCTTTGGCATGGTTTGGACTTTGGCGCAATCGCACAATGATATACCAATTGCGAATAAGTTCTACAACCAAAATAATTATAAATGCAATCATATAGATTTGATTTTCTTTTTCTGATCGATGCAATCCAGCACATCTTCAATGCAGAAAAGAGTTTTTCGCGAAAGTTTTTTACCTCTTATCATGCCACAGAAAAAAAGATAACCAAGCTGAGGTTGATTAAAATAATTGGCAATAACCGGGCGTTGCTCAAAAATTTCGGCAGACGTGAGTAGGGTAGGGGATTTCATCTGAGATTTAAAATTTGTGAACGTACATCTACTTCAAAAGCAAAAGGAATTGGTATGCTTATGCCATTGCTGACATAAGCTACCGACCCGCTTAAAAAAATAATGGCTGTTGGCGTTAAAAAAATATTTTTGGCCAGATCGAGTAATGAAGTCAACTGCACTTCACTACTGATCTGCAATAATTGATTCGACCGTGGGGGAACTACATAATCTGTTAAGAAGAATGTACCTATCTGTTTGCCGTTGTCATTTTCTTGTTTGGCAATAGCCATCAAATCTTTAACATGATAGCGGTAGGCAGTTGGGTTTTCTATTCTAAAATTGAAAGTGAGCTTTGCCTTGCCCGCGGATATATCGCTAATGGTGAATGGCGGATCGCTTTCTTGAAACTTTAGCAAATTAAGCCCTTGCAACTCTTTGTATTTCTTTACCCCAGCCACTACCAGCGAAGCAAACGCGGCCCCCAGCCCTAACCATACCAGTTTTTTTGCTTTGTTCTTTGCCATCGCCTACAAATTGGCGACAAACGCAAGGCTTTAAAAGAAAAAATATCAGGTATAGAGCAATTTGAGCAATTTTTTCGGAAAGTTTTCTACTGAAAATATACATAGAAAATATAAATCATATCATTATGACTATCAGTTAGTTACATTCTATGTATTTTTCTACGCGAATAATTGTTAAAAAAATTGCTCAAATTGCTCTCTAGTTGATTTTAAATTTGGAAGTATGCTTTTTGATAGTAAAAAAGCGGTTTTTTTCTGATTTTTTTCAAAAAATAGAGAGCAATTCGAAAATAAAATTGCTCATCAATTGCTCAAATTGCTCTCTGAGCACAAAAAGAGAGCAATTTTAGGTAACCACAAATCAAATTGCTCAAGCCAATTGCTCTAAACACGCAGAAAAACCTTTGTTTTGCTGCTTACTTTGCTTACTTTGCTTGGTTTTGATCTGCTGTCGCTATGTTGGCATGATGTGGCTGTGGCTGTTGCCGCTAATTATTTGAGATTTGCCATGGAACAGCCGCGAAAAAAAAATCGAAGTTGTGGCTGCTGGCTCGGATGTAGCCGGGTAACCCAAATATCGAATAGTCAAATAGAGGGAGAAAATTTTTAAGGTGCCCTTCGGGCAATAAAAAACGGGCTAATCGCCCGTTTGTGTCACCGCAAGCTGGTCGCAATTTGCGACTACTCTATCCAGATCGTGATTTCTGTTCGATTACAATTCTCCTTGTAGAGAACTTTCATTTCGGCAAAATATTTCTTGTAGTGCCGGCCAAAGAAATTTGCTGTGAGTGCCTTTACAAATGGCAAGGCACGGAAACGCTCGTCTTTTTTAAAGTTGTTGTATAGGTCGAAGCTCTTTAGCGTGGTAGTGCCTTCGGTTTTGATCTTGTCAATGATTTCGTCTAGGTAGGTACGCATCTCTAGCGGATATTCGCTTTGCATTTTAAGCATTCCATATTCCGCATCGGTAAAGGTGAGTTTGTAATCGGCATTGAGCCAGAAGCGAACACACTCAAACATGATGTTGTAAAAGTAATTCCAGTCAGAAGGTTCCCAATCTTCGCTAAAAAAACCATGACCGTAGTAATCGCGTGGGGTGTTCTCTTTATTGAAGAATGGATTTAACAAAAACGTGCGCTGCCTACGCAAGTCTGTATCGTTATTGCCTCGCACAATGTGGTTACTGGTAAAGGCTGTTTTCCATCCTTCGCGGTAAGGAATGGTCCTCGTACCCTTATACATATGTCGGTACGTGATGCCCTCGGTGATTTCGTTATACACCCGTGGAAAATGGAAGGCAGGCTCAATATCAGAGTAAACCTTAATACGTGTTTGTGGGGTGAGATCGTCCGGGTCGAACGGATCTAGCTTTTTGGCATCGATCTCGGTTACCTTAGTCATTTGCCTGAGCGATTGAATCAAAATGCCTTTGCCAGATCCGCCCCGGTTATCGTCACAAAAGATAACGCAATAGTCGGTACTGCCTTGTTCTTTGTAATCGTGCAGCAAAAAACCTATACACTCCAGCAAGTATTTGTATTTCTGGGTTTGTTCTGGAGTTACCTTTTCAATATCCTCTATTCCGGCCGCGGATTGCAAAAAATGAAAGAACGAATGCCCCTTACTGCAAAAATCCTGAATGGCCGTATCGTTAATGTCTATGATCGATATGTCTTTATTGATAATGTGATCTTCGTACACGTATAGCCCCTGCATGGCATCGTATTTGTGAAATTTGCTGCCCTCTTTGGTTACTTCTACAAAGCCATTTTTGAAATAGAAATAAGCTGCCTGGCGTGTGTGCTTCTTGATGCGAATGTCCAGCTCGCGGTGAAGGTTAATATTCTTTTCTGAAAATATTTTGTTGAAACTGTAATCAATCAATTCATTGAGAATATCCTTTGGGGCAAACTTGAAAGTAACAGGGCCCTTGCGGGGAAAGATAATCGTTTCCTCCGTTACGTGTTTGTAATCGGAGCGAAGAAACTTGACTAGCTCATTGATTTGATCTGAAGCATAGACACGGCTCACAACATGGCCGTTTTGTTTGTAGGTTTCCAGATCGTCTTCCGCAAAAGTTTTCTTCCGGTAGCCTCTTTCGTGGAGAAACGAATAGATTTCTTCCGTTTCAAACTTGAGCTTACCACTTTCGGGATTGAGCGACCAAAATATTTTTTCTTCGGTCATGCTTTACGAAAACGAAAGAGCCATTTCATGTAGAATTGCATTGCGCTCTTGTTCAGGCAACCGCTTTAACTTTTCGATGTGCCTTTCTACTTTCCGTTTGATGCGCTGGCGGTCGGTAAAATTAGATCCGGCATATCTATAATCGTGTAGCTTTGCCGGCTCGGGGTAATTCATGTATAGCGTTTCTTCCACCGCGCCCGCTCTGCTTTTGCCCACAAACTTTATTTTGCGCCACTTCTTCAAATAATCGGCATATAAGGCATTATCATAACAACTGATAGCAACCATGGCTTTCACAGACAAAGCCAACGCAAGCAACCGCTCGTGATCGCGGACGGTCATTTCATGTATGTATATGTCAGCTGTCGATTTTCTGCTTTGCTTTAAAAACGGAGGATCGAGGTATAACAGGCAATCGGGAAAATTCCATGCATTTAAATTCTTTTCGCTCCACTCAAAGAAATCGGCACAAAGCAAATCGAGCTGATTGGCCTGGTGCAAAACGGAACTGGCAGGAGCGAGGGGAGAATTGTTTAGAATCTCCCAGGCTTCTATCACGGTCTGATCTGCATCTACACCAATATTTACCGAAGCTGGCGACTTATAGCGCATAATGGCGCAATTGCCCAGAAACCCACTGACAAAAACATCGTGAAAAGGCAATTGGTTAATGATGGTTTGGTAAACGCCATCGGCACCCTTGCCACCGGGGTAAGTTTCAAATGGTTTCATGGCAGCAATTGTTTATCAGTAGCCAACCATTCTTTGACCTGCTCCACTGCCAAGGCAAGGGTAGGGGCTTTGAACTTCTTTTGAATGGGTGTGTACTTATCTTTATACAGACTGATTACCACTGTGGCATAACTGCCATCTTGTACCTTGTGCTTTCCGAACAATACACCATAGGCATACCAACGAGCGGAAGCCTTATCAATCAATTCATCAACTTCTTTCATAACAAATTTTTAGGTAAACGAAACGTGGCAAACTCATTGCGATGCGAATAGGCACTCACCAATGTTTTAGAAAGCTCTGCGGAACTAAAGTTCATGTTGTTTTGCACCCAAATCGATTTGAGAAACTCAAAAGCATTTTGCTGATCGATGCCGTACCGATTGCAATTGCAAGCGAACACATACAGAAAATTATTTCTGTTTGATCCATATTCGCCCAACACCTCAGTTTGGTATTTGCCTTTGGTTGTCAAATTATAGAGATAGCCAAAAACAGAATTAGGGTTACTGGCCAGAATAGACATATCCGGCACGGTTACGGTTGTCTTTACTTCAGCTACCTCAAAAACTTTGCTTTGCAAATTGTAATAGCAATCTGGATCACTACTGACAAAACACAACCGACTAAGATTGCGCCCGGATGGATCGCTTTTATGAACGGCCAATGTGTCGAACATTTCGCGAACTTGACTCCAAGCAGTAGCATGGTGATCTACTCCTGTATTGACACGGACAAAAGCCTTAACACCTTTGCCTCCGGGACTGACGAAAGCTGCCAGACAATAAGGAGATTCCGAAAATCGATCTCTTAACCCCTCGGGGCACCCAATTTTGTCGTAATCTAAAACGACTATTCTGGAGTAATCAACAATATCCCAATCACAGCGGATGCGGAACGTGCCACTGGGAGTGAAGCAGGGCAATTGTTTTTTGTTGGCATCCCATCCGCCTCGCTTTGTTTTGGCGTGATTAATTTTCTCCAGCCAACTTCCTTTTTTGATGGCTATAAAAATGGATTCAATGCTTACATTCTTGAAAGCAAAATGAACGTATTGCCTATCTGGCGGTGCAGCTTCAATAAAGAAAGCCGGGCGCGTAGCAGATTGAAACGAGGAGACTTTCATAATCAATCGCGTTTTGGAATTTCCAAACCATCTTCACCAAAACGAGGCGCGAAACAGTCGCCTAGCCTTGCCTCATCATCCTTTTTGAATGGTTTGGCATCGAGGTCGGTTACAATCTCATCGTAAATCTTTTCAAACGGGTAACCCTCAATATCAGACGGCTCAAATCGGCCATCCCTTATCCATTGTTCAAAAGACATGGTTCCAACATAATTCAAATACTTATTGTATTGTCTGATTTTATCTTTGAAGTTATTATCATTAGAAAAAGATTCGCCAAAAACTATCTCAACCGTTTCTGCCAAACAAGAGAAGCCAAAAAAGCCAGTCATTAAAATAACATCGCCAATAGTAACATCGTCAACAGAGCAATTTCTAATTTGCTCTTTGAAAGGAGATCGCTGGATTTGTACCCAGCGATCTTGACCTAGTGCCTCACTTAGCTTTCTCATTTGAATTCTTTAATAGAAATGAGCGTAATGTTTTTGCCGTACTTCACAGTCTGCGTTTCTTTCTCCAGATATTCGTAACCGTTTAAATAGGATTGAGTAACCAATACCTTTTTATCGATAAGGCTTTGCAGTAGTGCAGGGTCAACTTTTTTGTTGATTACGTCAAGCTCGTAATGCTCTGCATTGAGTTTTTTCGATCCACCCCATCCATCATCGATAGTACGTGAAGGAATTTCGATCAACACGACTTGCTTAGTACCTACGGCACCTTCTTTTT
>JADBYQ010000020.1 GCA_020402945.1 Cytophagales bacterium | reverse complement strand
GAAATTCCAATAAAATGTTTGTCAGCAAAAGTGAGGTCAACATTGAATCCCTCACTTTGAAAACATTGGACAATAATCCTATTTGCTATTGGTTCGCTATCAACTAAAACTCCATCACAATCAAAGATTATCAGAATATCATTGCCTCGATTATGAACGCCTATATTCAGTTGGTGCTCTTGATTCGTTATCATTTTTAGTCCCCCTTTGAAAATCTAAACCATATCTTGAAATTCCTTGGGAGTGAAGCCTGTAACTTTTTTAAACATTCTGCTAAAGTGGTATCGGTTTTTAAAGCCACATTCTTCAAAAGTTTCATCTATACTTTTTAGCTTTAAAAGTTGCTTAGCGACAATAATTCTCTTATTTGTTAAGTACTCGTGAAAAGTGCAATTGTGCAGTTTTTTAAATTCATGGGTTAGATAGGATTCACTCCTGCCGACAAAATTTGCTGCGTCTTTTATTGTAATTCTTTTGTTTGAATTTTCTTCTATAAATTTATTCACATAATAAATAGGGTTCGCCCTTTTTATTTCAATCAAATTACTCTTTAAGATGCTATCGGCAATAGTTGAAAAAAGTTCCGCGATTTGATTAAGCCTAAGCTCCGGTATGGCCTCCATTTCATTGTAATGGAACTTAAGTTTTTCAACCTGAGAGTGTGCATCTAACTTACATTCTTTCACTATTTGCTCGAACGAATCACTAGAGCGCACTTGACCAAAGTGAAGATAACCAATCACTACATTGTCTATTAACAATGGTAAAAACATTTCGTACAACCCGTTATAACACCTGTAGAGTAAAGACCTTCGCAGCCCAAATGCAATTTTAAATTTGTCATTATCACAGGCTATGCATTTATGCTTAAGTTCTTTTTGAACAATTGTGCAATAAGGTCTAAAATCACCGTTGTTGCCAGCTATTTCTTTAAGATAGGCCTCTTGCTCGATGTCATACAAAAAAGCCGTTCGGATATTGAATAGACTACCCAATAAATCCAAAATCTTTTTTAATCCACTTACATCGATCTTCAGTTCTTTAACTGTTGCGGATTGAGTGTTTTTTCCCATCATGCTCAATAAAATACAATATTAGCTAAGTGAATACTCTGATTCACAACTATTGCCAGTATAGATACAAATTTGGCACTTTTGACATTCAATGGGAAAAGCCTTGAAACCAATTTTGATGAAAAATATAAGCTTCTATGAATCAAGATTTCTTTGCTCAATCGCTCCTGCCCCAAGAATGGCCTGGTATTCACTATTTTGACGAACAAGAAGCAAATGCTGTTCATCAAGTACTAAAAGCAAAGTCACCATTTCGTTTCTATGGGCCAAATCTCCTGAATGAAGCAAGTCAATTTGAAAACGAACTTTCTCAATTTTTAGGCGTCACTTATTGCCTTGGTGTTTCCAGTGGTACAGCTGCGCTTCAAATCGCTTTATCCGCCATAGAAGTGGGCGTGGGTGATGAGGTGTTGATACCTGGCTATTTTTGGGTCGCCACTGTTAGCGCAGTAATTAGGAATGGGGCAATCCCAAGATTAGTAGACGTAGATGATTCTTTTAGTTTAGACCCAGATGATTTGAAAAAGAAGATTGGACCAAGAACTAAGGCGGTCATTATGGTACACATGGGTGGAATTGTTGGGCGCGTAGACTTAGTGAAGAAAATATGTGATGAACATGGGCTATTCTTGATTGAAGACTGCGCCCAATCTATCGGGGCATCGCAATCAAAAAAAATGAGCGGTTCTTTTGGAGACATTGCTACGTTTTCGTTTCAATTGAATAAAAACATCACCGCTGGTGAGGGCGGAGCAATTGCTACCAACAATGAAGTGCTATACAAAAAGGCATTAGCTGTTCACGATTTGGGCTACCCGCGCAACGAATTTGGCCGACTGGTACTCAATGATTTTAGCCGATGGGGTATTGGGAGTAGGATGTCAGAAATTACGGCTGCCATATTAAGAGTTCAATTGAAAAAGCTTCCTGTTATTATAGAAACCATGCGGAACTTTAATTTGAAACTACAGAAAATATTAAACGATCGTAGCATAGTTACAAGAACTATCATTGACAGCAACGGATTTTCGGGTGGTTTTTTGGAGGTGATACTTGATACTGATATAAAAGCAAAAATTTTTAAAGAAGTACTTTTATCCAACGGTGCGAAAGGTGGTCAAAATAGTTTGTACCCTATTGTCATGACAGAATGGGGCTTGCATATTTACTACAATATAGGTAGTCTGGTAGAAAAAAAATCTTTCTCTGGTAATAGTTCAGTATGGGAGTTACAGGAAAATTTGTTTGGAAAATCATACACATATGATAAAGGAACTCTTCCGCACCTAGATTCATTAATTTCCAGAACAGTAATCTTTTGTATTGCCTCTAAATTGACAGAGGCACAAAAAGACATAATTGAAAGAGCGATGTTGTTAGCTTGCATGGCAGTTAAAGCAGAGGTAAATGAAATCTTATGCTAGGTAGGGATGTCCTCTTCATATGTACAGGCAATTACTACCGAAGTCGTTTCGCTGAATTGTTGTTTAATCACCTTGCTAAACTGTATTGTTTACCTATCCGTTCTTTTTCAAAAGGAATTGAACCGTATCACGTGGATAATGTTGGGTTGATTTCTCAACATACAGTTGACTATCTAACTAAGCTAGGTGTTGACTTAACTAATTTATCTGAGCCTTTACCATTAACCGAACAAGACTTTGATGAAGGTGCTATTGCCATTGCCATGAGCGAAAAAGAACACCGACCCATGATGGCCAAAAAATTTCCTCGTTGGGAAAATTGTATCACCTATTGGAATTTCGAAGATGAATATCTAATCTCTCCTACTGTTTTACTACCTAGATTGGAAGAGAGGGTAAAAGCTTTATTAGGTAATCTTAAAACCGACAACCATTTACCGTGATACTGGAGACAAGGGCATTCTCGATGCACTCGAACTTCAGAGAGTAGAATTCTCACACCCGTGACTTCAATTTCCCCGACCAATCCCCGAATTTGAGCAGATTTGGACATATCTAACCCGAAAGTGAGGCCGACCCAACCGGCACACATGGCAAAGCCCGCGCAATTCCACCCGCAAGACCAAAGCTTAGCCATAAGTGCCGCACCCCCGCACCAATACTTAAAAGATGAGTAAGACCAAACAACAAGATTGAGCTTGGTTGCCCCGCGCTCTTAGGGTTCACCGACAAATTAGATTCGACATCACAACTTGCCGCGTGACGTGCCGACAACGAGGGACGGGAATCTTCGAGCAGGGGACGAAAGAATGGCACTGTTGCTAACAAAAGCTTGTGGCAAGCGGGCGGGACTGTGCGTCATTGAAGTGTGTAGTTCTTTATTTATCTTTATCACGTGGGACAGGACGAAGGTTTTTATTTGCCCGCCTTCCACAAGCTAAACGTTGTGGGAAATAAGGCCGGGATTCCGCGAATAACGATCGGTAATGAAAGACAAAAAAAAGGAAGAAGGGGAAGTTTGATTGGTAGCTGGGATAAACTTGAACTCTGTGAATTGGGGGGTCACTACCGCATTTCTCCATCACTTTTAAGGATAAAGGAAAAAAAAGAAAGAAAGAATAAAGTGATCGTTCCGCTCGACATGACGAAGAGGCCTTACATCCAACAATGTATTTGCGTCAAGCGGGGTTGACGCGTAATCCAACGTTTTCGTATCTTTAATGCGTTCGGTGTCGGGGACAAGGCGTGGCTTCGGAAGCCCCGCTCGAACGCAAATACT
>JADBYQ010000002.1 GCA_020402945.1 Cytophagales bacterium | reverse complement strand
TAACGATGCTTCTACCAGGCCACTATCGCCCACGTTCCGATAAAAATAGCCTAATAAAACGATTCTTGGAAGAGGTGGTAGGAGATTGTCTTATGTGTTTTTTGTGGCGGGCGGTAGACGCGTCAACCCCGCTTGACGCAAATACATTGTTAGCATAACGCATAAACATTATGTACCACAGTTCTTTTTAGTAATCTACTCGTTACATAATAAGCCGTTATATTAAATCGCTTCACAACGAGTGATATTTGTCAAATATTGCTATTTTACGACACCAGATGCCGATGTAGAATACCTAATACTCTTTCACTAATGTTTCAAGTGGAATATTCAATTGAGTGTGAAGCTTGCGCACCATGGTAAGGTTTAACTTCCGGTGTTTATTAAAAATATCAGTTACTCTACTTTTAAAGCCAAGTATCCCAGCAAGGTCACTATTGGTTAAACCCTGTTGCTCCATTCTGTACTTAATGGCTTCCAGCGGATTGTGTGCTTTTATGACATAATGTTTTTCCTCGTATTCCTTTATCAAGAGAGAAAGGATATCGGCTTCATCGCTTTCAGGTGATTCTGGCTTTGCCTGAAATATTTCCTCAAAGCGCTCCAGGGCAATCAGGTAATCCTTTTTTGTTTTCAGTATTTTGAATTTCATAATTTTCTCTTTTGGTTTTTAAACAGATTGACCGACTCTGCATCCACTTTATCATACTCAGCATGGGTTCCTATAAATTTTATGAACACCCAGCCTTTCAGGTAGTTTATTTCAGCAATTAGGCGGTAGTCATTATGATTGATCTCAAAAATTGCACGGCTATTTTTTATAGTTCGTGCTGTATTAAAATCCCGAATAATGTCTCCAGGTCTTTTCCAATTTTTTGATTCCACATCATGATACCACTTTTCCAGTGTGGCTTTACAATCGGGATGCTCCCTATAAAAAGTAGTGATCGAGCTTCGATTATAAATGTTCATGCACAAATAAACAGAAAAGTAACCAATTTGGTTACTTTTTAAACGAAATTTTCTATGTCTGAAATGGCAATGCCTACGGCCCGGGCTTTCGTCCCGACAAGTGTCGAGATCCGGCCTCGCTCCTGCCAACACACTTCGTGCTTGGAGTTTATCCCGATTATACATCGGGGCTTCTATCCCTATTGCTTTTGCCAACGCAGCAGCAACATCCGCCAACTGGCGGACAGCCACACATCCCTCCCACTCGCTTTAATTCAGCGGAACATGCTACACCAATGCTACTTAAACGCTATGAAACATCTGGCAGCGCCATGCCATACTATCATATAATTTTCGTTTTCCTAATTTCAGCATCCCATATTCATCAACACCGCATATAACGTATTGCCAGAAGCAAAGACCTTAAACACTTTTTGCTCAACACCCTTATGAGCAACATTCCACGTTTTACCCATGTCGGGTGACACGAGTATACCAATTGGATGGCCACAAATAAAATAGTTGCCCATTTGTTTGATAGATGAAATAGACGCAGCATCTGAAAATCCGTTGAAAGATGGAATGTACAGCAAAGGCTGAATTGTTTCATCAATTGCTTTCCATGTTTTTCCACTATCCAACGAAATGCGTATTCTTCTGGATTTTGTTATGGTGTTGTAAGATATGGCCGCGAACCCACCTTCAATACGCTCTACCGCTACACCCACGCCACCCTCGCTGATTACCCATTCCCAGTGTTCCCCATTGTCTGTAGAACGCATAATTCCTTTTTGACCCGTACCCATCAGAACCCCTTCAGACTCCACCAGACTCCCCAACCAACCTTCATTCTGGACTTGTTTCCAACTTTTTCCCTTGTCAGCAGATTTATAAAGACCGCTATCGAAACCTAAGAATAACGTACCATTGGATGTTTCAAAAATTGTCCGCATCGAATGTTTTTTAAAATCCTGGTAGATCGGCAGCCAAGTTCCAGTAGCGGGCAACTTTTTATAAACTTCTCCTTCATAATTGTAGGCCATGACTCCTGAACGATTGAAAACAATTGAAGCTTTTCCAGGATCAGGAACATTCGCTTTCTCCCAAACGGGTGTTGCCGAATTACTTTTACTGTGATACATCGAATTTTTTAAGCGTAAGTACACGTCCGACTCTCCCGCAAAAAAATCTTGAGGCTCTCCATTTTCAGGCAAATCGAGACTTATGTCTTGCCAGGTCCGTCCTCCATCTTTTGATTGCAAGATCACGTTGGATATGCGTGGTTCACCATCATTGCTTGAGGTTGAATTGGCAGTGTCGGAATTTAAGGTGGTTGTGGTAGTCGTTGAACTTTCCAGATCCGGATTAGCTGAAAAGAAACTCAACACAATAAACAAGAAAGTCAGATGTAAGTAACGCATAGTAGATTTGGTTTTTAAAAGTTTGCCGGTTTATGAAGAAGCTAATATCGAAGCACTAATTTGTCAATCCATGAAATTTGGTAAATGTGTCTCATAATTTACTTAGCAACCGCCTTGGCGAGGTACACGTTTGTAAATTATTTTACCATCTCGTTCTACATAGTCGCCCGTTACTATTGGATATGCATACTTGGGCGCGTACGATACGCTATGGCTTCTTATCATTATTTTGTCGGTAACTTTCAGGCTATGTAATTGCTCAAATTCATTGTTAAAATTCAAATCATTCTTGCCCGACTTTTCAGGTCCAAACGCAAGAATATAATCGTCACCATTAATCCTTACCATCACTCCGAAACCTAATCTTGAGCCGGGCAGAAGAGAAAGTGAGGTGACAACAGCCTCCATATTGGTAGTATCCCTAATGGACTTCTTTATTTTAGCAGCACTGGCAAGTACTTTTTTACCTGCAGGAGGCGCTTCCCATTTTTTGTGCATAATACCGTCAGGGGAAGCCTCCCATTTTTTCAAAACAGCTTCCCGTTCAGCAGCAGAGAGAGGCCTTGGGTTTGACTTTTTAGCGGTTTCATTTTTAGTTTCACGATTAGCAAACAACAGTCCGCTTACCACAACCAGCGGTAAGATCAGCGCGTAAATGATTTTTTTCGTGTTCATCATAGCATTAAGTTTAACAAAGAAAAATTGCTTTACCTTTGCGCATTCAAACGTACGCAACCGCGTTGCCTTTCATGGTAAATGAATTGTAAAAAGAATGTAAATGGGTGTAAATTCTTCTTTCAGCCTTTTAAATAACCGATTTGTGGCGGTTTACGGCAGTGCATTTGTGATGGTTGCTGTTCTCTTTTTTGCTTCGTCTTTTACCAAACGTACCGACCGCGACCTACGGGCAAAGGAAATCAATCTCATCATCCGTGAGATGGGTCATCGGTTGTTGCTGCAGGCGGGTGATCGTACCTCTCGTGTGTTGCCGGTCACAGAAACGAAAGAAGGCACATTTCTTCTTACCTTCGAAAAAGAACTGGTTTTTAATAACGACTCGCTTATGGTGCTGTCGCAAACCCTGCTGCCTAAAACACAGTTCCCATCCGGCTACACAGTTACAGTACATGACTGCTTGAAAGCCGGTATTGTGTATGGCTTTCAGGTCAGTAATACTTCACCCGATGTTTTGCCCTGCAAAGGAAGAGGTCAGCTACCTGGATGTTACACCATCGAAATAACCTTTCCCGATTTATACAAGAACGATGAGAACGTGGAACGGAAACAAGCAGATAACGATCCGTTGAGTACAGAAAATAAATCAATTAAAATCGATCGCCTGGAACCCAGCCAAAAAGATAACGACTTCAAAATGGGAATCTTTGACAATCCATTTCTCATCATGGTTTTTAGCGCTATACTCGTGCTGTTGGGTATCACTTTTTTGATTGGGCGTTTTTGGAAAAATGTAACACCTGCACTGGTGCAGCATCAAAGCCAGGTGATATTGGCTGATTCGCTGCCGGAAGGGTCTGTGATCGGAAAATTTTTGTTTGATGCGAAAGGTCAGCGTTTGTTATTGGGGACTGAAGTGATCAGCCTCACCGATAAAGAATATAAGATTCTCGAATTACTTAATAAAAATTTTGGTGAACTCATTCCGCGCGAAACGCTGATGCAGGAAATCTGGCTCAATGAAGGTGTTATCACCGGTCGCAGTTTGGATATGTTTGTCTCGAAACTTCGAAAGAAATTAAGTCGCGATCCCGAACTTAGAATTACAAATGTTCATGGGAAGGGATACAAGTTAGAAATAACGGAAATGTAGATTCTATAAATTTCAACGAATTGACGATGCCTTTCCAGCGTCATTAGAAATAGGTAAATTTGAGTTGGTATGCGCTTAACTCTCGTCCTTTTATTGATTTCATTCTGCGCCATCGGCCAGAATACCAACGGGCTTCGTTTTATGGAGAACAAAGGCCAATGGAATGAGAGTATTGATTTCCAAGCACAGGTGCCTGGGGGGCGCGTGGGTATATCTGCAAAAGGTTTTTCAGTTTTACTCCTTGACCTTGAGAAAATAGAGCAGCAGCACTTGGCGAGTCACGGGGAAGTCAATGAATCTGATTTGCAGCCATCAAACGAGTCAACCGCAGCGCACTATTTCCAGATCAACTTGCTAGGATCAAATCAAACGGCAAAAGCCATCGTTGAAATGCCATTGGATGGCTATACCAATTATTTCTTGGGTAGCGATTCTTGCCGATGGGCTACCAACGTAAAAGCCTATGCATCGATTCTTTATCAGAATGTGTATAACGGAATTGATTTTCGCGTGTCATCCAGCGGGAACAATCTCAAATATGACTTCATTGTACAGCCACAAGCTGACCCATCGCAAATCAAAATTGAATACTGCGGTGCAGATGGCGTAGAAAAAATAAATGGCGCATTGAAAATCTCAACGAATGTGGGTGCGCTTACAGAAGTAATACCATTTTCTTACCAGATAGATGATGAGAATAACAAACGAACCGTTGCAAGCGAATACGATTTACGAAGCAATACTGTTTCATTTTCATTTCCTGCAGCCTATGATGAATGCCGCACGCTGGTCATCGACCCACTATTGATTTTTTCTACTTACTCTGGTTCTACAGCCGACAATTGGGGAAGTACAGCAACACCTGGTGAACATGGAACGCTTTACTCGGCCGGTGTTACACATCAAAGCCTTGGCGGATTTTTTCCGGCTACAACCGGAGCATTTCAAACCAGCAATAGAGGAAGCTTTGATATGGCGATCATAAAATATGACTCGGTAGGCACCAGGTTTCTATACGCTACACATCTGGGTGGGGCAGGTAACGATTCTCCCGCAAGCCTGGTGGTTGATAAAACATCGGGCGATTTGATTGTACTAGGTATCTCCGGTTCGTCCGATTTTCCTACCGGGGCTGGATCGTTTGACAGAACCTTCAATCTGGGCACTACTGTTTTTAATCGCGTGCTGAACACCAGCGACCAATGGGATATAGTAGTTACTCGCCTTTCACCACAGGGAGATAGACTGATTGGGTCTACGTTTCTTGGAGGATCGGGCAATGATGGATTGAATTTACCAAAACAATCAGGAGGGCCATTGGTGGTGAACTACGGAGACGAAATGCGAGGTGATGTGATTACCGATGACATTGGGAATGTGTATATCAGTTCAGTTACCGGATCTGCTAATTTCCCCATCGTGAACGGATTTGACAATTCTTTCAACGGTGGCACTACTGACGGTGTGGTTGTCAAAATGAATTCCGATTTATCGTCCATCGTTTGGTCCAGCTATCTGGGCGGCTCGGGCTTTGATGCCGCGTACTCCATAAAGTTTGATGCCAATAAAAATATTGTATTGGCGGGTGGAACGACCAGTACAAATTTTCCAACAACTACAGGTGCTTATCAAACAACCTTCAAAGGCATCGTTGACGGCTGGGTGGCAAGGGTGGCTGCCGATGGAAGCGCGATATTGAATGCCACATTCACCGGAACGATATTATTCGATCAGGTCTACTTTATCGACCTGAATTCAAACGGGAATATATTTTGTTATGGCCAAACGGCCGGGCAAATGCCAGTAACGTCTGGTGTTTACCATAATCCAAACAGCGGACAATTTCTTCAGAAATTTTCCGCTGACCTATCCACCTTGCAGTTCTCTACTGTCTTTGGCTCGGGGTCTGGTAGCGGACTGATCATCCCTAACATCTCCCCAACAGCTTTTTTAGTGAACGACTGCGATAATATTTATATGGCGGGCTGGGGCGGTTTTGTTAACTCCAGCCCAAGCACTGGTTTTTGGCAAAGCACAACATTTGGGATGCCCGTTACCAACGATGCCTATCAGAAAACAACATCAGGTTCAGATTTCTACTTTATGGTATTGAATAGCAACGCAACACAGTTAGTCTATTCCACTTACCTGGGTGGTGGCTCTTCAAAGACGCATGTCGATGGCGGCACTTCACGTTTCGATAAATTTGGCATTGTATACCACGCAGTATGTTCGGGCTGTCAGTTTGGTAATACGACCGGCCTGCCCTCATCCGATTTTCCAACAACTTCAAACGCTAAATCACGACTGAACGGCAGTCCAAATTGCAACAATGCTGCATTCAAATTCGATTTGTCTTCCCTCAGAGCCAACTTCGATACCAATAACCTGGCGTTAACAAAGCCAGGTTTTAACAATGTTTGTTACCCTGATTCGATTGTATTTCAAAACCAAAGTACGGGTGGACGAAACATTGTTTGGGACTTTGGTGACGGCACAATTATCAACCAACTGCCTGAAGATACAAGATCTCTGATTCACGCCTATAAGCAAGCGGGGCAATACCGGGTAAAACTTAAAATCACGGATTTGAGCACGTGCAGCCAAACCGATTCGATAACGAAAGTGATTAATTACTTTAGACCTAATATTGTTGTGGGGTCAGATGCCATTGTGTGTGAAGGGAAAAGTTTCCGGCTAACGGCAAGCGGTGGCGTGAGCTATAGGTGGACCAACAGCGAGGGTAACTTCTCTTCATTGGAACCCTCGCCCCTTATCTGGCCACAAAATGGTGCTCTTTACTATGTCACCGTAGTTGACGCAAATGGTTGCTCTAAAAAAGATACTCTGGCCATTGCCGTTAACAAAAATGTCCGGGCTCTTTTTCAAACTTATGATGTGAACTTTTCGAAACCGGGCTTCAACAATGTCTGCTATCCAGATGGCATTCGATTTAAAAACCTCAGCTCAAAGGGTGATAACTTTACCTGGAATTTTGGAGATGGCACGATTGTGTCGAAAACAAAAAGCGACACTTCCTCTGTTGTTCATAAATTCCAACAAGAAGGTATCTATAGAGTTGTGTTGAAAGCTTTTAATTTCAACACTTGTAACAAGGTCGATTCAGTTGTGAAAACGATCTACTATTTTAGAAATAAAGTTAAAGTGGGCGATGATGCTGAAATCTGTGAGGGAACTACTTATCAGCTGACAGCACCTGGCGGAAGTGTCTACGCGTGGTCAACCGCGGATCGCAGCTTTAGTTCGACCAGCGCTTCGCCAGTAGTGCAGCCAACCAAAACAACTCAATATCTTATTACAGTCACCGATGCGAATGGTTGTACAAAAAAAGATACAGTAAAGGTAAGCGTGGTGAGCAAGGTTGATTTAGAATGGCAGCATCGCATAAAAGCAAATTGTGTTGACCGCCCAACAGTGTTTGTCAAGAATCTAACCCCCCCGATGGAAGGCATTACTTTTCGTTTCGACTTTGGCGATGGAACAAGTTCCGAAGACACCGAAGTGGAATACTCCTATAAAAAAGATAGTTTGTATTCACTAAAATTTACAGCGCAAAACAAATTTTGTATTTTCGAAGAGAAAGTGCAACTGCCGATCTTTAAGTTATTTGTACCCAATGTGTTTACACCGGAGTCCTCACCTGGCTTCAATGATACATTTAAGGTGGGGCTCGGGCCAAATGTAATTGATCCAAAGTCGGCTGGGCTTAACCTGCAATTAAGTGTGATTGATCGCTGGGGAAAAAATGTTTTCGAGTCTGCCGATTACAAAAACGATTGGACTGCACGCGATATAGAAGGTGGTGTGTATTACTTTAACCTAAAGGTGGGCGATCTCACAACCTGCAAAAGCTGGGTGCATATCATTAAATAGAAATAGACAAGTGCAAATCATTTTCCTCCATAAATTCAACGTAGAATCCTTAGCTTAAACAGCGATGTATAAAAGAATTTTGATCATTGCCTTTACTATTTTTTCTACAGGTTGTATCCTAGCGCAGCAGAGTTTTGGAGTTGCATCTAAATCGATCAGTTCGGTCAGCACGGAGACTGTTAAGCTTTACTACGGCAACCGAAACGAACCGCCACGTGCGATTGAGTTTAAGGAGGGCACTATAACTTCCTCATCCTTTCTTGCTAACATCAATGAATACTTTGGTATACCGGCCGAATACACTTTTACTGAAATAGAAACCAACATCGATAACCTGGGAATGAGACATCGCCTCTTGCAGCAAAACTACGAAGGCATCCCTTTGGAAGGCATGGTGTATAGAGTGCATGAGAAAAATGGTTTTGTTACTTCTGCCAATGGAAAGTCGGTAAGAAGTATCAGCATAGACCCACGAACTACACTCAGCGAACAACAAGCGGTTCAACTGGCGAAACAATACCTGCAAACAAAAGATACCACTGTCCAGCAAGGTAAAAAATTGATTGTCTCTAAAAATTTCACCTTTACACCTGAGAGCTTTTCTATTGCTTTTCAGTTCGATATAGATGTATCGCTAATCGAAAGATGGAGGGTTTCCATTGATGCGAGCAACGGGCAATTAATTAATAAAGTAAGCTTGGTAAACAGTTGCTCTGGCGAAAAAGAGTCACCTGCCCTACCCTATGGAACGGCAACAGGGCGAACACATTACTATGGGAATCAGGCGATAAGGGTTGAGAAATTTGATGTGGGCTCTTCGCGATTGGTAGGCCAAACAGAACACGGAGGAATTGTTGGCACCTATGATTTTCAAAATGTGAGCGTGATATCGATGCTTCTTTTTTGGGAGTTTCATAAAGTGTACGACTATTATTCCGGAGACAACAACTACAGCGATCCGTTCTACAGAACTGCAGTTTCGGCTCAATGGGGCGCTGAGCAGACATTTGAATACTACTTCAAGAAACATGGCCGCAATAGTTTTGACAACCTAGGAAGTGCAATAAAATCATATACCCGGATTGGCGGCTTTCTTGACAATGCGATGTGGAACGGCAGGGTTATGGCCTTTGGAGAAGGAAGTAACAATAACCCGCTGGTTGAGCTTGATGTGGTAGCCCACGAATTTACGCATGCCGTTACGCAGTACGAAGCCCGCTTGCAATACTACAACGAGTCAGGTGCAATCAATGAGTCGTTTTCAGATATTTTTGGTAAGGCTGTTGAATTTGATAAGTTTGGTGATACAGCCACATGGCAAGTCGCTAAATATTATCAAGATGGTGGCCTTCGCGACATGAGCAACCCCAATCTCAAAAATCAGCCTGACACTTATTTTGGAGACATGTGGTACAAAGGCTATGAAGATAATGGGGGAGTTCACTACAATTCGGGTGTACAAAACTTTTGGTATTACCTCTTATGCAAAGGTGGTGCGGGTGTGAACGACCAGGGTTCAAGCTATTCGGTTAACTCTATTGGCATGCAGGCTGCCACTAAAATTGCCTATCGAAATCTAACTGAATATCTCGGCTATACGTCAGACTATTTGGATAGTCGAATCGGATCTTTGTTGGCCACATCTGACCTGTATGGAAAGAATTCTACGACCTACCAGGCGGTGGCCAATGCGTGGGATGCCGTGGGCGTCATCGATGAACCCATCATTACAGGCCTCGAACTCTTTGACATTACAGCAACAACAGTAAAAATAAAAGGCAGCCTTCTCCCAAGAGGAGATACAGTTACGTATCATTTTGAGTATGGAACTACTCCGAACTTTGGCAGCTCATCAACGATTAAAAAATACACCGGCAGTGTAGAGGATGCCTTAACCGGGCTTCAAAGTAGTACAAAATATTACTTGCGACTTGTAGCCACCAACGAAAACGGAAGCTCCTTTTGGCCTACTGAGTTTACTACCATTTCCTTGGCACCTTTAGTGAAGATAAAACAAACCGTTGATGTGACGGAGACCACCGCTACCCTATATGGTCAAATCAATCCCAACAGTTTAGCCACTTCATTTTATTTTGAGTATGGTACAACGCCTGCATTTGGCCTGACTACAGCTTCCGTCCCATTACCCGACACGACTGAGTTTCTAGATGTTTCTCTTCCAATTACGAATCTACAACCACGGCAAAATTATTTTTATCGACTAGTTGCCACTAATGCATTTGCATCTACTAACTCTGACGCTACAAGCTTTTTTACAGCGGTAAAACCAGTCATCACTTCTTTCAGCCCAATTGCAGCCATGATAGGCACAGAGATAATTATCGCTGGGCGAGATTTTAACACAACGAACGAAAAAAATAGGGTCTCCTTCGGAGCTACTCAAGCGGTGGTCGTGTCAGCGTCTGCCACACAGATAAAAGTAAAAGTGCCAGCAGGTGCATCGCTTGCACCAATTGAACTACTTGACACTGAGTCGGGTCTATTTGCTCAGTCTTCCAATGCATTCGTACCAACCTACTCAGGCGATTTCAAAAAAGGTGAACTTCAAGTCAGAGTCGGCATCAATGATGTTCGTGCTTTTCAAACGCTGGTGGACGACATTGATGGAGATAGAAGACCTGATATTGTAGCACGTCATGATCCTGGATTTTCTGTTTACCAAAACGTGAATCAAGGAGGAGACATCACAGAAGAGTCTTTCGTGAGGAACACATTTTCCAGCTACCTATCAGGATATTTGAGTCTGGCCGATATGGATGGGAATGGCTTAAAAGATGTGGTGGCGAATTACCAATATGGGCTTCGGATACTTCCCAACTATTCAGTACCTGGTTTCGTGTTTTTCGGTCCTCCTATCGACCTGCCTATAGGCGCGAGTGAATTTGTACTGCAGGATTTCGATCAAGATGGTCACGTTGATATCGCTAACATTAGCTATGAATCAGGAAAGAATTATTTTACTGTATATCGGAACGAAAACTCGAAAGGTTCTTTATCGGCAAGTAACTTCGGTACGCCCTACAAGAAAATCTTACTGGAATGGTGCTCTAATTTAGTGGCGGGCGACATAGACAGCGATGGTTTGACCGATGTTACACTCAGCGCCACCAACAAGAATTACTTCTGGATATTGAAAAATAACAGTCGGCCAGGAGGATTTGTTTTTGAAGAAATAATCAAGCAGGATCCCACTCGTGGCGGAGCTACTCGCTACCTTCCTCAAGACTTCAACCAAGATGGCCGGAATGACCTTGTTTCAAACTCTCGGTATTCAACAGGTGGAAAAGTGACCCTACACGAAAGTAAAATCATTTCGCCACAGATTAGTTTCGGTACCCCCTTGGTTTTGCCTGGAGATTTCACATCGTTTGACGTAAAGCCGGCAGACCTAAATGGAGACGGGAAAGTAGACTTGCTATTGGGTAACCGTAATCGAACATTTGTTTTTCTTAAAAATAAAATGGGTAGTGGTGATCCATTCTCGAATTCATCGTTTGAAAACTTTGAAGAGAACGGTATGTCGTTGGGAAACACGGGGTCTTATTCTGTTGACCCGCAGTTAACAGTAAATGACTTGAATGGCGATGGTAGGCCTGAAGTCATTGCTGCATATTCATACTACTACGGCCCTCATGATGGATACCAAATGGAAATTTGGCAAAATGCTACACCGAACTGTCTTGACCCTTCTCTAATGAAAGTCACTACATCGATGAACACGGCCACCATTGTATTGCCCGCCAATACCAAACTAGATCAATTTCAGCTAGAGTACACCCAGTCCGGATACGATAGCTGGACCCCAGTGCCATCCATCTCCTTTTACATCTATTCAGCAACGCAGTACAAGTTAAGGGCACGGGCACAGTGTTATCTGGGGTTTACCAATTACTACTATCTTGATTTTTCTTCTGATTGTGTAGATACAAACAGCTTTTCAATCAACAATATCTCTGCAACTTCTGTAACCATTCAAGCCACCAACCTCAGCTCATTTGAGGTACAATACTCAATGGCTGGTACGAATCAGTGGACTGCACCTCCTCAAACTGCCAATCAGATTTCAGGTCTTTCTGCTGGCACCACTTATGATCTTCGTTTTCGTGGACGATGCTATACTACAGTCCAGTTTAATAATCGGCAGTTCACTACCCTTTGCCCGAAGTTAAATACACTTACAGTTACTGGTATCGTATACAACAAGGCAGTAGTTGGTTGGACAAGCACGTATCCGGGTAACGCCATTCTTGAGTACAGCGCAGATAACATCAACTGGACTTTAATTCCTGACTCAAGAGAGATATCCCCTCTCCTGCCGGCAAAGCAATACTTTGTCAGAGGAAGAAAGAGTTGCACAAATGTCAATTCTGATTTCACTTACACTTCCTTTACAACACCCTGCCCCAAAATTTCATCATTAACATTTGACGAGATAACACCTTTCAGCGCAAGAATAAATTGGCGAGATGATAGCCAAACAGGCGATTACACATTAACTTTCGCATTGACTGCAAGCGGAACTGTAACTACCATGCAGACTCGATCAACTTCAATAGCGCTGAATGGATTGAAACCCGGAGCTAAGTATACCGTGAACGTTGCTCCTCAATGTATCTCCACCAAAGATTTTACAACCTCAACTTTTAGTACCGTCTGTTTCACACCATTTAACTTATCGGTGAGTAACATAACTCATACCAAAGCCGAGTTATCGTGGAACGATACTTTCGGTGGGGTTCCGTATTCTATTGATTTTTCTATTGTGGGTAGCAACGTATGGCAAACTACCGAGACATCAGCCACTACATTGCCTTTGGCCGGGCTTAGGCCTGCCAGTAGATATGAAGCTAGAGTTCACATCAACTGCCTCAGCGAAGTAGCTCCCTACACTTCGCAGTTTTTTGAGACAAGCGTTTATCAGGAAACTACACTTGCTCCCAACCCAACAGACAAGAGTATTACGATATACCCCTCAAAAAATTTAATAGGAAGTCGTTTTGGCATTTACGATAACGCAGCTAAACTAGTTGTATACGGTGAACTTTTAGATTATTCGATCGATTTGTCTATTCTTCCTACAGGAATTTATACATTGAAAATCGATGGCGAAAAAACTATGAAGATTGTCAAATATTAAAAACAGGTACAGCCGTTCCCTGACGATATTTCGAACAGCCGGTTCTTTTTAGTCATCACTTCACTTTAACGCTAAAGCTGTAGGCAGGTTTTCCATCTACCAGTACGTGCAAGGCCACATAGCCACGAGTGAGAAATGTATGTGTTAGCGTGTAAACAGATTCTACCGGGTTTGTTGGATCAACTTGCCGAACGACAACTTCGCTATCATTTACATTCAGCGATAATTTCCGAAAGGATTTTCCACATTCCTTGATTACCGTAATGGACAGTGACTGTTCCTTCATGATGGTCAAGAAAAATTGTCTGGGAGTAACCATGCTTAGCTCGTATTCATAGCTGGCCGCATAGGCCAACGGTGCACTCAAAAAATCTGAAAGTGTTGGCTTGTCACGCAACAGCAATTGAGCTGTGTCAAGTGGGAAGTGGCTGTGCGCAAACAATGGGGGTGGTACCAAAAAATAAGACTCGTTAAAACTTGGAATAAAAATCCCCATGGGCTCATATGTATTTCCACTTGCCCAAGTGGGATCGCTCAAGTACCACTGGTTGTCGATCCGAATAGCATTCCAACTGTGGTTGGGGTAGCCGCTACCCTCTAAATTTGTAATAGCTGTGCGGGCATACCCATCTACGATGCGACAAGTCAGACCCGCATGCTGTGCCAAACTGTTTAGTAAGTAAGCATAGCCAGTACAGATCGTGGATCGCTTTTCGCGAAGGTGCGTGAATACCTGTTTATTTATTTTTTGGCTCGAGATGGCGAGTGAAGCCGGGTCTGATTGATAGCATTTACGAATCTGCTTTACCTTGCAATACAACTTGTAATCACTGCGAATGTTATCACACACCCATCGAAAGATTGCTCGATATTTGTCGCGTTCTCTGGTAAAAGGCCTGGTTAATTTCAGCGACAAGTCGCGAACATCTGCAAGCGGATAGTCCGCATAGGCGGCCGCTATACTATCCGCCTTATGGTAGTCTTCGCTTTTCGCGGCAAGGGGTTGAGCAGAAAGGCCTGCCGTAAGGCAGGCCATCCCCATCATCACGATCCAACTTAACCAATAGTTCATCAAAAGATGCTTTTGATTTTACCCCACACTTTCTGCAAACCAGTAGGTCGAGTTACATACACCCTGCCCACGACAATCTCCCCCATCATCATCGTATCAGTGTCGAGCTTCATCACAATTTCTAATGAAGAGTTTAGGGAGGCTGGGACAACGTATTCTTGTGTTTTAAGTCCGATGAAACTAAATATAAGCACATCTCCCTGTTTCAAGTCATAGTCAAACTTGAATTGTCCATTTTCATCAGTTGCCGTACCTATCATCGTTCCTTTCAGTACGATATTTACACCGGGCAGCAGAGCACCATCTTCTTCCGATTTCACAGTTCCTGTAATTTGAAAAAATGGTATTGAGCTATTTTGTTTTGCTTCCACTGAACCTTGTCCTTGGAAATTTTGCTGTAGCTCCATCATTCTGAGCGGCAAAGCGGATGAAGGCTTTGGCGCAAAAGCCAGAAATAAACCGAGTAGCCCAGCCTTCAAAAACATCCATCCGGGCTCAACTGTTGCAAGGCTTTCAGTAGGATAGGCTTTTAACTGACTAGCCTGAAAACGACCACACGTGTTGCCAGCTGTCTTGCTGAAGTAGTCAATGATTTGTTTTTCGCTCAAAGATGTGAAATCCACTACTTCTTTGCGACAAGAATTACACCATCCACCCTGGGTAGTTGGTGTAAAGTTGCTCCACTGCTCAGAACAAGCTTTGGGGAGCGAGAGGGTAATTGCTTTTTTCATACGTTTAGGAGTTTATTTACTACCCAGATGCGGACACTAGCGAGTTTCCATAACCCGGATGAAATATTTTTGAAAAAGTTGATTTAAGCATTGCTTCCTCCATTAAATTGCTACCAGGCTAGCATTGGTTCCGCTACTTCCAATTACATGCTATGCCAATAGATATCTCAAGATTTTCTATCTTTCTCCCCACATTAAATCATAAATATGCCCAGTACATCTTTTGAATTATATGATCTAAAAGTAGAAGTTATAGAAGGAGAAAAACCATTTGTGTGCAGCCATCAATTGGGAGATGCTTTCGAGGTTAGAGGCGAAAATCTTTACTTTAAGAGTGACCGCCCATTTTCGCTATATGCATTATCAGCGCTTCTTCCGCTGCTACCTACGAAGCAACGACCATTAAATCCCATGGATTGGATGGCAACCGATCATATTATAGCCTGCCCCGATCCCCATTGTGGTGCTCGCTTCAAAATAAGTCGGATAGGGAAAAGAGTATTTGAAAGATCTGACACTACAATTGTTCCACTTCCAGAAATAAATGACTGGGCATAACTACCATGGTCGAAAAATTTAAACTTGCACCCGATTTCCATATTTCCCGAATCGTCAAAGGCGGTTGGCAATTATCTCATGGTCACAGTGCGGATGCAACCGAAGACCCAATCGAAAGTATGTTTGCATTTGCAGACAGAGGCATCACCACTTTTGATTGTGCAGATATCTATACAGGTGTTGAAGAACTCATCGGAAGATTTCTAGCGGTCCGTAAGCAAAGGCTTGGCCATAATCATGACATTCAAGTGCTAACCAAGTTTGTTCCCGACTATGATGTGCTTGCCACGATTACAAAAAACCATGTAGAGAAAATTATTGATCGCTCACTGCGAAGACTCGGGAAAGAACGTCTGGATATGGTACAATTTAGCTGGTGGAGTTATGACGTACCGAGATATGTAGAAACCGCTCATTGGCTGCGAGAAATCCAACAGGTTGGCAAAATCAATTTACTATCGGGCACCAATTTCAATACACACGCCACCGAGCAGATGGTTAATGCTGGAATACCCCTTACCACCCTGCAAATTCAATACTCTTTACTGGACCATCGCCCGGAAAATAGTCTCGCACCGCTATGTGCTGAAAACAACATTCACTTTCTCTGCTATGGTACAGTAGCAGGCGGATTCATCTCTGAGAAATGGTTGGGGCTGGCAGAACCGACACCACCGTTTGAAAATCGATCGTTAGTCAAATACAAATTAATGATTGAAGAGTTTGGTGGATGGGAACTTTTTCAATTGCTTTTAAAAGTATTAAAGTCAATAGCCGATAAGCATAACGTTTCCATTACTAATGTTGCCTCACGTTACATCTTGGATAGGCAACAAGTGGCAGCGATCATCATTGGCGCAAAAACATCTGCTCACCTGGGAGAGAATCTTCACTTATTTGAATTCAAACTGGACAGGTCAGATACTAACGAAATTGAAAAAGTCATTAAGCAGCGTAAAGGACCTGCTGGGGATGTATTTGACATCGAACGCATCAAAGAAGGGCCTCATGGTTCCATAATGAAATACAATTTGAATCAACAGGCAACCGATTGATGCATGGCAGATAACGCTTCCCCTAAAACCTGGTCTTCAAACTACCTGTTCTTACTTGCTTCCACTGGCAGTACGGTCGGGCTATCCAACATCTGGAAGTTCACTTACCTTGCAGGCGAAAATGGTGGCGGTGCCTTCGTATTGATCTATCTCGTGTCATTGATAACAATGGGGATTCCCATCCTCGCAGCAGAACTAATGATCGGTCGAAGAGGTGGGCGTAGCATGGTGGGTACTATGCGCGTGCTTTCCCAAAAAGACGGGATAAGCAAACATTGGCAGCTCTTTGGTCGGGTTTCAATGGTCGGTGTTTTTCTAATACTGAGTTTCTACTGCGTCATCGCGGGCATGACGCTTGACTATACCGTTACATCTCTTTTTGGCGAACTAAATAAACTAGATGCTACATCTGCAGTAAACTATTACAATGACATGTTAGCAAGCCCCTTGCGATTAATGCTTTCGCAGTTTGCTTTCGTTGCAGCCACGGGTTGGATCGTTGCAAAAGGCGTTCAGGAAGGACTTGAAAAATCAACCGGCTGGATGACTCCTGCGCTATTCATCATACTGGTAGCCTTAGTAATCTATGCTCTATTTGCAGGCGATTTCTTGGAGGGTGTTCGATTTTTGTTTGATCCTGATTTTTCCAAAATAACTCCCAAAGTAATATTAGCAGCATTTGGTCAAGCATTCTTCTCACTTGGCATCGGTGTGGGTGTTATGCTAACATATGGAGCTTATATGCCAAAAAGTTCTTCCATCCTCAAATCCGCTGTCATCATTTCCTTTTCAGATGGCCTTGCAGCAATACTTGCCGGTCTCGCAATATTCCCCATTGTGTTTAAGTATGGTTTGGCACCTGCCGAAGGGCCCGGGTTAATCTTTGTGACCTTGCCGATCGCCTTTGGCCAAATGCTGGGTGGAAGTTTTATTGGTGCTCTATTTTTTATGCTTCTTTTCTTCGCAGCATTAACTTCGTCTATTTCATTATTGGAGTCAATTATCTCACATCTGGAAGAAGTTTGTACAATTAGCAGAACGCAGATTACGATCATTGTTTGCACACTTCTATTTATTGTAGGCCTTGGGTCTGTTTTTTCGTTCAATATCTGGGCTAATTTTACTCCCCTCAGTATGATTCCGCCTCTGGAAGGAAAAACAGTTTTTGGCTTAATCGATTATTTTGGGTCTAACTTGTTAATGCCTGTTGGAGGCATATTGATGGCGTTGATTGCCGGTTGGCTAATATCGACAGAGACTAGCAAAAACGAACTTCAATTAAAAGATCAGAGAACATTTTCGTTTTGGCACTTCCTTATTCGTTATGTGGCACCCGCTGCGGTATTTTTGCTCTTCCTATCCAATCTTGTAAATTGATTGAAGATATCTCACCGCTTCTTTCTTATCACAGGTAAAAAAGATTCATCACTGGAGCAGATTGCTTTTACCTATAAAGGTTTTTAAACAAGCTTCTATTTGATTACAAATCCGGGAGGTATAGTAGCTCCTTTTTTTACTACTACAATTCCACCTGAAATCACATACGAGTCCGTTTCGCAATTTTCTAAATGAGGACCACCAATGATAGTAACATTGCTTCCAATTCGGCAATTTTTGTCAAGTATGGCATTTTCAATATGGCAACCAGCACCAACCCCCATTAGTATATCACCCGGTTTTGCTGCTATTTCTTTGAGTGTTTGGTAGGAGTCATTCCCCATTACATATGTTCGAATAACGGTACTTCCAATCTCGAGTCTTGAGCGAACGCCAATCACAGATCGCTCAATTTTGCCTGCATGGATGATGCATCCGTCTGCAATGACCGAATCAGTGATCAGTGTGCCTGAAATTTTTGACGGGGGAAGAAGCCTTGCATGTGTGTAAATCCGATTTTTATTATCAAATAGATTGAAACTTGGAATAGGATCCGTCAATCCAAGATTGGCATCGAAGAAAGAACGTATGTTCCCGATGTCCGTCCAATACCCCTCGAACTGGTAACTCAAGACTTTGTGTTTCCCAATGGATTGAGGAATAATCTCTTTTCCGAAGTCATTCGTTTTGGGATCATTCATGAGTTCGATCAGTAGCTCCCTTTCAAATACATAAATACCCATTGAAGCCAGGTACAACCGGCCTTCTGATTTCATGTAGTCACTCACATCAGAATTCCATTTTAGAATTTCTTCTGCATTTGGCTTCTCCACAAACTGGGTGATCATGTTCTCTTCGTCCGTCTTCATGATGCCAAACTCAGTACCTTCACCGGCTGTTACAGGGAGCGTGGCAATAGTAATCCTTGCCCCACTTTCCATGTGGCGCTCGATCAAATGGTTGAAATCCATTTGATACAACTGATCTCCAGACAGAATGAGTGCATACTTAAAATCATGGTTGAGAAAATGATGCATACTTTGACGCACCGCATCTGCCGTGCCCTGAAACCAATTTTTGTTGGACATGGTCTGCTCGGCCGCAAGCAAATCAATAAACGCATTGCTAAAGACACTGAAATTGTACGTGTTTTTGATATGACGATTCAGCGAGGCTGAGTTAAATTGGGTAAGCACAAACATTCTGTTTATGCTCGAGTTAATGCAATTGGACAAAGGAATATCCACCAATCGATATTTTCCCGCAATCGGTACTGCAGGTTTAGACCGATCTGCCGTTAAAGGGTACAAACGCGATCCTTGGCCACCGCCAAGAATAATCGCTAAAACATCATCTTTTATCATTGCTTAGAATTGTTTTATAAAGACTCTCCGTTTGTTTTGCAATCGCCTTCCAATCAAAGTATTTTTCTACTCTTTCTCTACCCTTAATGCCCATGTCAATTCGGAGCTGCTCATCGGCCATCAATTGATTGATTGCTGCTGCCATATCTCTCGAGAACTTATCCGGGTGAGAAGCTTCAAACGGAGCCATTTTTTCCTGTTCTAATGGAACCAGAAACCCTGTTTCACCATGCACAACTACTTCTTTAATGCCACCCACACTACTCGCTACTACCGCTGTTTTGCAAGCCATCGCTTCAATGTTGATAATTCCAAAGGGTTCATAAATGGACGGACAACAAAAAACAGCTGCGTGGGAATACAATTGAATTACTTCCTTCTTGCTAATCATTTCAGCAATCCAAATTACATTACTCCTGTTTTTCTGGACTTCCTCTACCCGCTGTTTCATTTCCCTACCAATCTCTTCTGTGTCGGGGGCACCGGCACACAATACAACTTGGGTATCTGGATGTAGATATTGTATGGCATTTACCAGGTGTATAATTCCTTTCTGCCGCGTGATGCGTCCTACAAAAAGCACAAATGGTTTCGATGGATCGACCCTATATTTGTCAAGTGCAGATCTGTCGCTCGTTACATTGTATTCATCCAAATCTATCCCGTTGTAAATAACGCTTACCTTTTTTTCATCAACATCAAAATACTTCAACACATCCTGTTTGGTTTCCTGAGACACGGCTATCACAGCATCAGCCATTTCAATCGCTGTCTTTTCGATCCAGGATGAGGCATCATATCCCCTACCCAGTTGCTCACGTTTCCACGGCCGGAGTGGCTCAAGAGAATGAGTTGTTACCACCAACGGTGTGCCATAACAGAGTTTTGATAAGATACCTGCAAACTGTGCATACCAGGTATGACAATGAACAACATCGGTTGTCATTACTCCGGTGTTCATTTGAATACAGGTATTCAGCGTTTTGAAAATCGGAGCTAGTTCCTTTTTAGTATTGTCAAGGGAAAATGAATCAGCATTGAATCCAAGAACCCGGAGCTGCTCATCATTACTTTGCTGATCGCCAAAGCAACGAACTTCCACTTCCATCAAGTGCGCCAACTCGCGCGCCAGGTATTCTACATGCACACCTGCTCCCCCGTACACATTGGGTGGGTACTCGCGAGTGTAAAAAAGTACTTTCATGCCTTGTTGTTTAATACCCTAAGATAGAGACTATTTTTCCGTTTGCGAAATCAGTCAAATAGGATAAAAAGAAATGCCAAATCGCAATCTTCACTTGCTAATTTACGAGCTAAATTTGACAGTTCCATTACTCGATCAAAAAGTCAAAATTTACTTTTGAGTATTTTCCATTTCTTGTTCCTTCTATACTTGCAAAAAGAGAATTTTTGATTCTTCGATAAGCAATTCGTTGTGGAAAATCATGGACTGGGTTTTCGCAAATGAATTCTCCTTTGCCAATAAAAATGACTTGAAATTTTACAGGCTGCCTATTGTTTTGATCGACTACCGTTGGATTATAGCTCCACTCCCCTTTTCGAAAACTCAACTCGATGGATTCCTGTAACATAGAATCGCCAGGAGCCTTTACGAATAGGCTTTTTCCTCTAAATGTGGAATCATTCAATTGCTTCCATTGCTCGATCACATAACCGCTCCCAGCATTCATCTTCCATGTGCCCACCAGCCAACTGAATTGGGTTGCCTTTTGCGCATTCGCTAATGCTGAAATAAGAAGGAAAGAGAAGATATGAATATATACTTTCATCAGGTGCTTATTAGTTTTAAGCAGTGCTTAAAAGTACATAACTATATTGTTCCATACTAACAAAGTGACTTGCCTTACCCTACCTGAAATTCCTACCCTCCGACCATATCTTAGTTTGCTCAAAGACGGGCGCAGGTTTTTTGTTACGCGGGTCGTGCACCGCTGTCTTTTCATCTGCGCGAGATGGCGCAACGGATAGTTCTTCGCTCAATGAAGCCGTTAGGGTGCGAAGCAGCGATGATAAATCGAAGCAGCGCTTTACAATCACGTGTATCACTTCGCCTTCGCGCTGTAACTTACCTTCTACCATCAACAGACGCGACTGGATAACTTCTTTGCGATAGTAATCAAATTGTTTTTTGAACAACACCAAGTTGGCCACACCAGTCTCGTCTTCGAGTGTGATGAAGCAAACCCCCTTAGCTGTGCCAGGTCGCTGTCGTACGAGTATCAGACCCGCTACTTTAACAAGCGCTCCTTCTTTTGCACTTGCCAATTCAGCAGTAGAAATTGCATGTAACTGTCGAAGCTGTTCGCGCACAAAACTAACCGGATGCGCCTTGAGTGACAACGCTGTTGATGCATAGTCGTACACCACATGTTCTGAAGCAGTCATAGAAGGAAGTTCCACGGATGCTTCTTCTACCACTTGGCTTCCAAAAATAGCAGTGGGTTTCTCTTGCGTGGAAACTTCCCACAATGCTTCTCGCCTATCGTGCTGCAACGAACGAAAGGCATCTGCATCGGCTAGTTTTTCCAGGGTCGCTTCGCCTAATCCTAACTCGCGCAATTGGTGCATTGACGTAAACCCTTCGCCTCTCCGATCGATCAATAGTTTCATTTCTTCTTCGCGCAGTCCTTTCACTTGCCGGAAGCCCAATCGCACAGCACAATACTTTCCTGATTTTTCTTCTAACTGATAATCCCAGTTAGAAAAATTTACATCCACAGGCCGAACATCTACTCCGTGGTTGCGCGCATCGATCACCACTTGCGCAGGTTGATAAAAGCCCATCGGCAAGCTATTGAGCAGTGCACCTGTGAATACATCGGGATAATAACACTTGAGCCACGAAGAAACATATACCAGCAATGCAAAACTCACCGCATGACTTTCCGGAAATCCATAACTACCAAAACCTTCCAACTGTTTGAAAACCCGTTGAGCATACTCAGGCGCATAGCCTTTCGCTACCATGCCATTCACGAGCTTATCGCGGAAATAAGAAACTTTTCCTTTTGCTTTAAAAGTCGCCATGCTCCTTCGCAATTCATCTGCTTCTGTTGGTGTAAATCCCGCTGCTACAATGGCAATCTTCATGGCTTGCTCTTGAAACAAAGGAACACCCAACGTGCGTCCAAGTATCTCTTTCAACTCGAGTGAAGGATACTCGATCGGCTCTTCGCCATTGCGCCTGCGCAAATAAGGGTGCACCATATCACCTTGAATAGGCCCCGGCCGTACAATGGCCACTTCAATGACGAGATCATAAAAGCAATTTGGGCGCAAGCGCGGTAACATGGATTGTTGTGCACGGCTTTCAATTTGAAATACGCCAATCGTATCGGCATGACTTACCATCTCATATACGGCAGGATCGTCTTGCGGAATATTGGCCAATGTTAAATCCAGGTTGTAATGCTTCTTCGCCAAGTTAAATGCTTTTCGAATGCAAGTGAGCATACCCAACGCCAGTATGTCAATCTTTAAAAACTTAAGCGCTTCAATATCATCTTTGTTCCATTCTATGTTGGTGCGGTTTTCCATACGCGCATTGATAATCGGGCACAAATCAGATAACTTACCTTGCGTAATTACGAAACCTCCCGTATGCTGCCCCAGCTGACGGGGGAATCCCATGAACTGAGCTGTGAGTTCCAATACTTTTTGAATCGTAGGCTCATCGGGGTTGATGCCCTGCGAGAGAATTCGATCACGATCAAAACCATCTTCAGAAAAACTCCAGATCAATCCTGACAATCGGGTGATGACATCTACCGATAAGCCCATGGCCTTGCCTACATCGCGGATGGCGCCCTTGTGGTGTAACTCGGTTACCGTGGCTACAATCGCTGCGCGGTCACGACCATACTTATTGTAAATATATTGCATCACTTCTTCGCGCCTCTCGTGCTCAAAATCCACATCAATATCCGGAGGCTCGTTGCGGGCAGCTGAAATGAATCGCTCAAAAAGTAAATCGAATTTGGCTGGATCTACAGAAGTAATACCCAAACAATAACATACGGTAGAGTTAGCAGCAGAGCCTCTTCCCTGACAAAGAATTTTTTGCTGACGAGCGTACCGCACAATGTCGTAGACCGTAAGAAAATATTCGGCATAGTTCATCTGCTCGATAAAGTTTAGCTCGTAGTGAATCGTGCCTTTTACTTTTTCGGGTATCGTTTCGCCAAAACGCTCATGTGCTCCTTGCCAGGTGAGGTACACTAATTCAGCTTGAGGCGTACGTCCATCGCTGGTAATCTCCTTCGGATATTGATACTTCAATTCATCCAACGAAAAAGTGCAGGCCTCACCTATCAGCCGCGCCTGTTCAATGGCTTCTGGATAAGGTCGGAACAGACGATGCATTTCTTCGATCGTCTTCAGGTATCGTTCGGCATTGGGATGAAGCCGAAAACCAGCCGTATGAATCGTACACTTCTCACGCACACAGGTAACAACGTCTTGCAATTCTCTTCGCTCTGCAACATGGTAGTGAACATCATTGGTGGCTACCATGGGTATGTTTAGCTGCAAGCTGAGTTGGTGAATGCGATGTAGCAGTTTAGCATCTGTTCCATGATACACGCGGGTAGCTGCGATGGATAACGATGTGCCCAATGAGTTACGGTATTCTTTTACGGTTTCAATGAACGATCTGTCAAACTGAAAATCATCGCTGAGTACAGTGGGTGACACTATTATCCATTTTATTTCTTCGGCATGTTGGTATACATCGGCTTTGTACAATTCGCACTTTCCTTTTTCTGTACGAAGATTGCCTACGGTGAGTAATTGCGATAAGCGTGCATAGCCGTTTTTGTTAGTAGGATATGCCAGTAAACTCGGCCCGTCTTGCAAATCGATCCAGCAGGCCGGAATAAATTTAATGCCAAATTTTTTTGCTGCTACATGTGCACGAACGATTCCCGCCAATGTGTTTCGGTCAGTGATAGCAATGGCATCATAGCCAAGTGCAGCCGCGTGCTTCACCAATTCTTCCGGGTGCGAAGCGCCACGCAAAAAACTGAAATTGGATGTGACTTGAAGTTCGGTGTAGTTCATTTTTAGATGTGAGATATGAGATGTGAGATGTGAGATGTGAGACTTGAGACTTGAGACTTGAGTTGTGAGAGTGTCTCAATACTCACATCTCAAATCTCACGTCTATTTAAGCGAAGTAGCCATGCAAAAACCACGTATACGTTTCCTCATGATAGTGTCCTAACCGAAACAGCCAATACCGATGTCCCTCTTCATCTTCTACTCGGTAGTAGTCGCGGTGCTGGCCTTGTTGCAGCCACCACTCTTGTTCGATGCGTTCAGGGCCATCGGCCTTTACGATGGAATGCACTTTTCCATTATGACGAAATAGCAAAGGAGGATAATCAGGAATGGGTGCTGTTACTTCAATTCGTAGCGGTGATGGAAGCAACTGCACCGGCCGGATCACATCCGTACGCCAATCCGCATCAGGTTCTTTTTGAAGCGAGTCTGTAGATTGATACGAGCGCTCCGGCCAATGATGCTCGGCTGGCAAGTAGCGATGAATACGATCTGCACCAATTTTGTTGGCCAATCTGTCTACCAACTCCGACAAGCGCAGGTCATTCAGTCCACCAACAGCTTCCCACATCTTTTCTTGTTGAGGCAAGTGATCTTCTACTTTGGGAGCTTCCAACACAAACAGCTCAATGCCAAGAGCCGGCTCCATAGAAGATATTTTAATTTCAAATAATTTGAACAAGTGTGGAACGTGATGCGAAGGGCGGCTGGTTGCGATTGATATCTGTTCTATCTTTCCATCTACCCGATAGCCTTTCAGTACAGCGGTGCGCAATCCTTTTTGTTCTTGCTGTAAGCGCAGACATAGTTTCTCTAATAATTGCTTCAACGCCATCTCAATGCTCACGGCAGTCACGATCGGTTCTAAGCAAGGCAGTCTTTCCTGATACGGTTCCACAGGTTGAATGGGCTCTAGCATTTCCATCTCCTGCCCTATTGCTTTATCTAACTGCTGCAGAAATGGCGGACCGAAACGCTTGCGCATAGCGGTGCGTGGCAAGCGAATGAATTGTTTAATCTGATGAAGCCCTAATTTATGCAATCGCTCTACGGTTTCTTGCTCTAGTCGCAACGCCTGAGGTGGCAGCGGCAATAAAGCATCGATGTGCTGACCTGGTGGAGTGACTCCGCTTTTCTTTTCATAGCGCGCTATGGCCCAAGCAGCACCGGGCGTGTCAGCCATAGCAGCCTTTACAGAATAGCCACGGGCCATTATTTTTTGAATAATGTCGCTGAGATATTTTTCTTCACTGCCCCACAAATGTGCACAGCCGGTGGCATCGAAGAAAAGACCATCGGTAGAATCGAGTGCTACAAAAGGCGTGAAGCGAATACACCACTCACCCAATTTAGTGAGCACACGACTGATTTTGTCAGGCTCATCATCGAGTACTTCTAATGCTGGAACGAGCGCGCGGGCATCGGCCAATACCATACCGCGCTTCAGGCCATTGCGTTCAGCCTCTGCATTTATTGCGGTGACAATCATGCGTCCGTGCGAAGGCATTCGCAGCACCAGTGGCCGTTTTTTTAATTCAGGCTGCCGGAGGCTGAACCAGTCGGTAGCAAAATACCGAAACCATATCGACACGAAGCGCTTGTCCATGGATTCATCCTGCTTGTTTGGCCGGGTAAGCAATACTTGATGCTTGGTCGTAGCCACTGATGTGAACCAAGCAGTTCTTTCTCCATTGCAGATTCCACACACCAGGCTGGCCATTGCGTACGCGCTGTAATTCGACACGCCACTGTGGAAAGCCGATGCCAGGCAGTCCATCTACTGCTTCGCTGGGAAGTGAACTAACTTTCCACCTTGATACACAAGCCGTTGTTCCTAAGCGAGCTGCATTGTTGCGAAGGATGAACCCCGTCACTTTACTTTGCTCCACGGCCAATTGCAGACGTCTTGAAGCGGTGAAACTGATTTCGCGCATCTCTCCTATTACGGTAGTCAATGCTGCACATTTCAGAGCTTCTTCCATTGCCCAAAGCACATCTCTTTCTTTAGATAAATCGAGGAATAGAAACCGATCAGGCGACAGGCCAAAGTTCTTTAGGGCAGGAGGAAAAATGGTTCGCTGAGAACTGATCCAGATGGCTGTTCCATCATTCCTCATGAGAGAAGCTAACAAACCAGCTAAAAAGCCCCTCGTTGCTGCAACATCTTCTGACTCCTGAGATATGAATTCATGAATGGCTCCAAGGGGAAAAGTAGCATTTGGAAATGCCTTTTCAATGACTCCCAGTCCGGCACCCAATGCCATCTGACTGGCTGATTTAAACCCTTGCAGCTTTAGTATCTCCGATTGGAGTTGATTAAAAATGTCAATCTTTTTTAGGGGAATCATGAGATTAGATTCCCAAATGTAAGTAAATACTAAAAATATTAGTAATTATTTTTTGATTATTATAGGCAAATACCTACTTACAATTGTTTAATCACATCTAAAAAATTGAATACTTACTTAAGTAAATTTATTTTACTTATTAATTTAGCAAAAAAAAGCGACTGAGTATTTAACCCAGCCGCTTCTTTAAGACAATTGTTCTGTACTTAGTCTATTTCAAGCTTTAAAGACTTCATCTTCTTTTTCAGCTTTTCCAATTTCGGGTTGTAGGTTACCTCATCATAGTTTGCTAGATCTCCATACACGGAAAGCAGACCATAAAGCACGGTCTCTTCATTAGGTTTTAGTGCCTCACACTTCTCCCAATAAGGAACTGATTCTTTCAATTTTACTTCAATCAATTTAAATAATTCTGCTCTTTTCTTAAGGTCCGCATCTTTGGTACCGGAAATTTCATTACGCTCTTCTCTCACCTTTCTTACATCCTTGTAACTCATATCGGCAAGTGAAGCCGTAGATTCATAGTGATCAGGGTTTAGCTTCAATGCTTCGTTGAACCATTTCTTTGCTTCTGTAGGATCCTTCATTTCATTGCTGATGACACCTAAGTAGTAGCGCGATTCGATGTCTTTCGGGTTTGCAATGGCGCTCTTTTCCATGGCGGCTTTTGCTTCGGGCAGGCGATTCTGTTTTATGTAAATATCCAATTCGTATTTAGGATAATCGGTGTTAGCAGGATATCTCTTCATTAAATCCTGAGTAATTGCGAGTGCCTTATCCAAGTCTTTTTTCTTGTTGAGATAGATACTCAATTTCTGAATATATGAATCAGGGTTAGTTCCTCCAGCAGCGTGATATCTGTCAATATAGTCAAGTGCTTTTTCGTATTCCTCGGCAGAGGGGGCAAAATAAACACCTGCATTTAAAAGCATGGTAGTATCTTTGGGGATGAAATAAACCACACGTTCCATATAATCAAAAGCCTTTTTGTAGTCTTTTTCTTCTTGATACAATTTCAAGCTTATGTTTAGATAGGCCTGAGCTAACTTTCCATCATAAACAGAATTTAAAACAGGAAATCCATTGTCATCGCTAAAGAAAGTAAGCTCTCCCTTTCCAATTTCTTTGCTTTTTGAAAAAGCTTCCACCGCTACTTTATAAGGCTCGGCTTCCAGCGATTTGAATTTAGCTTCCTTCGTTGTGTCTATGCCCGCATAGATCAATCCTTTTAAGTACCAGGCTTTAGCGGCACTTTTTGAAGGATTGCCTTTCTTATCAACCATAAATTCCTGATTGGACACCGTCACATCAATGATGGCTTTGGCTTCATCAAATTTACCGGCTTTGAGGGCTTTTTCTGCCTTGGAAATACTTGGTTTAATCTCCTTCTGGGCAAGCACAGAAAGGGGAATTACAAATAGGAGCCCGATCGCAATTTTTTTCATTTTTTGTTTAGTTTATAGTTCAAGTTTTGGTTTAGGTTAATTGTTAATTGGTTGTTGGCTCATCGACAGACGGAGCACTATCCTCACCTTCGATCTCGATCTGCTGGATCTTTTCTACAGATGAAATTGCATCGTCTTCGTTTAATTTTATCAAACGCACGCCTTGGGTTGCTCTACCCATCACGCGAAGTTCCTCCACTTTGATGCGTATACTTATACCTGATTTGTTGATAATCATAAGGTCATCATTATCTACGACCTCCTTGATTGCAACAAGCTTGCCAGTTTTTTCCGTTACATTAATGGTCTTAACCCCCTTACCTCCTCTACGAGTAATTCGGTAATCAAAAATATCAGATCTCTTTCCATATCCCTTTTCAGAAACCACCAACAAGTTGGCGTCTTCACGCGAGATACAAACCATTCCAATCACATTGTCCTGATCAGATTCCAAGGTTACTCCACGCACACCTGCGGCTGTTCTACCCATTGGGCGTACATCCGATTCGTTGAAATGGACCGCCTTGCCTTCGCTCTTGGCAATGATGATATGGTTTTTTCCGTTGGTGAGGGCAGCGTTCAACAAGCGATCGCCATCATGAATGGTGATCGCGGTGATGCCATTCGCTCTGGGACGAGAGTATGCTTCCAAAGAGGTTTTCTTGATGGTTCCTTTTTCTGTGCAAAGAATGACGAAGGTGTTATTGATGTATTCCTGGTCTTCGATGCTCTTTACATTTAGGACGGCACGAACGCTATCTCCCGGCTGAATATTCAAGAGGTTTTGGATAGCTCTGCCTTTAGAAGTTTTGGTACCTTCTGGTATTTCATACACTTTCTTCCAGTACACCTGACCGAGCGCTGTAAATATCAATAAGTAGTTATGCGCTTGTGCTACGAAAAGGTGTTCTGTGAAATCATCATCTTTTGTGGATACCGCCTTAGATCCTATACCCCCGCGACCTTGCGTTCTGTACTCCGATAAGGAAGTTCTCTTTACATATCCCTGACTGGAAATAGTGATTACCATCTCTTCGTTGGCGATCATGTCTTCCATTGTGATGTCGTCTTCACTATGAACCACTAAGGTTCTGCGCGCATCGCCATAACGTTCTTTGATTTCTTGCAGCTCTGTTTTGATAATACCCATTCGAATAGGTTCGCTATCCAAAATTTCGTTTAGCCTTTCGATCAATGCTTTTACTTCCGCATATTCATTTTGAATCTTATCACGCTCTAGGCCGGTAAGGCGCTGTAAACGCATTTCCAGAATTGCCTTGGACTGAATTTCTGATAAGCTAAAACGCTCCATTAATCCAAGCTTGGCAACTTCTGGGTCTTTTGAATTTCGGATCAATGTAATCACCTCATCAAGATGGTCGAGGGCAATTAAATAGCCCTCCAAAATATGGGCTCTTTTCTCCGCCTCGTCCAACTCAAACTTGGTTCTGCGAACTACTACTTCGTGGCGGTGCTCCACAAAGGAAACGATCAAATCTTTGAGGTTGAGCGTCTGCGGCCTTCCTTTTACCAAGGCCACGTTATTTACACCAAAAGAAGATTGTAGCTGGGTGTACTTAAATAGATTATTTAAAACGACATTTGGAATGGCGTCCTTCTTCAAGTCATACACCACACGGAATCCTTCGCGATCGGATTCATCGCGCATAGCACTGATGCCTTCAATTTTTTTCTCGTTGATCAAAGCGGCCGTCCGCTCAATCATATTTGCCTTGTTTACCTGATAGGGAATTTCAGTGGCCACAATCTGATCTTTCCCGTTGGCGTTTGGTACGATTTCTGCCTTGGCACGAATAACAATCTTACCACGACCTGTTAAATACGCCTCTTGAATTCCTTGGTAGCCGTAGATAATTCCACCCGTTGGAAAGTCAGGAGCAGTAATATGCTTCATCAACTCAGCTATTGTGATGTCGCGGTTATCAATGTAAGCGGTAATGCCATCTACCACCTCCGATAAATTATGGGGCGCCATATTCGTGGCCATTCCAACCGCAATTCCTGAAGATCCGTTGATTAAAAGATTAGGAATCTTTGCAGGCAGTACAGTTGGTTCTGTATTCTGATCGTCATAGGTGGGCTGAAAATCAACTGTCTCCTTGTTGATATCTGCCAGAAGTTCTTCGGCTATTCTCCGTAGACGGGCTTCGGTATAGCGCATTGCTGCCGGAGGATCTCCATCTACAGACCCAAAGTTTCCCTGCCCGTCTACCAGCATGTAACGCATCGACCACTCCTGCGCCATACGCACCATCGTGTCGTAAATAGACGCATCTCCGTGGGGATGATACTTACCCATTACATCACCTACGATGCGGGCTGCCTTTTTGTAGGGCTTATTGTAATTGACGCCCAATTCGAGCATGCCATAGAGAACCCTTCTGTGAACCGGTTTTAACCCATCACGCACATCGGGCAGCGCTCTAGAAACGATGACGGACATCGAATAATCGATGTATGCGCCACGCATTTCGTCTTCAATATTAATCGGGATTATATTCTGCCTTGCGGGGAGATCACTCGTTTCTTCGGCCACGTTTGAATTCAGGTTTTAATAAGGGCGCAATGTAACTAAAAAGCCCTGAAAATGAGTGCCAAAAGAAGCAAAAATGATGAACGGAAAAGTCTGTAGTCGAGTATTTTTAGGTCTTGTATACTCCCTACAATCACTTTTCCGATACGGGCTTTTTTAAATTACTTTTTAAAATATAATCGAGTGATAAAAATACCATTTCCATCGCTCTTGCCCGCGTCACTTTCTACACCACTCGTCACGAATTGCAACTGCCAGCCGTCTTTCAACATGTCGTTGATTTTAGAAGTGATGGCCGCATCATTGGAAGCGATGTTTTGAAAATTAATACCAACTAAACTGTAGAAGTTAAGCAGCTTGGTCTCCTCAAAATTTTCAATTTTAGCATCAGATCGTTTGATGTCATCTTGATCGCTTTTTTTTCCATCCACGCGAGTGGTCGTCAATGTTTTAGCATCCAGTACTTCTTTGGCTTCGATTATTCTTGAGCGCCCTAGCCCACCGGGAACTATGGATTCAACAATCGTCACCACTTTCATTTCTTGAGCTTTTGTATCTAAAGAAAAAAGGGATAACGAGATAAAAAATACAACGAATAAATTTTTCATTTTAGGATGTTTAGAATTAAAGGTAGGACGGAAAGAACATGAATTTGTTTCTGAAAACCAGCTAATAAGGATTCAACTTTCGTTTATTCTTTCCCTTGTATCTTAGGGGAGTCTGATAATTTTCGCCATAGCCAGGGTTCTGCTTCTTGTAGACGGGATGCCTGCGACTTCTATATTCCCTATTGCCATGCGCATGGTTGACTTGAACGTGGCAGTCTTTCAGCACGCAACGCGGAAGCTCGGGGATTCTATACGTCACTCCAATGTTAATGTATAACGCGTTCATTGAATGGTCAATGGCGCGTCCACTTTCAAGTATTGGCAGAACGTAGCTTTTTAGCTCGAAAGACGGCCGGGCAAAAACCTTAAAATATTCAGATAGATCGCGTTCGATAGTGACACCTAGGTTATAATACATCCCTCCAGTCGCAGCAGCATTAAAGTTGGGGGCTGGTTTAAAATCACCTATCTGTAAATCACCAGTAAATAGGTAATCATTCCAGCGATAAAAAGAATAACCCAAAAGCCCATAAAATTTTCGAACAAAGCCTGAAGAACTTGTAGGTTGAAAACTTCCAACGCTGCCGGATAAGGCAGTAGGTTGAAAACTTCCAATACTCATTAGTTCATAAGAGTATCCCGCACCAATTCGATAGCGATCTTTAATTCCATAGTAAAGAAAAACCTGAAGTGGAATATTGAGTCCATTGCCTTTAAAACCTAAACTGGAGGTGCCGGGATTTTCAATGAAGGCACCTGCGACAGGTGTCGTTTTGTCGATCGTTACATCGTTTACCCAGTTTCCATACCGGGTAGCGGTTGAACTGGAGAAAATTTGAGGTGCGGCATCAGGTGCCTGATAGATTCCAAATCCGGGTAGTTGATGGCTAAAAAAGGTATTGCCGTAACCAATGCTGATACCGAAGTTGATGTTCTTGAATACCCGGCCAATGAAATCTGCACCCTTCCGTGGTTTTGCATAAAAATGATCGAGCGGAATGGGCGATTTCTCCTGATCTTGAGAAATGCTTTCAAGAGGTAGCCAAAGCACCATCGCGGCAATTAGCAGAACGATATTTGAAAATTTAGCCAGTGTAAAGCATTTTGGAGCTGAAAGATAAGAATTAACCCAGATTAGTGCTGATAAATTGAATAGGCAACTTCCAAGGAGGTAAACGTGTGATAAAGCACCTGACCATCTGTTACCCTGTAGGTAAACGACTGGTCGCGTGGCTGAGATGATTTGGATTCCAAATTGAGCCTAATTGTGGTTTCTCCGACAGGCAACGGAATTCTTGCATAGTAAATTGAGTGTGGCAGAGTTTGCCAATTTCGTGTGTCCGCTTTCTCTGAAAGCGAATTGAATAGACCAAGCACCGCACCCATGTTTTCGTTTTCCTTTTTCAGCGCATGTTCTGCTGCTTTTTTTAGGGCTACTCTTGCAAGCGCTTTTCCAAATTCAAACCCCATTCTTTCTTCCAACGCCTTGAATGCAATTTTACTAATATTTTCAGCTGGCTCAAGTCCATACTTGACTCCCTCGACTTCTATTTCTGCTTTGTCGTAAAAAGTAGGCCGTTCGATATATCTTGGGAAGGCAACTCTAAAGAACTCCATGCGGGCAAGGCCTTGTAGCTGATCTTGAGAATAATTCGACTTTGGAAAACGAAATGAAAGACCTAGCTCTTGATTGTTGAATATCAGGAAATTATTAGATCTATGATCAATCGAGAAGTTAATTGACCATTCGGTTTTTACCGGAGCTAATCCGTTATGCCAAAAAAAGATCAATTCGCCACCGTCACTTTTTTTGAATTGATAATCCCCCATGGCAAATTCGGTTTTGTAGTGATCAAACTCTTCGGTCAAGCCGCTGAGCCAGGCTGTTCGAAGAAGGTCTTTCTTAAGTTGAAGAGGTGCTCCAACCTGAAACATTTGTTCATACTCATTTTTGTAGGCATCCCATGAATTACGATAAGCAATGAAAGCGTTATTGTAGTCTTTATCGGCATCATAAATGATTCCCATCAGGTTGTTGATAAACGCATCGTGTTTGTACCTATTGCCCGAGCTGTACCGATCACTTAACTGCTGAAGCCGAATATTCAATCGCCTGCACTCCACCAGTGCTTCATCGATCTTGTTCATTTTTAGAAAATTGAGTGCCTTGTAGTAAAGCAACATCAGATGCTCATGATCTTCCCCCCGATAAACAGTAATGGTTGGATTCAACAAATAGGATGCGCCCTCGCTGAAATAGTCGATTTTGAAGTCCTCCCAGAATAAAAAGGCCTGCTCAAAAAACTCATTGCTCTCTTCGTACTTGCCAAGCACTGATAAAACCAAGCCCCTATTGACAAAATGTAGAAACCGATCGCGCCCTGTAGCCTGACGTGTGTTGCCCCGCAGTGTTTTGAGAGCAGGTTCAATTTGGCCTGTTTCGAATGACTGATTAAATTCGTGGTTCGCCTGATAATAAGTAGCGCAGGATGAGAGCAATCCGCCAAGAATAAAAGTTAGGGCGGCCAATCGATAGTCGATGGTCGATAGTCGTCTGGAGGACTGTTGACCATTGACTATTGACCTTAGATTGGTGTCCATCGTTAATTTCGAATATTCTTCTTGATCTCTTGTTGCCCATACCAGACTCGCTGGTTTGTCTCCATGTCGGTAAGAAAAAGTGTTGTGGTATAATTGACGACTCGCTGCTTTTTGTAGATATCTGTTTCGGAAGTCATCTCGCCCAAGAGCATCAGATTGGCCCCGGTTTCTTCACCCCATTTGGCTACTGTTTTTGGACTGGCGAAATCTTGCTGATCGGCACGTTCCAATCGAATTTTATCTCTGAAATCAGCCGACTCAACCAGATCGGCCAGGCCTGAATTGTAGATGGCCAATTCTATCTTTTTAATGTAGTTGGCCGCATCAATATGCTCGCTTGTTTTATTTCGAACAGTGCCAACAATAATAGCGGGTTTTCGAGAGTGACTCTTGCAGTACTCTTTGAATTTTTCGCTATTGAGCAGGTCATTGACCATGCGGTCGGCAACCTGTCGAGAGTCACCATCGTTCCATCGGCCACTCAAATCTACCTGCTGGCCGGGGTCAAGCCGGGTGACAGTTCTTGCACATGAGGTAAGCAGCACTGCTAGGAGAAATATTCGAAACTGAGAGGCCATATGTTGACAATCTATTTTTTGAAATTAGCCAAAATCAGACCAAAGGTCACACGGATTTTAAACGTTGAATAGTATCAGAAGGATGTTCTGAGGTGAAAACAAAGTTGCCGGCAACCAGTACATCAGCACCAGCATCAAGAAGTGGTCGTGCATTTGCCATGTTCACTCCACCGTCAATTTCGATAACAGCCTTAGAATTCTTTTGCAGAATTAACTGCTTGATTTCCTTCACCTTCGAATACGTGTTTTCAATAAATTTCTGACCGCCAAACCCTGGGTTCACCGACATCATACAAACCAAATCAACATCTGCGATAATCTCAGAAAGGCTCGCAGCAGGTGTATGTGGATTTAGCGCCACTCCTGCTTTTATGCCCATCGCTTTGATTTGCTGTATGTTTCTGTGTAGGTGTGCGCAGGCTTCCTGGTGGACGGAAATGACCTCCGCTCCTGCCTTGTAAAAGGCCTCTACGTATTTTTCCGGATTCACGATCATCAAATGAACGTCCAGTGGCTTGGTGGCATGTTTTTTAATCGCTTCAACTACTGGCAAACCCATGGAGAGATTGGGCACAAATACGCCATCCATGATATCTACATGAATCCAATTGGCTACACTTCCGTTAATCATTTTCACCTCTCGCTCTAGGTTGGCAAAATCAGCGGCTAAAATCGAGGGGGCTATGATGGGTTTACTCATGTTCGTTGATGCGTTTTATATCGCTCAAAGATAGCTGTTCAAGATCATTTTGATTGCCGACTGTACTCAATTTATAGTAGCTTCGCCCCGATTTATTGTGTATGAATTTATTTGAACTTTATCCCGTATCCATCACTAACTCTCTCAGCGGTCGTAAAGAGTTGTTTACGCCCATCAACCCTCCCTTCGTGGGTCTTTACTCTTGTGGGCCAACCGTTTATAACGAAGTGCACTTGGGAAACCTGCGCACTTTTACCGCCTTTGATGTAGTGTTCCGTTACCTGACCCACATCGGGTATAAAGTACGCTATGTGCGCAACATTACAGATGCAGGTCATTTGACTAACGATGCGGGAGAAGGAGTAGATCGGATTGAGGAGCGCGCCAAATTGGAAAGGCTGGAGCCAATGGAAGTGGTGCAAAAATATACCTATGGATTTCATGAAGTATGCCGCATCTTCAATATTCTGCCGCCCAGTGTTGAGCCCACGGCCACCGGGCATATCGTAGAGCAAATTGAAATGGTGAAGAAGATTTTAGATAATGGCTTCGCCTACGAGAAGAATGGCTCGGTATATTTTGACGTGCGCAAGTTTATGAAAAAGCACAAATACGGGGAATTGAGTGGCCGAAATATTGATGACTTATTGGAGGGGACGCGGGAGTTGGACGCACAGGAAGAAAAAAAGAATTCAGTTGATTTTGCAATTTGGAAAGCCGTTACACCCAGTCATATTCAAAGGTGGCCTTCACCTTGGGGAGATGGTATACCCGGCTGGCATTTGGAATGTTCGGCCATGGGCACCAAGTATTTGGGGAAGGAGTTTGACATCCACGGAGGCGGTATGGACTTGAAGTTTCCACACCATGAATGTGAGATTGCACAAAGTGTTGGCGCCTATGGCAAGGCACCAGTTCGTTATTGGATGCACTCCAATATGTTGACCGTAAATGGTGAGAAGATGAGTAAGTCAAAAGGCAACTCATTTTTGCCGCGCGAGTTGTTTGCGGGTGAGCATCCTCTTCTTGACAAGGCGTATAGCCCAATGTCGGTGCGCTTTTTCATGCTTCAATCGCACTACAGTAGCACACTTGATTTTTCTAACGAGGCGCTAGGTGCAGCAGAAAAAGGCTATCGTAAACTGAGTGCCGCACTAGCCTCCATTAAGGGTATGGTGTACCCAACAGCGGCAGTTACAAATCAGGAGTTAAAGGATGAGATTATCCGATTAACAGCAGATTGCTATCGCACCATGAGCGATGACTTCAATACAGCAAAAACGCTGGCCGTACTATTTGAGATGGCATCCCGGATTAACGATTTTAAGTCTGGCAACACACCAATTGGTAGTGTTGATGCACTAACTTTTGAAAAGTTGAAAGCCACCTTTGTCGGCATAATGGAAGACGTACTTGGCTTGGTGGAAGACAAGACGACCAACAATGAATTGCTGGAAGGAACAATCAATGTACTCATCGAATTGCGCAAAAAAGTACGGGCCGATCGGAATTACGCGCTGTCAGACAAAATCCGAGACGATCTTCAAGCTATTGGCGTGCAGTTGAAAGATGGAAAAGGGGGAGAAATTAGTTATACGATTGAGTTATAGGTAAGTTTATCAGGGACTTAATCAATTATCTTGGTAAAAACTGCCTTTTATTTGAGAGCTGAACTCTTCACCTGAGGGCGAAAAAGTACATTTGTTATCCAAGTTTGTGTTAAAGAAGATCTTCATCATACCGGTTCGTTTTTATCAGGGTGCTATCTCCCCCTACCTTGGCAGTCACTGCCGACATGCTCCTTCCTGTTCACAGTACATGATAGAAGCAATCGAAGAATGGGGTGTGCTGAAAGGCATATGGTTGGGGACCAAGCGAATCGGTCGATGTCATCCCTGGGGAACAAGTGGTTATGACCCGGTACCAAAAAGAGAAAGTCAGAAATAACTATTGATGATCAAACGTCTCTTTAAATTCTTTGGGCTTGCAATTCTGTTTATTCTCGGAATAGTTGTTGTCTTATGCGCTTTGTGGTACAGGCGGGATGTTTCTGTTACTGATTTGGAGTCCAATTACTTAACACCTCAGTCATCGTACATCACTGTGGATGGTTCGAACATTCATATTCGCCAACAAGGAAAAGGAACACCTCTTTTTTTGCTGCACGGAAGCTTTGCTTCGTTGCATACCTGGGATGGCTGGGAGAAGGAATTGAGCAAGCACTACAAAACCATCTCTCTCGATTTCCCTGGACACGGATTGACGGGGCCTGTTGCTTCCCAAAAGTATTCAACCGATGACTATGAACGACTTGTGATTCATTTAGCCGATCAATTAGAGATTGATACTTTTTTTGTAGCTGGTAACTCCATGGGCGGTCAGGTAGCCTGGAAATTAGCGTTGCATCACCCCACCAGAGTGAAAAAACTGGTCTTAGTAGACGCTGCGGGATACTGGAAAATCAGCCCAGACAGTTCTTCAAAGAAACAAAGCAGGCCGTTCATCTTCAAACTCTTACAAAATGATTTTGTTGCTAAAAGCATGATCAAGATTACACCTCGCTTTTTATTCAAAATGAATTTAAAGCAGGTCTATGGCGACCCCACAAAAGTGAAAGAAGCGGATGTAGATCGATTTTATGACTTAATGTTGAGAGAAGGAAATCGCGCCTCTACTATGCAACGCCTTCGCCAGCCGGGAAAAGATTTGCAAGATAGCATCCGTTATATTTCAACACCGACACTGATAATCTGGGGAGAGAAAGACGCCTGGATACCTGTATCCAACGCCTATCGATTTAAGGAAGACATCAAAGATGCGGAGTTAAAAGTATTTGAGGGAGCAGGACACGTGCCGATGGAAGAAACTCCAATGGAAACAGTATCGGCCGCGCTTCAATTCTTACAAAATAAACCAAGGTAGGATCGCAAGGAGTAAGCAAAGGAATAGCCAAAAGAGTAATTGCTTATCGGTAGTTCTGGACGCGGGCATACTCAGTTTGAACGATCCATACTGATCAGAGTTGGGTCTTTAACATATTATTAACACCCTAAGGAATTGAGTAAACGATTCATTAAAATTGCGTCCTGTTATTTAAGAGACTATTCATGACAAAGTTTACCTTCACTGAAAAGAAAGACACACGCTCGGGTTTTGGATCCGGGCTCCACGAGCTAGGAAAGAACAATTCAAATGTAGTTGCACTTTGTGCTGATCTTACCGGCTCGCTAAAAATGGATGCCTTCAAAAAGGATTTTCCAGATCGCTTTTTTCAAGTAGGAATTGCCGAGGCCAATATGATGGGGCTTGCAGCAGGAATGACTATTGGAGGTAAAATCCCTTTCACAGGAACCTTTGCCAATTTTTCAACTGGCAGAGTATACGACCAGATTCGTCAGTCGATTGCCTATTCCGATAAGAATGTGAAAATATGTGCCTCTCATGCAGGCCTTACACTAGGCGAAGATGGAGCCACTCACCAGATTTTGGAAGACATTGGCATGATGAAAATGTTGCCAGGCATGACTGTGATCGTACCCTGTGACTACAACCAAACGAAAGCAGCAACTCTTGCTTTAGGTACACATGTTGGCCCGGCTTACTTGCGTTTTGGTCGGCCTAGCTGGCCTATCTTCATGGCGGCTGATAGGCCCTTTACAATTGGGAAAGCTGACAAATTGATAGATGGCAGAGACGTGACCATCATTGCTACCGGCCATATGGTTTGGCAAGCAATAGAAGCTGAAGCGAAATTGGCAGAGAAGGGAATAAGCGCTGAAGTAATAAACATACATACGATTAAGCCACTAGATGTTGAGGCAATTCTCGCATCGGTTCAAAAGACTAAATGCGTAGTTACTTGCGAAGAGCACCAAATCAACGGTGGCCTGGGTGATAGTGTAGCACAAGTCTTAGCCCGCTTCTACCCTGCTCCTCAGGAAATGGTAGCTGTGAACGATAGCTTTGGAGAAAGTGGTACTCCAATGCAATTGCTGGAAAAGTACGGTCTCAGTCCGAATGATATCATTAAGGCTGTAGAAAAGGTGATAAAGCGAAAGGGTTAAGAATTCAAGATTAAAGGTTCAAAACTGCGCATGAAGAGGCAAGGAGATATCATTTATGGTTCGATAGTTGTTGTTTAGTGGCAACTAATCTATTTTGAAAAAACTCATCAAATGGCTGGTTTATACAGTGCTGGGACTGTTTGTCTTGGCGATGTTACTGGTTGGTCCCATCGACAAAACCCCACTTAAAGAACAACCTTTTTATCAAACGATGATCAGTCGGTTAGATACCATCCATCCTAACCAATCGCAAAAAGACAAGGTAAAAGTGGGGTGGAGTAAATTTAACATCACCCCAAGCTACTCAATGCCCATGGCGGGCTACACACCCAAGGACAAATACGAATCCATCCACGATTCAATATATGGAGGTGTGATCGCCATGACTAATGGAAGCAGCGTAAACGTTTTTGTCTCACTCGACTTAATGTTGTTTCCTCCCTCAATAAAAAATAGAGTGAATGAAGCGCTGAAGCGACAAAGAAAAGATTATTTCGTTTACTATTCAGCTACGCACACCCATAGCAGTCTAGGTGGCTGGGATGCGAGTTTAGTCGGGCGCCTTGCGTTGGGCTCTTACCATACTGAATGGGTCGATCAAACCGCGAACGACATTCTAGACAACATCGAAAAAGCGAAGACATCTTCCCTGCCATCGGCTACCCAATATTGGGAGAATGATGCTTCTGAGTTTGTTGAAAATAGATTGGATGCGGCCAACGGACAAGTGGATGGCAAACTCCGAGGATTAAAATTCATTCGTGCGGATAGCAGCAAAGCAGTGATTGTTACTTATAGTGCGCATCCGACTAATGTAGAGTTACTCAGTCGCGTAGTTTCTGGTGACTACCCTTCGGCACTTACCAAACAATTGAAAAAAAAGGGATTTGATTTCGGATTATTCATGGCTGGCATGGTGGGTAGCCATCGACTGAAGGGTATAGAAGGTACGGATTTTGAAAGAATTGATAAAGCAGGATTAATACTGGCAGATAGAGTTGTTGCAGCAACTAATCAGAATTTAGCCGACTCAATTTCTATTTCGTCTGCTCATATTCCTATAGCCTTTGGACCTTCGCAACTACGAATCGCCAAAGATTGGAAAGTACGCGATTGGGTTTTTCGCTCGTTACTTAATCCTCTTCAAGGTGAACTTACCTATTTACAAATAGGGCATGTCGTATTCATTGGAACACCTGCTGACTTTTCGGGTGAGATATTTGCGCAAGAAAAACTAGAAGCTATTGCCGCAGCTACGGGAAAGAAGTTAATTGTGACCAGCTTTAATGGCAATTATACAGGTTACATAACGGCCGATAGATACTATGCCAAAGGGAACGAAGAGGAAGTGATGGCACTCAATTGGGTGGGTCCTTTTTTTGGGGAATATTACACCGAAATGATCAGAGAAATTTTGGATTTTAAGTAGAGAATCATGCTTTTTCGTTAGTCCTTTCGGACTGAAAGCCCAACACCTTTACGTGTTTGTAAGAGGTTGTCTCATTCTGTATATTTGATTATCAATGTTTACGTTAAACGAAGTAATTACATATGAAAGGAGAAGATCGGATTATTGAGTTATTAGCCGAGTACTTAAAAAAGGCAGATCAGCTGACCGACCGAACAGATCGCTTGGAAAAGAGTGCCGAGCAGGCTAACAAAAGCATTGAAGTGATGAGCCGGGCGATAGCTGCTAACGATGTCAAATTCAACACGATGAACGAGAACTTCAACTCATTGAGCAAGAACTTCAACATCATGAGCGAGAACTTCAACTCATTGAGCAAGAACTTCAACTCATTGAGCAAGAACTTCAACTCGATGAGCGAGAAATCCAACTCTATGAGCGAGAAATTTAATCAAGAGTTAAAGGGCCTTCGCGAAGACCAGGGTGTGATGCTGAAAGAACTCATCTTCTTGTCCAGGCGGGTGGGTGTGTTGGAAGAAAAGCACTAGGCGGAGCTGTTTGTAGCGAGAAAAGTATTTGGATTGTTGGTCGGGAGATCGCCTCTAGCTGTGAGGAATACTATGCGAAGATGGTTACAGAAATTTTGAATGCTAAATTTTGAATTTCTATCTCCTCGGCTTGTGCCCGAAATTTTTCTTTGGTCCCCGCGGTTTTTGATACTTGTTTTCGGGGGCTTTTTCGGGTTGATAGAGTGGGCCTTCGCCCAATTCTACAGGTAGCGTAACTTTCTCAATCTCTTTGCCAATCATATGTTCAATACGCGAAAACTTTCGCTGGTCTTTGCTATTGATAAACGTAATCGCTGTGCCTGTGGTAGCTGCTCTCGCTGTTCTACCAATCCGATGGATATAATCTTCAGGATCTGGTGGCACATCAAAGTTGATGACCAAACTGATTCCTTCTACGTCAATCCCTCTCGAAAGAACATCTGTTCCCACTAAAATAGAAAGCTTTTTATTTTTGAATTCCCTCAGAATATTTTCCCTCTCTACCTGCTCTAAATCGGAGTGAATGGCTTTGGCCATAATACCAATTTTCTGCAAGGCCCGATCTAGCTTCTTTACATTTTCTTTTGTAGAGGCAAAAATCAATACGCTATTGTATTGCCCTGTTTTGAAAATATGGTTGATGAGTTTTTCTTTCTGCTCGTCATACACGACATACGCTTGCTGCAAGATTCCTTCCGCAGGCTTCGAGATGGCAATATTTATTTCTTCAGGGTTCTTTAATATACGCGTTGCTAACGCCCGAATCTTCGGAGGCATAGTAGCAGAAAAGAGTAACGTCTGTCTGTGAGCGGGTAGATATTTTATAATCCGGATGATGTCTTCATAAAAGCCCATGTCCAACATGCGATCGGCTTCGTCCAACACCAAATGCTCAACATCGTCTAGCTTTATGACACCAGAAGCCAATTGAGCCATCAGTCTACCAGGCGTTGCGATAATAATGTCTACACCTGCTTCTAACGCTTTCTTTTGTTGCTCCCAAATGGCACCATCTCCGCCTCCGTAAACCGGAATAGAACTTACGCCCAAAAAATAGGCAAAGCCTTCAATCTGTTGATCAATCTGTTGCGCCAACTCGCGGGTGGGCGCTATGACTAGCGTGTTCAAATGACGCTTTTCCGAGTGAATGATGTTGTTTAGAATGGGCAATAGGTAAGCGGCTGTCTTTCCTGTTCCCGTTTGGGCGCAAGCAATCAGATCCTTTCTGGCCATAATAGCCGGGATGGCTTTCTCTTGTATCGGAGTAGGCTTATTATAGCCCATGGATTCCAAACCTTCTGTAAGCTTGGGATCGAAATTAAAATCCTGGAATGTCAATGGTGGTGTTAGTTGTGGTGTCAAAAAAAAGCCCGCCCCGATTGTATCGAGGCAGGGCTTTTTAACTTTAAGGTGATCAGATATTAGTTTGCTAAGCGAACTTCTACTGCGTTCAAACCTTTCTTTCCTTCTTTAAGATCAAAAGTGATGGTGTCATTTTCACGTACCTTGTCAACCAAGCCCGTTACATGAACAAAATACTCTTGTCCTGTTGATGTCTCTTTTACAAAGCCAAAACCTTTCGCTTCGTTAAAAAATTTTACTGTTCCTTCTTTCATTGTGTTTGTTATTGATATTTGATAATTAATTCACAAAGATAACATAAATTTCAAATTAAGGCTATATTCTTTCACCTCCACAATGAACCAAACCTCTTCTAACCCCTTTTCAATTGAAATTGTGGCACTCGCAGCCGATATTGATGAACTGAACCATGTTAACAATGTTGTTTTTGTTCGTTGGGTTCAGGATGTAGCCGCTGCTCACTGGATGGCGACTTCCAGTGACGAACAGCGTGCGTGCTACTCATGGATGCTATTGAGACACGAAATAGACTACCTGGGTCAGGCTTTTTTGGGTGATCGGTTGATTGGCACTACTTGGGTAGGCGAAGCCAAAGGAGCCACTTTTGAACGGTTTGTAGAGCTGAAAAAGGATGGAAAAGTGATTACCAAATCCAGAACTGTTTGGGCTTTGCTGGATGCAAAGACTTTGAAGCCCAGAAGGATCGATCAGGCGATGAATGAGTTGCTTGGAAAAAATGGGCGATAAAAAAAGCCGAGTTACCCCGGCTTTCAACTTCTTGATTTTGATTGCTATGCAGCTTTGCGAACGCGCTCCATGCTTACTGACTTTTGCTGAACGAGCTTGATCACGTTCAACTTATCCAATACTTTTATTATTTGATAGGTAGGATCAATTTCATGCCAGCGGATACCACCAAAGTTGGCGCGTGAACCATACTTGTGGTGGTTGTTGTGATAGCTTTCGCCCATCATTAAAAAGTCTACCGGTAAAAAATTCTTGGAGGTATCTCCTACTTCAAAGTTGCGGTAGCCATATACGTGTGCAAACCAATTGATGATGGCTCCATGTATTGGACTCATCAAAAACTGTAGAGGTAACAAAAGCCATAAGTACCATACCGTGGCAAATTGCCAATAGAAGAGTACATACAATGCACCCCAGAACAATCTGGACGGCCAAGAGCGTGCAAACTTATCGAATGAATCCCAACGAGGAACGCCATCTGTAAAACGTGCTTCCGGAACTACTCGTCCGCTGGCGATATCTGAATAAATCGTTTTAGTCTTCCACATCATGTTCCAGATGGTCTCGTCATACTTGGGTGAGTGTGGATCGTTTTCGGTATCAGCATAGGCATGATGCATGCGGTGCATGGTGCCGTAGCCGAAAGGACTTAAGTAATTGGAGCCCTGAAATATCCAAGTCAACACAAAAAACACCTTTTCGGTGAATTTATTCATTGTAAATGCCTTGTGAGATGCGTAGCGGTGAAGGAAGAACGTCTGAAAAAACAGAGATAAGTACCAATGCGCTACAAAAAAGATCAAAATTGCCTTCATGTCAACAGGTTAGGTTAAAAAGGTAATAACTGTAATTCAGCCTATTTTGGCTGATTTAACTGTAAGACAATCTCGAAACGGATTTGTGACAGAAAAAAGGAAAAAGATTATGCCAGCTTACTTACCAGATAGAGAGCTCTGCTTTCTGGACACGTATGCCTCTGCAATATCTTTCTTAAGATGCCCAATAAGCTCTGTCGCGTTGTCAACGGTACAGGCTTTTTTGAAGGTGTCAAACAAAGCGGAGGCATCATTGAATTCAGCCTTGATCTTTGGGCTGGCCTCATTCAATTTCTTTTTTGCCCTACTAAAGAGTTGACGGCAATGGTCGGCTTTTTTATCAATTACTTTTTGAATGGAATCGTAATCAAAATCAAAGACTTCTTTCAATAAATAGGTAGCCCGTTCGAGTGGTTCCAGCTTGCTTTGTATTACCTTAAAGGCAGCCGCGAGTTCCTTTTCAAAATCAATATGAGCAAAGTCTGATTCTTTGAACTTCACTACCAATTCTGAAAGCATGATCGAATCCCAATACTCTTCTTTTTTTCGCTTTAATGCATTGAGGTGATTGAGGCAATTGTTAGTTACCGCTTTGATCAAATACGCTTTTGTATTTTGGATTTTGGTCGTATCGATGCTCAGCCACTTTACGAAAGTATCTTGCACAATATCTTCCGCGTCTGCCTTGCAACGAAGCAGATTGTAAGCGATGTTGTGCAACATCGGCTGGTAGAGAGTAATAGCTTGAGCTTGGTTCAAAATAGTTCCCTTTTCAATCTCGCAAAGGTAGACTCTTTTAACACGAAATGAAAGGGAAATGTTTGTCAGTAAATGGAACTAACGGTTGTGAGTACCAAAAACCAAAACAAGTTTTTGACTTATTCCATTTGAGTAGATCCTCGAATTTATAGCCAATTCGTTAGGCAATTTTGTCAGAAAAAAGGTGATCGGTTTGCCACTAAATTTTCAAGCGCTTTCCTGGCCATGGTCTTTTTGAATGTTTCTTGTTTGTTCTTGCTTTCTTCTTTCAAGCTGGGCTATATCTTCCAAGTCTTTTGCCCTGTGGACATTTGCTTAGCAAGCAATTAAATCACCGTATGAAATCACTGGTATTTTTAACCCTTCTACAGTTATTGAATCAGCTCTTTCTTTGATCGTTTTAAAATCTCCTCTCCCATCGAGAAAAGGTAGCAATTCGATGTAAAACGATTCTAATGGGAGTCGTATTAACACTTCTGCTAATTTCTTGGTTGAACTTTCAAATTCGCTTATATCATATCCGAGTTGAACAAAAGCGGCTAAGAGTTTTTGAAAGTTATCTTTAGTAGGATTAAACCAGATATCAAGATCACCAGTAGCTCTCTGAAATCCATGGATGTTTACTGCTACACCTCCAATTATTAAGTATTCTACCGGCTCTTTTTCAAGACCTTTTAGAAATCTAATAGATTCAACTAGATACTTATTCATGCTACCTTCTTTTTCAGATTTATTACATGATAATCTGAGTTGTTCAAAGGTGCTACATCACTTTTAGAAAATACTACGCAAAATTCGATAAGATCAAACATCCGTACAAATCGTTGCGAGGGTGTCAATGAAAGATCTTGAAGTACCTGTGCGTCTTTCTTTTTGTCCTTATCTATTATTTGAATCTTAATCATTTTCTGATCTTAATCGCTTTGATAGAACAAATTTAAAATATTTTTAATTTACCAACTCGCCCAGCTCCATCCAACGAAGTGTTTTCAGTTCAATCTGCTCGTTAAGTTTACCAATTTCTGTTGACCAATCTGCAAGTTGCTGATGATTGGTGCTACCAGCGTTCAGCAAAGTTTCGAACTCCGATTTTAGAAGCTCTAAATGTTCAATCTCTAATGGAAGCTGATCAAATTCATTTCTCTCCAAAAAAGTTACTTTCTTCTTCCCACCACTTTTCTCCTCAGTTACTTTCTTTGTAACAGCCGGGGCTTTTTCGGCTTCTTCTTTTTCTTCCAGCCAGGTACGATAGTCTGAATAATTTCCATTGAAAGGCTTAATCTTTCCATCTCCTTCAAAAATAAATAATTGATCGACCAGATGATCCATAAAGTAGCGATCATGTGATACCAACAACAAACATCCGGTGAATTTTTCCAAGAAATCTTCTAAGACATTGAGTGTGTCAATATCAAAATCGTTGGTTGGCTCATCCAGAATCAAGAAGTTAGGATTCGTGATCAACACCTTCATCAGTTGTAATCGTTTCTTCTCTCCCCCACTTAATTTCTCAATGTAATTGTATTGCTTTTCCGGTGGAAACAAGAAAGTATCTAAGAATTTCGATGCCGACATTTGAGTACCGTCTGACATGGTAATGTACTCGGCTATTTCTTTTATCTCCTCAATCACACGGTGAGTGGGGTTGAGTGTCTCAACTTCCTGGGTAAAATATCCTATCTTGGTAGTGATGCCCGGAATCATCTCGCCACTTGTTGGCTTCGTCTTGCTGGTAAGTAAATCAAGGAATGTGGATTTGCCGATCCCATTTTTCCCAACGATGCCAATGCGGTCTTTCTTCTTAAATACATAGGAAAAGTTATCGACCATTTTGCGGTCGCCATAGCTTTTAGTAAGATGATGGAGTTCCATAATCTTGCCCCCCTGCCGGGCTTCCTGAATGTCCAACTCTAGTTTGTCGCGCTTCAGATTTTGCGATGCGACATCCTTCAGTTCGTAAAACGCTTCGATGCGATACTTTGCTTTTGTTCCCCTTGCCCGTGGCTGCTTGCGCATCCATTCCAGTTCTTTTTTTAATAGGTTTCGCGCTTTCGTGACCTCCGTTTTCAACATCTCCTCCCGCTCCGATTTCTTTTCCAGAAAGTAGGCGTAATTGCCATTGTACCTATAAAGTTTACCTCGGTCAAGTTCTAAAACCGATTTGGAGACATTGTCCAGGAAGTACCTATCGTGCGTCACCATAAGCAAGGTGATGTTCTGCCCACTTAGGTACGATTCCAACCATTCGATCGCTTCCAGATCAAGGTGGTTCGTTGGCTCATCCATGACAATCAGATCGGGTTCCGTTAAAAGCATTTGAGCAAGAAATATTCTTTTCTTCTGACCGCCTGATAACTCCTTAAACTTCTGATCTAAGTCAGTAATACCTAGCTTTCCAGTGATCTCTTGAACCTTGGCATCGTAATCCCAGGCATTGAGTTCCTCCATCAATTCGAGGACGTGCTGCATTCGCTCAGGGGTGGTGTTGGGATCATGAATGCATTCTTCGTATTCGCCTACTGCCTTGGCAATTTTATTCTTGTCATCAAACAGGATTTCTTTGACGGTCAGTTGAGGGGCCACCTGCGGCTGCTGGGTGAGGTATCCCAACTTAATGCCGTCTCTCAGGCTGACTACGCCATCGTCTTGTTTTACCTGGCCGGTGAGGATCTTAATGAGCGTAGTTTTGCCCGTTCCGTTCTCGCCAACCAAAGCAATTTTCTCACCCTGGGCGATGCCGAGGGTTATGTCTTTGAAAAGCCAGCGATCATTATATGATTTGGAGAGTGATTCAGCAGATAGGTAGTTCACTAATAAAAAATTAAGCCTGCAAGTTAGCAGAACCTATCCATGCCATCACTAGTTGGCTGTTTTAAAAATGGAATACTTCGATTAACCTCTCTTACGCTAGCTTATATTGCTTCTTGTAAAAACAAAAAAAGCAAAGGCCTAGTTGAAAACAGGTAATAGAAGCGATGGTAAAAAATAGCTGCATAGCACACACCGGTTAAATTGAATTTAAACTTAAGCGATACAATATAAAAAACCTAATAATCAGTTAGTTATAATGATTTAAATGATGTAAATTATTGATAATGAATTTGTTAAAATTGATTCTAAGGGAACATTCAAAAGCCACTACGAGCAGGATTGTCGACTACGTGGGGTATGATCCTGCACGTTTCCAATTATTGGTGTCTATTTTCTTGAAGGGCCCCTATCGGGTAACGCAACGGGCTGCCTGGCCGATTAGTTATTGCGTACAAAACCATCCTGCATTGATCAAGGGACATTTAAAAAAATTGATTGACTTTGCCGAATTGCCAGCAGCGCACGTTGCCGTGAAAAGAAATACGATCAGATTGTTGCAGTTTGTTGCTATACCGAGAAATCTACAGGGTAAGGTTTTTGATTTTTGCTTCCGTTGTCTTGCTAATCCAAAGGAGCCAATTGCGGTGCGCGTTTTTTCCATGACTGTGTTAAGCAATCTGGCGAAAGAAAACCCGGAACTAAAGAACGAAATCATTCCGCTCATTGAAGACCAATTGCCCTTTGCAAGCGCAGGATTCCGATCTCGTGGCATCCGCGTATTGAACGAATTAAAGCGATAACTTTGGCGAGTCAAACTATGAATTCATCTGATACTTCTTCAATAACCTGTAAAAGTTGTGGCACTGTATTTACCGGAAACTACTGTAATCAGTGTGGCGAGAAAGTGATAAGGGCTTCTGATCGGTCGTTCAAAACGTTCTTGAGCAACCTACTGGTTGCCATCACGTTTGCCGATAGCAAAATGATCAAGACGCTTTGGCTTGTCTTGAAAAAGCCGGGATTCATTTCGAGGGAATTTGCTGAAGGAAGACGGGTAAAGTATCTTAATCCCACTTCCCTGTTCTTTGTCTTAAACCTTATTTATTTTTTCTTTCCGCTGATTCAGTTGTTCAATGCGTCACTTAACACACAATTGCTATCGCCCTTTCGTGGTTTCTATCAACCAATTATTGCGCATAAAATAGTTAGCCTGGGCATGGAACTAAGTTCGTTTAGTCTGGTATATAACCTTAAGACAACCGGATTTGCAAAGCTAATGGTAATGATTTTTGTGTTTATCGGCTCTCTTCCATTAAATCTCTTGTATCAGAAGAGGAATCGATTCTTCACAGATCATGTGGGGTACCTCGTTGAATTGGCCTGCTTCAATCTTTTTGTAAATGCAATTGTACTCTCTCTTTTAGCGGCTTTTTTTGGACTAGGCCGTTTCCTTAATGAGGAAATACTTACAGCGATTTTTATTTCTACCAATCTCTATTTTCTACTCCGTTCCGGAGGTGTATTCTATGGAGAGCAAGGATGGCGGCTTTTTATAAAAGCAGGTCTTATGATTTTGTTTCTAAAGGTTGCTCTTGAGGTGTACCGGGCGATCTTGTTCTTTGTGACGATTTGGTCATTGTGACGCTTAACCGGGAAACAAACTTAACTCACCCGTTGAACAAACGATGGTGTTCTTTAAACCCAGATTTTGCAGTTGGCTGCAAAATTGGGGTTCAAGGACTACAACTAACTCTTCACAATCAGGAATTCCACCCGCCTGTTGAGTTTTCTGGATTCTTCAGAGTCCCCTGTGGCTATTGGTTTCGTGCCTCCAAAGCCTTTGCCTTTTACACGTTTTCCTGAAATTCCTTTTGAGACCAAGTAGGACTTGATTCTAGCTACACGCTCTTGCGACAAAGTCAAATTTTTCTTGGCGTCTCCTCTATTGTCCGTGTGACCCTCTAACTGAATTTCCACTTTTGCGTTTTCATCGAGAAAATCAACCACCGCATCAAGCTCGGGGTACGACTCTTCCAGCAAAGTTGTGGTACCTGTGTTAAACAATACACTTTTTAAATTAACGACCGTCCCTACTTCGATGGGTTGCAATCTAAAATTCATTTGAAGTGAGTTTACCTTCATCGAGTTAAGATCCAATCGCTCCACTACATTTACAAACCCCTTTTTTTGAACTTCAATCGTGTAGGTTCTAGTGGTTGGGATTTGAATTTGATATTTCCCACTGTTGGCAGAGCTAACGACAAAGCTTGAATCGGTTTTAAAGATAAGCTTGGCTGCTAGTCCGTTGCCACCCTTGACATTGGTAACACTACCGGAGATCGATACGTATTTTGAGCTTGTGGGCACGTACTTTTGCTCCACTATTTTTCTCACCGTATCTACAATCAGTGGCTCGTTGGCAGCCAACTGTTGACGAATATCGCCATACCCATCGCTATCCCGGGTAGTTGTAAATAGGGTTTTTCCATTGATGTCTCGATAGAAAAGTTCACGCGCTTCAGAATTGATTGCACTGCCTAACTTGATTGGGGTGGACCAATTTTTCCATGTATCATCTAGTCTTTCCGATTTAAAAATGTCAAAACTACCGAAGCCTTGCCAACCATTGGATGCAAAATAAATAGTCTTAGTATCGGCACTGAGCCATGGAGTTACTTCTTGTCGAGCCGTATTGATTTGCTTTCCAACATTCACAGGCTCACTCCACTTACCATTTTGACGGGTGCAGATGTAAATATCTTCGGCTCCTGTCGTTACATACGATACAGCAGAATAAACAAGAATACTTTGATCATCATTAATCGCTGCGCTAAATTGATCCGATTTATTTAGAAAATAGGGTATCGAGATATTTTTTGGAATCGACCACCCACTACTCGCTTTTTCACTAAACGAAATACCCTGAGTGCTGACAACGCCATTTTTTGAATAATGCCCAGCTAAAAACAACTTGGTACCATCTTGATTGAAGCCTATTGCCGCGTTATAGTTCTCGTTGTTTATTTCAGTGCCTCCGTGAATAGGCGCCTGCCATACCCCATCTAAATTTAGCGAAACCCAAATATCTCCGGGGTCCTTATTTCCTCCAACGTTTTGTGGGTGTTTTGCAAGCGTTAGGTAAAGCACTTTCCCATCGGGACTAATCACCGGGCTTTGCTCGTCATAAACGGAATTGACTAGCTTAAACGGATTTAATTCTTGTGCGCTTACCGACTGCAATAAGTGAAAAAGTAACATTCCCAATAAAGAGGTCGATCTCCAACTAACATTCAACCATTCACCACTTACCATTTTTCCCTTCATTTTTTTACCTGCTTACCCATTCACTGTCTTTTAAAGAAAATCGCCAGGGTAAAAGAGCATCTTCTCCCGCATAGTCAATACCAATCCGAGGCGAAGATACAACGTGCTGTCTTGCAATTGTGATTCCTTGATCTTCAATCCAAATTTCGGAACCTTTTAATGATTGTCCATTCAACTTTCGACCAATGCCTAATGCTTTCGTCAGTTTTCCTGGGCCACTCGTTAGTCTCTTGATTGAATTTGCTTTCGCTCTTTCCAGCATGCGGTCAATACCTGCCAACGGCTTCAGTGCTCGGATTAACACCGCGTCTGCTTTTCCTTTCTCATTGGTCACCACATTCATCATTTGATGGATGCCATAACACAAATAAATATATGCTCTACCACCCACGTCAAACATCACTTTGTTCCGTTCCGTCATGCCATTGTAGGCGTGGCAACCACGCTCGTTGCCTGAATAGGCTTCGGTCTCTACAATTACACCACTTGTTAACGTTTCGTTAACGTTGGTTACCAACACTTTACCTATTAACTCGCGCGCGATCTCCACAACGTCTTGCCGCTGGTAAAAGGAGTTGGTTAGTTTGGCCATTGATAAAGTAATTCTTATAAATTTGCGACTCAAATTAAACACACAAACTTATATGAAAAACATTTTAGTGATTGCATTACTGGTGGTTGGCTTAGCTGCTCAGGCACAAGTGCAAACTCCGCAGCCTAGTACAGCCTCTACAGTTACTAACGTAGTCGGTCTTACCGAGGTGAAAATTGAGTACTCACGCCCTAAAGCAAAAGGCCGCAAGATTTTTGGAGCTACGGGTGATTTTTTAACTCCTTACGGGAAATTGTGGCGCACAGCTGCCAACACCGGATCAAAAGTAACATTTAGCGATGATGTGAAATTTGGCGGTGTTGATGTTCCCAAAGGAACCTATTTGTTGCTTTCTATTCCTGGCGCTGCTGAATGGACTGTAATTCTTTACAAAGATGTGGCTATGGGCGGCAGTACTGAACGTTATGATCAAACAAAAGATCAAGCTCGCGTGGTAGTTAAGTCTGAAAAGTTAACTGAGAAAGTAGAAACGTTTACACTTGAGATTGCCGACTTCGCAGAAAACAGTAAGTCAGCTAACCTTCAAATCATGTGGGAAAATACCTCTGTAAAGGTGCCGATCACAGTCGATTTCGATGCCAAAGTGATGAAGTCCATCGAAGCTAACACAAAGGTTAATCCAAACAACTACTTTAATGCTGCCGTGTATTATTTAGAAAACGGAAAAGATCTGAACCAGGCGTTAGCTTTTGTGAATAAGGCAGTGGAAGCTGACCCAACAGCTTTCTGGATCCTTTACCAAAAAGCCCGCATCCAAAAAGGACTGAATGACAAAGCAGGTGCTTTGGCCACATCTAAAGTTTCTTTGGAAGAATCAATCAAAGCAAAAAATGCTGACTATCAAAAAATGAACGAAGAGCTTCAAAAGTCATTGAAGTAATTTATTCAACCTGACAAGTTAAACCCCTTTGAGATGCTCAGAGAGGTTTTCTTTTTTAGAGGCGACTTGAATTAACAAAGCAAGTGTTACCACTACTACACAGCCAATGATATTGTAGTATAGAAAAGCGATTTCTTCATAGAAATAAAAGTAGCATACGAGCACACACGATTCGCCTATTAGCGCAGCAATGAAAATAGCGTTACTCTTGACATGCTTTAAATAGAAAGCGACTAAAAAGATTCCGAGGATCGTTCCGTAAAAGAGTGAACCCACAATGTTCACAAACTGAATGAGGTTTTCGGCAAAATTGGCCAATGCCGCAAAAACCATGGCAATGACGGCCCACAAAATGGTAAAATACTTAGATGCATTTAGGTAATGTAAGGCCGATGCTTCTGGCTTGAAAGATCGTTTGTAAATATCAACAGTAGTCGTTGAGGCAAGCGCATTCAACTCTGACGCCATGGAAGACATGGCCGCTGAGAACATGACCGCCAGTAGTAAACCGATAATTCCATGCGGCAGATAATTGAGTACAAAGTTTAGAAAAATATAGTCGCGGTCTTGTGTCTTGGCTCCGGGAATAGCCGCAGCGATTTTCGCTTTCACCTCTTTTCTGATTTGGGCTTCTTCTTCTTTGATGGATTGATACACCAATTTCGATTCTTCCTTTCTTTTAAGATCGTTTTCCTGAATACCTTGAACCAAACCATTTACAGCAACCTGCTTTCTACTATACAATTCATCATATCGCATATCTAGCAAACGAAGTGAGTCTGCTTGCCCTGTTTGCATTGCCTGACCTTTTAAAGTTTGATTGTGGAAAACAGGTGGTTGAACGAAGAGATAGAATACAAAAACCAACACTCCGATAAATAGAATTACAAATTGCATGGGGATCTTCAACAGGCCATTCATGATGAGCCCCATTCGGCTTTCGCGAATTGACTTACCACCGAGATATCTCCCTACTTGTGATTGATCGGTGCCAAAATAAGACAGAAACAAAAAGGTCGATGCAATTAGTCCCGACCACATATTAAAGCGATCGTTCCAGCTGAAATTAGTGGTGATGATGTTGAGCTTTCCCAACTCCCCTGCAATCTGAATAGTGTCGCCAAACGAAACATGATCTGGCAAGAGCCGATAAGCAATGATTCCTGCCAATATCATCCCGCCCATTATCACCGTCATCTGCTGCCGTTGAGTAAGACTCACGGCTCGGGTTCCTCCCGATACCGTATAAATAATAACCAGTGCGCCAATCAGGAAAGTAGTGAGGAAAATATTCCAGCCCAATATCGTTGAGAGTACAAGTGAAGGAGCAAACAGAGTAATTCCTGCCGACAATCCTCGAAGCATTAAGAACAAGATTGCCGCTAAGGTCCGAGTCTTTAAGTCAAAACGTGTTTCTAAATATTCATAGGCCGTATACACTTTTAGTCGATAGTAAATAGGAACCATTGTAACGGAAATGATTACCATCGCGAGTGGTAAGCCAAAATAGAATTGAATAAAACGCATCCCATCTTCGATGGCCTGACCTGGAGTAGATAGAAAAGTAATTGCACTTGCCTGGGTAGCCATGATGGATACTCCGATCATCCACCACTTCATGGTGTTGTCTCCCTTAAGATAGCCTTCAATATTTCTTGATCCTCTTGTTTTCCAAACGCCATATAGTACGATGGAAAAAATAGTTCCGAAAAGAACAATCCAATCAACTACATTCATTTGAAAGACTGGGTAAGGAAATAGAATAGTACCACCTGAAACGCCATCACCGCGAGCACTAACCAGTACCAGCTATTCCAAGAGGTAAAGACCGGGGGCTTTTCTTCCATAAAAGAACTATAATTTTAATTTCTCCGGATCCGGGTAGGTGTTCCAGAATGTAAGCAAGTTGATGAAGTTATCGCTCTTGATTTCGAAAAACAAAATAATTCGTTTGTTGACGATGCATTTATGTACAGTCTTTGATGAACTGTGTAGTGGGTAAATACGAGAGTTTTGCTTAATTAAATCTAGCAACCCCTCTACTCGATCTAAAAAATCATTGGCAACCTGATCGCCCCACTCTTCAAACAGATAGTCGGCATTTTGTTGAAGCGTTTTTGTTGCTTCAGGAGTCCATCGCAAAGAAAAACTCACGACTTATAGCGATCCCTAATTTCTGCGATTACTTCCTCATGAGGTCTTAACTCGCCTCTTTCCGCCTGCTGAAGGCCACGGTTGATAGAATTTTCCATCTCATTGTTTTCCAAGTTTTGTTTACTTAGACCGAAATCAAGAAGGTTTCTTATCGCGCTTACCAAGGAAAGGTCATTGACTTGATCAAGGCGCTTCAAAATTTCCGCTTTTTCAGTGGTAATATCCATCTGCGTGAGTTTTTTCGAAGTTAAAGTTACTTATTTTAATCGATCAACAATTTACTTCGACTTTCTTTTAGCTTTTACATTGCCCATTGGCTGTTTAGGCTTCCCTAATGACACCAAATTTGCAAATAGCCTATAAGAGCCCGGCACACCTTCAGGCAACTCTCTAAAAAAGGAAAGACCTGTGTACACATAGTGTCCCAGTCCGTAGTTGGTGATTAGCAAGCTTCCATTCTTAGCTGGCTCCCCGGTATCGTTACAAGAGAGCAGTGCATCGTAGTTCTCATGCCAATTAGAGGGAAAATATAGCCCACGCTCCTGCACCCAACCTTCAAAGTCTTTGGATGTTATCTTGTTCGGATAATTTAGTGCTGGGTGATCGGGCTTTAGAATTCTCACCACACTGTTTTCTTCTGTCACACGATCGCGCGAAAGCGTAATAGGGTATGGCGCAAATTTATCTTTCTCTATTTCAAAGTCAGTGTTCGTATTGTATTGAACCACCAACGTGCCTCCCTCTTTCACATAATCCAACAATTCAGGCATGAAGAACTTGATGCGTTCGTTGGTGTTCAACGTTCGAACGCCCAACACTACTGCGTCTACTTTTTTCAGATTTGCTGCGGTTATTTCTTCGTTCTTCATCTCCCATACTTCATAGCCCATATTGCGCAAACTTCCCGGTACATCATCACCAGCCCCGCGTATGTAACCGACAACCGACCCTTCCTTTTTCAAATCTATGCGCAATGCTTCTGCCTCAGCCTTTGGCATAAGTGTCTGCATAGGAATGTGATCGTATTCGATCAATTGGAGGGAATAGTCGTACGACTTATCGTTGATCTCTGCGACTGCTTTCAAGGTTGCATTCAATTCGTCCTTACTGGCAATTACACGGAAGGTTGCCGACTGTTCTTGTCCTCTTTTTGCCAAGTCTATGGGTATCGAGGTAGGCACTGATTTCCACCCTTTTGGCAACTCCAGTTTAATCTTTCCGTCTAGGCCATCTTTGGTTGCTTTCAATAGCACCGTAACTTCTTGTGGATCTTGATTTTTGAAAATATAGACCGGCTTGGTAAGATTGACAAACAGCGGAGGTACAATTTCAAATGGTCTCATGAGTTCGCCCTTTACAGGATCTGTCCACTTGTAAACCAAAGGGGCAGGAATATTGATTGCTTCGCCATTAATAACAAACCTAACATTGAAAACAACTGCAGGATCGTTTTCAGGCTTGCCAATCATTTTGGGATCATTCACGGTAAACAACCCGATTGAGTGATGCTCCTTTAACCAATATGGACTTGAGTAAGGCAATGTGGCAGCCAGTGAGTGAGTTGACTTCTTAACAAAAGGAACATTGTTTTTAAGGACTGTCGAGAATGTGGTATCGTACAATATCGCATCGGAATGAATCCCTGTCATCGTAACCTCGGCTGGTGACCGATTAATGATTTCAAAATTAACAGTTGTCGATTCGCCAGAGGTGCCCCAATACGTGCCTGCCACTACTTCCACATACAATCCGGCACAGTCTTGAATGAGCTGATTCACCTCTTTCAACTTTCTATCACGCCAGACCGAAAAAGGCAGAGCGCTAATTTCTTTCCTGATTTGTACGAGCAATGAGAGTGAAGCCGATGGGTTCTCATATTTATACTCTGCTATAACTTTATCTACCAGTGGTTGAATCTTCTCAGTTCCCTTCAACCTACTCCAAGTTGTATTTACATTTTCAAAAAAATCTTTAGTGGAAGGAGTACCTTTTACGAATTCAAAAAATTCCATTGCGTCTCCCCTTCTGCCGGGTGAGCCAAATCCCTGACTCTTGTGTTGTGTGCGACTGTCAGCTGCTATCTCAGCATAAGATTTACCGAGCAGCATGTTGTAGCCGCCCACATTTACTGCCAGTATTCCGGGTGTGTTTTCATTAATGGTTTGATTCCACCAGCGTCCTGTGTTGGTGTACATTCTCTTCACTTGCCATACTCCATAGTCTTCGACCTGCGTTGGGTATTTCGTTGCATCATTGGATAAATCAAAAGCTTCTTGTGCTAGGATTGCGGATGCAGTATGATGTCCATGGCCTGCCCGCTCATCGGGTGGAAAACGAGTAAGAATAACATCGGGTTGAAACTGCCGGATCACCTTCACCACGTCTGAAAGGATTTCCTCTTTATTCCAAATCTCAAATGTCTCTTTCGCATTTTTTGAAAACCCAAAATCATTTGCTCTGGTAAAAAATTGTTGCCCACCGTCTATTCGTCTGGCTGCCAAAAGTTCTTGCGTGCGAATCAAGCCCAATTGGTCACGTATTTCTGAACCGATTAAGTTTTGGCCACCATCTCCCCTGGTCATCGAGAGATATGCTGTGGCAGCCATCCGATCGTTTGCTAGAAAAGCTATTGCCCTTGTGTTCTCATCATCTGGGTGAGCCGCGACATAAAGAACGGATCCTAAAAAATTCAGCTTGTTGAGTTTGAGTTTGATCTCCGCTGCGCTAGGTTGTTTTTGGTGCTGTGCAAACATCAATTGGAAAGAAACCAATTCGAATGCGATAAATAGAAATCTCATAATAATTAAGCGGGTTATACTCGTTTTTTAAAACCGGGCGAAATTAAGAAAGTGACTTAAGAACCGCCAAGCTATTTGTTTAGAACTTTCCTCGTTTCTCGCCATTCACGAAGTAGGATCCATCTTCTGCAATTTTAAAAACAACTTTTCGAATGGGCTTTTTTTCATCGTTTAAAAAGAGCAACACACGCTCTACTCCTTCGCTTCCATTTGTAACGTCCTCAATAAATCCAATTTCTAATTTCATCGTGGTGCCTGCATTTATCCTACTGACTCTTTCTGATCGGCCATTTATCACTTTCACTTTTACTTCGCCAGCCGCCCTCAACAGCTCAAAATTGATCACTAAGAAGGCAATGGGTTTATCGGTCGTCTTCTTTGGTTGAGTTCCATCTGAAAATGTATAGGTATTGGGGTCTCCCGACACCCTCTTTTTGAACGCCATCTCAATTTTTGATTCGAATTGATCAGCTGGCATAAAAGGAACATCATCTTGCGCGAAAAGAACAAGAGAAGTCAGGCTCCAAAATGCCATGAAGACCACATTCATTTTCAAACGACCCATCGGAAACATAGAACTAATGATTTCAAAACTGCAAATTAGACCAAGATTCCGCAGCATCATAATTATTGATAATTTTGACGGTGTTAAAGATTCGTTATTACTATAATCTATGATTGACAAACGTGTATTGAACTCGGACGAGGCCGTTCGAGATATTCCTGATAATGCTGTTCTCATGTTAGGAGGTTTTGGATTGTGCGGCATTCCGGAAAACTGCATTTCGGCACTTCTTAGAAAGGGGATCAAGGGTCTCACGTGTATTTCAAACAATGCTGGCGTAGATGACTTCGGTATTGGCTTGTTGCTGAAGACCCGACAGGTACGAAAGATGATTTCATCTTACGTGGGTGAAAATGCAGAATTTGAACGGCAGCTCTTGTCAGGTGAATTAGAAGTTGAATTGATACCACAAGGTACGCTTGCAGAGAGAGTGCGAGCCGGTGGCGCAGGTATTCCCGCGTTCTTCACACCAGCGGGTGTAGGCACGGAAGTAGCGGAAGGAAAAGAGACGCGAGTATTTGAAGGCAAAACCTACTTGATGGAAAATTGGCTTAAGGCTGATTTTGCGATTGTGAAAGCGTGGAAGGGAGACGCGGCTGGAAATTTGGTCTACAAAGGAACGGCTAGAAATTTCAATCCGATGATGGCCACGGCAGGCAACATGACAATAGCGGAAGTCGAAGAACTGGTTGAAGTTGGCGAATTAGACCCGAACGAAATTCATACACCGGGTATTTATGTACATCGGATTTTTCAGGGCGCTAACTACGAGAAACGGATTGAACAAAAGACGATAATCGAAAATTAATATGTTGGACAAAGTTGGGATTGCAAAAAGAATCGCACAAGAAGTGCGAGACGGAATGTACATCAACCTGGGGATCGGTATTCCGACATTGGTCGCAAACTACATCCCGAAAAACATGAATGTAGTTCTGCAATCGGAAAATGGGCTACTCGGCATCGGGCCATTTCCACTAGAAAAAAATATTGACCCCGATTTGATTAATGCGGGCAAACAAACCATCACCATGATGCTTGGCTCAGCCTTGTTTAGTTCCGCAGAGAGTTTCGCAATGATCCGAAGTGGAAAAGTAGACCTTACCATTCTTGGCGCCATGGAAGTATCTGAAATGGGTGACATCGCTAATTGGAAAGTACCAGGTAAAATGGTGAAAGGCATGGGTGGCGCTATGGACTTGGTCGCTTCGGCTAAAAACATAATAGTAGCCATGCAGCATTGTAGTAAGGAGGGTGCATCTAAGTTATTACGAAAATGTAGCTTACCTATCACGGGGTTAGGTTGTGTGAAGAAAATTGTCAGCGACTTGGCTGTACTTGATGTTCTTCCTTCAGGCGGATTTAAGCTACTAGAAAGAGCACCCGGAGTATCTATAGAACAAATAAAAAATGCCACAGAAGGTAAGTTGATTATAGATGGAAATATACCTGAAATGAAGTTGCAATGATTTCTTAAATTTGCATTAAGATGAAGGTAATCAAAACCACTTTTGAGCAAGAACAAAAAGAAAAAGAAGAAGCTTGGCTAAAGCTTTCACCGACTAAACGCTGGGAGATTGCCTACAAAATAATCAATAGTACGCGCGATCCTGCGATCAATTACTCCTACAAGGGTTTGAAAGTTAAAATAACAAGACTCTCGTGAGCTTGCATAGCGCAGAACATCTTCGTTTTCTTAAGTCTCTATTAAAATTCAAGGTCAAATTTTTGATTGTTGGAGGCCATGCCTCTATTCACTACGGAGTAAGAAGAACAACCAGTGATTTGGATATTTTGATAGAGCCGACCATGACAAATGGCGAAAGGCTGTTGTCAGCTTTTGTGAACCTAGGTCTTGAAGTGCCTGACATCCGTCCCGAAGAATTCTCCTCAAATCTTATTCTGTCGTTTGGCTTTGAGCCCGATGCGGTAGATATTCTCAACTATACACCAGGAATTGAATTCGAAACTGTTTACAAGAACTCCATTACAGTTGATTTTTCAGGATTAAATATACCAATGATCGACATTCGAGACTTGATACGAAATAAAGAGGCCTTAAACAGAGAAGACGAAAAGGCATTATTGGATAAATACGATGCGGAAGTATTGAAAAAAATCATCCAAAAAAAGAACAGGTAAATTCAAGCAGGATATTACATCTTCAAATCATAGAATCTTCAAATTTTCAAACTAGAATGAAAACCTCAGAAATCAATTTTAAAGTCGAACTGGATAATAATAACATACCGGAAAAAATTTGGTGGGATGCTACTGAAAAACCCGATCCGGGGCTAAGTGAAACCAAGGCCATCAGCATCTCTCTTTGGGATCACGTTCAAAAAAATACTATGCGCATAGATCTTTGGAGTAAAGAGATGCCGGTGGAAGAAATGAAACGGTTCTACATTGATTGCTTGGGCGGTCTGGCACAGAGCATCTTGAGTTCAACGGGCGATGAGCAAATGTGTGGAGAGATTAATGCCTTATGTGAACGATTAGCCAAACAAGTTTCTGCCGAGAAGGCCTAATTGCTATATCGTCTTAACATTTTCTCGCAAACGATTTAAAAAAAAGTTAATATCAATCGTTTGTATGTATCGTTTTTCTTGTAGTTTTAGGCACTAAACCAAATATACTGTATGAATAAAATCTACTATAAAGCAGTTGTGCCACTACTTTTTATGGTGTTCGGTTCGGCCAGCCTCATGGCACAAACGACCATATCGGGCAAAGTAACGGATGGTACTACTAAGGAAAAGTTAGCGGGTGTAAACGTGGTGGTTAAAGGCAAAGTGATCGGCACAATTTCCGATGTGAAGGGCGAATTCAATCTAAAACTCAATCAGGCACCGCCCCTTACGCTGGTGTTCTCATTTATAGGGTTTCGGACGCAAGAACTTGAGATAAAAGGCGGTACGGCTGGCGAAGCAAATGGAACCGCTACAACTGGGCTTGAAATAACAATGGAAGAAGAATCGCTTCTTGGGCAAGAGGTTGTGGTAGCCGCCTCGCGCATTGAAGAAAGTATCCTAAAATCGCCTGTAACTATTGAAAAGATGGATATTTTAGCGATCAAACAGTCTGCTGCCCCCGATTTTTATGACGCGTTAGCGAACGTAAAAGGCGTACAAACAGCATCTGGAAGTTTGAATTTTACGGCTGTCAATACCCGCGGATTTGCCAGCATTGCAAACACCCGATTTGTACAATGGGTGGATGGAATGGACACACAAGCTCCGTTGTTGAACTTCCCAACAGGTAGTATTATGGGAGTGAGTGAACTTGATGCTGAAAGCGTAGAGTTGATACCAGGTGCAGCATCTGCGCTATACGGACCCAATGCCTTCAATGGGATTTTAATAATGAATAGTAAAAATCCTTTTGACTATCAGGGCCTTAGTGCACAGGTAAAAGCGGGTATCACCAATTCAACAGCCGCTGGGAGTGATCCTATGACTCAATATGGCATACGATATGCAAAGGCATTCAATAATAAATTCGCCTTTAAAATAGGAGCATCATTATTGCAAGCAAAGGATTGGCTGGGGAACGACTATAAAACAGATAGAATAAACACCGCATCGACCACCGATCTAAGTGGGCGTCCAAATTTTGACGGACTTAACTTATATGGAGACGAAAATCAAATTGCATTGGCTGCTCTCGCAGGGTTACCTAATTTACCTACAGTTACACGTACTGGCTTTCGCGAGCAGGATTTAGTCGATAATCGCGATGCAAGAACGCTTAAGCTTGATGCTGCTTTGCACTACAGAATTACCGATAAGATAGAAGTTTCTTACACTTATCGCTATGGTGGTGGAAGCTCCATCTATCAAGGCGCGGAAAAGTATGCCCTCCGCGATTTCAACCAACAGTTTCATAAGATTGAATTTAAAGGAGATAACTTCTTCCTACGCGGTTACCAATCTGCGACAGATGCAGGCAAATCGTATAACCTTACAGCGCTTGGCACATTCATGAACGAAACCTACAGCCCATCTGGCACAGAATGGGTTCCATCTTTTATTTCCGCTTTTCAGGGATCTGTTCCTGGAGTTGGAGCAGCTGACGTTAACGCAGCACGTGCATTCGCGGATAGAAATAGACCCACCCCAGGAACTCCCGAGTTTACGAACTTGGTAGACCTTATCAAGGCTAACTTCTTCCAAAAAACGCCAACCGGCACGTTTTCAGGAGTGCAGGATGGAATAGCTCGTGTTGCAAGAGGTGGAGCGTCATTTTTTGATAACTCAAAGTTGAACCACATCGAGGGTAATTATAAGTTCTTCAACCAAATTAAATGGGCCGAAATCCAAATTGGTGGTAATTTCCGTCAATACGATTTGTTTTCTAATGGCACAATCTTCAATGAAGCACCCTCTGACGGTGTAAATTTCTCTAGGGTGGTAATCAACGAGTTTGGCGGATATGCTCAAATTGCCAAAACGTTTGCAGAGAAACTAAAGATCACTGGTTCTTTGCGGTATGATAAAAATGAAAACTTTAACGGCCAGTTGTCGCCACGTTTGTCAGCTGTTTACGAGCTTGATAAAAACAACAACTTACGCGCTTCGTTCCAAACTGGCTTCAGAAATCCTGATACGCAAGCACAGTTCATTTTCTTCCCAACTGCAGGACCTACACTTCTTGGTAGTGCCGAGAAAAATGCAGGAAGATATGGAGTGCATAATGGTGGGTCGTGGACTCAAAGTTCATTCACAGCGTTCAGAAATGCGGGCGGCACTCTTGCCGCAGACGGTACTCCAACAGGAAGTGCCACAGCAATCGCTTTACTTGAAACAGCAAATGTGGCTTATGTACAACCTGAACAACTTCGATCATTTGAATTAGGTTACAAAGGACTTGTTTTTTCAAAACTACTTGTTGATTTGAATGGCTATTATACATCATATACTAATTTCTTAGGATCTCAGATTGTGGCCGCCAAACTGCCAACTACCCATCAGAACGTAGTATCTGCTCCAGGCAGGCTCTTCTCTCTCTACAACAATTCACCACAGGAAATTGAATCTTATGGCGTTGGTCTTGGATTAACTTATAGCCTTCCCAAAAATTTTATTGTGAATGGAAATTACAACTGGGCAGATCTTGATGCAGAAGAAACAGCTGAGTTCAATGCCGGTTTCAATACACCAAACAACCGCTTTAGTGTTGGAATTGGCAACCGAAAAGTGGCAAAAAATTTAGGCTTCAATATCAACTATAGGTGGCAAGAAGATTTCATCTGGGTGTCTTCATTTGGAAACAACTTGCCTGCTGTAATCCCTTCGTTTGGAGTTTTAGATGCCCAAGTAAACTACAAAGTTTCGGCTATCAAGTCTATGATAAAACTGGGAGCAACAAACCTCGGAGGTGGCGACTACCGAACCAATTTGGGTTCTCCTTTTGTGGGGCAACAGTACTACATCTCCATTACGTTTGATGAATTTTTAAATTAATCCACGTAGAAAAAATTAAGCTATGAAAAAGACTAAAATTATATACATCGCACTAGCAGCGACATTCATCGTTGGGTCATGCAAGCAAGAGCCAATCAAACTAACTCCTCCGGAGGTTGTGACACCACCAGTCGTAATACCTTCAAAGGGTACAGCTGACTTCACAAAGTTTGTAGCTATCGGTAATTCGATTACGGCAGGCTACCAAGCAGGGGCACTATATACCAATGGTCAACAAAATTCGCTTGGAGCCATTTTGGCAAAGCAGTTTGCAACTGTAGGTGGAGGTGCATTTAATCAACCAGACATCAATTCAGTAAATGGTTTTAACACGACTACTACAAATCCACCAGTTCCGGGCGGACCAATTTTAGGCAGGTTGATCTTATTTGATCCAGATGGCGCTGGACCAAGAACACCCGGGCCAGCAGCCTTGGGAACGCCCGCCAGAACGGTCACTTGCCCCTCGACTGTAACTACCCCCGCAGTACCAGGCAGCGGTGGTGAATTACCTTCTGCATTTACGGGAAACAAGGCTGCCTTAAACAATTTTGGAGTGCCGGGAATACAGCTCATACAGGCGTTGATTCCACAAACAGGTGGGCCCTCTTCTGGAAATCCCGCCTTCAATTCATTTTATCAGCGATTTGCTACAAATCCTGGAACTTCAACAATTTTAGGAGATGCTGTTGCGGCAAATGGCTCTTTTTTCATGTTCTTCTTGGGTAATAATGATATACTTGGATACGCTACAACTGGCGGATCAGGTGCTATCCCATTAACAACACTTGGAGGCGCTCCAGGACCAGGAACGGGTTTTCAGGCTGCGTATCAATCCGCTATTGGTACACTGCTTGCCGCCAATCCAAATTCAAAGGGAGTTGTGGGCAACATCCCTAATATAACAACCATACCTTTCTTTATTACTGTTTTATTTAATGCCATCACAATTACCGCAGAGCAGGCTACAGCTCTAAATGGAGGTTTTGCTGGATATAACTCAGTACTTGATGCAATTAAAGGCAACCCAAGTCTACTAGCATTATCCGGTTCGACCGCAGCAAACTTAGACGCTCGAAAAGTTACTTATACCGCAGGGGCAGGCAACAGAATCCTCATCTCAGAAAAATCTCCTGAGTTTCCTGATCTAGGAGCTACTTTCGATGCACTACTAGCTGGAGGAGGAATCACAGCTACTCAAAGAGCCGGCCTGGAGCCATACAGGAGAGTAAGACAAGCCACAGCCACTGATTTAATTACTCTTTCGGCTGGGGCCGTTCTCGGCTCATGCTTTAATAATATTCCAACTGCAATTATAGGAACTTCAGTGCCTCTGGCGGATCAGTTTGTTTTGATACCCTCTGAGATACAAGCTATTCTTACAAGAACTGCCGAGTTCAATAATGTTATCAAAGCAGCTGCGGATAATAGTAACAATCGGATCGCTTTAGCAGATGTAAATGCTGCGTTCACAAAACTGATCACCGATAGACTTCAGATTATTGACGGAGTGGCAATCTCTCCTAGTTTTGCTCCCCCAACAGGGGGCTTTTCTGAGGATGGCGTTCATCCTAACAATAGAGGATCAGCTTACCTGGCGAACATTTTTATAGATGCCATCAATAGTAAGTTTAACGCAACTGTTCCTCGCGCTAACCTCTCACAGTACAATGGAACATACTTACCAATCAATCCTTGATCACCACGCAACATCAATAAAAAAGGGCTTCGGCCCTTTTTTTATTGCTCAACTATTTTCACGTCAATTACGTTTTGCTCAATACTTTGAGTATTTTTACTCAACACACTGATCAAAATGTCAAAATCATTCATTCGTACTCATTATCAAACAGTTACAGATAGGCTCAACGAACCAAGAAAGCTCATTCAGGCTATCTATGGCCCGCGTCAAGTGGGAAAAACCACTGTAGTGACACAAGTTTTAAGAGACTTAAAAAATCCGTATTTGTTTGTCTCAGCCGATGACACCAACTCTAATCCTGTATGGATTGACCAGCAATGGAATGTTGCTCGTGAGCGCGTCAAGCAATTGGAGTCAGCTGATTTTATATTGGTGATTGACGAAATTCAAAAAATTGGCAATTGGAGCGAGGTGATTAAAAAGAATTGGGACTTGGATACGCAGCAAGGAACACAAGTCAAAGTTTTGTTGCTGGGCTCTTCGCGGTTGCTATTGCAACAAGGTCTCACTGAGTCATTGGCAGGTCGCTTCGAAACCATTTTTATGGGGCATTGGACGTTCCCAGAAATGAATGCAGCTTTTGGCTGGGATGCCAATGTATATACTTGGTTTGGAGGCTATCCGGGAGCTGCCTCGCTGATCAATGACCCAGAACGATGGAGAAACTATGTTTTGGACTCCCTCATAGAATCCAGTATTTCACGCGACATACTAATGCTCACACGTGTTAACAAGCCCGCCTTGATGCGGAAGCTCTTTGAATTGGGATGCACGTATTCCGGTCAGATTTTGTCTTACACCAAAATGCAAGGACAATTGCAAGATGCTGGAAATACTACTACACTCGCCAACTATCTGCACCTACTTGATACGGCAGGGTTACTAGGAGGGCTTGAAAAATTTTCTTCTAACAAATTGTCTGTGCGTAGCTCCAGCCCGAAATTTCAAGTTCACAATAATGCCCTATTAACTGTGCAACGCTCCGAAACACTAGCCGAAGCTCTTGCAAAACCTGAATTGTGGGGCCGCTTTGTAGAGTCTTCCATCGGAGCATTTCTGATCAACGAATCGCTTCGCGACAAGTTCAATGTGCACTATTGGCGGCACCGGAATCACGAGGTGGATTTTGTGCTGGAACAACGTGGCAAAGTAATTGGATTGGAGATCAAAAGTGGCGCAAAACAAAAAACCTCTGGGATGGCAGCCTTTCAAAAGGAAATGAAGCCCGACAAAGTCTTTTTGATCGGCAGCGGAGGTATGCCATGGCAAGAATTTTTACGAATGCGTCCTGCCGAATTGTTCTAAAACAACCGCCTAGCAATCTTATAAATCGGATCTGACTTTCCCATCGAGTAGAAATGCACGAGCGGCACACCAAATTTCATCAGTTCTTTAGACTGATTTACACACCACTCTATTCCTAATTGCTTAACCGCTGCATTGTCTTTGCATTTCTCTATTTCATCGGCAAGTTCTTCAGGCAGGTCAATGTGGAAAATAGTTGGGAGCACGTTGGCTTGAACCTTGGCCGTAATTGGCTTAATGCCTGGAATAATAGGGACAGTGATCCCCGCTTCTCGGCACTTGTCTACAAACTCAAAATAGGCTTTGTTATCAAAGAACATTTGAGTAACAATGTACTCTGCGCCCAAGTCCACCTTGTTCTTTAAAAATTTTAAGTCCGTTTTCAGATTCGGAGAGGAAAAGTGCTTTTCAGGATAGCCGGACACACCTATACAAAAGTTAGTGGGCGTGGCGTGCTGCAAGTCTTCATCAATAAACTTGCCGTTGTTCATGTTCACAATTTGCTCTACCAACTCGGATGCATAGCGGTGGCCATCTGGCTCAGGCATAAACTTGGCTTCTGATTTAATGGCATCGCCCTGGAGAGCGAGTACGTTATCGATTCCTAGAAACTGCAAATCAATCAAAGCATTTTCCGTCTCTTCTTTATTAAAGCCGCCACAAATAATATGGGGAACCGTATCTACTTTATAATGGTTTTGAATAGCTGCGCAAATGCCCACCGTCCCCGGTCTCTTGCGTGTTGATCTTTTCTCTAACAGCCCGTTCTCCTTTTTCTTGTACACATACTCCTCTCTGTGATACGTCACATCAATGAACGGAGGTTTGAATTCCATCAATGGATCCATGTTATCAAACAAGGTTCTGATATTTTCTCCCTTCAAAGGCGGAAGAATTTCAAGACTAAAAAGAGTTCTGCCGTTGGCGTTCTTTATGTGATCGATTACTTTCATGATTCTAATTTGTTGATTCGTTGATTTGTTGATTTGAGGATCGGTGATTCTATTAACGAATTACCGAATCATCGAATCAATTGTATGCTAAATTTGGTGACAACCATCTCTCGATTTCCTCTAAACTCATCCCCTTACGCTGAGCGTATTCTGCCACTTGGTCTTTCTCGATCTTCCCCAGTCCAAAATATTTTGATTCGGAGTGTGAAAAATAATAGCCACTTACTGCCGCAGTTGGAAACATGGCGAATGATTCCGTTAACGTGATACCCACTTCCTTTTCGGCTTCCAGCAATTCAAAAATTGTTCGCTTTTCAGTGTGGTCAGGACAAGCGGGGTAACCCGGGGCAGGACGAATACCTTGATAGGTTTCTTTGATCATTTCTTCCGCGGTAAGGTTCTCATTGGCAGCATATCCCCAGTACTCTTTCCTGACTTTTGCGTGCAACAGTTCGGCAAATGCCTCAGCTAGCCGATCAGCGAGCGCCTTTGCCATAATCTCGGAATAATCGTCCTGTTTTGCTTTGGCCTCTTCCACTAATTTTTCTAAACCAATACCGGTTGTCACTGCAAACATCCCAATATAGTCCTCTTTTCCAGAACTCTGCGGAGCAACAAAATCTGAAAGACAAAAATTTGGTAAGTCTTTAGCTTTCTTATTCTGCTGGCGCAAAAAATGAAGAGTTGCAAGCTGATTCAAACCGTCTTTTGCATACAACTGCACGTCATCCGTCTCGGTACTATTGGCGGGATAAAAAGCCAATACTCCGTTTGCTGAAAGTTTCCTTCCGGCTACAATTCTTTTCAGCATCACTTGTACATCGTCAAAAAGCTTTTGCGCCTCCACTCCTACTTTTTCGTCTTTGAAGATATCTGGATATTGACCGAACAACATCCATGTCTGAAAGAAAGGAGTCCAGTCGATGTATTTTGCTATTTCTTCGAGCGGATAGTTAACCAGTACTTTTTTACCCAAGAAGCTCGGCTTGCTAATGGAGGTATTACTCCAGTTTATTTTGACTTTATTTTTTCTTGCTTCTGGGAGTGAGATGTAGTTCTTAGCTTGTTGCCTGCCCTCATGCTCACTTCTCAATTTGACGTACTCTTCTTTGACGCGGGATTTAAATGCACCTCTTGTTTCGGGATTGATAAACTCGCTCGCAACAGGGACGGAACGAGAAGCATCTAATACATGAACCACGGGGCCACTATACACAGGATCAATTTTCACGGCTGTATGAATCCGCGAAGTAGTAGCCCCACCTATTAGCAACGGCAAAACCATTCCTTCTCGCTCCATCTCTTTGGCCACATGGACCATTTCATCTAGTGAGGGCGTAATTAGACCGCTCAATCCTATGATGTCCACTTTCTCACGCTTGGCGGCCTCAATGATCTTTTCAGTGGGCACCATCACTCCAAGATCAACTACATCGTAGTTATTACACGACAATACAACTCCTACAATGTTCTTTCCAATATCATGAACATCTCCCTTTACGGTGGCCATGAGTATTTTGGCTGCTGCCTTTCCAACCTGGCCACTTCTAATTTTTTCTTCCTCTAAAAATGGTGTCAGGTAGGCTACCGCCTTCTTCATGACTCGGGCACTCTTCACGACCTGCGGCAAAAACATTTTTCCCGCACCAAACAAATCACCCACCACATTCATACCATCCATCAATGGCCCCTCGATTACATGCAGTGGTTTATCAAATTTATGCCTGACTTCCTCGATGTCAGCTTCAATAAATTCAATTACCCCTTTCACCAACGAATGTGTCAATCGTTCTTCAACCGTTCCTTTTCTCCACTCATCATCTTGCTCTTTCTTCTTGGCTGAACCTTTTACAGTTTCAGCAAACTCAAGCAGGCGCTCGGTGGCATCTTCTCTCCTATTGAGCAGAACGTCTTCGACACGTTCAAGCAAATCTTTAGGAATATCATCGTATACAGCAAGCATAGCCGGATTGACAATGCCCATATCCATGCCTTCTTTGATGGCGTGATACAAGAAGACAGAATGCATCGCTTCGCGGACTAACTGATTTCCCCGAAAACTAAACGACACATTGCTTACTCCACCACTCACGTGTGCATGCGGTAGGTTGGTACGAATCCACTTAGTTGCTTTGAAGAAATCGAGTGCATAATTTCGATGCTCGTCAATTCCTGTTGCTACCGGGAAAATATTTGGATCAAAAATGATATCCTGTGGAGGGAAATTTATTTTCTGTGTGAGAATATCATACGCTCTTTTACAAATATCAATTCTTCGTTGGTAGGTATCTGCCTGGCCCACTTCGTCAAAAGCCATAACCACCGTTGCGGCACCATATCGCTTCACCAATTTTGCCTGACGAAGAAACTCTTCTTCACCAGCCTTTAAGCTGATGGAATTCACAATGCTTTTCCCTTGCAAACATTTTAATCCAGCTTCGATTACCTCCCACTTCGATGAATCGACCATTACAGGGATTCGACTTATTTCTGGCTCTGAAGCCATCAGGTTTAAGAACCGCACCATGGCAGATTCAGAATCCAACATGCCTTCGTCCATGTTTACATCAATTACCTGTGCCCCACCCCTTACTTGATCTAAAGCGACAGACAGCGCCTCATCAAATTTATCTTCTTTGATTAATTTTAGGAATTTGGCCGAGCCCGTAACATTGGTTCGTTCACCAATATTAACAAAGTTAGACGCAGGGGAAACAGTTACTGCTTCCAGTCCACTGAGTTTAAGAAAATGATCAGGCATTGACTACCACCTCCCTTGGTTTATACTTCTTTGCTAACTCCGCAATCACTTTAATATGGGCAGGCGTTGTGCCACAGCATCCGCCAAGAATATTTACCAACCCTTCTTTCAGGAATTCATCAATCTGACTTCCCATTTCTTCCGGACCCTCATCGTATTGCCCAAACTCATTGGGAAGGCCGGCATTAGGATAAGCGCTCACGAAAAACGGTGCTTGCTCGTTCAAAATCTGTAAGTAAGGTCTTAATTGCTTTGCTCCTAAGGCGCAATTCAAGCCAACGCTTAATAAAGGCACATGAGAGACAGAGATTAAAAATGCCTCGGTAGTCTGCCCCGAAAGAGTTCGTCCGCTTGCATCAGTAATGGTTCCTGAAACCATGATGGGTAATGTTTTACCTTCTTCATCAAAAAGTTCTTGAATACCAAAGAGCGCTGCTTTCGCATTTAAGGTATCAAAAATAGTTTCTACTAAAAGGAGATCTGCACCTCCATCCATCAGTCCCTTCACTTGCTCTTTGTAGGCCACTTTGAGCTGATCAAATGTTACGGCTCTATACCCCGGATCATTCACATTGGGAGAAATAGAAAGAGTTCTGTTTGTGGGGCCAACTGCACCCGCCACAAATCTGGGCTTGTCGGGTTCCTTTTTAGTAAATTCCACTGCAACCTCTTTGGCAATTTTAGCGGATTGGAAATTTAGTTCGTAAACGATATGCTCTAAATGATAATCAGCCTGTGCGATAGTTGTTCCGCTGAACGTATTTGTTTCAGCTATGTCTGCACCGGCCTCAAAATATTGAGCATGGATGCCTTTAATAATGTCCGGTCTCGTAATGGATAACAAATCATTATTGCCCTTCAATAAATGCGAATGATTCTTGAAACGATCGCCCCGAAAATCTTCTTCTTCTAATTTGTGGCGCTGGATCATCGTGCCCATGGCACCGTCCAAAATGAGGATTCGTTCTTTTAAAATGTCTTCAATTTTCTTCACTCTTTCTCACGATTTAGTTTCGTGCTTAATCCAGAAAGAGCCTTAGTGAATGGCCACTTATCTTCTCCGCATTTCGCAGAAGGGAGTTAGCACCAAGTTATTGGCAAGGTTGCTAAGACTTCATCGGGCCCTGTCCCTCGGTCTTTCTGGATAAGCGGTGCAAAGAAAAGCAATCTTGTAGTAATTAAAAAGCCATAATGCTTAATTTGCCGACTCAAACAACCTTAGCCTGTGAAGCTTGCCGCCATCGATATCGGATCCAATGCCATCAGGCTTCAAATCTCGACTATACTAGAAGGGGGAGAGAAAATGCTTTTTAAGAAATTGGAGTATGTTCGTTTTCCTCTTCGTCTTGGACATGACGTCTTCACTACCAATCGCATTAGCGATGGCAGCATAGCTAAGTTTAAAAAGCTGATGAAGGCATATAAACTTCTGCTAGAGCTATATGAAGTAGATGATTATATGTTTTGCGCAACTTCAGCCATGCGTGAATCGGAGAACGGAGAAGAGGTAGCACGGCAAGTGAAAGAAGAGTTGGGAGTAACCATCAACATTATCGATGGCCACATGGAGGCGGAATTCATTAACAAGGCAATCTTCTCCTATTTGGGGAATGAGACCTACCTACACATTGATGTGGGCGGTGGAAGTACCGAGTTGAATCTTTTTGTGAAAGGAAAGAAAATAAAAACACGGTCGTTTAAAATCGGCTCCGTAAGGATACTCGAGCATCATGATTCACCAGTGATGTGGGAAGACATGGAGCATTGGGTAAGGGAAAATGTAAAACCTGCATATGGAAAAGTGACGGCCGTTGGAACGGGCGGAAACATATCTAAAATTTTTGAACTAGCGCAAAAGAAGCCCGGTGCCACATTATCACTCAAAAAGGTGAAAGCCATTAAAGAGGAGATTGAGTCGCTTACGATTGATCAGCGAATTTATCAACTTCAAATGAATCCCGATCGGGCAGACGTAATCGTTCCTGCGAGCGGTATTTATATCAAAGTGATGGAGTGGGCTCACTCCAACAGTATCATTGTTCCTGATGTAGGATTGAAAGATGGTATCCTTCTTCACGTACTGGAGAGAAATATCCAGCAGAAAAAAATTGAGTTCAAGAAGTAGGACAGAACTTACTAAAAGTCATCTCAAAAAACTTTCTGTCCAGGCAATTTAAGTTGAAAATCTAGGTTTCGACAAGCTCAACCTGACACGATTTTCTAGAACAACTTTACATCCTGAAATATCTCTTTTGTAACTTTATAGAACTCTTTATGGATGTTGAAAGGTGGTTCACCGTTTAATTCCTTGATCTTGTAGGTACCATCTTCGCACATCACATACGAATTGACATTGTCTTTCAAGTTATATCGTAGGATATTCATCGCTTGTTTACGAAGCATGTCCGATTCAAGACGAAAAAGAGACTCAATTCTTCTGTCAAAACTTCGCACCATCGCATCGGCACTGCCCACGTACACTTTAGGGGCACCATCGTTATGGAAATAATAGATCCGAGAGTGCTCTAAATACTCACCCACCACTGAAACAACTTCGATATTCTCACTCAGTCCCTTTCTTCCTGGTCGCAAGCAGCACATCCCGCGCACAATCAGCTTGATTGAAACTCCTGCTATTGATGCCTCATACAAGCAATTGATAAAGTCGTTATCCTGTATTGAATTGAGTTTGATGATAATGCCTGCTGTTTTTCCATTTCGGGCATTCTCTGCTTCGCAGCGAACCAAGTACATTAGTTGATTGCGCATATCGCGTGGCGATGTAATCAGATTTTTGTAAGTAGTTGGATGGGAATGACCCGTTATGACGTTGAAAAACTCCGATACGTCATTAGCATATGAATCGTTGGTACTCAAAATTCCTACGTCAGTATAAAAGCGCGAAGTTGTCTCGTTGTAGTTCCCGCTGGAGAGATGGACATACCGATACACACGATCCGGTTCATTTCGAACGATCAACAATAACTTTGTATGCGTCTTGAGACTGCTAACTCCATAGATCACAAAGCAACCCGCCTGTTGCAATTTCTTTGCTTCCCGAATATTATTCTCTTCGTCAAACCTGGCTTTTACTTCAAAAAGAACAGATACATGTTTACCATTCTCAGCGGCTTTAAGCAAAGCGGCACTCACTCTGGAATCTCCCTTGGCTAATCGGTAGATGGTAATCTTAATGGAAAGCACAAATGGATCATCACCGGCCTTTTCCAACAACTCCAATACGGGTTCCATGGAGTTGTAGGGATGATGCATCAGAATGTCGCGTTCCTTCAGTACCTCAAATAAATCTCGGGTGCCTAGTTCAGGAAACGAAACCGGTTTGACTTGAGGAGGAAGTTGAAGTCGTTTACTCTTGAACTCAGGATGCCCCACTACTTGGTTGAGGCCAGCATAGTCGATCATCCCATCACCAGGAATCTTGAAGATATTAAGGTCGTCTAAATCCCACTGTATCTTCAAAAGCCTTATCAGCCAAGGATCGGGATTTTCCTGAATATCCATTCGTACTACTCGGCCAGATCTTCTGGTTTGTAATTTTCGTTTTAACTCTTCCAGAAAGTTAGATTCTATGTCTTCGCTTTCTTCCAGAGTAAAATCGCCATTGCGATTAATCCGAAAAAGGTTGATGCTTTTGATCTCAACGTTTCGAAAAAGGTGGTGGATATTGTTTCTGATTATTTCCTCAACAGGAACAAATTGCAACACATTATCGAAACTCAGTATTTCATAAAACCTCGGGATATTGCTGGGTACCTGAATGAAAGAAACACGCAGCTGATTATTTACGTCTTGAGGTGCTACCGTCACCACACCAAACAAAAGGCGGTTATTTTTAAGTACAGGAAACGTATGATAGTTATCAAACAACATGGGCGTCAGCATCGGATAGATGGTACGCTGAAAGTATTGATCTACCCGATCTTGATCTTCTTTTGAAAGCGATGGGTAGGTTGATATCTTAAAATTATTTTTTTCAAATAAAGGTTTTAACTTCTTGATAAAATAGTCATGCTGCTCATCTACGAATTTGTGTATTTCGCTTAAGAGATACTCGCGGAATGGCGTTTCCCGCAAGCCGCTATAGTCGAAGCGCTCTTTGCCATAATCTAAATAGTTATAGAGACTGCCGAGCCGGATTGTACAAAACTCATCTAGGTTAGAAGCGGTAATGGCCAAAAACTTTAAGCGATCAAAAATACTTCGGTCAATGTGCTTTGCCTGGTCTAAAACCCGATAGTTGAACTGAAGCCAACTCAAATCGCGGCTTATGAAACGACTCTCAAAAATCTGATTGACAATGGACGTTTCATTTTGTCCGGTTAGAGGCACACTTTCCATAATTCTACCACAAAGCTTTTACCTCCAAAGATGAAGATTTTTCCAATTAAAATAAGATTTCGAATGTTACCGAATGGAGAACTTCTTTTTCAATCTCCATCCTTCTCTAAATGTCGATTTTTGCGTACTTGGCGTTGCGTTCAATAAAGTCGCGTCTTGGAGCTACCTCGTCTCCCATCAGCATAGAAAACAAATGATCTGCCTCGGCTGCTGATTCAATGTTCACTTGCTTTAGTGTCCGCTTTGTTGGATCCATCGTAGTCGTCCACAATTGTTCTGGGTTCATTTCACCCAGACCTTTATAGCGCTGAACACCCACGCTGTCCTCATTGCCGCCCTTGCTCATTTCTTTGATCAATGCATCGCGCTGCTCTTCGTTCCAGCAATAGTTTTCTACCTTTCCTTTTTTTAATTGATACAAAGGTGGCAGGGCAATGTAAACATAGCCCTGCTCGATGAGCCCGCGCATGTAGCGAAAAAAGAACGTGAGTATTAGGGTGCGTATATGACTACCATCCACGTCAGCATCCGTCATGATGATTACTTTGTGGTACCGAAGCTTTCCCAAATTAAGTGCCTTACTATCTTCTGCATTTCCAAACGTGATACCAAGTGCAGTGATCATGTTCTTGATCTCCTCGTTCTCATAAATTCTATGTTCTTGTGCTTTCTCAACATTCAATATTTTTCCGCGCAATGGCAGAATAGCCTGAAAATTTCGGTCGCGACCTTGCTTTGCTGAACCACCAGCAGAGTCACCTTCCACCAAATACAATTCACAGATAGCGGGATCCGAACTGGCACAATCGGCCAATTTGCCGGGCAGGCCGGTGCCGGAAAGGACATTTTTACGCTGCACCATTTCACGCGCCTTCTTTGCAGCAATCCTCGCTTGTGCTGCTAGAATAACTTTACTGACAATTAGCTTTGCCTCTCGCGGATTCTCTTCTAAAAAGTTTTGAAGCATCTCGCCTACCGTTGTGTCAACCACGCCCATGGCTTCTGAGTTTCCCAGTTTGGTTTTGGTCTGCCCTTCAAACTGAGGCTCTTGAACCTTAATGGAAATCACGGCTGTCAAGCCTTCCCTAAAGTCATCACCTGATATTTCCACTTTTGCTTTTTCCAACAATCCAGACTTATCGGCATACGCCTTTAACGTGCGCGTGAGTGCTCTGCGGAAGCCAGCCACGTGGGTACCTCCTTCATGGGTGTTAATGTTGTTCACATAAGATACCAAGTTCTCACTATAAGAAGTGTTGTAGCCCATCGCCACCTGAACCGGTATCTCCGATTTAGCATTCTCGATGTAAATTGGATTGGCAATCAATTTGTCCTTCGTGGAGTCCAAATATTCCACAAACTCGCGCAATCCCCCGATCGACAAGAAAGCTGTAGTTTTTGGAGCTCCATGCTCGTCCTTCTCCCGCATGTCTTTCAGATTGAGCTTAATGCCCGGGTTCAGGAAAGCCAGTTCGCGCAACCGGGACGCAATGGTCTCGTAGTTATATTCCTGAGAAAGAATAAATATCTCATGATCCGGCTTGAAATGAACAGTGGTTCCCCTTTTTTCAGACTCTCCTATTACTCTTACCGGGTACTGTGGTACGCCTCTATGATACTCTTGCTCAAATATTTTGCCTTCTCGATAAACGGTGGCCGTCAGAACTGCTGACAGGGCATTAACACAGGAAACACCTACACCATGCAACCCACCCGAAACTTTGTAGGTGTCTTTGTCAAACTTTCCACCGGCATGTAAGACGGTCATAACCACCTCCAGCGCGCTTCTTTTTTCTTTTTCGTGCATATCGGTGGGTATACCCCGACCGTTATCTTCTACGGTAATAGAATTGTCCTCATTGATGACCACATGAATATCATCACAATAACCTGCCAATGCCTCGTCAATCGAGTTATCCACTACCTCATAAACCAGATGGTGCAAACCCTTCACCCCAATATCGCCAATGTACATGGCCGGCCTTTTCCTGACCGCCTCTAACCCCTCTAAAACCTGAATATTATTCGCTGAATAGTTCGATTCGTTTCTTTCTTTTCCTTCGTTCATTTCTGATATTTAAAATACCCGCGAAAATACGTTTTTTAATAGTATTTACCGCATTTTTTTAGCGCTAAAACAGGAGATTTTCGAGGCCAATTTCAACGAGGGAACGACCACTTGGAATTGTGCTTTTAACTCAATAAATTTCATTATAAACAAACAAAACATGAAGCAATTTTCAACCCTTGTTATAGGGCTACTCATTTTTGCCTATGGCTATTCGCAGTCGGTGGTTGAAATTATTTCTGTAGACGAAAAAGGCAATAAAAGGTCGATCAAAACAAATCGTCCGGATACATTGATCAGGACAGGAACTGAGGTTTTTCAAACTGCTAACCCGTCTTCCAGCGAACAGCCAATTTTTAAAACCGCTTCAGACTCGATTCAATTTCATTTGATAGAAAAAGCCTTTCACGAAAGCATTGATAAGATGGATGCGAAAGCGGCTGATAGTCTTTCTGAATTGTTGCGAAAGCAGTACCAGACAGGAACCATTGGCTTTCGAAAAGTCTATCATGCTAACTGGTCATTTTTCTCCTATGACAGTCTTGCGCAGATCAAAGATCGATCGTCCATTACCAGATTGAGCATCGGTAAATTAAAATCAAATCGTGTTCCTGCTGATGTGCTGACCTGCAAAAATCTGGTAGAATTGGAGCTGGTAAATACAGACATCTCCCGTATCCAGCGAAAGTTGAGAAAATTGCCGCACCTTCAAACCATCTATGTCATCAACAACAAGGCGAGGCAACCGCTTAAGCTGGGAAAAAATGCGAATATCAAAAATTTGATTTTTAGAGGAAACAATTCTTTGAGTTTGCCGAAAGACTTTAGCCCTTTGCAAGAGCTTACAAAACTTGATTTGGCTAAGAATACATTGATTTACTTTCCGAAGGGACTTGCCAAAAATAGAAATCTAAGAGAACTGATTCTGACCGAAAATGCACTCACTCTTGAAGAGCAGTCGCTGCCTATTTACCCATCACTTGAAAAATTAGACTTAGGCAAAAATCATATTAAAATACTTCCTCACACCATTGGTGGGTTTATTGGACTGAAACAATTGAAATTCAACAATAACAGCATCTCAACGATACCAGAGGAGATCAGAAATCTAAAGAAATTGGAACAGTTGTCGTTCTACAATAATCAGGTAGCTGCGCTACCGAAAGGCATTTACCAACTTACGTCTCTGAAAGAAATTGATTTGTATTACAACCAGTTGAAAAGGTTGGATTCCGAGGTAAGTCAATGGAAAAAATTGGAAGTGTTATACTTGGCATTCAATCAACTCTATTCGTTACCCGAAAATCTGGGAGAACTTCAGACGCTCGAAGAGTTATACTTACACAACAATCGTCTAAGTGAAGTACCTACAAGCGTGGGGCAGTTAGAGCGATTGAAGGTACTACGGATTAACAACAATCTGATGACCAATCTACCTCCATCACTATCTCAACTGGCTTTATTAGAAAACCTAGATATTTCAAACAATAACCTTACGGAGACACCTGAAAAGTTCTTTCAATTTCAAAAACTGAAAATTCTTTCGCTTGTTGCCAACCCGTGGGATACTGAAGCGATAAAACGACTTGATTCGATTGCCAGCAAATTCCGCGAACGTGGCACTATTGTTAACCTGACCACGTTTGGCGAGATTGGCGATTGAACGATTCCGCAGCTACTTTTTCAATAGCACCTTATTCTTTACCACTTTCTTGTTGTCCTCTGAGCCTCCATCTTCAGCCAGCAACTGCACCTTTGCCTTTTGTAGTTCTTCTTTTTGAGCAGGGCTAACGGTGGGGTAGCTTGCATCTAACTTAGAAAACTCTTTAGCAATAATTTCTGCAATTGCAAGGCGAGCATACCACTTATCATCAGCTGGAATGACAAACCAAGGCGCACTATCTGTCGTAGTCTCAAAGAGTACTTTTTCATATGCTTTTTGGTAATCATCCCAGAACGCTCGCTCTTTCAAATCACTCAATGAAAACTTCCAGTTCTTCGAGGGGTCATCGATACGTTCTAAAAAGCGTTTCTTCTGCTCTTTTTTAGAAACATGCAAGAAAAATTTCATAATCACTGTCCCATTTTCAGCGAGGTTTTTTTCGAATCGCCTGATCTGCTTGTAGCGCATACTCCAAAAATCATCGTCAACATTTTTGACCGATTCAACGCCCGGGATGTTTTCATTCAATATCCACTGCGGATGAACTTTTGTAACCAACACGTTTTCATAATGAGACCGGTTATGAATGGCTATCTCTCCACGAGCAGGTAGAGCAAGCTGATGTCGCCACAGATAGTAATGATCCAGTTCTGCAGAATTAGGCGCCTTGAAACTATATACTTTCACACCCAGCGGATTAAAGCCAGACATGATATGTTTGACTGCCCCATCCTTCCCGGCTGCGTCCATAGCTTGTAAAATAATTAAGACGCTATATCTGTTATGGGCATACAATTTGTCTTGCACCTCAGCCAAGTGCTTTCGGCTGGCATCCAACATTTCTTCCGCCTCTTGTTTGGACAGAATTTTCCGCTCGTACTTGGTGGGAAAATCTTTTAGTTTCACCTTTTTACCCGGGATCACCTGATGATCTTTGATTACAACCTTGCTTCCCTCTGCCATAATTATTTCGTTTAGTAGGTACAAGCTATACATTTTGTTTTAACACACATATGAGATTTGTCAGTTTCTTAAAAGTTTTGAATTTAGGACTAGTCAAATTATAGGTTTTTCACTACATTTCTTTGGTCTACCAAAATAACCCGTGTGCCATATGAAACCTTATACAAAATTCTTCACTTTAGTCTTCTTGATAATTTGCGGAATGCCTCAGGCCTTTTCCCAGCCTAAAGAGACGGAAGCCATTAAGGCGGTAATTGCGAAAGAAACGTCTTCCTATTTCAATGTGGATTATAAAGGGTGGGCAGACACCTGGCTAAAGGTTCCTTATGCCTATTGGTCTTATTCGGATTCTACAAATACAAGTTTTGTTGAGGGATGGGATGCACTCAATAAAAGTAAGACAAGTTACTTCAAGAATTCAAAACCTTCTCGTGCCATTATCACCAATGAGTGGCAGGAAGTGAGAATATATGGAAATGGTGCTTACGTCCGTTTTATTCAACGGGTGAAAGACGATATCGATCGGGATGAGACCTCGCAAATGCGGGTATTGGAGAAGACGAAAGAGGGATGGAAAGTAATTTGCGTGGCCGCTATCGCTCGTTACCCTAAAGAGTAGTCTGCCCTATCTACTCTACTTTTACTCCCAAGTTATCGCCCAGTAAATTGAATTGACTGATCCATTCTTCTGGAAGATCTTGCATCTTACTACCCTTGTTTTCTACAGACATTTCAAAATAGAGATTCTGGCTTTGATGAAGATTAGGGTCGAGTTTAAATTTTCTCATCACTGGGAAAAGTCGGTTTAGCCGCTCAATTCTTTTCACATTATGGCGCTCAGCTCTTACTCTTTTGATCTCTTTAAAGATACTATCGCCAGCCAATCGTTCGACTTTGTCTGTGTCTTCAATTTTTAAATTCCAATGATCCAGCTCAGTAACTATTCTCTCCACCGATTTTACATTTATTTTATCAGGTTGAAAACATCTCAATAGATCTGCATTGAGAATATACTCAAAAGTTGTGCGGTAAGCTTTTGGAATAGGAATATCATTATTTGATAGCGCATTGACCAAAGGGTAATCTCTGTTATACGTTCTACGAAGAGAACTTTCTAAATCTTCCATCCCCTGATGGGAAATGGCATCAAGGATTTTTCGCTTCTCTTCTTTAAATAATGACCAGATCGAATATTTCTCCGATCCGAAATAGGTTTGCATAATGCTTATTACATCCGCCAAGCGCCCTTCCTCGAATGCGTTCACCATCCGAAACTGCATCCCAAAGAAATTGTCCAGTTCAATATCAAGCGAAAGGTTACCTATCAGATCGTGCTTGCCAAGATAGATTACGGCAAACGCAAATTTCTTTTCGGACCGTGTTACCAGCGACTGTACTTTGGTTATACCCGTAACGAGCTTCTGTTCTCCAGCTTCCTTTTTTACAAAAAACTCATTGGTTGCTTTGTAATTAAATAAGGGAAGGTTTTCAGGGTCATCTTCGAAAATAGAAGAAACGGCATAGTGCATTCCCACTCTTGTCAAATTTGTCTTTGAAGGTAATACCAGTTTGCGAAAAACGTTTCCACCATTCTCGTAGGTGGCCACATTACTTGGAGCCAACTCTAACCGTGTTAAAAATTCAGCCTCTAAGTCTTTTTCGGTAAGCTGCTTGGAAAGCTGAATCGCCCTACAGGCATATTGAATAACCTGCACGGTTTCAATACCCGAAATTTCATCAAAGAACCAACCGCAGCTCGTGTACATCAGCATCGCGTGACGCTGGAGCTCCATCAATCGCAGTGCTTTATTCACATCAATCTGTTCGTTGAGACCCTGCAATCGAATAAATCGGTTGACGTTCTCATCGGTTCGCTTCAATACAACTTTGATGTATTCATTTCGGGCTTCCCAGGGATCTTTAAAAAAGTTGCTCGCCTCAGACTCAAAAATAACACACAGAGTATCCCTCAACCAATCGAGCGCATCCCGCAGCGGCTTTCGCCACGTTTGTGTATACCCTGGCTTTCCTGAGTTGCATCCACAGTTTTCGCGCCAACGCTCTACGCCATGCACACAACTCCACGAACTATCTTCAATGATCTGTGCTTCTAATTCCGGCTCAAATTGGGCGGCATAAGATGCGTAGTTGATTAAACTTACATCTTTATGCTTTTCAATAAAATCGAGCGCGAAAGCAAGCGCCATTTCCCCATGCTTATGATGGTGACCATATGTTTCACCATCCGTAGCAATGTGTACCAGTTGATGAGATTGATCGCTTTGATCCAATGCGTTAATCAATCGCTCTGCAAAACCCCTCCCATCGTTTAGCAATCCGTTGAACGCAACCGACTGAGAGATATTTCCGTCATAAAAAAAGAGGATAATACTTTTACCTGAAGGCAGGTGACAACGATAGGACTTGCGTGTGTTAACGGTCTGATCATTTACGCCTATCCAATCTTTATCTCCTATTTTCCTGAATGCCTTTGCCTGCCGTGGAGCAAGGACAGTAAATGAAATACCCTGCTCTGCCAAAATCTCCAGTGACTCCGTATCAACCGCGGTTTCTGCCAGCCACATACCTGCTGGTTTCCGTTTAAACCTCTTCTCGAAATCGCGGATACCCCAAATCACCTGGGTCTCCTTATCTCTTCGATTAGCGAGCGGCATAATCATGTGATTAAATACCTGTGCCATCGCTGAACCATGCCCATCGAAACGTTCGATGCTCTCTCGATCCGCTTCTAAAATGCCCTCGTATGTTTCTTTGTCATACACTTCCATCCAAGAGAGAAGTGTTGGTCCAAAGTTAAAGCTGATGCGCGCGTAATTGTTGGTGATATTCTTTATCACACCCCCTTCTTTATCCAGAATTCGGGAAGCTGTGTTGGGGCCATAGCACTCTGCACTAATCCGCTCATTCCAGTCGTGATAGGGATGTGCGCTATCTTGAATCTCAATTACCTCTAACCAAGCATTTTCGCGAGGCGGTTGATAGAAATGCCCATGTATGCAGATAAATTTATTGGAAGCCACTCGTAAAATCAATTAGGTGAAAACACTACCAAAAATGACGTTTTTGCTTAATCTAAATCGAATTCAGCCATTTCCTCATTGAGCTTTAAAATCGTCATGCCCAATGGTGGCAGGGTGATGGCAACCGAATTATCTTTACCGTGATACTTAACAGGTGTTGTATACAGTAACCCAGCGTTTAATACTCCGCTGCCTCCATACTTGCTATCGTCTGAGTTAAATACTTCTTTCCAGGTGCCACGGTAGGGAACCCCAATCCGATAAAGTTGTCGTGTGGCTGGTGTGAAATTACAAACCACCATCATCAACTCCTCTTTGCTATCCGCTTTCCGGATATAAACGATCACACTATTTTCACGATCTCCATAGTCTGACCATTCGAAACCTTTTCCATCAAATGAATATTTATACAGTGCCGTTTCATTCTTGTAAAGAGCATTCAAATCTTTGGTTAGCTTAAGAGTGCCCTGATGCGGAGCATAGTTTAATGCATCCCAATCGATACTTCGGTCATGATTCCATTCAGAGGTCTGACCAAATTCGCCCCCCATAAAAACCAATTTAGTGCCAGGGTGAGTAAACATGTATGAAAACATCAATCGTAAATTGGCAAACTTTCTCCATTCGTCACCGGGCATACGGCCCAACAATGAACCTTTTCCATGGACTACCTCATCATGTGACAATGGCAGCATGAAGTTTTCGGTGAACGCGTAGATAATACTGAATGTAATCTCGTCCTGATGATACTTACGGTGTATGGGGTCTAACTTAAAATAGCGGAGTGTATCGTGCATCCATCCCATCATCCATTTCTGTCCAAATCCTAATCCTCCCAAATAGGTCGGCTTTGAAACGCTGGGCCATGCCGTTGACTCTTCCGCGATCGTTACGGCATCAGGATGATTGGCGTAAACTACTTCATTGAACTCTTTCAAGAACGAAATCGCTTCCAGGTTTTCGTTGCCACCATATTGATTGGGGATCCACTCCCCTGCTTTCCTGGAGTAATCCAGATACAGCATCGAGGCCACAGCATCAACACGCAACCCATCGGCATGAAATACATCTATCCAAAATAAAGCATTGCTGATCAGGAACGACTTTACTTCGTTTCGTCCATAGTTATAAATGTAACTGCTCCAATCTGGATGAAATCCTTTTCGTGGATCAGCATGCTCGTACAAGTTGGTGCCATCAAATTTGTACAAGCCATGTGCATCCCCTGGAAAATGCGAAGGCACCCAATCCAATATCACTCCGATGTCAGCTTTGTGGAAAGTATCTATGAGCTCCATGTATTCCTGAGGATTTCCAAATCTACTGGTCGGAGCAAAATAACCCGTCAGTTGATAGCCCCATGAGCCAAAAAACGGGTGCTCCATCACTGGCAGTAGTTCGACATGCGTGTAGCCTGCTTCTTTCACATAATAGACCAGTTCATCGGCAAGCTCCTTATAACTTAATGAACGATTTCCATCCTCTACTTTCCTTCTCCAACTTCCCAAATGCACCTCATAAACGGAGTACGGCTTCGGTTTTCCAATCGATTTTTTTCGTTCATCCATCCACACGCTGTCTTTCCATTTGTATTCATGATCCCACACGATAGAAGCGGTGGCCGGAGCAATCTCCGCATAAAAAGCAAAGGGATCAGCTTTTTCCAAATACTCACCTGTGTTTGAGTGAATGGCATATTTGTAGGCTTCACCTTTGCCAATGCCCGCGAAAAAACCTTCCCAGATTCCCGACTCATCCCAACGAGGAGTAAGTTTATGCTTATTATCTGTCCACTGATTAAAATTTCCAATAACGGAAACAACTCTTGCATTGGGTGCCCAGACTGCGAAGTAGGTACCTGGCTGATCGTTGAAGGTGGCCGTGTGCGCACCAAACTTTTCATATAACTTAAAGTGTTTACCGGATCTGAACAAATGAATGTCAAAATCAGTCAATAAACTGAAGTGTTTCGGTTTTTCAGTCTTGCTTTTTGATGCTACTTTTTTGCTCATAAAATTGGATTTAACACTATTTCTTTTTCTTGCTTAATTCTTTCGCTTCCAGATACCTTCGCATCTGATAGCGAATACCTCGCAGTGGAATATTTACCCAATCCGGGCGGCCGTTTAATTCATAGCCTAATTCATAGACCGCTTTTTCTAACAGGTACGTTCGAATTAATATCTCACCCTCCGGTGAAAGAGATTTTCCCATTCCCATTTTTTCGAGATAGGCGCCCAGATAAAAACGACTAACATAATGCTGCCACTGCTCGGCCCACTGCTCTAAAAATTCAATGTCTTTTTCTCTATAGTTTTCGTTGAGTAGAATTTTTCCAAAGGCAGCATAATGAAATGAGCGCATCATGCCAGCAACGTCTTTCAGCGGACTCTTTTTAAGTCTTCGTTCACTAAAACTAAATCCCGGTTCGCCTTCAAAATCAATGATAATAAAATCTTTGCCTGTAAAAAGTACCTGCCCTAAATGGTAATCTCCATGGATACGGGTTTTTATCGCATTAATTCTGGTTTGATAAATAAGGCTAAAGCATTCCAAAATGGTGTCTTCCATTTCCAATACTTCTTTACCTAATTTTTGCGTCTCAAGATCTAACTTGGGCATTGTTTGCTCTAAAAGTTTAAATCGATCGCGCAATAACTTTCGCAAGGTTGAGTAAAGAGAACGTTGGTAGTTTGCAGTGAAGTACTCCGGAGAAAAGGCAGGCGTCACACTGTCGGAAGCGAGCGCCAAATGCATTTCGGCAGTTCGCTGACCCAGCCGTACTACTCTCTCATAAAACCCTCGCCCGATAAACTCTTGTATCAATTCCGGAGCTTCCTCAAACTTAATTGCGTCCCGGTTGATTAGCTTGGGCAACTTTTCTTTCTTTGCTTTCGCAATTACTCGTTCGTAAAAACGGCCTACTGAATCAATAGTCATTACCCATGAATCTCCTTGATTCTCTACTTTCTCTTGCAAGAGTCCAAACACCGTTGTCTTCCCTTCATTGTCGCGATACTCGATGCTTCCTGCATACTTTGGCGCGTTTCTAAAATTTGTGTTTTCTGAAAGGAACCTAACAATCTCTAAATCGGGGTTGATCTCGTTTTCAATCTTTCGATAGAACTTGAAAAAGAACTGATCATTGTAAATAATGGCGGTGTTGCTCTGATCTGCTTTCAAAATTTTTGATTCTATCTTGTCGGCATTCAGTTTGGTATAGATGCTTGAGTTAAATTCGAGTGTGCCGCCCTCGTCTTTGATTCTTACTTTGCGATCCATACTTCCGAACAAGAAATCGCGGAACGTACGGTCGTAGCTGCTATCTAATATAAACCCGGCTTTACCCTGTATCTCGGCTCTGCTGATTACGCTCTGAGCAGTGTACTCTACCTTGTCAAACATGCTGTCTGTAGGGACAAAACACATCGGCAAAAAATACAATTCCGGCAAGCGTTGCACATAGTCAACTTGAATAATGGTCATAAAATGAGTTTCCCCATCCACCTTCACCGGTATAACTTTGTGGATGTTCATCTTGCTGATGACCTTCGCTTTGCCGCCAAACCAACGGCACTTTTTCATGAACGGTTGTAAAATTTTTCGTTCAAGTACTCTTACCTCATTGTAATTATTAAACAACTTCTCCCAAGAGATGTCCGTCTCGAATAGAAATAATTCAGTACTGGTGTTAGATATATTTTTCTTTTCCGACACATCTGCCTGAAACCAAAAGTAACCGTAGGGGCCAATGGTAATCGGATATTCGCCATCCCCCACATTCAAAAATCTGTTTTGGCTAAAAACCTCGGTAACGTCACAATCCTTATAATCGGAAAGGTTAAGCGTTGTCGCTTGGGAGAACTGGGACAAATTCGCAACCACAATGATTTTTTGATCTTGATAGGTCCTTGCAAAAGATAGAACCTTCGCATTGGAACTCTCAATAAATTTTAAATCACCGCGCCCGAACACGTTTAATCGCTTGCGCATGGCCAGCACATTTTTCACCCACCACACTAGTGAGGAAGGATTTTCTTCTAACGTAGCAACATTAAGCGATTCATATCGATAAACGGGATCAGTGATTACCGGCAAGAATAGTCGCTGTGGGTTGGCGTCTGAGAACCCTGCATTGATGTTAACATTCCACTGCATCGGTGTTCGCACTCCAAATCGATCGCCCAAGTAGACATTATCACCCATACCAATCTCATCGCCATAGTATAAAACAGGAGTGCCCGGCAACGAAAACATAATCGTGTAGAGCAATTCTATTTTGCGTCTATCATTATTAAGCAAAGGTGCAAGTCGCCTTCGGATACCTGCATTGTGTTTTGTATTTGGATCTTTTGCGTACGCTTTAAACAGGTAGTCTTTTTCCTCTTCGGTCACCATATCCAGACCAATCTCATCATGGTTTCTTAAAAAAAGAGCCCACTGACTATTGGGTGGTGTTTGAGGTGTCTGTTCAATGATATCAATGATCGGATAACTATCTTCTGTACGTAAGCCAAGAAATAGCCGAGGCATCAATGGGTAATTAAAGCTCATGTGACACTCTTGGCCTTCCCCAAAGTATTGCGCAGCATCCTCAGGCCATAGGTTTGCTTCAGCGATTAGTACACGATCTTCGTAATGCTTGTCGATGTGCAAGCGCAGACGTTTTAGAAAGGCATGCGTTTGCGGGAGGTTCTCACAATTTGTTCCTTCCTCTTCAAATAAAAATGGTACTGAGGGCAACCGAAATCCATCTACGCCCATCTTCATCCAAAAATCAACCACCTTAATCATTTCCAACTGTACCTCTGGATTGTCGAAATTCAACTCGGGCTGGTGTCGATAGAAGCGATGCCAGAAGTAGGCTTTTGCTTCATTGTCCCACGCCCAGTTAGAAGCTTCATCATCTTGAAACATGATGCGTGCTTCTTTGTACTTATCGGTCGTATCGCTCCAAACGTAGTAATCTTTGTATTTCGAACCCGATCGTGCCTTTCTCGACTTCTGAAACCATGGATGCTGATCGGATGTATGATTCAATATCAGCTCAGTGATAACTTTGAGTCCCCTGCGATGGGCCTCTTTCAAAAATAATTTGAAGTCTGCCAGCGTGCCATAGTCCGGATGAATATCACAGTACTCGCTTACATCGAAGCCATCATCCTTCAACGGAGAAGGAAAGAACGGCAAGAGCCAAATGGTGTTTATGCCAAGATCCTCAAGGTAATCGAGCTTTTGAACAAGGCCTGGAAAATCACCAATACCATCACTATTACTATCATAAAATGCCCTGACGCTCAGCTCATAAATGATGGCATCTTTAAACCAAAGCGGGTTGTTTTTTCCAGTCGGCATACATTACATGTTTGACTCGTGAATTTCCAGCTGCATTACATGAAAAGGGATTTTGTTCGGGTTCAGCTCCACAAAATTCCACTCTTGTGTCCATGTATAATATTCGCCAGTGATGAGGTCTTTCAATTTTAGATTGATCTTATCACCGAGTCTGAGACGCGCTTTTGGCAGTTGCACGTAACCAGATTGTTTTCCATTTGGATCTAAGTTGACCACGATTAAAATGATGTTCGACAAGTCATCGGTGGCTTTTATATACGCTATCAATTGATCGTTTTCGATTGGGCAGAACTGCATATTCCAGGTAGATTGAAGTGCCGCATTTTCTTTTCGCACTTTGTTCAGCAAGCTCATGATATCGGTCATTCTATTGGTTCTTTTCCAATCGTAATGACGCACTTCATATTTTTCAGAATTATAGTATTCTTCTTTGCCTTCTATCGGCATGTTTTCCAGAAATTCGTAGGATGGTCCGTAAACGCCATAGTTAGAAGAAAGCGTAGCTGCAAGGGCGTAGCGAAACAAAAAGCTATTCTCTCCTTTCATCTGTAAATGATAGGGCAGAATATCAGGCGTATTGGGCCAGAAGTTCGGGCGGAAATAATTTCTTGACGGTCCATAAACTAAATCATTCATGTACTCAATGATTTCGGCTTTACTAACTCGCCAGGTGAAATAAGTATACGATTGAGTAAACCCAACTTTCGCCAACGAGGCCATGATCCTTGGCCTTGTGAATGCCTCCGCGAGAAAGATAACATCAGGATGTACTTTTTGCACCTCGATGATTACCCAATGCCAAAATGGAATCGGCTTGGTATGCGGATTATCTATTCTAAAAATCGTGACACCTTGTTCTATCCAGTAGAAGAACACAGACCGAAGTTCGTCCCACAAATTCTTCCAATCGTCTGTTTCAAAATTGAACGGATATATATCCTGATATTTCTTTGGCGGATTTTCAGCATACTGAATAGAGCCATCTGGTCGCTGTTTAAACCAATCTGGATGTTCCTTTACATATGGATGGTCGGGTGCACACTGAAAAGCAATGTCCATGGCAATATCAATTCCAAGTTTCTTTGCTTCCTCAATTAATTTTTTGAAATCCTCCAACGTACCTAACGCTGGAAGAATCGACTTGTGCCCTCCTTCGTCACTGCCGATCGCCCAGGGAGAACCAGGCTCTCCTTTCTGTGCCTTTACATTATTATTTTTTCCTTTTCGGTTGAGTTTGCCAATGGGATGAATCGGTGGGAAATACAACACATCAAAACCCATCGCAGCTACCCGTGGCAAAAGCCGGATGCAATCTTGAAACGTGCCATGCTTGCCAAGTTCGAATGAGCTGGATCGCGGAAAAAATTCGTACCAAGCACTGAAGTTTGCTTTTTTATGCTCAACCACAATTTCAACCTCCTCATCCAGGCGTGTTTCATTTTCCTTGAGGGGATAATCTTTAACAATCTGTGAAAAACCCTCGCTGAGTACCAGGTCAACCGCTTCTTTGTGTTTACTAGTGTCCTCCAATTTCGTGGCGAGGTTAAGCAAATTCGCCTTCCCATTTTCTGCCAGTGTCTTTAGGAAAATGGCGCCCTCCATCAATTCCACCTTCACATCGATTTTGGCGGCTGCTTTCTTTTTGAATCCATCATACCAGGTATCAAAATGATCGACCCAGGCATGTATCGTGAACATATACGTGCCTTGCTCGTCTACCAAAAAAGACGCAGACCAGTCATCATTAAATGTAGGTTGCAGTTCAACCACTTTCCATTGATTAGCACCTGCCTTCTTGTAAAGAACAGAGGCGCGAATGTGATCGTGACCATCGCCAAAAATCGTAGCAGAAACAATAACCGATTCACCAACGGTTCGCTTTGCGGGAAACAATCCGCCATCTACTATGGGTTGAACATTCTCAATAATTACTCTCGACTTCCCTTGCATGAACTATTTAATTTTTAGTATAAATGAACTATAGGCTGGCAGCTCGAATTCCGCAACCAGCGATTCATTGAATCCAATTTCAGCCCCACTTCGCAATAAATCTCGACCAACATAAGCCTTTCCTTTTTCCAATTTCATGGCTGAAGCCAACTCATCGGGTATGGAAACTTTAACCTTCTCCAGGTTTGAATTGAAGTTTGAAATGATAACAAGATTTTCTTCTCCATCCCATCTGGCGAACACGCTTACAAAAGGTGAAATGGCAGACTGTTGTAAACATGGAAGGGTGAGGTCAAAATAATTGCCACGGGCAATCGCCTGGTTGGTTGAACAGAGTTTTAAAATATCACCATAAAATTGACGCAGTTGCTTTTGCTCAACGCTCAACTGGCCTCCATCAAACTTTCCATTGTTCACCCATTTTTGATGTTGAGGCACACCCCAATAATCAAAAATAGTTGTGCGTCCGTCTTCACCACCAAATCCTTCAGCTCCCGCACCGGGTTCACCCACTTCCTGACCAAAGTAAATCATTACCGGAGATTGATCGATCGTTGCGCTAACTACCATCGCTGGCACAGCCTTCCAAGGATCACCGGCAAAGGCTGGTGAAGCAATTCGCTGCTCATCATGATTTTCCAGGAAATGTAACATCTGGTGGTTCACGCCTTTCAAGCTTTCTTGGATTTGCGGAATACCAACAGCATGTGCGTGTTGATTGACAAGCAAACGAAGCATATCGTACAACTGCACTTTGTCGTATAGGAAATCAAAATGCCCGTTTATTAAATAGTTACGGTATTCATTCGGATTATAAATCTCCGCAACGAAAATGATGTCTTGATTGATCGCTTTCACCTGAGGTACTGCCCAATGCCAAAACTCGACCGGAACCATTTCAGTCATGTCGCACCTAAAGCCATCCACTTTTTTGTTTGCCCAAAAGACCAGGATATCTTTCATTTTAATCCATGTATCGGGAATGGGATCAAAGTAAGTTTTTCTATTATCTTGAATATCAACACCGTAGTTGAGCTTGACGGTCTCAAACCATTCGTTGATTCCCGGAGTAGCAGTGAATTGGTCATTACCAGTTACTTTAGCAGGCTGTTCTGTGTATTTCTTGTCCTTTGTAGGAAAAGTATTAGGGCCCAACGAATTGTATCCTTCCGGAGGCTGAAAAGATTGACCGGGCAAGTAATAAAAGTTATTCGTTGGCTTGAATGAAACCGTTTTGTCATCGCCCAGGCCCAGGTCCTTCGTGCCTTCTGGTAATGCATCACTTTTATAGGAGCGTGCCACGTGATTGGGGACAAAGTCAATGATCACTTTCATCTGTGCTTGATGCGTGCGCTCGACCAATTGTTCAAACTCCTGCATCCGGTTCTTCACATTTACTGCTAGGTCAGGATTGATATCGTAATAATCTTTAATGGCATAGGGGGACCCCGCCCTTCCTTTTACCACATCTGCATCATCTAAGGGTATTCCAAATTCAGTATAATCTGTGAGCAATGCATGTTCGATTATGCCGGTGTACCAAACATGGGTAACTCCCAGCTCTTTGATACCCAACAGTGCAGTCTCGTTGATATCATTCATTTTTCCAACACCATTCTCTTGGAGAGTTCCGTAGGACTTGTTGGTAGTATTGGTGTTGGTAAACAACCGTGTCATCATCTGATAGATGATCATCTTTTCTGATTTTCCGGGCATAGCTGGTGTTTCGGGGATTTTCTCTTTTCGTGTGGAACAAGATGCCAAAATAATAAGCAACCCAATGAGTAGTAAATTTGATTTTGTCATAGGCGTATCAAAGTTCTAAGATAAATAATACTTGGGGATTACAGCAGTACTTCGTCCAAAATTATAGGATTACTGTCGCGTCTAGACGTCAGTAGAAATGACCTCGATTTCCTCATGAATAAGGAGTGCTTTCCAACCAGGCTAAAAGATTGCCCCAGCGATAGTAGCCGTCATCATGGTGGCGAGAGAGGCCGCCAACATCGCTTTCAATCCTAGCTTCGAAAGATCGCCTTGTCGCGCGGGAGCCATCCCGCCAATGCCACCAATTTGAATAGCGATAGAGCTGAAATTGGCAAATCCGCATAGGGCATAAGTGGCAATTCGAATAGATTTTTCATCAAGTAAACCGGCTGCTTTCATTTGCGACAGGTCGACATAAGCTACAAATTCATTGATGACCATCTTTTGGCCAAGTAAACTGCCCACTTGCAGCGTCTGGCTCCACTCTACCCCCATGGCAAAAGCAAACACTCTAAACACCTGACCCAAAATGTATTGCAACGAAAAGCCATTGAATGCTCCCTTTGTACTTGATACCACAAATTCATTTAGCCCAGTGACGGCACCAACAAAATCAACGAGTATCCAATTGACAGCATAAATAATGGCTATAAAAGCGATCAACATGCCGCCAATATTCAAAGCTAATTTCAAGCCGTCAGCTGCACCCGTGGCGAGCGCATCAACCAAGTTGACACCAATTTGTTCCTTGCTTACTTTTAGCCGCGCGTCAATTTTCTCGGGTTCATCTTGAGGACAGAATATCTTCGATAAAACAATCGCAGCAGGTGCATTCATGATTGAAGCACAAAGCAAATACGTTGCGAAAAGCGTCTTCTCTTCAACACTTCCTCCGCCCAGCAGGCCAACATACGTTGCCAACACACTTCCGGCAATGGTGGCCATCCCTCCCACCATCAAACAGAAGAGCTCAGACTTTGTCATGCCTGCAATAAAGGGTCGCACTAACAAGGGCGCCTCTGTTTGCCCCATGAAAATATTGGCAGCAGCGGAAAGACTTTCACTTCCTGAGAGCCGCATCGTTTTTGTCATGACCCAGGCAAAACCAAAAACAATTTTTTGAAGAATCCCCAAGTAGTAAAGACCGGCTGTTACAGCTGAAAAGAAAATAACAGTGGGCAATGCTTGAAAAGCAAAAATGAAACCCGTGTTAGAAGTATCGGTGGCGAGTGAACCAAAAACAAATTTGCTGCCTTCTCGTGCGAAGCCCAGAAAAAGAACAAACTTCTCGCTGGCAAACTCAAACACGTAACGAACGAATCCTACTTTTGCAATAGCCAAACCTATCACAATTTGAAGGGCAATGCCAATAGCAACAAGCCTCCAATCTATTTTTTTTCGATTTCCAGATAAAAGGAATGCAACTCCAATTAAGAAAAGTAATCCGAGAAGCCCGCGTACATAGTCCATTTAAGCAATTTCAAGTGCGTTCAATACCTGTCAATTTCTCTTCCCCAACTCATCTCTGATTTTGGCTGCTTTTTCATAATCTTCCTTATCGAGCGCATCTTTTAACAGGTCTTTAAGTTTGTCCATGCTATAATTTTTGTAGTCATCGCTACCCTTCTTCACCGTTTCTTTCTTTGCTTTGGGTTTGGCCTCTTTTGGTTGCGCTTTTTCTTTATCCTCCTCCTCCTCTTGATCTGTTAATACAATGCCTGCCTCGGCCAATATCGTCTCATACGTATAAATGATGGCATCAAACCGCAGCCCGATTGCTATCGCATCCGAAGGTCGGGCATCAATTTCGGTTTTATTTAACCCATCGCTGCAAACAATTTTTGCGAAGAAGACGCCTTCCTTTAAATCGGAAATAATTATTTCTTCCACATGGAAATGAAATGAACTCGAGAATGACTTAAACAAGTCATGAGTCATTGGGCGGTTTGGAATGATCTTTTCAATTTCGATCGCGATGGCCTGTGCTTCAAACATTCCGATAATAATAGGCAACCTGCGATTTCCTGACACTTCGCCTAGCACCAACGCAAAAGAACCGGTCTGTGATTGGCTCGATGATAATCCTAAAATCTCTAACTTAATCTTCTTCACTAAATCTAAATTACTATTTCGCCAACACTAATTATGAACTATTCAGAAATTCTTTTTGCTAATGGCTGGCTTTGACAGCGGCCGTTAATTTTGGCAGAATATCAAAGGCATCTCCCACAATGCCATAATCGGCTGCTTTGAAAAAGGGCGCGTCCGCATCTTTGTTAATCACTACAATTACTTTAGATGAGTTGACGCCAGCCAGGTGCTGAATCGCACCTGAAATACCCACTGCTATATACAGCTGAGGAGCCACCTTTACACCTGTTTGGCCTACGTGCTCATGATGTGGTCTCCAGCCCAAATCAGACACCGGCTTACTGCAACCCGTACCAGCATGTAGTGCTTTGGCCAGGTCTTCCAGGATACCCCAGTGTTCAGGTCCCTTCAAACCACGACCTCCAGAAACTACGATCTCTGCTTCCGGCAGTAAAATATCTCCTGTTGCTTTTTCGATGGCAGTAGTGGTCGTGTTAAAATCAGCGTCATTTAATGCGATGGCGTAGGGAGTTACTGCAATTGTGTTGCCTATTTCTTTTGCCTCTGCCGCATTCTTCTTTAGCGCCAACACCTTCTTTTGATTTTTTAATTCAACGAACGAAAAAGCTTTACCTGTATAAATGCTCCGTTTTACGACAAAGCCATTGGCCGCATTGGGCAAGTCCACTACATTTGATACAAAGCTGGCGTTGGTTTTGATCGCGACTTTCGCAGCAACCGGTGTACCTAGTGATGAATTCGCAAGTACTAGTATGTCTGCATTCTCATCTTGCATAGCCTTCGTTAGCACAGATGCATAAACCTGAATCACCGGCTTATCTAATCGAGCATCAGCAACGTGGAGCACTTTCGTAGCTCCATATTTTCCAACAGACGACAACTCCGCTGCTTCAATTGAACCCAGTGCCACGGCAACTACATCACCCGCTTTGAGGGCATTTGCATACGCAATGGCTTCCAATGAGGTCTTTCTAATTTTTCCTTCTCCTACTTCTACAAATACTAAGACTGACATATCAATAAAATTAATTTTGTTAAACGCTGCTTTTTTCTAACGACTTATTAAAGAACTTTTGCCTCTGTTTTCAACAGAGTCACTAGCTCAGCCACATTATCAGCGCTGATCATTCTGATAGCGCCTTTGGCCGGAGGTAATTCAAATTTTTGAACGACAACCGTCTTATCAACCGCTTTTGGTTCAACCACTTTTAGAGGTTTAGTTCGTGCTGACATAATTCCACGCATATTCGGGATCTTCCATTCAGCAATAGGCTCCTGACAGCCGGCTACCAAAGGTAAGTTAGCTTCCACATTTTCATGTCCACCTTCAATTTCGCGTTCCATCTTTACTTTCGAACCATCGATTTCTAATTTCATTACAGGAGAAAGTGACGGAATGCCCAACAACTCACCAACCATTGCGTGAACGACTCCGCCATTATAGTCGATTGATTCTCTTCCCATCAGAATAAGATCAAAGCCCTTGGCGTGCTCTGCAATCTGGGAGGCAACAAAAAAAGAATCTGTAGGGTCTGCATTGACACGAATCGCATCATCAGCACCAATCGCTAGCGCTTTTCGAATCGTTGATTCTGTTTCAGCAAGACCTATATTAATTACTGTAACCAGAGTTCCGGCATTAGCTTCTTTTAATTCGATGGCACGTGCCAACGCATAGTCGTCATAAGGGCCAATTATAAATTGAACGCCCGTAGTGTCGAACTTCGTACCATTTTCGGTAAAATTGATCTTTGACGTGGTATCAGGAACATGAGAAATACAAACTAAAATCTTCATAAAGGGAAAAAGGGAAATGATTACCAAATGTTTAACAAAGGAAACTTAAATTTGGCTCAAGATAAAGGATAAAATTTTAATAAGAGTTGTTGGAAACCGAAAAAATCAAATGAACATCGAGCGGGTGAAAAACTTGGAACAGTGGATAGTAGAAGACCCTAACGAGCCCTTCAACAAGTATGCGCTGGCGATGGAATTAAGTGGCAAAGATCCTCAACGGGTTGGTTTATTGTTTCAGGAACTGATGACCCAACATGCTGATTATCTGCCAACCTACTACATCGCGGCTGGTTTCTTCTTAGATCAGGGGAACCAGCCAAAAGCAATACAAATACTGGAATCAGGAATCATCGTTGCTAAAAAACAGCACAACCTAAAAACCGAGAAAGAACTTCATTCCTTTTTGGATGAACTTCTATTTGAATAATGTGATCAATACTGACCTGTACTTAGCATGACCAATGTACAAGCCTCGAGTGCCTCCGCTCCCGATTCCTCTACCTTTTTTTCAAATTCAGCATTTTCAGTACCTGGGTTGAAGATAACGCGCTTTGGTTTCAGACTTAAGAGATACTCGTAGTGTTCTTTTTGGTGCTGCGGGCCTATGTAGAGTGTAATCGTGTCTACTTCTTCTATTGAAGGTTTGCTTCCAATATCTAAAATCGATTTTCCAAAAACTTCTCCCGATTTAACACCAATCGGAACTATTTCATGGTGGTTGTCAACCAGCCTTTCTGCAGCCATAAAGGCATATCTACTCGGGTTTGTTGAAGCACCTACAATTACCGTTTTCTTGGTCATCTTATCCATTCAAATTCAGTTCAAAAAAGTAACGACAATTCATTCAGAAGAGTTCTTCTTGTAATACAACTTGACCATAGCCTCAGCACAACGTTCACCATCCATTGCAGCCGACACGATACCTCCCGCATACCCTGCACCTTCACCGCACGGAAAAAAATTCTTGACCGATACATGCTCCAATGTCTCCTTGTCTCTAGGAATACGCACAGGAGAAGATGTTCTACTCTCCACTCCTACTATTTGTGCTTCGTTGGTTAAGTAGCCCCTCATTTTGCTTCCAAAATTCCTGAACCCCTGCCTCAAACCCTCTGCAATAAATGGCGGAAATACATCATCCATGGTGATACTCTCAAGTCCTGGCTGATAGGATGTAGGTAACAAACTAGACGAGTGCTTTCCCCCTACAAAATCGATTAAACGTTGAGCCGGGGCGGCTTGCGTTCCGCCCGCAAGTGAGCATGCTCTTTTTTCAACTTCAGACTGAAAATGAAGGCCCGCCAAAGCACCATACTTGCTAAACTTCTGGTAGTCGGATTCTTCAATCGACATTACTATTCCTGAATTGGCGAACTTAGAGTCTCGCCTTGAAGGGCTCATTCCGTTGACGACCACTTCACCTGGGGCTGTTGCTGCCGGAACAATAAAGCCACCGGGACACATACAAAAAGAGAATACGCCACGCTCTTTGCCATTTACTTTCGCCTGATGAACCAGCGAATAAGAAGAGGCCGGCAAATAAGGACCGCGATCAGTTTTACAATGATACTGAACCTGATCAATCAACGACTGTGCATGCTCGACACGCACACCCAACGCAAAGGGCTTCGCTTCTATATTAATTCCACGTTGATGGAGCAATTCAAAAATATCTCTTGCAGAATGACCAGTCGCAAGTAGCACAGAGGCAGCTTCCCATTTGGTGCCACCCTCGGTGACAACACCTTGCATTTCATTACCCTTCAATATAAAATCGATTACTTTAGTATTGAAATGTATTTCTCCCCCGGCCTTCTTGATCGTCTCGCGAAGCTCCGCCACTAGCAAGGGCAGCTTGTTGGTGCCAATGTGTGGATGAGCATCATATAAAATTTCCTCTTTGGCGCCATGCGCTACCAGGATTTCCAAAATACGTCTGATATCGCCCCGCTTTTTTGAACGGGTATATAGTTTACCATCTGAGTAGGTGCCCGCACCTCCCTCGCCAAAGCAATAATTTGATTCCGGGTTAACGACATTTGCTTTATTGATCGCAGCGATGTCTCGTCTTCGTGCCTGCACATCTTTTCCGCGCTCTAGTAGAATTGGTTTGACGCCCAATTCGATTAGACGGATGGCAGCAAACATGCCGGCTGGTCCAGATCCAACAATAATTGCTGCGGGAGCGTGGCTCACATCGGGATATGATTTTTCATAAGTGATGTTTGATCCCGCTTCTTTCTTTGGAACAAGTTCCACCAGAAAATTTACTATTACTTCCCTGCCTCTGGCATCGATCGATCTACGTAATGGCTGTAAAAATAGTCCGCCATCATCTGTTAAATGTAGTTTTTGAAAAAGAGCAGGTTTGACAAGCGCCTCGTCAAATGCCTCTTGGGGTGTTAAATTAACTTCAACTTTCTGGTTCATAGGAAAGGTAGTTATCCCTTCAATTGGATGACAGACTAATAAAGACGCAAGTTACGAGTTATTGTTGGCTCTGGATGATGCTTGTTGAGAAATCATCTGCGTTATCTTCTTCCATCGAAAGAAAAAGAATAGCCAAAGTTGATCCCAAAATTAGCGCTGGTGGAAAAAGACGATTGATTGATTGACGAAAAAGAATTTTTATACAAATCATCTACATCAAAATTTCTAAACCCAATATTGTAAGCACCAAAAATATCAATGGTAAATCCATTGGCGTTGTTTCGTTCCATCAGGCGCAGCCCCAGCAACACACCCCATTCTGCTCGTTGTTCGGATGCGCTTGCCGTAACTTTTGTTTGGGGGGAGATCGGAGAGAAAACATTGTTGAAATGACTGATATTAGTGAACCTCACCTGATGCCCAAAGTACCACATTCCCGTCTTCAGAGGATTGTAAAATTTCTGCCGTACCGAGATAACGTTGCCCCGCTGAAACACTTTATTTTCAGGCACTTCGGAGTCTGCTGTAAAAAACGGATCGCGTAATCCTTCAAAGGCAAACTCGTGCCCGAGTCGTTCTTGATTGTAAAACTCTATGGAAAGCGGGATCGTTCCAATGAATGCAAAAACCGGATTCCCCCCAACGATCACGCCATGGTACTCGGGAAATAAAGGCGCAAAATAATCGAAGCCTTTTTGTTTCGATTTTTTGGGTAGCACAATCGTATTGTTTGTCGTTTTTTGCAGCACGGCACCAATCTCGTTGGCCAGCACCTTGTCTTCATAGAATGGCTTATAGTACCCCGCCAGTTTCCCATCGGGCTCATACAACTCCCAAGTGCCAATGCGTAGGTCATCTTCAATTTGCCCTTTTGTTTGTAGAGAGCCATTGGGGAAAAAGCCTGAATAAACACCCTTGCCCCGATCAAACATGCACTCTCCTTCTAATTTGCCATCTTGAAAATAGTATTGCCACTTTCCCTGATTTTTATCGTCTACAATTTGTCCTTTTACCCGCAACTTACCGTCTTGATAGTATTCACGGTATTCTCCCACGCCATTTTGATAAGTGATCTCGTTTCGTTTACTCCCTCCTTTGTTGAATGTTGACCAGTAACCATTCTTTTTGCCATCAACAAACTCGCCTCCTGAGAGTGCAGAGCCATCTTCAAAGAAATAGTTCCAACGTCCACTTGGTAGATCATTCGTGTACCAACCGGAAGCCGACAGTTTGCCCGAGGGATAAAATTGCTTCCATTCACCATTCTTTTTCCCATTCTCAAAATTACCTTCACTCTCCAGTGAACCATCTTCAGCAAAGAACCGCCAAAGCCCCACATTGCGTGCTCCTGCTTTCGGACCTTCTCCCATTACTTTTCCCGAATGATAATACTCGGTAAACCTACCATAGTCATCTTTGTACTCGATCTCACCACGCAAGGCTCCGTCTTCGAAATACATTTTCCATAAGCCTGTTCGATTATTTTCGTTATACCCGCCAGTTTCTTTGAGGTCTCCATTTTCATAGTAAATTTTCCAAACTCCTTCTTTTGTTTTTCCGTCAATGGTACCTTCCATACTTTTTTGCCCGCTTTCATAAAAATATTCCCACAATCCATAGTTGGAATTGGCCCGAAGTATTCCTTTCATTCGCAGATTGCCCGTCTCAAAATAAAACTCCCAGGCACCGGTTGTCTCATTATTTACAAATTGACCTTTTGATTCGATGTTGCCATTCAAGAAGTAAGAGATATACCGCCCCTGTAGAATATTGCTGATCGTATCTTTTACCTGGTATACTTCTTTTACATTTTTCTTAGCGACATCATGGTAGGTAGTGCGAGTGTTGCCCTGCCCTAAGACAAACAGAGGAAACATCCACAACAAAAAGAAAGCGCACTTTTTCACATTGTAAAGATAGCCATTCACAATAACTGCCAATAATCGAATGCCCTATTTTGGCTTTGCATGTTATTGGACTAGCAGCTACAAGTTCTTTAACACACCCGCTTTTCCCCAATCTGCTTTCTCCTGATCTGTCCAAAGCGCAGGGAAAAACATTATCTTTTGGAAGCGCGGAGGCAAATATTTTTGCCAGTTTGTACCGCCTGTGGCTTTGATATCTTCCGGATCGCGTTGTAGGTACCGGCCTGCTGACTTCAAATGGGCTAGCGGCCACAACACGTTGGCCAGTTGATCAAACTCGCGAAGACGAGAGACCACTTCGGGAGAGTCTTTGAAATGTTGTTCATACAGTCTCGACAAATTTCGGTCGCGATACTTCATACCAGTCGACTTAAAAATCTCCAGATATTTTTCTTCAAACTGCTGAAGTGTTAATGTCTTTTTTCCAGACGCTAACTCAGTAGCGCCACTTCGCCAGTATAATTTCTCTACCTGAAGGTCAAAATCACTGTATTCCCGCAACGCTTCACGCTCTTGTGGATTAACCAGATTAATCATGTCGGTGGCACACATTTCGATTAACCGATACTGTGCAGATTGGAAGCCGGACGAAGGCAACAACGACATCCGAAACTTCAAGAATTGCTCGCGCTCCATGCCATCGACCATTACGGTAAACGAACTTTCTAACAATTGAAAATAGCGAATGACCCGATCAAGTCGTGCGACAAAGAAAGCTTGATCTAGAGGTTGCTTCTCCGAAATCTGTTCAAGCTCCCATAGTATCAGATTAAAATACAGCTCCGTGATCTGATGGTAAACAATAAAAACCTTCTCGTCAGGAAACTGGGTCTTGGGATTCTGCAAACTCAACAATGTATCCAGGTGGATATAATCCCAATACGTTAAATAGTCAGCATGCAGCAACCCATCCAGATAGGAAGAAAGGTCTTGCCCCATCACGGCATACTTCTGCTGCAGTTTTTTTACCTGTTCTACTAAGTTCGAATCGAGCGGCTTTTCCATTAAACAAAAGATGAATAGTAGCCCTTTATAACGGCTTCCTATAGCCTCTACTTTGGACTTTTGTGTAAATTTGGCGCTTTCGCCAAGAATAACCAAAAAGCCATGTCAAGCACCACTTCAGCCAACGCGTCTGCTAAAAAGTCCCTAAAGCAAGACCTATACGATCACCCTGATTTTTATCAAATCGATGACTTGCTCACCGAAGAACATAAATTGATCCGTAGTTCAGTACGTGACTTTGTCAAAAAAGAGATTAGTCCCTACATAGAAGATTGGGCCCAACGTGGTCATTTTCCCTACGAAATCGTGAGAAAGTTTGGCGAAGTGGGTGCCTTCGGACCTACCCTGCCTGTAGAATATGGCTGTGGCGGCCTGGACTATATCTCCTATGGAATTATCATGCAAGAGATCGAACGCGGAGACTCGGGCATGAGGTCTACTGCGTCCGTGCAAGGATCACTCGTGATGTATCCTATTTATAAATTTGGCAATGAAGCACAACGCAAAAAATACCTGCCGAAACTGGCCAGCGGAGAATGGTTGGGTTGCTTCGGCTTGACGGAGCCTGATCACGGTTCCAACCCAAGTGGAATGGTTACCAACTTCAAAGACATGGGCGACCATTACTTGCTGAACGGAGCCAAGATGTGGATTTCCAATTCACCGAAAGCAGATGTAGCTGTTGTGTGGGCGAAGAATGAAGCGGGGCGAATTCATGGACTTATTGTCGAGCGCGGAATGCCCGGTTTTACCACACCTGAAACACACGGAAAGTGGAGCCTTCGGGCAAGTGCTACGGGAGAACTAGTATTTGATAACGTGAAAGTTCCAAAAGAAAACTTGTTGCCAGGCAAAAATGGTCTAGGCGCACCCATGATGTGTTTAGATTCCGCGCGCTATGGAATAGCGTGGGGCGCATTGGGCGCAGCTATGGATTGCTATGAATCCGCCAGACGATATGCGGCTGAGCGCATTCAATTTGGAAGACCAATTGCTTCCTTTCAATTGCAACAAAAAAAGCTGGCTGAGATGCTTACTGAAATCACGAAAGCACAACTACTTAATTGGCGATTGGGCGTGTTGATGAATGAAGGCAAGGCGACCACACCTCAGATATCATTGGCGAAGCGCAACAACGTAAATCTTGCATTAGAAATTGCGAGGGAAGCACGTCAAATGCATGGAGGCATGGGGATCACGGGCGAATACCCTATCATGCGCCACATGATGAACTTAGAATCAGTAGTGACCTATGAAGGAACACACGACATTCATTTATTGATTTTAGGAAATGAAATTACAGGGATACCTGCTTTTGTATAACTCGTTTGTTGTAGTTGGTTATTCGTTGATCGAGCACCAGTATTCCAATAACCAACAACGAACAACGAACAACAAACAATGAAAATCGTAACTGTTCTTGGCGCTCGTCCGCAATTCATCAAAGCCGCTACAGTATCGCGTGCGCTGAAGAAGTCTGGCATTGAGGAAATCATTGTTCACACGGGGCAGCATTTTGATGCCAATATGAGTCAGGTTTTTTTCGATGAGATGGAGATCCCCCATCCCAACTATAATCTCGAGATACAAGGTTTGAACCATGGCGCCATGACGGGGCGGATGATGGAACAAATTGAACATGTATTGATCCAAGAAAAGCCAGTATGCGTATTGGTTTATGGAGACACCAACTCAACTCTTGCTGGCGCTTTGACAGCTGCTAAACTGCACATCCCCGTAGCGCATGTGGAAGCGGGGCTGCGGAGTTTCGAAATGAAAATGCCGGAAGAAGTCAATCGAATACTGACAGACCGCATCAGCCAATTGTTATTCTGCCCTACTGAAACCGCAGTTGCCAATCTTGAAAGAGAAGGCTTTCGAAACTTCTCTTGTGAGATTGAACAGCCGGGAGACGTGATGTACGATGCGGTTCTTTACTACCAGCATAAAGCAGAAACAATAGCAACGATTATCAAGAAGCTAAATCTCACTCCAAATAACTTCGTTCTGTGCACCATCCACCGCGCAGAAAACACCAATGACCCGGAGAAACTTCGAGGCATTTGTGATGCATTGAATGAAATCAATAAAGAAATGCCGGTGGTACTCCCCTTACATCCACGCACAAAGGCCTACCTGAATTCACTTGCAATCTCACTTGACGTTACGACTATCGAGCCGCAAGGATATTTTGATATGCTGTCACTATTGAAAAACTGTAAGTTGGTAATGACTGACAGTGGTGGGCTGCAAAAGGAAGCTTTTTTCTTCCAAAAATTCTGCCTTACTCTTCGCGACCAGACAGAGTGGGTAGAATTGATCGATGCAAAAGTAAACTATATCGTGGGCTCAGAAAAAGCTGCTATTCTTTCCATGTTCAATCGACTAGAGAATGAGCTCTTTCCTACTACAGGTGCGCTGTATGGTGAAGGCAACGCGGCAGAGTTGATCGTAAAGAAGTTAAAAACGAAGTTCAACTAATTGTTCTTGAGTCAAACTTCCTTTCGAAGAATTTCAATTATCGATATACCCTTTTACCAGTATTCGTTGAACGGGGTTAACGGGGTCATTTGCATAAATGGTAAGTGCCTTGTTTTGCAGCCCTTCACGGCCGGTCGGATCGAAGCGAAACTCGATTGTTGCTTCTTCATTTGGTTTTAGTTTCATACGATTAAAATTGACAACCAAACAGGTGCAGTTGCTTTGAATATGTCGAATGATCAGGTCCTTTTTCCCTCTGTTTCTGGCTTTCAACGACCTTGTCACTTCTACTCCGTTTCTGATTTTCCCAAAATCTAATTGGTAGTCGTTAACGACTAAAATAGGCGCGGCCAACTGCTCATCGGGGGTGAGCGGAGCAAAATATTCTTCGACCGTGGCGTACACCGGAAACTGTTTTTCAGGCAGCATCTTGTCGGTGGTTTTGATGGTTAAACTATTAGAACAAAATCCATACTTACCCTCTACTTTGGCGCGGTAAACAATACTGAATTTTGTCAATAGCTTTGGCGGCAGCACTTTAGGATAAACTAACTTAATGTGTGGGGGCGCTATCACTGCCAGAATCTTGATCGAATCATTGCTATTGTTATAGAGCGGGAATTCAACAGCCGGATTCTCTTTGTTGAGAAAAACTTTGCCAACGTTAAATGACGTATTTCTAAATCGTAGATTTCCCTTTTCTACCACCAAATCGTAAGGCCCTGTTTCAGCCTTCTTATCAATTACATTTCCTTTAATCTGAAGAATGATTGCAGTACCCTCAAAGTCGGTAGTAACAGTAAGTGATTTATTGAAATAGCCTGGCCGTCCTTTCGGGTCAAAGCTAGCTTTAATCAATCCTGACTTACCTGGGGCAATAGGTTCCTTTGTCCATCCGGGTGTAGTACAGCCACAAGATGGCTGAACAGATAAAATTGTAATAGGCTGCGTGGATTTGTTAAAAAAAATAAACTCGTTCATCACAGGGCCATTTTGTTCAACAACATCGCCAAAGTCATGGCTCTTGTCTTGAAAAAACAACGGCTCCGCTACCTGGCAAATGCCTACCTGATAACAGACGAAGATGCAAACTTGCAAAAACAGTACTCTCGCTACACTCATTTTTTATTTATTACCAACAAAGATAAATAAGAATTCCCACCCCGTGGGCGGTTGCATTTTGGTTAGTTCTGTTTTTGCTTTACATTTACTACTACCGCCTAACTTTTGATTTAATTGAATCCACAAAAATTTTATTGGTTCGTCCAAAACTACAACTCTCTGTTGCTTGAAGATGCCAATCAACTGATCGAGTTAGAAGGCCAATTTCCCTATAGCCAGGTCATTCGACATTTGGTAGCACGCGTGACCCAAGATTTGAATCTATCCGAAAAAGACAACGCCCTTAGGCAAAGTGCGATTTATGCCACCGATCGAGCGGTGCTCAAATCTATTATGACTTCCCCCCGAGTTGAGCAACAGATATTGAGAACAGAAGAAGTCTTTGTTGAGCTTTCTACGCCACCAATTGAAGCCCAACCTATTCGCGCAACAGCCATTGAGGACGAAGCTGTGTTACCCGATATACCTTCGCAGTCAGTTGATATTTATGAAGAAGTGGAGCAAGACTTGGCCCAACTCCATAACTCCATGCATCGATTTGAACAAGTGGTGGAGCAGCTGGAGCATTCTGCTCGTCCCCTTTCGGATGGCATCACTACCCATCCCATAGAGAAGGGCGAGTTAAAGGAAGCCGACCTGATCGAACATATAAAAAGCACGAAGGAGATTAAGTCGGAGGGCGTAAAGCAAAACGAACAAACGGAGATCATCGATCATTTTATCAAGACTCAACCCACTATTAATAAGCTCAGGCCCGTGTCCGAGCCAACCGATTTGACAGAAAAAATTGAGTTGCAAGTGACACACATCGTTTCTGAAACTCTAGTGGAAATTCTACTCAAGCAAGGAAAAAAGGAGAAGGCAGTTGAAATGCTCAAAAAGTTGATTTGGAAGTTTCCACAAAAAAAGGCTTACTTTGCAGCCCGAATTGAAGAGCTGAAAAAATAAGTTATGTGGTATACGTTATTCATTATTCTCGCGATTGTTTCCGCAGTATTGTTAGTATTGGTAGTACTAGCTCAAAACTCGAAAGGCGGAGGATTGTCTAGTCAGTTTGGCGGATCGGGAGCAAGTAATTTGATTGGTGTAAAAAAAACCGGTGACGTTTTAGAGCGTCTTACCTGGGGTTTTGCAATTGCAATCATGGTTTTTTCATTGGCAACAAATTTTACAGCACCTAGCACAGGTGTGGTTACTGACGAAATTTTGGAGCGAGCAAAAGAGCAACAAGCGGCTCCCGGAATTGATATTAAGAAGGCTGCACCTGCAGCGGATAGCACCAAGAAATAAGGCGTCCCTATCCTGGTCTGGATAGGTCCTTTTGGAAAAAATCTATTCTTTGCTCTTCTATTTTTAAAGGCAACTTGGTTGTTGGTGCCCTACATAATTTAGTTACTAAGTGCACAGCGTTACAATTTCAACGAAACTAACAACGGCAACTAATGGATTACCCAAAAATGCGATCCATGTTACGCTGCCGTCAACTTACTGCCAATCTGCCAATAATTCCATTTTCCTATACAGATTCTGTCAAAAATATCCACAATTGCTGCCGCTTTAGATTAATTGTGTCAAAAAAAAACGACTAAACACCTCTGGCATAATAGTAGCTACGCCACGAGAGACTATAAGTCACATTCACAACTAAACAACTAAAATAGTTATGTCAAAAATCAATTTCAAACCTAATGAAGATCGCGTGCTGGTAGAAGCTTCTGCCGCAGAAGTAAAGACTGCTTCAGGGCTCTACATACCTGATACCGCAAAAGAAAAACCGCAACAAGGAAAAGTAATTGCCATTGGCGATGGGCTGAAGGACAAGCCTGTTACTGTTAAAGTGGGCGATAAAGTACTTTACGGAAAGTATTCAGGTACTGAAATCACTATTGATGGAAAAGAATATTTGATCATGCGCAACTCCGATATATTCGGTACTATTTAATTCAAAATCACTACTAAACAAGATATACTATTATGGCAAAAGAAATAACATTTGACACAGCAGCACGCGACAGAATCAAAAAAGGCGTGGACAAATTAGCGAATGCAGTAAAAGTAACGCTAGGGCCGAAAGGACGCAATGTGATCCTTGACAAGAAATTCGGCTCCCCTACCGTAACAAAGGACGGAGTGTCGGTAGCTAAAGATATTGAATTGAAAGATGCGATTGAAAACATGGGTGCTCAACTCGTGAAAGAAGTAGCTTCAAAGACTGCCGATGCAGCTGGTGACGGAACCACCACAGCCACCGTATTGGCTCAATCTATCTATGGACATGGAATCAAGAACGTAGCGTCTGGTGCCAACCCAATGGACTTGAAGCGCGGCATCGACAAAGCGGTAGAAGCGGTTGTAGAAAGTCTGAAAAAACAATCTAAGCCTATCAAAGGCTCACAAGAAATCACACAAGTAGCTACCATTTCATCCAACAACGATCATGAAATTGGAAAAATGATTGCTACTGCCATGGAGAAAGTAGGCAAAGACGGAGTGATCACAGTAGAAGAAGCAAAAGGTACTGAAACCGAAGTGAAGACGGTAGAAGGTATGCAATTCGACCGTGGTTATTTGTCACCTTATTTCGTGACCAACACAGAGAAGATGGAAGTGGATTTAGATAGCCCCTACATTTTGATCTACGACAAGAAAGTATCGTCTATGAAAGAGCTTCTTCCAATTTTGGAGGCAACAGCTCAAACAGGAAAGCCTCTTTTGATCATTGCTGAAGAAGTAGAAGGCGAAGCCCTTGCTACCCTGGTAGTGAACAAGATCCGCGGTGCCCTACGTGTGGCTGCTGTGAAGGCTCCAGGCTTTGGTGATCGCAGAAAGGCAATGCTAGAAGACATTGCAATCTTAACCGGTGGCAAAGTAATCAGCGAAGAGACTGGAATGAAGTTAGAAGATGCCAAGTTAGAGTATCTTGGAAAAGCCGAGAAGGTAAACATTGATAAAGACAACACGACTATCGTAAATGGTGCTGGCAAGAAGTCAGAAATCACAGGTCGTGTTAATCAAATCAAAGCTCAAATTGACGTCACTACTTCAGATTACGACAAAGAAAAGTTGCAAGAGCGTTTGGCTAAGATTTCCGGTGGCGTGGCCATCCTATACATTGGTGCGGCTACCGAAGTGGAAATGAAAGAGAAGAAAGATCGCGTGGACGATGCATTGCATGCCACACGTGCTGCGGTTCAGGAAGGTATTATCCCCGGTGGTGGTGTTGCTTACATTCGCGCTATTGAGGCGTTGAAAAACGTAGCAACTGACAACGATGACCAGTCTACTGGCGTAAACATTATTCGTCTGGCGTTAGAATCACCGTTAAGAACCATTGCTGAGAATGCAGGCCAAGAGGGCTCGGTGATAGTAAACAAAGTAAAAGAAGGCAAAAAGGACTTCGGCTACAATGCAGGAGAAAATAAGTTTGAAGACTTCTTTAGTGCAGGTATTATCGATCCTACGAAAGTAGCTCGTTTGGCGCTAGAGAATGCTGCTTCTATTGCTGGTTTGTTGCTTACTACTGAAGCGGTTGTCTCTGACATTGCTGAGGAAAAAGAGGCGCCTGCGATGCCACATGGTGGCGGAATGGGCGGAATGATGTAATTCTGATAAGAATATGTTCTTTGAACCCTTTCCAACTTGTTGGAAAGGGTTCTTTTTTTGAATTCCGCTTCAATCGTTCAATCAATTGAGTTTTTGATTAGCTTGCATTTATAACAACTCACACACACTATGGTCATCCATAACAACTTTCAAGACTTTGTTCTGTTTCTGTATATCCACATGGCTTTGGCAGATAACTATTTACATCCGTCTGAAGAGGAAGTAATCCTTGGTAAGATGGCAAAGCTATTTCCGACCGAGACGAACCCAAAGCAAAAGTTTGATGCGGCCTTGCTACATTACAAGACATTGCCACACAATGAAGTAATGGACATCATACGTGATACCTTCAAACAATTTGATCACGTTAAATTTGCACAGAAGTACAAAGTGTATACAGACATGTATGACGTGATTAACGCGGATGGAAAGGTGGAGGAATCAGAAAAAAATGCACTAGACTTACTGAAAGAAATAATCGATTTGAATGCGGAAGTAAAGCATTAGACCAGATTGTCATGTAGCGCCATTCGCGTTTTTCTCAGTTGAATGGTGGAAAAATAACTTACCTCAAAAGCAAAAAGCCTCTATTCTTTAAGAATTAGAGGCTTTTTGCGGTCTGGACGGGACTCGAACCCGCGACCTCCTGCGTGACAGGCAGGCATTCTAACCAGCTGAACTACCAGACCATCCTTTTTAGGAGGCGCAAAGATAGCCGTGTGTTTGATTAATCCAAAGAAAATAACCGTTGGAAGACCATTTTACGCAACAAATTATCCACTGTTTGGCTTTATCATTTCTGAAGCGCGCTTTCTTGGCGCACCTACCTCGCGAATTCGGTAAGCCAAAACAAATCGAAATCACACCCAACAAAGTAAGGCAATTCAATAAACGTATGATGTACTCCTACTAAGTATACAAATATCGATCTCAATCACTTTTTGATCTTTTCGATATCCTCCTGTTCAATGACCCCGGATCGTATTTATAGGCTATCAAACCATCTTGCGCACGCAAAAGTTGAACTGTAACTTTATCCTTCAACATAGCCCACCGTGTGATGCCCTTCTTTACCAAACAAATTAAATTACTACCGGCTTCAAGCCGGTAGATTTGCTGAAAGTCTAAAGACTTCTAAAGTCATTCAGATATCTTGAAGTCGTCATCCTTTGTAGCGACATCTTGTTTCTCAATGTACTCTTTCACAACCTCATCTGTTAC
>JADBYQ010000019.1 GCA_020402945.1 Cytophagales bacterium | reverse complement strand
TGGCCTTTGAAATTATTTGTACAGAACTAATACCCGATCGATTCTTTATTTTTCTTAGGAACATACCTAAAAATAGCCATGCAACACCCAATTTCAAAAAACGCTATTTGAGTATCAGCCACTTACATCATGTTTTTGGTCGAGTGCGGAAAACAGGAAGCATTTGAAAAGAATTTAGAAAAGAAGGCAGTCCGCGATAAGGACCGCCATCACGACAATCCGAAACTATCGAAGCTGTAGTACCCCATTGATCAATCTCGGCAGTACTGTATATTGATCCGGAGTAACGCAAAATTTCAGGTCATCATGAATATTGAGTTTGTTCAGGCGCCTCACATGAGAAGAGGCGTTTAAAAAACTCACCATATCGTCTTTTGCAATATTATATAAATGCTGTGCGGCCAGAGGGGCATCACAATCCGGTCCGAGATAGTCTTTCAATTTGTCAACCAGTGCACCGGCAAAGAGCGTGTCCTCCAGGTTTACTTTGCCTTTCCAGCCCGCACAAACGACCAAAACGTTGTGTTCATTCAACAACAAATATTTAGCGACTGCATTCAAGTTCAAGAAGGAACCGATAATAACATCTTTCGCCCCTTTTGATTTTTCTATCGCCTGGGTACCATTGGTAGTTGTGAAGGCAATCTTCAATCCGCGGACTTGTTCGCCCATGTATTCGAAAGGCGAGTTTCCCTTGTCAAAACCCTCTACTTTTTTTCCATCACGCTCTCCAGAAATCACGTAACCTCTCAGCTTCAGATTTTGGCACTCTTCCAAATTGGCGATCGGGGTAATACTCTCTACCCCGTGCGCAAAGGCCGTGACCATGCAAGATGTTGCTCTCAAAATGTCCACTACTACCACTGTTTTATCTTGCACCGGGTAGAGATGCATTAGTTCCGGACTTAAGCAAACATCTATGGTCTTCATCAGTCAAGGCAGTTTATAAGTTGTGAACAGTTTTTTTCGATGTGCGATTTGGAATTGAGATTCCCTAAATGAAAAGCATCGCACCAATCCTGGCAAGCCAACTCTTTCTTCCCCACTCTAAGAAATGCGATACCTCTATTGTGCAAGACTGTTTTGTTTTGCCCGTTTAAAGTCAGGCTTTTTGTCAAGTCGGCAATTGCAAGGTCGTAAGACTTTAGTTTTAGATAAGTTGTACCTCGACTCGAAAAATACTCGTGATTTTCGCTGTCTTGAGAAATGGCTTGTGTGAGGCAATACTCGGCCTTTTTTAAACTATCTAATTTCAGGAAGATGACACCTTGTTGGTAGATATATTCAGGTTCATCTGGTAGTTGGCGAAAGAGAACCTTAAAGTCTGTAAGAGATTCTTGTAGTCGATTTATGCTCAGATAGCAAAGTGCTCTGTTATACCGAAATACAGTAGTTGTTGAATCTTGTTCGACCAGTTCGGAAAACTGAGAAATAGCGTCAAGGTATTTACCTTCGTTCATTAGCTCTACGCCTTTGTTACTCGTTTTCAGTTTTGAAAAATCTTGGGAATTGCATACCGTGGCATTGAACAATACCAAGAGTACAATAAACCTCTCATTTCTCATTTGAGTTAGCTAATCAAAGGTGTTTTACTGACGATTGCTTTTAGCGCTTTATTTCTTATGTCAATGAAAATTTCTGTCCCTACTGCAGAATTTGCAGTCGTTACATAACCCAAACCAATCCCAATGCCTAGCATAGGCGACTGAGTTCCTGATGTGACTTTCCCGATCACTTTGCCAGCTGAATCTTTTATCGGATAGTCATGACGTGGAATACCCTTATCAATCATCTTGAAGCCCACTAGTTTTCGCGAAACACCCGTTTCTTTTTGGTTTTGAATATTCGTAGAGTTAGTAAACACCTTTGTAAACTTGGTAATCCAACCTAGTCCACCTTCTAACGGAGACGTGGTGTCGTCAATATCATTTCCATAAAGGCAAAAGCCCATTTCAAGTCGCAGTGTATCCCGAGCGCCAAGGCCAATCGGCTTGATTCCCTCGTCCTTACCAGCATCAAAAATTGCCTGCCAAACTTTTTCAGCATTAGTTTTATTTACATAAACTTCAAAGCCACCTGCTCCAGTGTAGCCGGTATTGCTTAAAATGACATTGGGTATTCCGGCCAATTCGCCAGCGGCAAAATGATAATACTTAATCGCTGAAAGATCAGTTGAAGTGAGTCGTTGCAACACTCCCACGGCCTTAGGCCCCTGAACGGCAAACAGGCAAATGTCATCTGAAATGTTTTTCATCTCAGCTCCCTTGTTATTAAATTTGGAAATCCAGTTCCAATCTTTTTCTATGTTGGATGCATTGACTACAAGTAAATAGTCATTATCCTTTACCTTGTAAACAATAAGATCATCTACAATGCCGCCCGTTTCATTAGGTAGACATGAGTATTGGGCTTGCCCATCAACTAGTTTGCTGGCATCATTGCTTGTTACTCGCTGAATCAAATCCAGTGCATGGGGCCCCTTAATAGTAAACTCCCCCATATGCGAAACATCAAAAACGCCCGCACCATTCCGAACGGTCATGTGCTCTTCGATATCGGAAGAATACCGTACCGGCATATTGTATCCGGCAAAAGGCACCATTTTGGCACCCAGCTTTTCGTGTACTGCATTCAAGGGAACAAACTTCATCTCCATAGAAAAAACATTTAAGCTCAAAAGTAAGAACAGTTTGTGATAATAAATCAACTAATTTCCAAGTGAATCCCAATTGAAGGAAAGCGACTACACACGCATTCAATTTGTTCATTTTGCCAACGTCTTTTCGAACTCGTTGTAAATGTCAAGCGGGAGTAATTTCTTTAGTTTTGCCATCGCCTGTACTGATTCACTTTCAAAGCCCAACAGCATGGCTTGCACGGCATATTCTTTCAATAGCTTCACTGAATTGGGTTTTGCCAAAAGTCCATTTACCAAAATGGAGTAAGGCTTTAGCTTGTCGGTGCTGTTTTTTTGGAAAAATCGAGCCGAGGCCAACATTGCTTCTTCGAATTGAACATTAGCTTTTCCTAGAAACTCGAAGTCGTGCAATGCTTCTTTTGTGTTGCCTTCGCGAGCGGCAATGACTGCACGCCAATAAATTTTTTCATTTCGATAGGCAGGTGGTAACTCACCATTCATCTTATTTTGCAAGTAGCTCCAGTTAGATGTCTCCGCAGCCAGCATCATATTAAAAACCATGATTTCGTCTGCAAGATCTTTGTCTGTAAACGTAACACCTTTCAACAATGACAGACAACCGATCGCTCTGTTCGGTTCGTCAAGTGCATACCACCTTTTACTTCTCTCCAGGATAGCTCGGGTTTTCCAATCTACATTACTGATTTTTTCGACCATCAGACCGAACAAAAGCGAATCAGAAAGGGGTACGTGAACTTTGGAGTACTCATAGATGAATTCATCATTTTGCTGCAGCACTGCGTTATTTTCGGACCCAATGATTTTTCTATAGAGTATGGCTTGATTTCGTCTGGAAGAATCATCGGATGTGACTAAAGAATTCCAAAACGATAACGCCACATCCAAGCTATCAGCTTCTGTCCAAGATAATGCCTGCATAAAGTCAGCGCCATCCCTGTTTTTTTCTTCGGCTACTTTGAAATACGATGCAGCGGTGGCCGGATTTTTTTGTTCCAGCAGCCAAATGCCTAGCTGATAAAAATATTTTCCTTGGTTAGTAAAGTATGCCAATTCGCGAAGGAGTTCAAGTGCTTGAGTGACCATCCCCTGTTCGTAGTAGGCATGTGCAGCGGCCTGAAGTACGTATTCTTTGAAATTGCTGTTTGTTGGTTTTTTGGCGATGAGCACAAAATTACGCAGAGCCGCTGTATCTACTTTATCAAGCTGATTGGTTAGCTGGTTGCTGATGACAACAGCCATGCGCACATTGAGTATTGTGTCTTTTGGTATCTTTGGATCGATCGGCAAGTTGATATGTTGAAGAGTTGCCAGTGCGAAGGCGTTGCTCTGCGTGCCCAAATCTTTCGACCCTAATAGTTTGAGCAAAGAGTCAGCCGGAAATGATAATCGAAGTTGTGCGCTGCAAGCAAACAGATTGGTTTCTGCTGCATCCTTTGTTAGTTGACTTTTTCTGGCTCTTTGAAAAAACAGCAAAGAAGAATCTAACTGGTTTAGTTGATAATAGTTCAATGCTTGTGCATTTAACAATAATCCACTGGCAGGAAAAATGCTTAATCCCTCCTTAAGGAGGGCGGCCGCTTCCACGTGTTTTCCATTAGTTTGATAGGCATCAACATAATTCAAGTAAGCCATTTCTGAAGGCGTGGTTTGAATAATGTTTTTGTACTCTTTAAGCGCATCATATGGATTCAATTGTACTGAGTATAACTTGGCGAGCGCGTAGTGTGCATGATGATTTCTATTTATTGTCGAGATTGATTTCTTATAGTATGCTTCGGCCGTTTGTTGATCTGCCAGAGCAAGGTACATGTCTCCATAGGCATTGTAGTAAGTAGCCTTAGCCCGATCAAAATAAGTTGTGAGGGGATAAGAGTAGGAGAGAAAAGCGAACGTTGCTATCAAGCCCATCGTACGAAAAGTAAAGAAGGGCATCGCAGATGGTTGGTAAAGAATTTTGTGTACAGATAGGTTCGCCAATAACATGGGGCCAAAGTTGGCAGTTACATAAGCGGTAAAAATAACTCCGTAGCCGAGATGCATGAAAAGAATGATGTCATCGAAGCCTTCCATCATGGTGGTACTATGCGTGGCAAAGCAAAAGCTAATGGTTGCGTAGGTGGCAATGAAGAAACCTAAGTAAAGATAGGTGACGATCGGAAAGGAGCTGACAACATCAGCATAAAGTGGCTCTCTTTTTCGCACTCCCCACAAGCCGATAATGGCGGACAATGTGAGAAGTAGAAAGGAGTCAACGGTGAAAATATTCCAGTGTAAATAATTTTCCCGGATTAAGTACGTAATGATTAAGTTGGCGAGGTAAATGGCGGTAACAAGGTAGAAGTGTCCAGCTGAGCGGTTTGGTTTTTGTGAATTTGTAACGATGGTGACAAATAGTGCAATCAATTCATGTGCGACCATTGCGATGAATACCACACTCATGATAATGCCGGTGGTTAGCCCGTTGACCGCCAAATGAAGAAACGGACTATTAATACGACTTCCAAAATACACTACAACCGCTATGATGAGTGTAATAAGAATAAAACAGGAAAGCCGGAATAGAAATGAAAAATCACTCCTGAAAGATTGGAAATAGTAAGCGAGTGCTGCGTACAAAATGGTGATAACTATGGTCGGGATTTTATTCGACAAGCCAATTACCAGAAGCGTTTCCCAATGAAAATTGACAATGATCAGGATAAAAATACCTATTCCACCCAAAAAGGAATAACGCTTTAGTGTGGTGATGAAGGTCAGAAACAAAAGAACCCCAACGGTTAGGCAGCCCAAAAAAAGATAATAAATCCAAAAAGCCGGTTGAAGGTCGCTGCCTACATATGTTTCAAACAACAAGATATTTTCAATCGGAACTTGAATGGTGGAAAGACCTACACGAAAACTTCGCAGGGCAACATCCATCAGTTTCAATTCCTGAAACTGCTCGTATACATAAACTAAAGAAGGGTTTTGAAAATAGATGTAACCGAATAAGCCTAGCCCAGCTAAAGCTAAGCAAGCCAATAGCCAGAAAAGACGTTTCTCGCCACTGGTCCAATTCTCCCAAAACCGAATTGCTGACATTTCTTATTCCAAAACTTTTGGCACGCGAAAATAATCTCTGTCTTTCTTTGGTGCGTTCCTTAGCACTTCATCGTGAGTTAGGTCTGCCTTCGCGACATCTTCACGTAAATTATTTAGTTCGTGGCTCATTGTGGTGAGTGGTGCTACACCATCTGTATTGACCTCATTTAATTTCTCTACAAAAGTGAGCATGTTGCTCATGTCGCGAAGCATTTGGTCGGTATCTTTCTCATTTATATCTAACCTTGATAGGTGGGCTATTTTTTGAAGAGTTTCTACGTCCAATTTCATTGAAGATGCTAGCTTTTTGATAGTTCACTTTGAATCACTGAAAACACTTGGCGTTTTAATAATGAAATACTTTCCAGGGTCATTCCTTTTGTCTCGATCGGTTCATGGAAAATAACTTTGACTTTGCCTGCATGAAGGATCATTTTTTTCTGGTCCGGCAAAATTATCCAATTATAAGGGATGGTGACGGGTACAATGGGTATTTGTTTTTCGATAGCGGTTCGGAAAGCTCCGTCTTTAAACGGTACCATTTGGGGCGGATTTTTTGTTGCCATTCCCCCCTCCGGGTAAATCACAAGGCTTTTTCCCGAATCAATGGCTCTCATACTAGCCAACATTGTTTCCGACCGACTGCGCATACTTTTTCGGTCGACCGTGATATGTAGTTTGCGATACATAAACCCAAAAAGAGGAATCTTTTCCATATCATTTTTACCAACAAAAACGGCATTGATCGGATTCAGACCCATTGTTGGGATATCAAGATAGGAGAAATGGTTGGGGCAAAAAATGTACTGACGACTGCTGTCTAGTTTCCCACGTGTCTCTACCCGAAAGGGTAAGAAACAAAAGATAAACATCAGCCTGGCCCACCAGCGGTTGAGAATACCAACTAGCTCAAACTTTTTTGGAAGGACAATTGGAATGAGCAGAAGTGGCAAAAAGAGTATGAACAGGAAAGAAAATACGAAAAAACCGTAAATGGTATGTACTATTCTAATCAGTTTCATTCGCTGAGTAATTCATAAAAGTCGGTTTCGCTTCGTATTTTTTTGTGCTAGCGATTGATGGGATCAGGCTTGGGTATTATAATAATATCATTTTGCCTTCCGTCAATATATCGAAAACCCTTCTCGTCAAAATAGCCATCTTCTTCCAATTGAATGCGTACTTCCTTTTTCCATTCGATCACGTATACAGAGGCATTCAATTCGATGGAGTAGGCTGTATTAAAATGCATTGGGTAGTCACCTGTAAAGGGTACGCCACCTTGCATATCCCACATCCCTATGGTGGTGCCAGCTGCATGACCATGAAAGCCAATTGGATGCGTGTAAATGGAAGGAGTAATCCCCCCGTCTATCGCCTGTTTGCGAGTGTCGGCTAGAATTTGATTGCCCGTTTTTCCCTCCTTGAAATTGCTTGTCAGTATATCTTGAAGTTTATTTCCTCTCTTAAATGCGTTGCGTAAATATTCGGCTACCTCCGTTTCTCCCGGCTTCAGAACGTAAGCGTGTTGTTGCGTATCTGTGTTAAGCCTCAAGTAGGTAATGCCGAAGTCGACATGCAATAGATCTCCCGGGAGAATGACCAAAGGTTGTGGCCGCTTGGCGGTTATGGTCTCAGGTTCTTGTCGTTGTACGGACACAGATGGCTGGAACCAGGTGTCAAGCTTTAGTCGCTTGATTTCTTCGCGATACCACCAAACCACATCTTCGGTAGTGGTTATACCCGGCTGAATGACTCTGTCGGAAAACCCTTCCGCAATGATTTCGTGAGCGATTCGGCAAATCTGCTGGTAGATAATCATTTCTCTCTCCGTTCGTGTTTCAAGCCATGCTACACCTAATTTTTCGGCAGAGGCCACGTGTGTATACAAGCGCTTTGGAAGTGCAGTCAGAAACTGATCATAGTCATTGGCGGTCAATCCATCTACATGACCCCATGAAGGCGCCTTGTTGACACCTATCTTTTTCGGATTTCTTTCTTCTACAATCTTGGCGAGTTGGCCCCATTGGTCCGGCTGATGATCAGGATCCCAGGCGCGTCTAAACATTTTGCCTACATCGTAGCGAGCTACGGCCAAATATTCAAGACCCAGATCATTCCCTCTGGCGTCTTTCCCTTTGTCGTAAATTACCAACATGGTGGTTCTACGAGCCGCAAACCAGGTGGCCGGAAGCATTGTTCTGATAATCGGATCTTCATTGTATTCTCTCGAGATGATGACCCACATATCAATGCCCTCTCTTCGCATGATGCCGGGAAGCACGGTGCGCAAACGATCTTCTAGCAGTTCGTCAATCACTTTCGCTTGCTCTCGCTGTGTGAGGATGAGTGGGTATTGGGCAACGGAGCCTGTGAGAACAAAAAGGAAAACAAAGGAAAGAAAATGCTTCATGCTGTTAGCGTTTACAAATGGTTTTAAGTGTACAATTTTAGAACATTTTGGCGTAATGTGGCTTACGGAATTCAGTTATTTATTCAGACTAAAGCCTGATCTTAATTTGACAGCGCTGATCTTTTAATAGTTCGCGAGCGTTGTCTACTTCAATTTTCGATTTGGCATCATCCATTTTCTCTTTCACTGAGTTTTTTATTTCTTTCATTCGCATGGTTTCTATAAAACGTTTCACGTCTTCATCATTTTCTAAAATTAGTTTCGGCACCTGCATGGGTTTGTCATCATCGTTTTTGGCTACCATGGTAAAAAATGATGAGTTGGTGTGTTTGATAGTTCCGAGTTTTACATTTTGAGCTTCTACCCGAATTCCCACAACCAAAGAAGAGTTTCCTACATAGTTAACTGAAGCGTGCATAGACACTAATTCCCCTACCTCTACGGGTTGTAAGAACTCGACTTTGTCAACGGAAACAGTTACGCAATAAGTACCTGCATGTTTGCTGGCGGTGGCGTAGGCTACTTTGTCCATCATGGAAAGAAGTATGCCTCCGTGTATTTTGCCCCCAAAATTCGCGTATGCTGGTATCATCAACTCGGTGATGGTGGTTTGGGAGACCCTTACCGGCTTGGCATCAACTTTTGTCATTTTCGTTTGCTTTCAGTTTTTCAAAAGATAAGAAAGAAAAACTATTCTTTTAAAGAGCCAGCCAGTTTCTTGAATCGTAGAAACATGGCGGTGGCGGTTAACGTCAACCCCAACAACAGACCAAGCCAAATTCCGATAGCACCCCATCCGAAAACAAACGCCAAGCAATACCCAAGAGGAAGACCAATGATCCAGTATGAAATGAAAATTAGCAACGATGGAATTTTGACATCTTGTAATCCTCTTAGTGCACCGATACAAACAACCTGAGCTCCATCACTTAATTGGAAAAATCCCGCGATAACCAGTAATGGACCAGCGATTGCAATAACCTCGGCATCGTGAACATACAATAATGGTAGAAAATTTCTCCCCACAATAAAAAAAATCGCCCAAGCCGTCATGATCAATAATGCAACGCCTAGAAGAGCGTAAGCCGATTGACGCAGGTTGCTAAAATCTTTCTTGCCCAAAAAATGGCTGACACGTATGGTGGCGGCTGCCGCCAGGCCTGAAGTAGTCATATAACTTATGGTGGCTAAGTTGATCGCTATTTGATGGGCCGCCAGCGCTTGCGTTCCTAGCCATCCCATCATCACCAGCGAAAAATCAAAAGCTGCGACTTCGAAAATAAATTGCATACCGGCAGGTATTCCGATGTGTAACATTTTGTTAAACAGTGCCTTCGAATAGTTTCCGATGGAAAATCCATTTCTGAATTTTTTGAAGCGTGGAGCGAGATATACATAGCCTGCAAAAACTACAGCCATTAAAATTCGTGAGGTCAACGTGGCATATCCAGCTCCATTTAAACCCAGTGCCGGAAAGCCACCATGCCCGTAAATCAATAAATAATTTAGTCCGATATTCACCACATTTGCGCTGATGACAATGATCATCGCGAGGCGTGTCAGCGATAAGCCTTCTGTAAATTGACGAAAAGTCTGAAACACCAAAATGGGAATGAGTGAAAACGTGATAATGCTTAGATAAGGGATAGAAAGGACAACTACTTCCGGTGGTTGATTGATGTGAAACAGCACGTTCATCCCGACAGAAACAATAGCTACAAGAATCAAACTATTGCAGATATTGATGAGTAAACCGTGCTTTAGTATGGAAGCAATTTTTGTATCATCTCTTTCTCCGTCTGCCGTTGAAACCAATGGCGTGATGGCGTAAGAAACACCGATGCCGAAAAGTAACAGAAAATTGAAAGCCACGTTGGCCAAGCCTGCACCGGCCAGATTAGCGGCACCCAAATTGCCGACCATTATGTTGTCTGCAACGCCCATGGTTACGTGCCCAAGCTGACTGAGCATAACCGGGTAGGCTAGATGAAAGCCTTCTTTGGCGTGTGTTTTATAATTTTTTAATTCCATTTTGCTTGTAGATAGTCGATAGTCTATGGTCCATAGTCCATGGACAGTTGACTATGGACTATCGACTTTAGAGATTTAATTCCCTCGCCACCCTCAAAATGCCCATCACGCTGAGGCTGTCTGTGATGTTGCCATCCAACACCATTTGTAACGCTTCTGCAAAAGGCAGTTTTTTCACTTTCAAATCTGCTTCTGTATCTTCAAGTGCAGCCATTCCATAGGTTAATTCCTCCGCAAGAAAAACAAATCCCTCTTCATCAGATACTGAATTAGACAAATGGGTTCGCACCATAGGCGTCCATTTTTTGGCGGTGATGCCTGTTTCTTCTTTTAGTTCGCGTTGAGCAGATTCCAACGGGTTGGATGCAAGCGACCCACCGCCCTCCGGAATTTCCCAACTCCACTCATTTAATGGATAACGAAATTGACCGACCAGCCAGGTATTCCTTTGTTCATCCAGTGCAACAATGCCAATCGCTTTGTTCTTGAAATGCACTTTTCCATAAATGCCTTCACCACCGGCAGGATTTAATACCTGATGCTCTTCTACTTTTATCCAGGGGTTGTCGTAGATGTCTTTGATTGAGAGGGTCTTCCAAGGGTTTTGCATAAATGTTGGTCAAGCGTCAAAAGTTTAAAGTTAAAAAGTTCGAGCCAGAGGCCAACCGATAACTTCGTACTTTTGAGCTTTAAATTCATGCTCAAATCAAGCTATACCAAAGACAAGATCGAAGCCGGTTGCGATGAAGTGGGTCGTGGCTGTTTGGCAGGGCCAGTTGTGGCAGCAGCAGTAATTCTCCCTAAAAAATATAAGCACAAGTTATTGACAGACTCAAAGCAGTTAAAGAAAAAGGACCGAGAGCAATTGCAAGAAGAAATCAAAGGTGCCGCGTTAGCTTGGGCAGTGGCAGAAGTCAGCCACGAGGAAATAGATGAAATCAATATCTTGAATGCGTCTTTTAAGGCCATGCATCTTGCCTTAGACCAACTTGAGGTAGTACCGGAATTTTTGTTGATCGATGGAAATCGGTTTACCAGCTACCGAGAAATTGAACACCAGTGTGTTGTGAAGGGTGATAGCAAGTTCTTATCAATAGCGGCCGCTTCGATTCTTGCTAAAACTTATCGAGATAAGTTGATGGAGAAACTTTCACATGTGTACCCGGGTTATGGATGGGAGAGCAATATGGGCTACCCAACGGTTCAGCACCGAGATGGAATCCGTACGCTAGGGATTACTCCCTTTCATCGAAGATCGTTTCAATTATTGCCAGCTCAGTTGGAGTTATTTGATTAATTTTAGCCATGGCCTTTTCAGTGTTCAAGAAGCGACAAGACTCTTTTGATTACAGCGTTAGCCGTTCTTGTAAGAACTGTGGGAATCAATTCAAAGGCAAGTTTTGCAACCATTGCGGGGAAAAGGTAATAGATGTATCGGATCGCTCTTTTGTAAAAATAGCAGAGAGCGTGTTGAATGCATTTACTTTTCTAGAGGGAAAGTTTTGGCGAAGCTTCAAACTCATACTGCTCGATCCAGGAAAGTTAACAAGTGAAATAAGGAGCGGCATTCAAGTGCCGTACATGAAGTTAGTGGGGCTATTTTTCGTAGCTAACTTTTTTTATTTTTTATTTCCTGTCTTTGACACATTCAATTCTTCGCTGTATTCTCAAATGAATCAGCAGTCTTATAGTGAGATTGTTCACGCGTTGGTAACTGACTATATTGGTTCTAACAATATTGCTTTCGACCAATTTGCAAAAGAGTATAACACCCATTCAGGTAACCTGGCTAAATTGCTTCTTATTTTTTTGGTGTTGCTATTTAGCGGAATAATCTCGATTGTTAATTATTCCAAAAAGAGCTTTTACTTTGATCATCTACAGATGTCATTTGAGTTTCATGCTTTTCAATTGTTACTTTGTTCGGTCATTTTGCCTAACGTGCTAGTATGGGTCATTCGACTGAGTTCTGCAACAATGGGTGTAGATTGGTCAATTTTGCTTAGTGACGGTTTCTATTCGTGGGTCACGCTTTTAATCCTCTTTTATTTCTGGCTTCGTGCGCAACGAACCTATTATCAACACGGATGGATTGTCAGTATTCTCAAAGCAGGAGTTTTAGCCTACCTTGTTTTTGAAGTCTGGAGTATTTATAGGATGTTTTTATTTTTCGCTACCTTCTATACCCTTTGAAATGTGCTTGATTTTTTTTGCTATTGAAAAGCATTCAAAGTATAAATTAATTGTAGCCGCCAACCGCGATGAATTTTACAATCGTAAGACTGCTCCGGCAGCATTTTGGCAAGAGCAGCCGAATATTTTAGGTGGCCGGGATTTGGAAGCAAAAGGTACCTGGATGGCCATGACAAAAACCGGGAGAATTAGTATGGTCACGAACTATCGCGATCCGCACAATATCAACCCTAAGGCACCATCCAGAGGTCAACTCGTCAGCGACTATTTGGCGGGTGAAATGGACGCGCAATCATACCTGAGACAAATTGAGCAAGTAGGAAAAACGTATAACGGTTTCAATCTCATAGTTGGAAATAGCAACGATCTTTTTTACTATTCGAATTATAGCGGGAGTCCGGAAAAAATTGAGCAAGGGATACACGGATTGAGCAACCATTTGCTGGATACGCCCTGGCCCAAAGTGGAAAGAGGTAAAGAAAAATGGAACGCACTACTGGCTCAACCCAAGTTAAAGCCGGCTGAACTATTTGATTTTCTATTGGATGAACAACAAGCACCAGATAACCTATTACCGGAAACGGGAATAGGTTTAGAGCGGGAGCGGGCACTTTCGTCCATGTTTATCAAAACGAATGGGTATGGCACACGGTGTTCAACAGTTATTTTGATCGATCATCAAAATAGGGTGGAATTCACAGAGAGAGTGTACAATCTGGCCACCTTTCAGTATGAGGATCGGACGTTTAGTTTTGAAATCAATGGTCGCCAACGGTAACCTTTCCGCCTCTCAACCGTCTCAAAACCAGTATTTGGGAAATTAAATGAATTTTTTAGCTCAATTTTGCCTTGATTTGAAACCAAAAGGCGTTTGATCAGTTCAATAGAACTTTAAGCCACTTTGTAGCATCCAATAAAAGAGACACATGAGTAAAATCATCGAAACCCAGCAAATCTCGAAAGTTTATAAAATGGGCGACAACATTGTCAACGCCCTCCAGTCGATTTCAATTTCAATAGATAAAGGAGAATATGTCGCTTTCATGGGCCCTTCCGGTTCGGGCAAATCGACATTGATGAATATTGTGGGCTGTCTGGACTCTCCAACAAGCGGAACGTATAGGCTTAACAGCCATGAAGTAAGTGAGATGACTGAAAACGAATTGGCAGCGATTCGTAACAAGGAAATAGGGTTTGTATTTCAGACATTTAACCTTTTGCCAAGAGCCTCTGCTCTTGAGAACGTGGCACTTCCGTTGATTTACGCTGGCTATAGCAAGGACGAACGCGAAGAAATTGCCATGACCGCTTTGGAGAGCGTGAATTTGGGAGATCGCTACCACCACAAACCCAATGAACTTTCGGGTGGTCAACGTCAACGGGTCGCTATCGCACGTGCATTGGTCAACAATCCCTCGATCATTCTCGCGGATGAACCCACGGGTAACTTGGATACCAAAACGTCCTATGACATCATGAATCTTTTTCAGGATTTGCATGATAAAGGCAACACAATCATTTTAGTAACGCACGAAGACGATATCGCCCATTACTCTCATCGGATTATCCGCCTGCGCGATGGATTGATTGAATGGGATCGCAAAAATGAAAAAGTGACGCGAAACCCCGCGTCCGTAGCAGTCGCACACTAAGAATCATCTTTTCGGTTACTCCGAAGATCGTTGTCCCAAAGTCGGCTTTTTGTTGGTTATTCTGATGTTTGATCTTTCGCCTTTTATCTTCGAACTTTGAGGTATGAAGATTTACACCAAGACGGGCGATGAAGGAACCACCTCATTATTTGGGGGCACGCGCGTATCCAAAGCAGACTTACGTATAGATACCTACGGCACTGTTGACGAATTAAACTCTTATATCGGCCTTGTCCGAGACCAAGAAGTCAATCAAAAGAGAAAAGAAGTTTTAGTTGAGATTCAGGATCGCCTCTTCACCATCGGTTCTATTTTAGCTACCGAGCCGGGTAACAGCAAAGTAAAAATACCTTCATTGCAAGAAGCAGATGTTGTTTTCCTCGAACATGAGATGGACAAGATGGATAGCGAACTTCCACCAATGCGGTTTTTTGTTTTGCCAGGCGGGCATCTGTCTGTTTCATTTGGGCATGTGGCGCGTACTGTTTGCCGAAGGGCAGAGCGATTAACCATTGCGTTGAATGCACACGAAGTGGTTGAGCCATTAGTCATCAAATACCTAAATCGACTTTCTGATTACTTGTTTGTGCTATGCCGCATGATGGCGCAAGAGCTAAAGGTGGACGAAGTTCCATGGAAGCCAAGGATGTAGACTTCAAATGAATTTCGGAAATTGTTTTAACTTTATCCCATGGGTGATTTCCAAACAGTAAAGGCGAATACCCCCCGAATGACGGACGGGGAGTTTATGCGCTTTTTAGAGGACAATCCCGATTTGCGCATTGAACGAGACGCCAATAAAGTCATTTATATTATGGCACCTAATTTTGCCAGAAGTAGCATAATAAATGGTATCATTATCGCGCAACTTTCAAAATGGAATTTGAAAAGTAAGTCAGGTTTTATTACTGATGCAATGGGTAGTTATTTATTACCTGACAATTCACTAAGGATGCCAGATGTGGCGTGGATTGCAAAATCATCATGGAAGAAATTATCGCAAGAAGAGCGAAAAAAGTTTGTTAAGCTAGTACCAGAGTTTGTTGTAGAGGTGAAATCATCCAGCGATTCATTGGTTGAATTACAACAGAAAATGAAAATGTATGTCGGCAATGGAGTGAAGTTGGGTTGGCTAATCGACCCCGCCAGAGAGAAGGTTTGGATTTATCGGGGCAATGGAGAAACAGATACTGTCTCTGGCTTTGATCGATCTCTTTCTGGTGAAAATGTGTTGAAAGGCTTTACGTTGAAATTGCGTGAACTTCGTATCGATTAGATTACTCCTATTTTTTTTATTCATCGCGACTTGTGGGTTCTCACAAAAGCAAATGGTTTTCTTGCAAAAAGGAAATGTTTTTGGGCGATTTACCGAGGGTGACTATTTTAAATTTAAGTTAAAGGATAAACGGTTGGTGGAAGGGTATATTACCGAGCTAACCGATTTTACTTTGATCACAGCTGCACTTGACACAATACCTTTTCAACGGATTGCAAAGTTTTCATTGCGAAACCAAAAAAATAGAAGCTTTACTAAAACACTTGGACGAGCTTTGCTCATTGGCGGAATCGGCTATATTGCCATCGATCAACTTAATGTTTTGATTGGTACAAATAAGAGTGGTTTTGATGAGGCGAACCAGCGAGCGCTAGGTGTGGCTGCTGTGGGAGGCGTGTTGACTTTGATAAAACCCAAATACAAGAGAGTGGCTCGCGGTGTATCGATTCGAACCATTGATTACACATCGCCCTATTACCAGTTCAATCGATGAAAGTATATATTGATTGTTTATTTTTGCTTTTTATTTTAGCACCAACGAGATGACCACTGAACAATTAAAGGACCTAAAAGCCCGTGTTGCCGCCCTCAGGCGGTATCTTTGACTACGACCGTAAGATTGTAGAAATAGAAGACGAAGAACGCATCACCCACCAAGCAGATTTTTGGAATAAGCCCAAAGAGGCGGAAGTAATCCTAAAAAATATCAGATCTAAAAAGATTTGGACAGATGCGTATGCCCAAGTCAATAAGTTGGTGGAGGATTTGGAAGTATTAAATGAGTTTCACGAAGCAGGCGATGTGAGTGAAGAAGAATTAGATGTTGAGTTTCCCAAGGTAGCCAAAGCAGTGGAAGAGTTGGAATTCAAAAAAATGCTTAGCCAGGAAGAGGATCAACTGAGCGCAGTGTTAGAGATCAATCCTGGCGCAGGTGGAACAGAAAGTAATGATTGGGCAGATATGATTAACCGCATGTATATCATGTGGGGAGAAAAGAGTGGATATAAGGTTTCTCAAATCGACTATCAATCCGGTGAGGTTGCAGGGATAAAATCTGCAACATTGGAAATCGAGGGCCCATTTGCCTATGGCAAACTCAAATCAGAGATAGGCGTTCATCGGTTAGTGCGCATTTCCCCATTTGATTCTAACCAACGGAGACACACGTCATTTGCTTCTGTTTTTGTTTATCCCAAAGTAGACGACACCATTCAGATTGAAGTGAACCCTGCCGATATTGAAATTCAAACATCGCGCTCGGGTGGAGCGGGAGGACAGAACGTCAATAAAGTCGAGACCAAAGTACAACTCACACACAAACCATCAGGTATTGTGATTGTGTGCCAGGTGGAACGAAGCCAGCACGCGAATCGCGAACGCGCCATGCAAATGTTGAAATCAAAATTGTACCAGCGCGAAATGGAAAAGCGCAACGCAGCACGCGATAAAGTGGAGGCTGGAAAGATGAAGATTGATTTTGGATCGCAAATTAGAAACTACGTTTTACATCCCTATAAATTGGTGAAAGATGCAAGGACAGGCGTGGAGAGCCATGATGCGCAGAGCGTGCTGGATGGCGACCTGGATGATTTTATCAAAGCATATTTACTAGAAGGCCAAGAAGCTGCTGCAAAGAATGAATCCTAAGCCTGCATCACACGCCTACTCATCGCAGTTTTGGTTTTTGTGCATCAGTTCTGTATTGTTTTTTGCCAGCTTCAACATGCTCATTCCGGAATTACCGGATTTTCTGAGCAATCTGGGAGGAGCAGATTACAAGGGCTTTATTATTTCTTTGTTTACGCTCACCGCAATGTTGTCTCGCCCGTTCAGCGGCAAACTAACTGATCGATGGGGGAGGAAGCCAGTTATGTTGGTGGGAAGCGTGGTTTGTTTGTTCTGTAGTTTTTTATACCCCGTGCTTACCTCTATCGCGGGATTTCTTTTGTTACGACTTGTTCATGGTTTTTCTACGGGTTTTACACCTACTGGAGTTGCTGCCTACATCACTGACACCATTCCATCTAACAAGAGAGGTGAAGCCATGGGATGGATTGGGACGGCAGGAGCTGTCGGTATGGCAGGTGGCCCGGCCATTGGTGGCGCGGTGGCAAACAATTTCGGTATCTCCGTTATGTTTTATGTGTCTTCTCTTTTTGCTTTTTTGTCGATCGTTATTATGATGCAAGTAAGAGAAACGTTGAAGGAAAGAAGGAGGGTAGCTTTGGATGTTTTAAAAGTGTCCAGAAAGGATATCTTCGAGCCAAGCGTTTTTGCTCCTGCTTTTGTTATGCTATTGACTGCCTATTCCTATGGAACGGCCTTTACCTTACTACCCGATTTTGGATCTGCGATGGGCATCAAGAACAAAGGGCTCCTGTTTACTTTTCTAACCGTTTCGAGCTTAATAATTCGTTTGGTGGCAGGCAAAGCGTCTGATCGGTATGGTCGGGTGGCAGTGTTGAAATTGTCAATTCCCCTTATGCTAGTCGCGATGCTCACGTTCGGGTTGGCCAACAATGCTACCTGGTTAATTGTGGGGGCTATTTTATACGGACTAGCGCAGGGATCTACTTCACCCACGCTGCTGGCCTGGGCTACAGACTTGTGTGATGAACAACACCGCGGGAGGGGCATATCTTCGTTTTATATTTTTATGGAGATGGGCATCGGTTTGGGCGCTCTTGTTTCATCATTTATCTATGGAAATGATGCAAGTCATTTTTTCATGACCTTTGGCGTCTGTGCCGCTTGGTGTGGTGTAGCCCTCTTATTTTTAATTATGCGAAAAAAGAGAACGTATGCAAGTTAGGAGAGACCTTCCAGTTTTGATCTTTGCCGTTGGCGCAAGTGCGGAATTGGGGACAGCTATTTTTGATTACCCAGGGCACTCTTTAATTTTCAAGCCACTGATCATGATCGGATTGATGGCCTACTATTACGTGTTGTCGCCCGCGCGTTCGGGTTTGTTTTTGGTCGCTTTGTTTTTTTGTTGGTTGGGTGATGTTCTTCTAATCTTTCAATCGAAGGATTCCTTATTTTTCATAAGTGGCTTAGCTAGTTTTTTGACAGGGCATATAGTATACATTTTTTGTTATCGCCAATTACAAACGATCTCTTCATCAAAAGAGCTCTTAGGCTCGCAAAAAGTTCGCTTTGCTTTTCTGATTATCCTGGCGGGTACAGGATTGGTTACGATTCTTTATCCGTTATTGGGTGCTTTGCGAATACCGGTGATGATTTATGCATTGGCTATTACCCTGATGGCTTTGACAGCTTTGTTTCGATATGGGCGAACTAATTCCAAGAGTTTCCTTTTGATATTTATTGGTGCCGTTCTATTTATGGTTTCCGACTCTGTGCTCGCCATCAATAAATTTCATAATGCCTTTTCTGCAGCAGGTGCACTGATCATGCTAACTTATTGCTTAGCGCAGTTTCTGATTGTAGAGGGCGCGCTGGTTCATGAGAAATCGATCGGTTAACGGAGAGGAATTCAACAAAAAAGCGGAGGTTCTCAACCACCGCTCGTTGTGAAATCCAATGGAAAAATTAATCTACATTTTTCTCACTTTCCCACTTCCTGAAGAATTTCCTCGCACGTGACTTGGATTTCCCTTGTAGCTGACAGACCCGCTACCTGAGATATTGGCGTCCAGTTCACTCTTTACATTGATTTCTACATCGCCCGATCCGGAGATACGGATGTCACATTTGTCAACTTCAAGATTAGACGCGTATACTTTTCCGGAACCGCTAATGTTTGTTTTTATTTCGTTGGCTGTTCCGCTGCCTTCAAACTTTCCTGATCCCGAGATATCAATACTTGCGTCTTCTTTGATGGTCAACGAGGCACTGACTCTACCTGACCCACTGATATCACTTTCAATACTGCGGCAATTGCCTTTTACATCGATTCTTCCAGAGCCTGAAACGTTAGCTTCTACCTCTCCGGTTGCGTTCACGTCCGTTTGAAGGGATCCTGATCCACTGACATTTAAATCCATTTGATCGGTGTTGATTCGTCCTTCTGTGATCAATTCACCAGAACCCGAAACACTAAGGCCGGTGATATCTTTCACAGTTATGTACACCATGATCCGCTCACTATCGCGCCAACCCCAATTCCATTTTTCTTCATTGCCAATCATCAGTCTATCCCCTTTCACTTCTGTTTCAATTTTAGACAAAGTGGTTTTATCTCCTTCTATCTCAACTTTTTGCGGGCTTCCCTGACGCACTACCAATTTGCCTGGCACGCGAAACGAAATTTTCGTAAAAGTGCCCACACTGCGAATTTCTTTTGATTGACCAAAAGCCGAGGTGAACCCAACCATCGCCATTACAAGAAAGGGAATCATTTTTTTCATACAATGAGTTTTTAAGATTTGTTAGTTACGATGCATAGACAAGCTGAAAGTAGAAAGGGTTGCATCTGCATGTGGTGAATTAGACGAATTTATTTGCGAATGGGTTGCATCAAACTTCCGCCTGCTGGCTTTTTAAAGAGCATAGTTGCTAGCCAAAGGCTTCCGTTTTTTCTCTATTTTAGGTTAATTGCATTGAAACATAGGCTTTGACTACATCACGCACTCCCGCCCTTGGATTTATTTTCGTTACCATCTTAATCGATTGTATCGGTTTTGGTGTCATTATCCCAGTTATGCCCGCATTGATTATGGAGCTTGGGCAGGTAGGGAATAGTGAGGCCTCGCGGTTGGGTGGCTATCTTTTATTTGCCTTTGCGGCCATGCAATTTTTATGTTCTCCCATCATGGGCGCATTAAGCGACCAGTATGGAAGACGCCCGGTCTTGTTGGCTTCACTGTTGGGTTTTGGCCTTGATTACATTTTACTGGCATTTGCCCCTTCCTTGGGCTGGCTCTTTTTAGGTCGGCTGGTGGCGGGCGCTATGGGCGCAAGTTTTACAACTGCTGGCGGCTACATTGCGGATATTAGCGAACCCGAGAAAAGAGCACAAAATTTTGGAATGATTGGCGCTGCATTTGGCTTGGGTTTTGTCGTTGGCCCTGCCATCGGAGGACTTTTGGGTAACTATGGTGCCAGAATTCCATTTTTAGTAGCTGCAGGGCTTAGTCTAGTCAACTGCCTTTACGGTTTTTTTATTCTTCCTGAGTCGTTAAAGTTTGAAAATAGACGAAGGTTTGATTGGAAACGAGCGAACCCAGTTAGTTCGTTGCTTAACTTGAAACGTTACCCATTGATCATCGGACTAGTTGCCTCGCTGGTATTAATTTACATAGCGGCACACGCGGTGCAAAGCAATTGGTCATTTTATACCATTGAGAAATTTAAATGGAGCCCTGCCATGATTGGCTGGTCATTGACGGCTGTCGGGGTTTTGATTTCGGCTGTGCAGGGCGGATTGATTCGCGTTGTCATTCCAAAGTGGGGGCAAAAAAGATCGCTTTACATTGGGTTAGGATTATATGTAATTGGCTTCGTTTTGTTCAGTTTCGCCACTGCTGGTTGGATGATGTTTGTGTTTCTGATTCCTTATTGCCTGGGAGGTATTGCCGGACCTGCACTTCAGGGAATTATATCTACCCAAGTACCCGCCAATGAGCAGGGAGAGTTGCAAGGCGCATTAACGGGGTTGATGAGTGCCACTTCTATTGCAGGTCCATTGTTAATGACGCAGTTGTTCAGTTATTTCACCTCATCGAGTTCGCCAATATATTTTCCGGGAGCTCCCATGCTCATGGGGGCGTTTCTAACATTTCTGAGTTTGCTGTTGGCGATGCGTGCGCTACAGCATTTTTCGCACCCAGGTTCTCAAAAGGCCTAGGCAGCCAGGTTTTCAGTCTTTTCTGGAAGGTGATAAAAGTCATTTTCTAAAATGATCACAATCAATTGGAACAGCGCCACATTCTGTTATTTTTGGTTCAACTAAAAAATCAACCCTTATGAAAAAGATATTAGTTCCATGTGATTTTTCTGACCCGGCCGTTCAAGCTTTCAAATTGGCCGTAGAAATTGGTCGACAAAGCAAGGGTCAGGTATTTTTACTCAACGTGGTGGAAGTGCCTGTCATGCACGAAACGGTGGTGATGCCTACCCTCTATTTTGAGCAATCATTCATGAATGAAACAAAAGCAGCGGCTGAAAAGAAGTTTGCGAAGATGGTTGAAAAGTGGGCAGCAGACGGACCTCCCGTTTTCTGCCATGTTGAATTTGGCGCCACATCCCAAACGATCAAGCAGTTTGTAGTTGATAAGGAAATTGACATGGTGTTAATGGGTACACACGGGGCTTCTGGTGCGAAAGAATTCTTGATTGGATCGAATACTGAGAAAATCGTGCGTGGCTCAACAGTACCCGTTTTAGCGATAAAGAAGGAAATAAAAATGGTAAGTATAAAGAATATAGTATTTGCCAATGAATTAGACTTGGAGGCAGAGGCGCTGACGTTGAAAGTAAAGGAGTTGCAGAATTTCTTTGACGCGAAACTCCATATACTGTATGTGAATACGCCTGGTTCATTTAAACGAGATACAGTCACCCAAAAATTGCTCAAAGACTTCGCCAAGCGATTTATGTTGAAAGACTATACGTTGAATGTATTTAATGATATTGATCAGGAAAGTGGTGTTAGAAATTTCGTGCAAAGTATAGATGCAGATATGGTCGCCATGGCAACTCATGGACGAAAGGGACTCAATCATTTTCTATCCGGAAGTATTGCCGAGGATGTAGTCAACCATTTGGAGTGCCCCATCTGGACTTATCAGGCAAAGGATTGATGAGCAAAAAAAATAATTAAGTAAGCACGGGATCAAATGGTAGAGACAGAAGTAGCCTGTTTTCATTGTGGACAAGAATGCGGATCGGATCAAGTAACAGCCGATGAAAGGCGGTTTTGTTGCAAAGGCTGCAAAATGGTGTATGAGATATTGAATGAGAATAATCTCTGTGAATATTATTCATATACAAAAGCACCGGGCGTTTCCCAGCGCTTTGTGGCAGACGAGGCATATGCCTTCTTAGACGAGAACACCATTCGGAAAAAATTGCTGGCGTTTGATTCAGATTCTTACAGTACTGTCCAATTTTTTGTACCGGCAATACATTGTATTTCATGTATCTGGCTGTTGGAAAATCTGCAACGATTGGATGTCGGTGTTTTGAAATCGGAAGTGAACTTCAGCCGGAAGCAGGTAACCATTAGTTTTAATCCCGCTCTTCTGTCACTTTCAAAAATCGCAACGCTATTAGCTTCACTGGGGTATGCGCCAACTATTCGACTGGAAGCGCAAGATAAACCTGCTACTGATCGGTCATTGGTTCTCAAGTTGGCCATCGCTGGTTTTTGTTTTGGGAATATTATGTTGCTCAGTTTCCCTGAATATCTGGGACTGGACGGCTCGGATCCAGTATTGAAAGCATTGTTTTCTTTTTTAAATTTTGCTCTGGCGATTCCTGCGGTTGTCTATAGTGGACAAGATTATTTTAGAAATGCCTGGAAGAGTTTTCAGCAAAGGCAAATCAACATTGACGTGCCCATAGCCGTTGGTTTGGCAGCTTTGTTTTTGCGTAGCAGTTATGATATCTTTTCCAACACAGGTCCGGGTTACCTTGATTCACTATCCGGGCTGGTTTTCTTTTTATTGATAGGCCGTTGGTTTCAAAGCAAAACCTACGAAAGCCTCGCCTTTGATCGAGACTACAAATCTTACTTTCCACTAGCTATTCAGAAATGGATGGGATCGGATTGGGCACCCGTGATCGTGTACGAATTACAACCAGATGATCGCATTCGCGTTCGTCATCAGGAAATCATTCCCGCGGACAGCCGGTTGTTGAACGGTGAGACATTTGTCGATTATAGTTTCGTCACTGGCGAATCGAAACCTGTAAAGGTGGCTAAGGGTGACTTGGTGTATGCGGGAGGGCGTTTATTGGGGCAACCTGTTGAATTAGTGGTAGAAAAGAAAACCTCACAAAGCCACCTTACCAGTTTGTGGAACAACGAGATCTTTCAGAAAGCTGAAGAAAGTGGTTACAAAAAGATAATTGACCGGGCCGCGCGCGCATTTACATGGGCAGTGATGGCATTAGCACTGGTGACTGCATTGTATTGGTATTTCTTCAACCCTGCTCAAATGTGGTTGGTGATTACTTCGGTATTGATGGTCGCCTGTCCTTGCGCATTGGCCTTGGCTGCTCCATTTACCTACGGCAATATGCTACGGGTTTTTGGGAAGCATGGTTTTTACCTTAAGAATGCAGATGTAATTGAACGATTGGCTCAAGTTGACGCTGTCGTGTTTGACAAAACAGGTACAATCACGCATGGTGCATCACACGTAAAATTTGTTGGCGTATTGGAAGAAGATGAGTTGGCTTGGGTAAAGAAGTTGACGTCTTCATCTTCTCATCCCCTTAGTAAGTTGATTACACAATCTATTCGCACCCATTCAACGGATACTGTAACTGATTTTTATGAACTGACAGGCAAAGGTATTGGTGGAAATGTGAATGGACACAATTTAAAAATTGGCTCATCGTATTTTGTCGCCTCCATTGAGGAAAGAGCGGCTAGTTCAACTCGTGTTTTTGTTTCAATAGATCAGGAAGTACGTGGTTATTTTAACGTAGAAACTTCGATTCGCTCAAATATCAAAGAGTTAGTAGCATCGTTGGGGCAGAAATGTGTCGCGTTGCTTTCGGGCGATCAAAAAAGTGAAGAGCAGCGAATGCGCGAAGTTTTCCCGCTGCCTATTGACCTAAGGTTCAATCAGGACCCGCATGATAAGATGAATTACGTATCGGATTTGCAAAAGCAGGGTAGACGAGTGGCGATGTTAGGAGATGGATTGAATGACTCGGGCGCATTGAAACAAAGTCAGGTAGGTATTGCGGTGACGGATGACACCGGTATTTTTACTCCGGCTTGTGACGGTATTTTGCAGGGCAGCCAACTGTCTCATTTTAATTCCTTTTTGAGACTAAGTAAAAGCGCTACACAAATTTTAAAGATCGCCTTTGGAATTTCTTTCTTCTACAACATCATCGCGTTGAGCTTTGCTGTTACCGGAAATCTATCACCTTTGATTGCAGCTATACTCATGCCCATTAGCAGCGTGAGTGTTGTTGGTTTTAGTACGTTGGCTGTTAATTGGGCATCACGTGGATTGAACCATTTAAAAGAACACTAATGGAAATCATTATATTATTAATCGCTATTTCTTTGACTATTGCAGTCTTCTTTTTGGGTGCTTTTATCTGGAATATGAAAAGCGGGCAGTATGACGACACCTATGGACCATCTGTGAGGATGTTGTTCGAGGATAAGAAAAAGGATTCATCTAAAGGTGGCGTATACGAGAAATAATAACGAGTGATCAAAAGGACTCGGTGGAAAAACTCATTTCAGACAACAAGCCGACTATCAAGTTGGATGGCGATTTAGCCAAAATCGTTGCTATTATAGCGGGCTTTAGAGATTTCACGCAATAGCGTTTTTTTTCAAATTCCTGACGAAAGTCATCTAGTTGACTGGCACCTATCATGGCCAGTCGGTTGAGTCGGAGGCTACTTTTATGGCCATAAACAGACCAACCTATCTATGGAATTACAAAAGATTCAGTACGACAACAAAATTGTCAAGGCCTTTATCATTGCCACGGTCATCTTTGGCATTGTTGGCATGACGGTGGGGTTGCTGATCTCCATTCAGCTTTTCCACCCCATTTTTAATTTCGACCTCCAGTATACCTCGTATGGAAGGCTAAGGCCACTTCACACCAATGCGGTAATTTTCGCATTTGTGGGCAACGCGATGTTTGCAGGTGTCTACTATTCACTTCAGAGGCTGCTGAAGGCACGGATGTTAAATGATACCCTGAGTTGGGTTCACTTTTGGGGCTGGCAGTTGATCATTGTGGCAGCTGCCATCACGTTGCCATTGGGGATCACCACCTCAAAAGAGTATGCCGAGCTTGAATGGCCAATTGATATTGCCATAGCACTAGTATGGGTCGTATTCGGTTGGAACATGATCGGCACCATTATCAAGCGAAGGGAAAAGCACATGTACGTAGCGGTTTGGTTTTACATCGCCACATTCATCACGGTAGCCGTATTGCATATCGTCAACTCTTTTGAAATGCCCGTTACGCTCTTCAAGAGTTACTCATTCTACGCAGGTGTGCAAGATGCTCTGGTGCAATGGTGGTATGGCCATAATGCAGTTGCGTTTTTTCTTACCACACCATTTTTAGGTTTGATGTATTACTTTTTGCCAAAAGCGGCTAATAGACCTGTCTATTCGTACCGCTTGTCTATCGTACACTTTTGGTCGTTGATTTTTATTTATATATGGGCTGGTCCTCACCATTTGTTATATACCGCATTACCCGGTTGGGCTCAATCTCTTGGTGTTGTTTTCTCCATCATGCTGATTGCCCCAAGTTGGGGAGGTATGTTGAACGGCTTGCTTACTCTTCGTGGTGCCTGGGATCGCGTTCGCGAAGATGCGGTATTGAAGTTCATGGTTGTGGCAGTGACTGCCTATGGTATGGCAACACTAGAAGGGCCGCTTTTGTCTTTAAAGAATGTCAATGCGATTGCTCACTTCACGGATTGGATTGTGGCGCACGTGCACGTGGGTGGTTTGGGCTGGAATGGTTTCTTGATCTTTGGAATTTTCTATTGGATGGTTCCTCGTATGTGGAACACCAAATTATACTCGCCTCAATTGGCAAACGTGCACTTTTGGTTAGGAACGCTAGGGATTATTTTTTATGCACTGCCGATGTACACTGCTGGTGTGGTACAAAGCCTAATGTGGAAGGAGTTTAACCCAGATGGGTTTTTGACTTATCAAAACTTCCTGGAAACAACTACAAAAATTTTGCCTTTGTATATGCTTCGCTCATTTGGTGGATTTCTCTATCTGGTTGGTGTGTTTATCATGGCTTATAACTTAGTGAAGACCGCTTATGCAGGAAAATTCATTGCGAACGAAGAAGTAGAGGTAGCTCCGCTGATTAAAACTTCGAATACAGGTGGTGGCTGGCACCATGCGTTGGAAAGTAAACCCGTTTTGTTTACAACGCTTGCTCTGATAGCCATTTTGATTGGTGGAGTGATCGAACTTGTTCCAACCTTCCTTATCAAATCAAACATACCAACTATTGCAACCGTGAAGCCTTACACACCGCTTGAACTACACGGAAGAGATATCTACATCCGCGAGGGATGTGTAGGTTGCCACTCTCAAATGGTTCGTCCATTCCGCAGCGAAGTACAACGCTATGATCCGAAGGGAGGAGAGTATTCAAAAGCCGGTGAATATGTGTATGACCATCCATTCTTGTGGGGATCAAAACGCACCGGTCCGGATTTGCAGCGCACAGGTGGCAAGTATGCAGACAGCTGGCACTTCCGCCACATGTTGGCGCCAACGGAAGTAAGTACCGGATCAATAATGCCTGCGTATCCTTGGTTGTACGAGCAGATCATTGACAAGACGCAAACACCCGGTAAGATTAGCGCACTAAGAACGGTTGGAGTTCCTTACGAGGAGGGTTATGAGCAGACTGCGAATGAGGACTTAGATGCGCAAGCAAAGAAAATTACGGACGGCTTGAAGGTTGAAGGCTATGAAATCCAGAATGAGGCAGAGATTGTGGCTTTGATCGCCTACCTACAACGACTAGGTACTGACATCAAAATAAAGACCGAAGTAGCTGAACAAAAACCTTAAAGTTATGTACAAGAATATTTTGCAGAATATTGATAACATCGCGATTTGGCCAACTATTTCGTTTGTCATTTTCTTTTCCTTTTTCACCGTATTGCTTTGGTGGGTAATTAAAGTAGACAAAAAATACGTGGACGAAATGGGGCAAATCCCATTGAGCGATGGCAATGAAAAAAATCCCTCTGACAACTTAACTCATTTACTATGAAGAAGTTTTTGATTACTCTTTTTTTAGGACTTGGCATCGCACCTGGCGTTTTCTCACAAACAGCCAATGCGTCAAAGTCAGCCTCCTTTTTAGATGATCCTATGTTATCATTCTATTTGGTGGTGGCGTTCATTTTTGTGATCGCGATCCTCGTGCTACTTGTGGCCGTCTATATGTTGCAAGTTCTCAACATCATGGTTCGGCAGGCCGAACAAGAAAAGGCCGCGCGTCTGGGAATTGAAATAAAGCCAACTCCATCAGCATGGCAGAAGCTTTGGGATTCTTGGAATGCGTTGAAGCCAATGGAAAAGGAAGCAGATATTTTGCTCGATCATAACTATGACGGAATCAAGGAATTGGATAATCACTTGCCGCCTTGGTGGAAATGGTTGTTTTATTTCACCATTGGTTTTGCAGTGGTTTATCTGTTCGTTTTTCATGTGTTCGATACGCTGCCTTCCCAACTACAAGAGTATGACAACGAAGTAGCTTACGCGCAAGCAGAAGCACAAAAGTTGCAAGCCTCCAATCCGGTAGCGGCTATTGACGAAAATAGTGTTGAGGCAACCACCGATGCGTTGGCATTGGCCGATGGAAAAGTAACGTTCCTGAATACATGCGCATCATGCCATCGCAAAGATGGGGGGGGTGATATTGGCCCTAATCTGACTGATGACTATTGGCTACACGGGGGAAAAATCACAGAAGTCTTCAAAGTGGTGAAGCATGGAGTGGCAGGCACAAATATGATCGCTTGGGATGGAGTAATCAGTCCTGAAAAGATGCGCAATGTTTCTAGTTATATCCTAACCATGCGCGGCTCAAATCCAGCCAATCCAAAAAAACCGCAAGGAAATCTGATCGAATTCGAGAAGAGCGGGGTGAAAGCGGATAGCGTGAAGATAGATAGGGTAAAAGTGCAAGCTTCATTGTAGGTGAAAAGAAAGGAAGGATTGGATTACTAGTTGAACCAATTAATGAGAAAAGCTTATGAGCGTTGGTGCAGGGGAAAATTATTATCAGTTTGACGAAGAGTTTAGGGATTCGATAGGAACAGTAGATGCGCAGGGAAAGCGCGTTTGGGTGTATGCGAAAAAGCCGCGCGGTGTATTTCATAACAGGCGAGCTGTAGTGTCGATCGTATTATTGACGCTTTTTTTCATTGGACCTTTCCTAACCTGGCACGATCGACCGTTTTTATTGTTGAATATTTTTGAGCGCAAGTTTATCCTGTTTGGCCATGTATTTTGGCCGCAGGATTTTTTTCTATTGGCCATCACTGCCATCACGTTCTTTGTATTCATCATTTTGTTCACGGTGGCGTTTGGCCGGATCTGGTGCGGCTGGGCTTGCCCGCAAACACTTTTTATGGAAATGGTGTTCCGTAAAGTAGAATATTGGATCGAGGGCGATGCCAACCAGCAACGCAGGCTGAATAACCTCCCGTGGTCGACCAACAAGATTTTCAAGAAAACGAGCAAACACATTATCTTTATTGGCATTGCTGTTCTGATTGCCCATGTGGCCATGTCCTACCTGATTGGCATCAAGCAAGTGAAGGAAATTGTTTCGCAATCACCGGCAGAGCATTTAAGTGGCTTTATCGGCCTGGTTGTTTTTACCGGCATTTTCTATGGGGTGTTTGCCTGGTTTAGGGAGCAAGCTTGTTTGGTTGTTTGCCCTTATGGACGATTGCAAAGTGTCTTGCTGGTGAAAGATTCCATTGTGGTAGCGTACGACTGGCTGCGTGGAGAACCACGCGGAAGGCTGAAGAAGAACGAACTGAAAATAACAGAAAAGCAGGGGGATTGTATTGATTGCAAATTATGTGTACACGTGTGCCCTACCGGTATCGACATTCGAAACGGTACTCAGCTGGAATGTGTTAACTGCACCGCTTGTATCGATGCTTGTGACGAAGTGATGACCAAGGTTGAAAAACCAAAAGGGCTCATCCGCTATTCATCATTCAACGCTGTTAGTCAGGGAAAGCAAAAGTTATTGACGCCAAGAACCATTGGCTACACGGTGGTTCTGACGGCTCTATTAAGCCTCTTATCGTATTTTATTCTCACGCGTGCAGACATTGAGACCACTATTCTGAAGGCTCCTGGCACCTTGTACACAAAGACCGATGACGGAAAAATTACGAACTTGTACACCATCGAATTCATGAACAAGACGTTCGAAGACATACCCTTGGTACTAAAAATGGAGTCACCTGCGGCAGCCACACTCACAAAAATCGGTGATCCATCAATCGTGGTGCCAAAAGAAGGTATTCTTAAAGGAGTGGTTATGATCAAGCTCGGAGAAGAGGACTTGCAAGGAATGAAGACAGTGGTTGAATTAGGGATCTACCGCGGAAACGAGAGAATTGGAACAGCCCGCGCAAAATTTATCGGGCCGATTAAATCATTTAAAAAATAATTTTATGAAATGGGTTATCACATCATTTGTCTTCTTTGCACTATTTATTGGAACCCTCGTTTTTGTGTGTGTTCGTGAAGATATTGCGTTAGTCTCCACTAACTACTACCAAGATGAACTGGTACATCAGGTAAAGATGAACCAGCAACGCAATACGGCCGATTTGAAAGATCGACCCATAATTAAAATGGCTGAAGCGCAGATAGATGTTTTTTTTCAATCGCTGGAAAAAATGGAAAAGGGTGAGCTTCGTGTGGCCAGGCCTTCAGATGAACGGTTAGATCAGCGATTTGAATTGGTTAATCAGCCCGAGCAAAGTTTCAAACTGGCACGCTGGGAGAGGGGGCTCTATCGGGTATCTATGCAATGGTCAATGCAGGGCAAAGACTATTATTACGAGAAATTGATTGTAATGTAATCAGCCTATGTGGTGGACAGCCCTGTTGATCGGTTTAGCTGGTAGCCTTCATTGTGCGGGCATGTGCAGTCCTTTGGTGCTCGCGGTAACTGCTCAAAATCCCTTTTTAAAAAGTAAAATAGTTTACAACATCGGGCGTATTTTGGTGTATGCTGGGTTAGGTGCTTTTGCTGGCGCTGTAGGCAGTCTAATTCCGTTTCAAGGGCAACAAAGTGGGCTGTCTCTGCTCATGGGAATCGTCTTTTTACTGCTGGGTTTCGGCATTTTTAAAAGTGTGCGAATACCTTTTCTCGATAATTATGGAAGTCGAGCCGTATCTCTGTTTAAAAACCATTTTAGAAACGAACTTGCACGCAAAGCAACCGGGACCTTTTTGATTTTGGGTGCCATGAATGGTTTATTGCCTTGTGGACTTACCTACATGGCGTTGGCCTATTGTTTTGTGTTGCCATCTGCGAGTGAGGGCTTTCTATTTATGTTATTTTTTGGTTTGGGCACCTGGCCGGTAATGATTGGGTTTACCTGGCTCGTCCGTGAATTGTTGATTAGGTTCAATTTTTCGTTTCGGATGATCAGCGCAGGTGTTTTCTTGGTTGCGGGGATTTTATTGATTGCCAGGGTGTTTGTATCAAATCACGAGTTGGAAACGAATCAATTTCGGGCTGCGGATTCGGGTGCTATAATTGAGTGCAAATAGCCTTTTTTATATAAGCCAAATATTCTAATTTTACTACACTCGGATTCACCGAAATAAATTTAAAAACTATGAAAAAAATATTAGTTCCAACTGATTTCTCTAAGACATCAATTACTGCCTTAGAAACAGCTTTTGAAATTGCCAAAAAGGCGGGTGGTACCATTTTTGTTTTACATGTGGTGGAAGAAGCTACGCCTGATTCGTACAGCATTACAGGCGAGTGGCGAGATGACAATTGGGAAGACAGGCTGTTCACCTTTAAGTTGCTGGAGAAGGCGAAAGCGCAGTTGGAGAAATTGGTAATGGATCCTCGATTTAGTGACGTTAAGCTAGTTGGCGAGTTGCGGCTGGGCAACCCTTTTCATGGTATGAATACAATTATTGCCGAGCAAAAGGTTGACTTAGTGGTAATGGGAACTCGTGGCAAAACAAACTTAGAGTCAATGGTAATTGGTACGAATACGGAACGTGTTGTCCGACACTCCCATTGCCCGATCTTAACTGTTCACAAAAAGCCGACTTCTGTCGATTTCAAAAATATCGTGTACGCTACAGCGATGTCAAAGGATGAGGAGGTTTTTTCCAGAATAGTGAAGTCCACACAACGCTTGTATGATTCTACGATTCATTTAGTTCGAATAAATACACCGGGTGACTTTCAACGCGACAAAGTAGTGAAGGACTATATGAACAAATTCGCCAAGTCGCTACAGCTAAAAAACTTTACGATTAACATATACAATGACATATCTGAGGAAGCTGGTATATTATATTTTGCAGATAGTATTAATGCCGATTTGATTGCAATGGCTACTCATGGACGTACCGGATTTGCGCATGTGTTGGCGGGCAGTATTGCCGAAGAGGTAGTTAGCAAGGCAAGCCGACCCGTACTCACCTTTGTTGTTAAACGTTAGTTTTTTTCGAATCTACACCTTCGAGAGCTCCGCACTGTGGGGCTCTCTTTTTATCTATACTTTTGTCGATCAACCATTGTGAAAAATTACTATTTCATATTAGGCATAAATATTTATGCGCGAGAGGCCGAGATAAAACGAGCCTACCGCAAGCTAGCACTACAATTTCATCCCGATAGAAATTCTTCACCAGATGCCGCGACCATTTTTCGGGAAGTGAACGAGGCGTATGAGATTCTAAGTGATCCACAGGCTAAAGTTGACTATGATCGGCTGCTGAAAGGCGATAATCAGCCTTGTACCGAACCCACTCCCGCTCACCATCGAGATACACGCTACAGGCCAAAACCACCCGGTTTTGTAGTTAACCGAAGTTCTAAAAAAAAGGAGATGATCAACTTGATGCAGGGCTACCTACCGCATGCAATGGTTTTATCGCGTATCGCTTTGTGTTGTGTTTTTATTCTTGTGCTCGATTTTCTTCTGCCTGTTAACCGCAGGAGGGAGAAAGTGGTGGGCGTCTATGGAATCTATAACCAATATGAACAAATAGGGACGCAGTTGCAAGCCTCCGATGGATCCATCTATAAATTGGGGAAGAATACCTCCGGTAGATTGAGACAAGACGATGTGGTTTTCATTTGTCAATCGCCACTATTGGCGGTGGCGAAACGAGTTGAAAATGAATCCGGAGATGCGCGAAATCGAATTCCCGTTTCTATTTATGGAAATTTTTTATTCTTTCCCGCGATCTGGCTTATTACGTCTGCACTTGGTTCGTTCTATAAAAAAGGAATAGAATTTCGGTTCAATTTAGGCGTGGTAAACTTGTTACTCGGAATTTTCAATCTCATAATGCTACTCATTAGCTAACACGATATGACAAAAAAAAACGACTGGAAAAATCGCGAGGGTGTTGTTTACTCCACCAAATCCGATTACGAATTTACATATGATACAGGAGAGGAAGCAAACACGTTGCCTCCTCAACAGCAAAATTTGAAAGTTCAGTTAGATACTAGCGGGCGAGCAGGTAAGCAAGTCACATTAGTGTCGGGTTTTGTTGGGCAAACTGCAGACCTGGAACAGCTGACGAAATTAGTAAAATCAAAATGCGGGGTAGGTGGCTCCGCCAAGGAAGGTATCATTTTAATACAAGGCGACATGCGTGTAAAAATAGTTGACCTGCTCGTTAAAGAAGGATACAAAGTAAAAAAGGTAGGTTAAGAGTCTTAGGCGCTATTCCGAAGTTCCTGGTTGTAGGCTTTCTGCCAGTCCCGCATTTCTTTTACCAACGCCTCTTCACTTGCGGTAAAGTCTCCTGCATTTGAATTTTGCGCTGCTGCCATGTCAGGATAGAACCTCAATCGGTACTTAAATATTGTTTTAGCTGTGATTGCTTTTTTAAACTCACGTAGCTGAGCTCTGTCATTAATCCAGAAAAGAGAAAATTCATTTTCTGACCCTGATCCCGGAAGAAATGAAAAGCCAGATTTTTCAAGATGTCTGATCACTTCGCCTTCAAAGCCTACATTTCCTTTTACATATACGGTTGTCCAACTCATAAATTCACTATGCTCAACTTCACTTTCTTTTTGATAAACATTGTTTTGCCAAATTAACTTTTGGTCTACTTATATTGTCAGAATGGTTTGTTATGTTCGAAACAATGTTTATTGAAACGCATGGGTCTACAGTCTCTTCATTTACGTGAAGCGCCTCCAATTAGTTTCATTTTTTTTTGCGAACTGATTCTCATTTAGGCGTCAGACCGCTTCAAGCTGTCGGAAAGTTGCATGTCCCATGCTTAACTGTAAAGCAACTTCTTCTGTTCAGCTACTTTTTCATTTTCAATGTACTCATCGTAGGACATCAGTTTGTCGATAAAGCCCTTTGGGGTAATTTCTATAATCCGGTTGGAGACAGTGTGGGTGAACTCATGATCATGTGAAGTAAACAAAACTGTTCCGGGAAAATCTTTTAATGCATTGTTGAATGCCGTAATGGATTCCAAGTCTAGGTGATTCGTAGGTTCATCTAAGATTAAAAGGTTAGCACCCGGGATCATCATACGCGATATCATGCATCGTACCTTTTCACCACCGGAAAGCACGCTACACTTTTTGAATACTTCTTCCCCCGAGAAAAGCATCTTTCCTAAAAAGCCACGTATGTACACTTCGTCTTTGTTCTCGTCCTCTGCAAATTGGCGTAGCCAATCAACGAGATTGTCATCTGACTGAAAAAAACTTTCGTTGTTGCCCGGCAAATACGCGGTAGTAATTGTTTGGCCGAATGTAAATTCCCCGGACGTTGGCTTGAGTTCATTCATTAATATGCGAAACAGCGAAGACAAAGCAAGGCTGTCTTTGCTTAGAAAAGCAATTTTGTCGCCCTTGTTTACAAAGAACTCCAGATTTTTGAAAAGTGTGGTGCCATTTACTGAGTAGGTTAGATTTTCAACGTGCAGAATCTGATCACCGGCTGTCCGTTTTTGAGTAAAGATGATGGCGGGATATTTCCGGTTCGAAGGTTGAATATCGTCTATATTTATTTTTTCTAACAATTTTCTTCTGCTAGTTGCCTGTCGTGATTTAGAGGCATTAGCGCTAAAGCGCATGATGAATTCTTGTAATTCTTTTTTCTTTTCTTCTGCTTTTTTATTGGCTGAAGAGCGCTGCGAAGAAGCCAACTGGCTAGATTGATACCAGAATGAATAATTTCCGGTGTAGAGTTTAATAGCGCTAAAATCAACGTCTACAATGTGCGTACATACCGTATCTAAAAAGTGGCGATCATGCGAAACAACAATCACCGTATTTTTAAACTCAAGTAGGAAATCCTCCAGCCATCCTACGGTTAAAAGATCCAAGTCGTTCGTGGGCTCATCGAGGATTAAGATATCGGGATTTCCATAAATAGCTTGCGCCAGCAGTACCCTTACTTTTTGATTTCCGCTCAGTTCTTTTACCTGCTTCAGGTGATCTTCTTCTCCAATACCCAGGCCACTTAAGAGAGCGGCAGCATCAGACTCAGCATTCCAACCATTCATTTCTGCAAATTCAGCTTCCAGTTCGGAAGCCTTTATTCCATCAGCCTCTGAGAAATCAGGTTTTTCATAGATCGCATCTTTTTCTTTCATGATTGACCACAGCTTGGCATAGCCCATCATAACCGTATCGAGCACAGGAACTTCGTCAAATTCATAGTGATTTTGGCGCAATACGGCCATCCGCTTTCCAGGATCAATTGAAACATGCCCTGAATTTGGGTCTATATCTCCCGAAAGTATTTTCAAGAATGTAGATTTACCCGCTCCGTTGGCACCTATAACACCATAACAGTTGCCGGAAAGCAATTTAAGATTGACGGAATCGAAAAGAACTCGCTTACCAAAGCGAAGAGACACGTTATTAGCTGCGATCATGTGAGTTGAAAAATGAGGCGCAAAGGTAGAGAAACCTTACGACATGACCTTGCTCGGTTACTCTTTAACAATTTCGAATTCAACCCTACGGTTTAATTGTTTGTGCTCTTCGGTCTCTTCTTGCATTACAATCGGTTTCGAGCTACCATAGCCAGTAGCTATAATGTGTTCTTGCAGCACTTTGAATTGTTGAATCAAATAGGTTTTAATAGCATTTGCCCTATCTTGCGAGAGCTTAAGATTCAAGTTCTCATTGCCCGCGGAATCAGTATGGCCAGAGATTTTAAGTTTCACCTTTGGATGATCAACAAGAAAGTTGCCGATTTTATTTAAATCACCATACATCGGTGGCAGGATATCTGCTTTTCCGTTTTCGAATTCTACAGAACGAAAGGCAATTTTTGATTCTAGCGGCTGAGCGATTCGATTTATTTCAGTTTCACCATCTAAAAAAAACACTTCTTCAATTCTAAAAAAATCATCTCCTTGTATCACCAATAAGTACTTTCGCTTGTTAATCAGATCAAAGCCGAAAGAGCCATCTGCTTGAATGTATTGAGGTGCCACTTCTACTGCAGAGTCAAGGTCGATGACGGATACAATTCCGCCCAACGGTTTTCCATTCTGATCAATTAGAGAACCTTTTAAATGAGTTCTTGCCATTGGTTGCGCCTCCATAGGCACAGGAAAGGAATAAAGATCCAGGTTCTTTTTATCGTCCTCATCGGACCGTGCATAGTAAAGATCATGTGATTTAGAATCGATCGTAAAATAATATTCATCGCCACCTCCATTCACCAAAGGCCCGATGTTTTTGGGCTCAGTCCAGCCTTTCTTTTGCTGATAGCTTTTGTAAATATCAAAGCCGCCAAAATTTAGAGGATGGCCGTTTGAACTAAAGTAAAGCGTGTTATGACGGTGGTGAAAAAACGGGCTGACCTCACTATTGACGGTGTTCAACACCGGACCTACGTTTCTGGCCTGTGTCCAGCCGCCCGTTTTATCTTTTACTGAAAAATAAATATCAGAAAGGCCAAAACCACCTGAACGATTCGAGGCAAAAAACAAAGTGTCGCCTCTATGTGAAAGCGATGGATGCGAATCCCAGCCGCTGCTATTGATGGAACTACCTAGATTTTTTACATCTGTCCAGGTGCTATCTTTTCCGAGCTTTGCGAAATAAAGATCACAATTTCCGAATGACCCGGGCGCTCCACAACGAGAGAAGTACAAAAATTTTCCATCAAGACTAAGACAAGCACTGCCTTCGTTATATTTGGTATTGATGGTTTTAAACTCTTCTGTATGTGCCCAGTACCCATCCACTTTTAGTGCATAAAAAAGATCTTCATTATAGTTTCGTGATTCATGAGGCTTTCTTTTTGAGGTAAAGAGGAGAACATAGTCAACATTTCCCATAGAGGGTCCATAATCTTCTTTAGTTGAATTGATGTCTTCCCCCATATTCACTAAAACAGAATGGGGCGGGCGCAGCGTGTCTATTTCTTTGCGATAGTCTACTAGTTTATAGTAGAAATCGAGGGGTACATAATTTTCTTTCTTTTCGGTTTCTACTGCGTCATATCTTTTGTAAAGTTGTTTGATGTCGATGCCCTGCTGGTGGTGTTTTAGCACGAGCTTATAGAGCGACAGCGTTTCATTTTTTGGGCCATATTTTTCTGAAAGTTGTGCCAGTTTCCAAAGCAATGGGACACTCTTAGCAAAATTCTCGACACCAAAATTTCGAACATATTCTTTTACTGCTCGATACATGCCTTCCTGTGTTTCCGGTGTGTCAAGTGATTTTATCTTGTTAAGCTTTTGAGCGTCCGAGTAGTATCTTATCTTATTTAAGTTCGGAAAGTCAAAAATGTCATTCTGACCGTCAGAGCCCACTTCTTTCAACTGGAACGAACCTCCATTTTTCAATTTTTTTTGTTTTTGCCCAAAGGAATTAGTCACTCCGAATCCTGTAAACAGGTATAGAATGATCACAATCTGTATGTTGGCCAACCTACTCATGAAAAGTTCGTTCTGACACCCTCGAAAATTGGGTTAATTTTAACACATTACCAAAACGATGGCACAGGTATTGTCTATTATGGCGACTTTGACTTTTAGTTGCAGGCGGTCGTTTTTTATGTCATATTGGCATTGAATCTATGTTTAGAAATTTAGCATCACATCAGGCACAGGAAGATTCCGAGGAGTTGATTCAATTAATCAATCCTGAGCAGGAAATGGATATCAAACCGGAAGACCTTCCTGAGGAGCTTTCTATTCTTCCTATTAAAAACACCGTTTTGTTTCCGGGAGTTGTTATTCCCATCACCGTTACCCGGCAAAAATCGATTCGGCTTATTAAAAAGGCTTACCAAGGCAATCGCATCATTGGTGTTATTGCTCAAAAGAATAAGCTAGCAGAGGAGCCGGGTATTGAAGATCTTTATCGGTTCGGCACTGTGGCGCGCATCATCAAAATGCTTGTGTTGCCTGATGGAAATACCACCATTATCATTCAAGGAAAGAACCGCTTTGCGATTAAAGAATATGTGCAAGAGGAGCCGTTTCTTACAGCAAAAATTGATTTGCAGCAAGAGATGAAGCTGGATTTGGAAAGCAAAGAGGTGAAGGCATTGATTCAATCATTGAAGGATGCAGCCTCGAAAATTCTAAAACTCAATCCCGAAATACCGCAGGAAGCTCAGATTGCGTTAGATAACATGCAGAGCATGGCCTTTCTCGTTCACTTCTTAGCGTCTAATTTGAATGTTGACGTTACAGACAAGCAGAAAATCCTTGAGACAAACAATCTCATTGAACGCGCTACACTTTTGTTGCAGCACATGCTAAAGGAAATCCAGATGCTGGAGATCAAGCATGAGATTCAAAAGAAAGTTCACACCGATATTGACCAACAGCAACGCGATTATTTTTTGCGTCAGCAGATAAAGGTACTGCAAGATGAATTGGGTTTTGATGGGCCTGATAAGGAGATTGAAAAATTACGCAAGCGCGGTGCTGAAAAAAAATGGCCGAAGGCAGCTGCTGAGCACTTTGCAAAAGAGCTTGATAAACTGCAACGCACAAACCCACAAGCTCCCGATTTTCCTATTGCGATGACGTATACCGAGTTTATGCTTGATATGCCGTGGGAGGACTACACGACCGATAATTTTGATTTAAAGAATGCAAAGAAAATTTTAGACAAAGATCATTTTGGATTAGAAAAAGTAAAGAACCGCATTCTCGAGTACTTGGCTGTTTTGAAGTTGAAACAAAACATGAAGGGTCCCATTCTTTGTTTGTATGGCCCGCCTGGTGTTGGTAAAACATCGCTTGGAAAATCAATAGCCAAAGCACTCGGAAGAAACTACATCCGCATGTCGCTAGGCGGTGTTCACGATGAGGCGGAAATTCGAGGGCATCGCAAAACGTATATTGGTGCTATGCCGGGAAAAGTATTGGCTAACTTAAAGAAAGCAAAATCGTCTAACCCGGTTTTTGTATTAGATGAAATTGATAAAGTCCGTTCTGAATTTCGAGGTGATCCTTCATCCGCATTGTTAGAGGTGTTAGATCCCGAGCAGAACAACGCATTCGGAGATAATTATTTGGAGGTTGAATACGATTTGTCAAAAGTACTTTTTATTGCAACGGCTAACTCGCTCGATACGATTCATCCCGCTTTGCGCGATCGTATGGAGATTATTGAGTTGACAGGCTATACTGTTGAAGAGAAATTGCAGATAGCCATAAGACATTTAGTACCCAAGCAATTGAAAGAACATGGGCTTGGAGTAAGTGAAGCGAAATTTGAAAAGGAAGCTTTATTGAAAGTAATTGAAAGCTATACACGCGAGTCGGGCGTTAGGAGTTTAGAGCGTAAGATTGGATCAGTGGTTCGGAGCATTGCCAAGTCCAAGGCGATGGAAGAAGTTTTTGAAAAGGAGATTACATCTGCCTATGTGGTAAAAGTGCTTGGCGTTGAGATTTTTGATGAGGAGCTGTATCAAGGCAATGATATTGCAGGAGTAGTGACCGGTTTAGCCTGGACGCAAGTAGGAGGCGATATTTTGTTTATTGAATCCAGCTTGAGTAGAGGAAAGGGAGCCCTAACAATATCTGGCCAGTTAGGGGATGTGATGAAAGAGTCAGCAATGGCTGCACTTTCTTATTTAAAGTCAAACGCAGAGTCATTAGGAATTGATCATCGGGTATTTCAGCAGTACGATTTACATATTCACGTGCCAGCCGGTGCTGTGCCAAAAGATGGTCCATCGGCAGGTATCACCATGCTTACTTCGTTGGCTTCTATTTTTACACAGCGCAAAGTGAAATCTAATCTGGCAATGACTGGCGAGATTACCCTGCGCGGAAAAGTGTTGCCTGTGGGTGGAATCAAAGAAAAAATCCTGGCTGCCAAGCGAAGCGGCATCAAGGAGATTGTTCTTAGCACGAAAAACAAACGCGATATCTCTGAACTTGAAAAACACTACATCAAAGGATTGACCTTTCATTATGTAGATTCAGTAGATGAAGTTTTGAAGATTGCACTTTTGAAAGATAAAGTAGAGAAGCCAATGACTTTTATACTTGAAAATCAAAAAGCACCTTAATCAGTTTTTGTGTTCAAACACTTTGCTGTAACGTTCTCTTTTGTAATCTTGACATTTAGTGTCTAAAGTCAGGTAAGATCAGTGACTGTTTCAGGATTGGTAAAAGACAAACCAACAGTTTGGCTCTTTCCTATGTCAATGTGCGAGACAATTTCAAGTTTTGATTTTTGAGGTATCTAAGACCTTAAAAATAAATTTCGCCAAACATTGCATTTTATCTGTATTGTAATACATTTGTATTACAAATTGAATTTATATGCTAAACGTCAGGCTTTCAGATGATGCAGAAAAAGAGCTTGCACGATATTGCCATGACGAAGGCGTTTCTAAGTCCATGGTGGTAAAAGAGGCAATAGCTGCTTACATCGCCCAGAGGAAAAAGACTCGAAGTGCTTTCGAGGCAGGAGCTGATCTATTTGGGCAAGAAGGGAGCGGTACCACAGATGGCTCTGTTTCCTACAAGAAAAAATTGAAAAAAAAGCTGCATGCAAAGTACGCTCGTTGACGCGGGTCCTCTCATCGCGTTATTTGACAAGAGCGATAGCTACCACACGCGAGCCGTATGTTTTCTTAAACAAAGCCAAGGATTTTTGATTACCACATGGCCCGTGATTGCGGAAGTTTCGCACATGCTTGATTTTAGCACGAAAACCCAAATCAATTTTCTAAAATGGATTAACCGCGGAGGTCTTCAAATTTTTGATTTGGAATTTTACCACTTGATCCGAATGATTGAACTCAGTGAAAAATTTACCGATGTACCCATGGATCTCGCGGATGCGACATTGATTGTAGCTTCGGAGGCTAAAGGAATTACAAAGATTGCCAGCATCGATTCGGATTTTTATGTCTATCGCGATATTCGGAACAAGTACTTGACAAATGTTTTTATATAACAGATTCTATCTATTTCGTTAAGCGTTTCAGCGAACCAATCTCTCTCCAATTTGCCACCGATATTCTATCGCTGCGCGTAAAGCTTTGTGGACCATCATATAAAAGTAGCCCTCCTTTTTGCCCTGCATAGTCGTTCCACTTGTGCATGTTGGTCAGAAAATCTTCTCGGTAGGTTTGTGCTGATTTTATTTCTACCGGCAATAGTTTCTTTCCACTCTCTATCAACAAATCGATTTCAACCCCTTTGTTGTCTCTCCAATAATAATAATTCACTTGGCTACCTGAGTTGAATTTATTCTTAAAACATTCTGCAATTACATGATTTTCAAACAATGCCCCACGAAAGTGTGAGTTCACTACTTCGTTTTCGTTTTTGATGCCCAATAGAGAGCAAGCTAAGCCTGTATCGTAAAAATAGAGTTTGGGCGTTTTCACCAATCGCTTATTAAAGTTTTTATGATGGGGTTTCAGGAAAAAGACAACGTAGCTACTTTCTAAAATGCTCAACCAATTATTTACTGTACGCACATCTATTCCACACTCATTGGCCAGCGAGGCTGTATTTAGCTGCTGCCCTATTCGCCCTGCGCACAATTTCAAAAAACGTGTGAATGCAATCGTGTCCGTAATATTTTTCAATTGCCGCACATCGCGCTCCACATACGTGCGGATGTAGGCAGGATACCACATGGAAGGATTGCGGTTGCGGTCGTAGATTTCTGGGTAGCAACCTCTCCACAGCAATTGATTGGTGGGAATATTTTTTAAATTTAATTTCTCCAACTCGCTGTAACAAAAAGGCAATAGGTCGATATAGCCAATGCGACCTGCGAGTGTTTGTGATATGGACTCTTGCAATAAAAAATTATTGCTGCCAGTTAGTATGAATAGGCCATCTTTTTTTGTGCTATCTAAGATCTTTTGTAAGTAACTAAACAAAGAAGGTACACGTTGCGCCTCGTCTATGATAGCTCCATCTTTGAACCGAGCCAAGAAAGCACGGGGGTCATTTTCTACTTGTAGGCGCTCGTCTGGGTCTTCTAATGATACATAAGGCTTCTTAGGAAATACATTTTTAGCCATCGTAGTTTTGCCGCTTTGGCGTGGGCCTACTACTGCCACAGAGCGAAACTCTTTTGCCAATAGGCGTAACCATTTTTCAGCGTTTCGGGATATCATTTTACATTGGCAAAAATTACTTACTTGATGGAAATATTTTAGATTTCTGTAAAAATAGCCTTTTATAAGTAAAAAGCGCTATTATGTAGTACAAATCAATCATTTGAATGTCATATTTGTACTAATTCAGATACAGATATTTTGCTGGTCCTTAATCTATACCATTTTCTATCCGAATGATACTAAGGCATGAAATTTAATGGTTATAGCCCTTGTAAATCAAGCTCGAATAAATTTTTCCATTAACACGAGACATTATACCTTTACAACTTATCAGCAATTAGAAAAATGGAAAAAATTGGAGGATTGACCCCGCAGGAGATTGTTAAGGAATTAGACAAGTATATTATTGGCCAGCATGACGCCAAACGAAACGTAGCCATCGCGCTACGTAATCGCTGGAGGCGGATGAATGTGAAATCTGATATCAAAGATGATATTATCCCCAATAATATCTTGATGATTGGAGCTACCGGAGTGGGCAAAACGGAAATTGCTCGTAGGTTAGCAAAAATAGCAGACGCCCCCTTTGTAAAAGTGGAGGCATCGAAATTTACCGAAGTAGGATATGTGGGTCGCGATGTAGAAAGCATGGTGCGCGATTTAGTAGAGCAGTCTGTGAACATGGTAAAGACGCGAAAGAAGGAAGAAGTAAAAGAAAAAGCCGCGGCTACTGTGGAAGAGATAATTTTAGATGCACTTATTCCGCCCATGCGAAAGTCGGCAGGCTTTCAAATGCCTAATGGTGATACCGAAGAAGTTCCTTCATCGGATGTCGAACTCAATGAACGCACCCGTAATTTGTTTCGCGAGAAAATTAAGAACGGAGAATTAGAGGATCGTAAAATAGAAATTGATATCAAGCAAAGCGGTGCATCGGGAGTGGGCATGATAGGTGCAGGCATGATGGATGAGGCATCAATGATGAATATACAGGAAATGATTAATGGCATGATGCCCAAAAGAGCAAGAAAGAGAAAGGTCACCGTTTCTGAGGCACGCAAGATTTTATTTGAAGAAGAAGCTTCTAAACTAATCGACATGGATGAAGTGAAAGAAGAAGCCATTCGAAAAGCCGAAAATGCTGGGATTATATTCATCGATGAGATTGACAAGATCGCCTCGGGCGGTGGTCGTAAGGGAGGCAGTGGCCCGGATGTAAGTAGGGAAGGGGTGCAACGCGATCTTTTGCCTATCGTGGAGGGAAGTACCGTGAATACAAAATACGGTGTGATTAAGACGGATCATGTGTTATTTATTGCAGCCGGTGCATTTCACATTTCAAAACCTTCTGATTTGATACCCGAACTGCAAGGACGATTCCCCATCCGTGTAGAACTGAATAGTTTGAACAAAAGCGATTTCATTCGAATATTAACGGAACCAAAGAACGCATTGACAAAACAATACGAAGCACTTTTCTCTACCGAAGGAATCACTGTCACTTTTGACGAGGAAGCCATTGATGAGATAGCACAAACTGCATTTGACGTTAATGCCGAAATCGAAAACATTGGCGCGCGCAGATTGCAAACAGTGATGAGTAAACTCTTGAATGAGTTCTTGTTCGATGTACCGGATAAAATAAAACCACCTGCAGAAATTGTCGTGACCAGAGAAATGGTGAAACAAAAACTAAGTGGATTGATCAAAAATAAAGACTTGAGTGAGTATATTTTGTAACTTGTTTTCTTCGATTAACAATGAAGAAACAATTAGTTTACCTATTAGTAATACTACTCTCATTGCCCGCGCTGGCGCAAAAGAAGGACTCGCTTCGTTCCATCTATATAGAAAGATTTCCTGATCATTTTTTTATTTGGCCGATTGCCAAGACGCGAACCAGTACATTTGAAATCAGGAATAGACCCGGGGGAAACGAGAAGTTAACCTATCGCCCAAACAACTCAGTTGGGATGGGCTTCGGGATGTATGTATTTGAAATCGGGTTTGAGTTGGTTTTTGCAGTGCCGATTGATGAGAAAAAGAAAAGTCTGTATGGTGAGTCAAAGGCAAATGATTTACAATTGAATGTGTTGGGCAAAAATTGGGGTGTAGATCTTTTCACACAAACGTACCGAGGTTTTTATAGAGAAGATGCCAAGCGAGGCGTGCCGGCAGATATGCCTTTTCCGCAGCGCCCAGATATCCGGATAGGCAATACGGGTATTAACGGTATCTATGCATTTAATAAGAGTAAGTTTTCCTTGCGTTCGTCTTATAATTTTTCTGAGCGGCAATTGCGAAGTAGTGGCTCTTTCTTGTTGTCCGGAACGCTCAATTTTTTTGATCTAAAGGCAGACTCAGCGGTGTATGGTTCTTTCTATGAAGCTATTTTTGGTGCCAAGGGAAATTTTTCGGAGATCACTAGCACGACCTTAAGCGTAGCCCTAGGATATTCCTACAATCTGATTTTAGGGAAGCGGTTTTTTATCAACTCATCTTTTTCGGTAGGGCCCGCACAACATTGGATTTCGTATCAAGGCGTCAATGGAAAAACAGACAATCAGACACTGAATACATTTGCCGATTTTAGAGTGGGCATTGGGTACAACAGCAGACGTTTCTTTGCAGGTACCAGCTTTGTACAGCAGTCTAGAAATATTCGGTTTGAAGACATTGTTTTTACTAGTTCAAGCGCCACAGTTAAGCTATTAGTTGGTTATCGTTTTAAAGAGCGAGGTTTTTTGAAATGGAGAGTAGGAGATTTGCCGCAACTAATTTTTAACAAATGAAGTGTCTTAACATTTAATTCAAAAATTGATTTATTTTACAATATAAAGTATACAGGCTTTTTACTCCTAATCGATGCCATCGAAAAATTTGTTTTGGGTTAAAGAATATGGCTTCATCTGGCTGCTGGTTATTGTCGCGGCAGTTATTATTGCCACTCAGTTTTCTGGCGGGTCAACAGTTCATGTACTCTTCATCAGAACAGGCTTTTATTTTGTCATGGTCATCGGGATAGCCGCTTCCACACTTTCACTCACCCTAAGCAGGGTAGGATATGGGGTGGCGGCTATTTTATTTTTGCTCGCTATTGCACTCGCGGTTTTCTCTAGCCGAACCTTTCAAGTCGTGTACCTTTTGGCAACAGCGGTTTACCTGATCATTATTCTGATTGTCATCGTTGTAACTATCTTCGATGGTAACAGAATGACACCGAACAAGATCATTGGAGGTGTTGCCGCCTATTTATTGCTGGCGCAAATGTGGACTGCGCTCTATATGGCAGTGGACTTAATAGACCCGAACTCTTTTTTGCTGGGAGGGAAGCCTATCGCTGAAGATGCAATGGCACATCTTTCCTACTTTAGTTTTATTACCCTTTCCACCACAGGTTACGGGGATGTTACGGCCATTGGGCCCTTAGCAAGAACCTTAGTGATTTTCGAAACATTGATTGGCCAGCTGTTTCCAGCAATTTTTATAGCTAAATTGGTAAATGCACACAAAGGACATTCAAAATATTGAAACGCAAACTGGAATAATTGTTTAAAGTCTTGTGTAAAACCTTTGCAACTAAATCGTATCGGTATCATTTAGAGACCAGACTATTAGGTTCAGGATTTTCACTTCCATGATGTTACCTCCGCATCAATTTTTGTTGAATAATGATCTTGACTTTATCATGATTGTTAAACAATGAACTTCCTACAATTGTTACCATTACAAAAAATTGGAAATGTTTTCAAAAATGGTTTAATTTTAACGCAATACTTGTACCATGAAAAACAAATCTCTTTATTTTACATCCTTTGCAATAATAATAATAACCTCAATTGCTCAGCTTAGCATAGCCCAAACAGCGGCTACAGACAAATTAGTTATGTTGAGTGGTGAAGAAAAAATAGGTCAAGTCACTGAGATAGGCGACACGTTTATCAAATTTATTCATAAGGGAGAGACTTTAAACTATTCGTTTAAAAAATCGGACATCAACAAGATTCAGTTTGCCAGCGGCCGGATTGAGTTTTTCACTCAGTCACCTCAACAGGGCAAGGATTCTTTAAGAGCAGGCATGCAAGATCACCATAATGTCGTTGCGATACTACCATTTTCTTACATTGGCAGTGGTGGAAGTCGCGATGAGAAAATGTCAGTGAAGGCGCAAGGGGATTGTTTCAATATCCTTAAGAAGGAATCGTCTCAATTGATTGTGCAAGATCCCATTACCACGAATGCGCTTCTGATTAAAGGAGGAATAAACGAATCTAATATTGTAGGGTTTACGCCCAACGATCTGGCCCAACTACTTGGGGCGGAATACGTCATCTATTGCACGGTTACCATCAATCAACGCGGGTCGACCACTACAGGCACCAACTACTTCAACGCAAAAAACAGTGGCAACCGAACTTCCGGATTTGGTTTGGGATCATCTAGCTCAACTGCTAATTTCAGTACCAATGTTGATATGAAAATATATACAGATCAAGGACAGAATGTGTTTGCGCAGTCGCACAATTCCTTTTGGCCAAACGAAAATGCCTATGAAACAACGTTGAAATATTTAATCAAACGCACTCCTCTCCATCGTAAATAATCTAAACAAAATAACCTATCTATTGCATGAAAAAATTCTTCATTATCGCGCTAGTGGCTTTTGCCCACCAAACTTGTTTTGCCCAAAACACTAACGAACAAATTGAGTTAGTTCCTAAACGTTTTTTTAAAGACGAGGCCTATAAAAAATGCGGCATCGAGATGACCCCTACTCAATTGATGCAGGTTTTCAAAGACGATCCTAAGATGACTCAATTTGTGAAGCCATTGGCGCTCAATTATGCGGGTGAAGCAATTTTGAAAGCAGCCGGTGGCATATTGATTTTTTGGCCTCTAACGGAAGCTATTTACAGAGATAATCCAAATTGGAATCTCGCCTACATAGGAGCCGCCTGTTATTTGGTAGCAATTCCATTTCAAAATGGATTTAGCAAACGGGCAAAGTCGGCAATAGATTACTACAACAGCGGATACAAGCAAGCATCAAGAGTGAGTTTTAACTTACAAATTGATTCAAAAGGGCTTGGCATAGCAATGAAATTCTGATTTTTCGTATGGTTTAGAGAAATTTTAAATGCAAAAGCCTGGCATAAAGTCGGTGATCCCGTTTTCTCATTCGCTGACTTTATTTGTGTTGTGGACATTGATCACCGTTTTTGGTATCAAGTTTACCACGAAAGGCGAAGAGGTTACGTTATTGCAACTCATCAGTAATGGCTTCGCCTTTCCAGTTTTCATTGCTGGTTTTGTATTGGTCGCTTACACGCTCGCCCGAAACCTAAAAATGGTTCTAGGGTTTTGTCGTCCCACTCGGCTTGCGCATTCGATTTTGATTTACCCGTTGATTGCAATTCTTTGCTCACTGCTAGCTTCCACTTATCTGGGCAAATTCAATAATTTTTCCTCGTATGGATGGCCATTGGTAAACTGTTTGTTTGTTGGAATTTCGGAGGAGTTAATGTTCAGGGGAGTCTTGTTGAGCAGCCTAGTAAGGATTTATAAATTTTGGAGAGCCGCCATTATTCTTTCATTGATGTTTGGAATGGTTCATGTCTTGAATGGCTTCATTACCGGACTATTTTTCGAGTCGTTTGTGCAAGCCATTCTGGCAACTTTCTCAGGATTTATTTTTCTAGCCATTCGGGTGAGGACTAGAAGTATTGTTTTAGCAATTGCTATTCATTGGCTCTGGGATTTCTCTGTCTTTATGTCCGCGACAAATCCTCATGAGGGAAGCAAAATTATCGAGATGATGGTAAGTATTGTCCTAGCTGCAAGTCCTTTGGTTTTCGGTTTTTTAGGGATTGCCCAACTAAGAAACAGAAAGGTAGTCGAGGATTTTTTGGCCGAACAGCCTGAGTCAATTTCCTACTAGCTATCCCTTTTTTGTGCTAACTCGCAGCATGAGCATCTTTACCACCCTCTGCAGAATCATTGTTACTTATAAAAGCCCTGCACGTACGGTTCCGGTTAGTCTTCACTTTTGTTTGGTTCTTCAAAAAGAATCGCATATCCTTTCCAATCGGGATGGCTATTGACAAGTGCTTGCAAAATGCCAACCATTGGAATAAACAACACCATCCCCGAGAACCCCCACACCATACCTCCCACTATTACTGCGGTGAATACCATCATCGCATTCATCTCCATTTTGTCGCCAACCAATTTTGGGCGCAAAAAATTCTCTTGCACCAGATTAGATGCATAGAGCGAAATGCCTGCAAAAAGCACTGCCCAGCCGGAGTCTTTGGTGATCCACATGAACAACAGGATCACAATAAATGCGATCAAGTTGCCGATGTAGGGGATCAGGTTAAGTACGGCAATGAAAACACCAAAAAAGAAAGCATAGCGTACGCCAAAAAGAAGCAGAATAACAAAACTCATCATCGCGCAAATACCAGTGAGCAAAAGCGTGCCTGCCAAATAACTTTTGATCGAGCGTTGGGCATTTGCGAAAAAGCTTTGGGCCTGCTCTAGTCGCTCGCCCGAAAATTTGTGTAGCATAAAACGCCTTGCCAGTGCCCGGTAGTTTAGGACAAAAAACAGATACATAGGAATAAGTGTCAGCGTGACGATGTTCTGGCTTAATTTGCTGATCTGCCCCGCTACCCATCCAATAATGCCACCCATATTCGATGTGCCGGAAGGGGCAATGCCCAAAGCCTGAATGGAAAGCCCGAAGGTTCGTTCTACTGAGTTAGTCAGTTGATCGATCCCAATCTTCACTTTTTCGTAGAGTGTTGCCTCTTCTTTAATGATATTCACCGCCTCATACACGAGAAAAAAAAAGATGGCACCGCCCACCACGCAAAAAACTAAAGTTGAAAACACCGCAGCACTAGCGCGTGAAAACTTCTTGTGCTCTAAAAATGCGCACAATGGATGCATAACAAATGCAAACAAAAAGGACCACGCAAAAGGAACCATCAGTTGCTCACCCACGATCAGGCCAGTGATCAGTAAGGTCACAAACAAAAGAAAGGTTGTGTACTTTTTTAGGCTACTTTCCATGTTAAATTATACCCTTTTAGATAATACTTTGCCTACTGGCGTATCGGCTTCCACAGTTATCAGCTTTCCATTTTGATAGGTGTAGTAAGAGTTTTTCTTGTCGGGCGTAATCAACTGGTATTTGCCGGCCCCCATTGCTTTCAATTCTAGTTTTTCGGCATACATATTAGAAAATACAGAGGTGATGCCCTTGGGCTCATTGAAATACAAATCGACCATGCAAATCGTAATGTCTTGGTTTTCGATCTTAGACTTTTCCCCGTTTCGTTCGCGTTGGTAACTCTTGCTGCCGATTTTTTTTACATGCGCGTGTACGTCTTCCGACCCGCGGTTAGCGTGCCGATAAGCCGTGCCCTCAATGAGGACATTGTTTTCTTTGATCACCTTCACTTCTGATTCAACGTGAACCGACACAACCACTACTTTTGTATCCGTTTCAGTTTTGAGATTTTTGATCGACTTGGTTCCTTTTTTTTCTTCAATGGCCTTGACGACACCAATTTTCTTTCCCTTAAAACTGACTTCAAAGGCGATTTCTGTTTTTTGGGCAAAGAGAGAGCTAACGATTAAGATGCTAAGAAATATTGTCGCCAATGGTTTCATGTGTTAATATTTAGTTTTTAAGGTCACATGCCTGCATGCCGTAGTGGCATTTCGGCACGCAGGCATGGAATGGCCAGAATTATCATACCGTTGGGTGTAGAGAACCTAATGGCCATTTCATAACTTCTTTTGGTTTTCTTGGCCTTGAAATTAGAAATTAATTCACTAGTTTGAAAGCTGAACATTCATATTGGGTCGTTTGTAAAAAGGCTAAGGATGAAAAAGATATCTGTATTGCTGCTGGTTCTGTTCTTCCTGGCAATTGGTTCAAATGATGCGGTGGCTTGGGTGTACCCAGAGCACCGGAAAATTGCTCTACTGGCAATTCAAAAGCTAAATGCCGAGCAACGGGCGCTCTTTGATCTATTATGGGTGGAAGCAAGAAGAGGATATGAAAGTAGGCTTACGCTTTCCGTGATTGATACCGCTCAATCACTTGCAACCACCCAACTTGATTTTGCTTCGTGGCCGGCCATAGCGGGTGACCACAGTTGCTCCCCCAGTGACATGCTCAAATCTGTGCTACATACAAAGTGGATTTTGAAAGTGGCGGACGTAGCTGCACGTTTGGAAGTCAATTTAAAAAAGTCAAAAAATGTTAGCTGGTATACAAACGCCATTCGTGATTCTGACATCCGACTGCAACGCTCAGATGTCGACTACGCAACACGGGCAGGTTCAAACAACGTGCACTTTTTGTTAGCTCGGCACGAAATTGAGATAGGACTCGAAAAGTACTTGGCCGACTGTTTGATGAAAGGCGCACCCTTGAACGCGTTGGCAGCTTACACGTGGTTTCATCAATCAGCGCTTGTGAAAGCGCAACGGTACGCAAATGAGAATTTATCGGCCGCTCAAAAGTCCGCTCTTATTTTGGCCAGTCTTGCGGATGAAGCCTTTGCGCTCCATTTTTTGGAAGACGCTTTTGCGGCCGGGCACATCGTAGGTACATGGGGCAATGCCTCGCTACGTAAAGGAACCCACGATCATTATAATGAACGTGGCGTTGAAGTGCAGACATGGGAAGGAAAGAAAATGATAGCAAAAGGAGATGCCTACTTGCGTGAACTAGACGCAGAGGTAGCTGCCGCTGCTGTTCAAAGAAGTTTATTGCAGCTCCTTGCTGCTGCCAATGGAAAGTTGCCTATTGAGCGGGAGGAAATTTTTCTCGACTCAACTATCGGGCCTGATACATTGGACGTTTGCAAAAACAATTTTTTACCATCCAGAACACTGACGCGAGAGTTAGTTAGAGAAGTGCTATTAAAAACACCCATACCCGGTTTGGCTACGGGAGAAGGTGAACTTCCCCGTTTTCGGGCAGAGCTTGGTTTGTTTGCAGGTGTCTCTACGTCATTGAATGGATCCTCGGTTTCAGGTGGCTTTGGAACGGTGCAGAATAAAGGAGGCGGCATTGGTGGCTTGGAGGCCAATGCAATGATCGGGTACGGATTAGATGGTGTGTTGAATCAGTCTGGCGATGGATTGATTTTTCTTCAAGTTGGTTGGCGACAGGACGCGCCATCGTCACATCAGTTTATTAATCAAGATCCGACTTCTCCGGCCACCTCTATTACGTCTGTTATTCCGGGGCGCTCTGCATACAACATTCGGCTGCGCCTTCCTTTTTGGCTTTTGCCTGGCGACTTGCTGGTGGTAGGTCCAATTCTCGCGCTCGTGTCACCAAAGGCATTGCAACGCATGGCAGTTGGGGCCGTCAATGGTGGTGCTATTCCGTGGCAATCAGGCATTCGCACAGGCATCGGACGGTTTCAATTTATTTTAGGAAGAGAGTTCGGAGTATCGTTGTATGGAATAGGAAGTACTACAGATGCGTTGTTCGTGCCAGATGCTGCTGGCGATCTTTACATTTTGTCTTATAAGTCAGCTAAAATTGATTTTCCGGTTTTTGAGTACCGGCCCGTGCGTTCTTTTTCGCAAGACCAAAGTTCTACTTTAAAAGTGCAGTTTTCGTTTGGTGTAGATGTTCCCTATCAAGTTCGCACCGTTGCTCCGGTGGGTCGGGCACCTATCGAGTTACAATCGGTTTGGCACATTACTGCTCGCGTTCTCTTTAACTGGCGGCACTATTTCTAAAAACATTTTTAGTCACCCTTATTTTTCGGAAAATCAAAAAACAACATTTTTCCAGATCCCCAATCAACATCCCTCCATTTTTTGATTGCTAATTCTGCACATACAATTCCAGCAGTAGGGATATTCAAAATTTGCTCGCCCAATAAGCGATTGGCGAAATCTGTGAGCCCCGGGTTGTGTCCGAACAGCAACACATTTTCTTCTTCATCAGCTGGCCGGTCTTTCAAGCCGCGAACGACTTTGAGAATTTCTTCTTCACTCGCGTGATAAAGAGATTTGTTCTCGATGATTTTCTTTCTGTTAAAACCCAGCACCGCACAAATTATTTTACATGTCTCTAAAGCTCTAACTGCTGGGCTCGAGACAACTATGTCCGGTGTAAGCCTTTTTTCTTTTAGCCGCCTACCCATTTTGGGAGCATCTTTTTCTCCGCGAGAGTTCAGCGGCCGGTCGAAGTCATCGATCTCCGGGTCGTCCCAACTTGATTTCGCATGACGAATGAGATAGAGTATTTTCATTTATTGAAATCACGAAACTGCTAAAATAGGCGATCAGACTTGGCTTTTTTGTGAGTTATCTGGAATAACTTTATCTTTCGAAGTACACAAATGAAAGGAAAACGATGAGAATTATTTGCGTGGCTGCCTTGTTTTTTGTGACTTTCTCCACGTTTTCGTTTGACAAGAAAACTCAAAGGCGGTCTTCGAGGACTCAGCAGTTCGAAAGGGCAGGTATTCTAATTGTGGGCGATACGTCTAAGACAATGCGCAAGCTTGATCGCTTCAATAATTTTATGGAGAGATTTGTCCGGTTGTACCCCATACCCTATGCATCTTACAGTAAGGAAACGCATTTCTTATTTGGTTTAACAAAATTTAATGCCTTCCGTATGCGGGGCTCAGATAAGAAAGATACCATCACGCAAGCTTCAAGTATTAACGCTTTGATGTACTATACCACCAATATTCAGCACAAGTTGGTATTGGGAACAAACCTGATGTTGAGAAAGAATAAAGCGATTTGGAAAACAGATTTAATCAACACGTACTACCCGTTACTATTTTATGGCACTGGTAATGAAACGAAATTAGCAAACCAACGAATACTTGACTCGGGAGACATTCAGTTTTCCATGCAATACTTGTTTCGCGTTTGGCGCAAATGGTATGTCGGGCCAGCAGTGGACTTTCATTACTTTTATCAAGTAAAAATAGATGAATCGTCAATAAAATTGCCTGAAGATAATCAAGACTTTTCTAATAATCTGGGCCGACAAAGTGGCTTAGGAATTCGGTTTAATCTGGAGGGAAGAGACAATCGGTTAAACGCCAAGAACGGCTTTTATGTGGACGCTGGTTACCAAATTTTTGATCGCACATTTGCAAGTGAGTTTAACTATCACTTGTTCAATGCCGATGTCCGTTACTATTTTCCACTGCTAAAGAACGTTACACTAGCTACCCAGCTAAAAACTGAGTCGAGAATAGGTGAAGTGCCTGTACAGTCCTTGTCTCTTTTTGGTGGTGACTATTTCATGCGCGGCAATTATTTGGGCCGTTATCGTGATAAGGTTTTGATTGGTTCCCAGATTGAGGCAAGGTTTCCGCTTTTCTGGATTTTGGGGGGCACTTTGTTCACGGGTGTCGGGCAAGTGGCATCGGACTATAGTAAGATTAACGTTGGCTCGCTTCACAATAATTATGGATTTGGTCTGCGGATAAAAGTTGATCCTGTGCACGATATTAATCTTCGGCTTGACATGGCCTTTACCAGCGAGCAGTCAATCTTTATTTTGAATTTCGCAGAGGCATTCTGATGTTGGGTTCATTAAATCTTTCGATATAAGATTGTCAATTGTCGCATTTTTGGTTCTTGATCTTATCTTTGCAACTCATGGAAAAACGTCCACTCAGAAAGGAGATCAAATACACCAGTTTATACTACTTTATCCGTTTTTTAATTTTCGCGTCTAATTTGTTGCCGCGTAAAGTGTGGCTAGCTTTCTGCGGTTTTCTGGGGCGCCTCGCTTATGTATTCTCACCACAACCCCGGCAGCGGGCAATCTTTCATCTCGGGCTTGCATTTGGCAACGAAAAATCAATTCGCGAACGGATTAACTTGAGCAAAGAGATGTTCGTGATGTTGGGCAAAAACGCTGGTGATATTTTGCGTTCATTAAAGGTAAAATCGCTTTCCGATTTGGAGAAATTCCTGATAACCCATGGCTTGGAAAATTATGAGAAGGCCTTTGCAAAAGGAAAAGGTGTGATGTTTCTCACCTCGCATTTAGGAGCTTTTGACCTGCAAATTACAAACATGGCATTGCGGGGGCTCAACCCAAACATCGTAGGCACGGCCCTGAGAGATGAACGCCTAAACGCCCTGTTGTGGGAGTATAGAAATGCATTTGGGGCGATTGCCATTGAACGAGGGAAAGAAAGTGTTCGTCTTTTTAAGGCGTTGAAATCGGGTGGATCTATAGCCATCTTGATTGATCAGGATACGAAAGTGAAAAGCCGTTTTGTTGATTTTTTTGGAATGAAAGCATCCACTCCTATTGGTGCTACCATCCTTGCTTTGCGAACTGGTTGTGCCGTGGTGCCGACTTACATTTTTCTCGATGAAAAAGGCATGCAGCAAATGCATATTCTTCCTGAAATTCCTCTGGTGGTTACAGGCGATGAAGAGAACGATCTACTGGTAAATACCCAATTGTTCACCGATTTTACTGAGAAGATCGTGCGCGAACATCCCTCGCAATGGGTATGGATGCACGAAAGATGGAAAACAAGACCTGGAGAGGAGATCCGATAAAACTATTTATAGAAAGCACCCATCATACCTTCGTGAACTTGGTAATCAGGGCAGTGGTTAAGAAATAAATCGCTGCCCTGCTCGTTTTACCGAGTGCCGCGAAGCTTGCCTCCTACAGCAATTAGATTTAAGCTGTAAATAAGCGGAGCGGTATGTAACCTTTTGGCCTCCAAACCAGTACTTACCGTAACCAAATACCTAAATATGAAGCGGAAATATATTGTCGCAGCCACAGCCGTTCTTGTCATCGTGTTCGGCTTTTTTATTTTCAGAGGATCAAAAGCCAGTGATTCGTCTGAAATAATAGCTTCTGTAAAAAAGGGGGAGTTCCGAGTAGAAGTGGAGACTACGGGCGAGCTTGAGGCGAAGAATTCTGTAAAAATTATCGGCCCCACCGGGGTCATTCAGTTTCAAATTTGGGAGGTTACGCTGCAGAAAATTGTAGAAGAGGGCACTGTCGTAAAAAAGGGTGACTGGGTAGCCACGTTAGATCGGTCTGAATTCCAGACGAAATACAATCAGAAAAAAATCGACTATGAAAAGGCGCAATCTAAATTTGTTCAGACTCAGTTAGATACTACGCTGCTCATGCGGCAATCGCGCGATGAGTTGATCAACTTGAAATATGGTGCCGAAGAAAAGGAAATTATTTTGCAACAGTCCAAGTTTGAACCGCCCGCCACGATCAAGCAAGCCGAGATTAATTTAGAGAAAGCGCAACGCGCCTACCAGCAAGCGGTGGAAAACAATAAAATCAAGAAGAATCAAAATATTGAAAAAATGCGAGAGGTGGGTGCAGAGCTGCGCAAAGTGCAAGGAGATTTTGACGGGATGAATAAAATTCTGGAATCTTTCAACGTGCTAGCACCGGAAGATGGAATGGTCATTTATACAAAGGGTTGGGATGGAAAGCCCGTGAAGGAGGGGTCGCGAATTGGTATGTGGGAGCCAACTGTCGCAACGCTTCCTGATCTTACGAAAATGCAATCGAAGACCTTTGTAAATGAAGTGGACGTTCGTAAAGTAAAGCCAAATCAAAAAGTTCTGATTGGGTTAGATTCTGATCCTGACAAGCGGTTGAAAGGAGTAGTGACCAAAGTGGCCAACGTTGGCGAGCAGAAACCTAATTCAGATGCCAAGGTTTTTGAAGTGTTGATTGAGATCGATGGTACAGATCCCACGCTACGCCCCTCGATGACCACGAGCAACAAGATAGTTGCCGAGGTGTTGACGGATGTTGTTTTCATTCCCTTGGAATCACTGCACGTTCAGTATGACTCAATTACCTATGTTTTCAAAAAAGACGGAGCCAGCGTTAGTAAACAAGAAGTGATTGTGGGAGAAACCAACGCCAATGAGGCGGTTGTAAAAACAGGATTGCAAGCCGATGAAAAAGTGCTTTTATCATTCCCAACGGGAATGGAGAATGACAAGATAAGTTTACTGCCGGAGCTAAATGGCAAGCGGAGAAAGAAAGAGGACAGCGAAAACGAAAAAACTAAACCTGCGGCTGAAACTGCGAAGGTTATTAGCAAATCCAATTAGTCTTTTTTTGAATGTTAAATAGCTGATTCGTGAAGCTTAAAAATAGTCTAAGCCCCCGCTTGCTGGCAAACCTCTACATTGCCATTGACGCAGTGATCGCCAATCGGTTGCGATCGCTGCTAACCGCACTTGGAATTATTTTTGGTGTGGCAGCAGTGATTGCCATGCTTGCCATCGGCAATGGTGCGCAACAGGAAATTCTTAATCAGATCAAATTAGTGGGTGTAAACAATATCGTAATCAAGCCTATCATTGAACAGAAGGACGAGAAGGTAAACGAAAAAGTGGGCAAAAAGGAGAAGAAGAAATTCTCGCCCGGATTGACAGTGCGCGATGTAGAAAGCATTAAAGAGACCATTCCTACTCTCAGTCAGGTGAGTCCAGAAATCATTCTAGATACCTACGTGATTCGTAGCGGTTTTAGGCGATCGGCCAAGTTGGTAGGCGTTGACCCGGCCTACTTCAAAATTTATGATTTCGAGCTATCGGACGGTACGCTCTTCAATACAAGGCAACAAGAAATTGGATCCCCTGTTTGTATCATCGGCTATGCGCTGAAGAGTCGGTTTTTTCCGAAGGAAAATCCCATTGGCAAAACAATAAAAGTCGGCACTCACTGGCTGACGATTATCGGAGTATTGAAAGAGCGGTCGATTTCTCAAGCAAGTATCAGTAAATTGGGCATTCGCGATTTCAACATGGATGTGTATGCTCCACTTCAAAGTGTGTTGATTCGATACCGCAATCGTGATTTGATTACCACGGAGGGCATTCGGTTAGCTGCTATGAGAAGTCAAGGCAATTCAAATGGCAACGCTCAAAACACAAGTGCAGAAGCCGAGCAAGAGAAGAAAAATTACCATCAGTTAGATCGATTGGTGTTGCAGATAGATCAAACTGAGAAACTTCAGGCAACCGCTGAAATTATTTCACGAATGTTAAAAAGAAGGCACTATGAGGTCGTAGATTATGAAATTGAAATTCCTGAGTTGTTGTTAAAACAGCAGCAGCGAACCAATGATATCTTTAATTATGTGCTGGGCGCAATTGCTGGTATTTCCTTGTTAGTGGGGGGAATAGGCATTATGAATATCATGCTGGCCTCTGTGTTGGAGCGCATTAAGGAAATTGGATTGCGACTGGCAATTGGAGCAAAAAAGAGTGATGTCGTTCAACAGTTTTTATTTGAAGCTGTAATGATCAGTATAAGCGGAGGTATCATTGGAGTTGTATTGGGCGTTACTTTTGCATTCCTTGTTTCCTCAATCGCTAATATTCCCACGATCATCAGTTTTTCATCCATTGTTCTATCATTTGGCGTGGCGGCCACAGTAGGCTTGATTTTTGGAATCGCACCCGCGCGTAGAGCAGCCCAACAAGATCCTATAGCTTCATTGCGTTATGAATAAAATTATTTTTCTGTTTTTGTTGGTAGGCTCTCTGACGGTTCACGCCCAAAACAAACTTACAATCGAAGATGTGATAGCGCGCGCGCGCGCTCAGTCTCCTTCTTCTAAAAGAACAGAAACAGCAAAGGAAACGAGGTATTGGGAGTACCGTACTTTTAGAGCACGCTATAACCCCCAGTTAGCAATTAGTGGGAATGCACCTTCTTATAGCTTGAGTTACGTGCAGGTTGTTCAACAAGATGGTTCAAGATTGTTCCAACCTATTAACCAAACGAATTCTTTAGTGAACGTGGGTTTACAGCAGCCCCTGCGGTGGACCGGTGGTACTATTTCCGCAAATACAAATTTCAATTACTTTACAGACATCGCGAGGGACTCTAAACTGTGGAGTGGAAATGTTTTTAATATTAGATTGGACCAGCCCATTTATGCTTACAATAGTTTTAAATGGGATCGGCTGACTTTGCCGTTGAAGTACGAGGAATCAAAGAGAGAATTTGTCGAGCAGTTAGAGTTTATTTCTCAAAACGCCTCGGATCTTTTTTTTCGGGTGATTGCCGCCCAGATTGATGAACAAATTGCACGATTTAATTTAGCGAACAACGATACCATTTTTAAAATTGAGCAAGGTCGCTATAACATTGGCACTACCTCGCAAGATAAATTGTTGCAAGTGGAATTGCAGCTGCTCAAGTCTAAGCAAGACGTAGCTGCGGCTCGAATCAACAAACAAAATGCTAGCCTCCTATTGCGCATTTATCTAGGTCTCAAAAATGACGAAGAATTTGAACTCGTACTTCCAGAAACAGTTCCCTTGCTCGAACCTAATTTGGACGAGGCACTTAGATATGCAAAGCTCAATCGAGCGGCTTACGTTTCATTTGAGCGAAGACGACTGGAAGCCGAGAGCGAAGTGGCAAGAGCCAAGGGCAGTCGTCTCGCAACTACCTTGGTTGCGTCTTATGGGCTCAATAATGCTGGGCTGGTCGTGGGCGATTTGTACAACAACCCGCAGCAACAACAGCAATTCAATGTGGGCTTCAACATTCCAGTACTCAACTGGGGAAGAAATAAAGCAACCATGCAAACAGCCTACGCCAACAAGAAACTGAATGACTATACCATTGCACAGGATGAGGTCAATGCCGAGCAAGAAATTATTACGCAGGTTCGACAATTTGAGCTACTTCGACTTCAGATTGAAATAACGAAAAAGTCAGACCAAGTAGCCCGGGAACGATACAATGTCGCACAGAATCGTTATTTGATTGGCAAGATCGATATCACAAATTTAAACATTGCACTTACCGAAAAGGACAATGCGAAGCGAAGCTATTTAGAGGCTTTACGCACTTACTGGTCTTCTTATTTTAATCTAAGAAGACTTACGCTTTTTGATTTTGCTACCGGAACTCTGCTTTATACACCCGACAAGTAAACGCATTAAGAAGCGAATTTTAAAATAAAGGAGTATCTTTTCAGCAAGATCAAAGGGTATGAATGGTTTTCGCGCAATTAAATTAATGATTTTACTGATCGGTTGGTCTTGTACCAGCAAGACAATCAGGGAAGAGGATCCTCAGACACTGCGAGGAGAAATCCCAGCAACTGAAGTGACCACTGTGTTGGCCAAGAGTTCCCGTTTTGAATATTTAGTTCGCTCATCTGGCAAAGTGCAGTCTTTGGTGGATGTTCAAATCCAAAGTAAGGTAGCGGGGCTGATTGATGCCATCAATACCAATAATGGAAATTTTGTGACAAAGGGTGCAATACTTGCTGAACTTAATAACGAAAAACAGAAGCTGGCATTTGATAGGGCATACATTCAACTACGAGAAAAGCAAGTTGCTTACAACGATCTGATCATTGGATACCCAAACAATGCTGATACTGTTAAATTTACGAAGGCAATTGAAAACATCAGGGTTACCAGCGGACTGGCAACGGCAGAGATTGGTTACAGGGAAGCAAAAATGGAATTTGAAAACACATTTATCAAAGCAACGGTTTCTGGTATTGTTTCTGACTTGGATGTAAAACAGGGCGGCACTGTTACAGTGGGGCAAGTGTTATGCCGCGTACATGATCCCAATAGTTTAGTGGTAGTCTCGCACGTGTTAGAGGCAGACGCTTTAAAACTAACTGCTAATAGTGGGGCGGAAATTATAACGCTTTCAGAGACGGGCGATATACTAAAGGGCACAGTCAGCGAGGTCAACCCACGCGTGGATGAGAAATCAAACTTAGTTAAAGTATTGACAAAGCTACAGAAGAATAAGGATCTATTGCCGGGCATGAGCGTGCAAATAACTTTTATAATACCCTACAATAAAAACATTATTGTGCCCAAGGAAGCGGTGGTGATCCGCTCTGGTAAGCATGTTGTTTTCACGTTAGAGAATGGTTTGGCTAAATGGAATTATGTAACCGTGGGCAGAGAGAATGGAAAAGAGATTGAAATAATAGAAGGATTAAAAGAAAACCAAGCAGTCATCATCACTAACAATTTGCAGTTGGCCCATGATGCCCCCGTGAAAGTGCTATGAATTCTTTCCGGCAAAATACCAATACACCAACGGCACAAAATACAAAGCCGTAAAGGTGCCCACGACTAAGCCACCGATGGTAGTAATCGCTACCGGCCGTTGAAGGTCTGCACCCAGGCCAGAAGAAAAAATAATGGGCGTGATGGCCAACACATTGGTGCAGGTATTCATCACAATAGGCTTGAGGCGGTCAAGCCCGGCTTGGTGAATAGCTTGTTCTAAGGGCAGCCTTTCTCTCAGCCGATTTATTCGATCGATCTTTAAAATCGCATCGTTGTCAAGCACACCCAATACCACAATCAAGCCAATGCCCGACATGATATTCAGCGTGCCTCCGGTAACCCACAACAATAGTAAACTTCCGGCTAAACCGAGTGGGAGAGTGATCATCACTAGAAAAGGTTGTTTTAAAGATTCAAACTCGGCCGTTAATATAACATACATTAGTAATACTGAAATAAGCAGTATGGTGGCAAGCTGTTTGAAGTTCTTTTCATTTTCAAACCACCGTCCTGTGAATTCTACTATCACATCCTGTGCTTTTGAAACAGCCTTTAACCCGTCAGTAATTTGAGATAAATTTTGCACTTCCTCTATCCCCACCGATTGAAAAATGCCCGAAGCATCGGCCGTGATGTATTGGTAGCTCTCTCTAAACTCCACCTGCATTAACTCCTTAATGGGATATTGAATTCCCTGCGCAGACGGCACACTAAGGTTTTGAAGGGCTTGGTTAAAGTCACCATCAAAAGGCTGAAAGACCACGGGCAGCACTTCGCCAAAATCTTTGAAGTCAGTGATCAGGTATTCGCCAAATGATCTTTTTAGTTTTTCGATAACGGTTTGGTAAGTAACCCCATACTGCTGCAGTTTTGTAAAATCGATACGCAGAAAAGCCATGGTCTCCTTTTCAAAACCCTTCCTCGCTTTTCCATTCACGCTTTTCAAAGTGCTGTTCAATAAACTATCTGCCCGCAAGATCGAAAGAGCCCGTTTCGATTTTAAATCGCGGAAGCGGGCTTCCAGCAAAGGCTGATCAGAGGCAAAGAGTTGCTCAAAGGCATTGGGCGCACTACGTAATTGAACAGAGGCCAAGGGATACCTGAATTGAAAATATTTTTTCAAGGCCTCATCGCCTTTTTCTTTTTCCTGCCGGTTAATGTAGGCGAGATAAATTTCAGCATGCTGTGCCGAATAACTTTCGCGGCTCAACAAAAACTGTTGGTAGCCCACTTCGGCTTCTGCTATTTTAAAGAGTGCTTTATTTTTGGAAATAAGTTCATCCACACGGTCGCGGCACTCCTCAGCCCCAATGGGTTCATTCCAGTCAACGGAGATCACCGTTTCTTTCCGTTCAATTTGTGGCAAGCCTTCTTTGGGCAACGTGATGGTCAAAACAATGGCTGTAGGAATTAAGAGAGACATCAAAGCCAAGCTCACTTTTTTGTGCGACCATACCCATTCAAAAGATTTTTTATAAGCGGATTTCATAGCCAAAAAAAACGAACTGTCCTCGCGCGAATCAAAAGGTTTGTTCTTAAAAAACAACAGATAGAGCAGTGGCACTACCAAGAAAGTGCAAAGCAGTGAAACCGAAAGGATGGCAGCCACCGAAACGGCCTGATCGTAAAACAAAGCACCCGTGATGCCGCTCAAAAAAATAAGCGGAGTGAACACCACCAAATTAGTTAGGGCAGAGCTGATCAACGGAGCAATCACTTCTTGCGTGCCCGCCACGCAGCTATCGAGTAAAAGGTTGCCCTCTCTTCGCTTCAGCATGATGGAGTCGATCACTACAATAGAGTTGTCCACCAACATGCCAAGCCCCAGCGCCAGGCCGCTGAGCGAAATCACATTGAGCGAGATATGGAATAGTGCAAAAATGGAGAACGCAAGCAAAAGAGAAAGCGGCAGCACAATGCCCATGATCAACGGCTCGCGCCAGCCACGCATAAAAAGAAATAACACGCCAAAAGCAATCAGCCCGCCCCATATTAATGACTGCGACAAATTTTGGATGCTGAGTGTAAGCAGCAGCGATTGGTCTTGTGTGACATCAAAAGCAACCTGGGGGTACTCTATCCGGAACTGCTCCACGGCTGCGTATAATTTGGGCATCAGCTCTGGCAGGCGCGCCTGTGCTTGCTTGTGTACGGTAATAACGATCCCTTCTTGCGATTGAAAAATATGAAAGCCCATTTGCCTGGCCGGCTCTAAGTACACGCGCGCTACTTGTTTTAGCTGCACCGCTCCTGAGTTGCCAGGAAGTTTTACGGGAAGCTCTTCGATTTCTTTTGGACTGCGCATAGGTGAGGCCAGTTTGAGAAAGTAGCGGTAGTTGCCATCTTTCACCGAAAGCGAACCGAGCGCCAGGTTTGAGTTTTGTATGATTTGAATAACATCTCTGTCTGTAAGGCCGAGGCTTTGCATCACTTCTTCATTGGGTGCAATGCGGATCACGCGCTCTTGTGTACCGTTTACATCCACTACACCCACCCCTTCCAATTGCTCCAGCCTTCGCTTCAGCACTTTCGTAACCAGCTCTGATGCGGCCAACAAATCAATCTTTAACTTGGGCATCACCTGTATGCGTGCCATGGGTATGTCTGCTGTGCTAGACTTGATCACCGTGGGGCGTTCTACATTGCGCGGCAACAGAGGAATGAGGCGGTCTATCTTTTCGTTTGCTTCTATGTAGGCCAGGTTCATCATCGTGCCATACTCAAACCGCAGCGAAACTTTGCCCGTTTCATTTTGCGCTAGGCTCTCTGTTGTTTTCAATCCGCTCAGCGTGAGCATAGCCTCACGTATGGGCTTCAATAAATTTTGTTCAATCTCTTCGGGGCTGCCGTTGGGATAGCGCACGGCCACGGTTATCTCAGGCACATCTAAGGCGGGTAGTAGTGATACGGGCAGGTTTAGATAAAGTAGCACACTGAGTGCAAGGGACACCAGTAGCGTCATACTTACGGCAATGGGGCGTTGTAGCAGGTAGCGGAGCATGGCGCGAAGGTATTGATAAAATGGAGATCATATTAATCTTCAATTTGGCTGTGAAAAGTGCCTTTCACCGAAACCCGAAAATATTTACCGGTAAAAATTTTGCA
>JADBYQ010000018.1 GCA_020402945.1 Cytophagales bacterium | reverse complement strand
TCCAACATCTGACGCATGAAAACCATCCCTCCCCAAGGGGTGATTTCCTTGTCTGTATAGCCAATTTCAAACTCCATAACACTAAAATAGCTATTGCTACGCATTAGAAAATCCTATTGCGTAATTTGGGTTAAAATAAATTTAGCTTATCGTAAATTCTCACAATCAGCTATTATACGTGGTGCTGAATTTCTGTTCTATTTTGCTCGTCTATACAAATCAAAGAGGCCGTCCTTTTGAGACAGCCTCTTGTTCTTACTATTCTTGTTACTATTCTTCTTACTAAATCCTTATGTCGGAAGGCCAACTTGTCCCATCCTTTTTAGTCAATACCACTATAATGTTTTCTCCAAAATTGGTGGTCATATCAAGGGTAAGAACAGCTGCGGAAACCGTAACGTCCGAAAGTGTCCAGACGGTATCAAATTGATCAGCACCTGTGAAAAACAAAAGGCGACAAACATCATTTAGAGTTATTCCATTGGAACTTGTAATTCCAAAAGCACATTTATAGTAGCCGAATGAGGCATCCTCAAGCTTAATCTGACCATCTTGGCCAGTTAAAGTCAATGTGCCTTTCAACGAAGGTAAACAAGCTGCAGGTGCACTGCCACTCCCATCATCTAAAACAGTTGTCACATAATCAACTTCCACATTCTGTACTTGTGAAGGACATGAAACGGAAACAATATTACGATAAGGAGACTGATAAAATGCCCCCGTTAATAAGGCGGAACTTGCGTTATCAGAAGAGAATACGCGACCATCTTTTAGACGTACAGCGTGACGTACAATAAACTGATCTGTTCTGTCAACTTGAGCAAGTGTTAGTGCTACCTTAGCCAAAGCCTCATTGAATGTCATTGAAATAGTGACTCTTGGCAATTTAGAGGTCGGATCAATTTCAAAATTTCCCACAAAGGGCACATTCTTAACAAATTTCTCAGTTACATCATTTTCTCCATTACTTGGGGTTTTATCTACAAAAGATGCATACATGTCGATGGACTCGATAGATGAACCTGATTTGCCATCCACCGCTTCCAATCGTAAACTGAACAATGCGGTATTCAATGATTCAGCATTAAAAATACCAGAGATTATCTGCACTTGGCGCATATATACCCCGCCCGAACCACCGGAATTGAATTTGTCAATAGGCAGAGGAAGGAGATCATTGTCTCTACAAGAGGCAGCGATCAACATGACAATCAGAACTAAAACAAATCTTATCTTTTTCATAATTTTCAAGTTGATTAGTTAATAAATCCATTTACCGGATTCGTATCCCAAAATACGCGTTCACCTGTGGTCGGCTTTTGACTTACAGTAGAATTACTATTTCTGTTGACAAAAACAGAAGGGTAATAAAAGGAGCGAATAAAGGTTCCAGGGTTTTGACTAAGCGAAGGCTGCATATTGCTTGGCTTTCCGGTTCTCCTGTATGTATTATATGCTTCCACACCATTCCCAAACAGAGATATCCAATATTCCCCTATTAGGACATCCAACTTCTGGTCATTTGATCCTGCGGCATCATATTTAGCCAGAATCAAATTTATAAAATTGGTAACAGTTGTGGCACTCGGTATTAACCCTGAACCAGCCGATGCTGTAGCAGGCATTGCCGATATGTTAAAATTTGTAACCTTGCTAAATGAGGCCGTTAAACCTGCGTTAAGGCGCGCCCTAGCACCTGCAACATCGTTATTTATCAATAAGGCTTCTCCTATCATAAACTCTGTATAAGAAGATAACATAATTGGTAAGATACCACGGCCTCTTGCTCCAGAATTTATTCTACCTCTTGTACCAGACTGATTGTCAGCCGCTCCGGTGTTGTCAAATGCACCACCAGCAGGATACAGCCCATAAATTGTTCTCACCAACCCGTCAGGCGGAGTTCCACTAGGGTCCAGATGGTCTCTTCCAAAATAACCATTAGCCGTTACAGCGCAAAAGGCCATTCCACTTGGGTAGTGTGGTGGTGGCGCAACTGCACTAGCGCAATTTAGAATGTTGGGATCTGTTGGCGTAGTTCCTGTTTGCCTGTAAAAATAATAACGCCTTCTTGGATCGACCGAAGTAGTTCTAAATAACACTCTGTCCATAAAGAAATTAGACATGTATTGACTGGCTCCTACTTGATAATTATCAAAAAACCATGGATGGTAATTATTGGGATTATCAAACGAGTTGGCTGGATAAATAAATTGGAAATCACGTGAACTAGTACGAATTAAAGAATCTTCAGCTACTAGCGCATTAATACTACCTAAAGCTGAAGCATCTACCAACCTCTTCTGGAGGAGAATTTTTAACTTCAATGTTCCTGCTAGTCTTCTCCAGCTTTCTTTAGTCGTTGCACTTATGGAAGGCCCATAGAAAAGATCAGTAGGTGCCAAAGGAGGGTTAAAATTGACAGATTTTACTCTGTGCGTATCCTTTATAGCTTCATCTAACAATTGCAAGGCCCGATTGTATGTTGCTGCTCCATCATCTACACCGGGATTAAAATTAGAAGTATTTAAAGCTTCCGTGTAGGGTACTTTACCAAAATAATCAACCAGTGAAACCAATACGTAAGCTTCCAATATTTTGGTCATTGCCGCATGATAAGGTAAATTCTCTTTGATCGCCCGCTCCTTCATGTCCTTCATATTCACCAAAAGATCTGTGTAAGCAACCGACCAAGTATTGTCAAAATTCGCAGCTTGATACGCATTAGTATAATTCTCTCCTGACATATGTACCATTCTGGTAGTGGCCATTCCAAATTGAGAGATAGCCTCAAAAAAAGTAGCGAAATCAACCTGAATTTTATTCATTATAAAATTTGATCCAGATTGTGCAGTGGATATCTGATTTGGATTATCCAGTAAATTTAATTGGCATGAAGATGCCGTTAGCATCGAAAAAGCAATTATAAAAACCTTGTAGTTTCTTTTCATAATCATAATTAGTTAAAAAGTAATTTTAAGGTTGGCTCCAAACCGTCTTGAGCTAGGCCCAGTGAAATAATCAAATCCAAGGCCGTTACCCACCCCTGTACTCAATACATCCGTGTCAAAGTTTAAATACTTGGGAAAATTCACGGCATTGAACCAAAGATTTTGGCCACTAATTGAAATCGAAATTGCCTTAAAAGGAGTCTTTTGCAACACTGATTTAGGCAAAGAATAGCCCAACGATACCTCTCTCAACCTAATTGTTGTTCCATCAAATATTCCAGCTTCGTCAGCACCAGTCACAAAATTTCCAAAATAAGCATCTGATGGCGTCACTGCGATATCATTGGGTGTGCCGTCTGCCTTTACGCCTGGCAGAACAATAGGCTGTTCGCGATCAAAATCAGAATCCTTAGTGATGCCCCTTCCTAGCAATGTATACGCAGTTGCCGATAATATTTTGCCGCCTCTTCTGTATTCAAATTGAAAACTTAAGTTAAACCCCTTATAGGTTAAACTATTGATTAAAGAAGAGGTGAAGTCAGGATTGGGATTACCAATGGGCTTGATGTCCCCTGAAACCAGATACCTGCCCCCGCCGGAAACAACTCTATTTCCATTCGCATCTCGAACAAAGTAAGAGCCTTGTATTGTGTTAAAAGGCATTCCAGGAATAGCAAAATTACCTTGGTTTGAAAAGCCAGCTACAGTAACTTGGGAAATTCCTGCCCCTAATGACTCTACAATTGATTCGTAGTGGAAAAAATTAACCGTTGCGTCCCATCGGAAATTGGTTGTCCTTATCGGAGTACCTGTAAGATTTATCTCTATACCATTGTTGTTTAACTTACCTAAATTTATTGTGGTTAAATCAACACCTATAGATGGATCTAATGGCGCGTCTGTAATAAGGTTTGTAGTACTTCTCCTGTAGTAAGTAACGTCAATTCCTAACCGACTGTCTAAAAATTTTCCTTCTACCCCAAATTCAATTTCTTCCTGGAGTTCTGGTTTTAGTGCGGGGTTTGCCAGAAATGTTGATCTACCGTTGGTAGAAACCAAGTTTGCATTTACATCTTGAAATCTACGCGGGTTTAATGTGGCGAAATTACGTGTATTATATGCGGAGGGGAAACCAGCAGAAGTTCCGTACCCAACTCTTAGCTTTAAATAGTTAAAGTTTTTCGATTCAATCCCAAGAGCCGTAGTTGGTATGAATGACAGGCTCGCGCTAGGATAAAAGATTGAATTATTTGCTGCCTCTGCTGTCGACTTCCAATCATTACGCCCTTGCAATTCGGCATACAAGTAATCTTTAAATCCAATTGAAGCCTTTCCATATACCCCATAATAATTCTCTTCAACCTTACGATTCATATTTCCACGATTAAAATTCTCGGTACTAAAACTATTGACATTGCTATGAAACAAAAAGTTATTGTGATTTTCAAAACCAAAAACAACTTGATTAGTGCTTTCAATACCTACCGATTTAAGACGGTCAAAACGTGCCTGACCCCCAACCGTAACATCTAAGCTAACAGCATCACTTAGTTTTTTATTCCACGTTGCAAAAACATCGTGATTGAAAATAGTGTTCTGTAGTTCGGTTGTGCGCATCAGTCCATTAGTTAGTGCTGACTCTGTAGCACCACGGTTGATAACATATTCTTGCGACTCCGCGTATGTATCTAGCCCAACCCTGTAAGTTAAGTTGATATCATCTGTCACTTTGTACGTGGCTGAAACTTTACCAAATATCCTTTTTACATTATTGGACGACCGCATATATTTTTGAATCCATCGTGGGTTCGTAATATCATTTCCGCTGCGATAATAGACACTCCTGCCATCAATCGGTGACTCAAATGGCAATCCCATCAAGTCAACACTTCTTGGAGTATAAAAAATGTTGGCAAAAATAGAGGCTCCACTCCCAGCCGGTCCACTACTTGTTCCCGCGCTAACGGGGGGAGTTTGCATCTCCGTTTGGGCATAGTTCATGCTAGCTGAGACACTCAGTTTTTTTGAGACCTCGGCATTGATACCAAGTCCAAAATTAATCTTCTCCAAAATATTGTTCTCAATAAAACCCTCTTCCCGGTTTCGACCGACTGTGGCATTATAGCTCAATTTGTCAGTTCCTCCGTTTACATTTAATGAGGTATTTGCAACTGATCCTTTCTTAAAAAATCGATTGTTATCAAATGCCTGATAAGGTATTGTTGCAGTTGCAAACTCGGGAAACGCGGCAAGAAGAGTAGCATCTGAGAACCTTGAGTAAGGATGAGGGATAGTGCCATCTGCAGAGATGCCCGCTGCTCCTCGTGTTTTAAAATTAGGGCCCCAGTTACTAAAGAAAAAGCCGTAGTTCTGATCAAACCCGTTTCCCCAATTATCCTGCAGCTCAGGAGCAGAGGCAATTTCGTTCACGAAATAAGATTGGCTCAATGAAACTTCAACTGGTCTGTTTTTTTTGTTTGAGTTTTTTGTTGTGATAAGAATAACACCGTTCCTTCCTTGTTCTCCATACAGTACTGAGGCACTCAATCCCTTTAATACATCTACTCGCTCAATATTATTCGGGTCGATATCTAAAAATCGACTCGATGTGGCCTGATTGCCTCCCAAAAAATCAGTTTGCTGATTAGTTGCACTGCTAAAAGGCACCCCATCAACTATGAAAAGCGGCTGTTTATTTCCTGAAATAGTGGTGTATCCCCGAATAATAATATTAGTCCCAGAACCAGACACTCCACCTGTCGGGGTTATATTCATTCCCGGGACTTTACCATTCAAAATACGACCGATATCAGACTCAGGACGTTGCTCGATTAAAGAATTGCTTACGCTGGATACAGAATATCCTAAAGCTCGCTTTTCCTGTTGAATGGCACCAGCCGTTACCACAATTTCAGATAGCTGCGTCACGTCTAATCCGAGTTGCACATCAACAATGGTTCGTTCACCAATTGCAATCTCAGTAGTTTTTAAGCCAATAAACGAGAAGACAAGACTTCCGCCAGAAGAGGGCACAGAAAGGGAGTATTTTCCATCAGCATCGGTTACCGATCCCGTGGTAGTTCCTTTCACTACAACATTCACACCAGGCAAGGCCGATCCGTCTTCCGAGGATGAGACCCTACCTGTAATCACCCGTTCTTGCGCCCAGGCACTGAGCACAAAAACGAATGAGAAGCACAACAGTAAAAACTTCTTCATACGTTTTGGTTTAGGTTAAACATTTAAGTTCTCCAAATTAAGGCATTATTAACATATGTTAAATACCGGAAGCTGACTTTTTTCCAAAATTTAATATTGCTGGTGGAAAAAATTCGGAATAAAAGTATTACTTTCAAAAAATAACGATCATTGCTATCGTTTGTTTGCCTCAGACATGTGATTTTTGGGCACAAAAAAAGGTCAACCAAACGGATGACCTTTTTCTATTTGTATTTACAAAATCTTCTAGGCTTCGGCTATAACCGACACAAAAGACTTATTTTCCTTTCCTTTTTTAAAGACTACTGTACCAGGAATCAATGCGAAAAGCGTATGATCTTTTCCCATGCCCACGTTTCTACCGGGGTGATGTTTTGTGCCGCGCTGGCGAACGATAATGTTGCCGCCAATTACTTTCTGGCCACCAAAAGCTTTTATACCTAAGCGCTTGCTTTCCGACTCACGGCCGTTCTTTACTTTACCTTCCCCTTTTTTATGTGCCATAATTTAATTCAATTTGAAAATTTGACAATTCGTTAATTTGAAAATGATACTAACTTTATTTGATTCCAACTTTCTAAATCGAAGACCATTACATTTTCAAATCTTCAAATTATCAAATTGGCAAATTGCTTACCCGATGCTCTCTATCTGAACTTTCGTGAATTGCTCACGGTGGCCGTTTCTTTTTGCGTATCCTTTCCTACGCTTCTTTTTGAATACAATCACCTTATCACCTTTTACATGCTCTAATATCTTACCAGATACCTTCACTCCTTTTACAGTAGGGGCGCCAACTTCTATTGAACCACCATTATCAGTTAGAAGGACTTTATCGAATGACACGGTTGCGCCAGCTTCGCCTTCCATCTTTGGTGCATAGATATATTGATCTTTAGCCACTTTGAACTGCTTTCCTGCGATGTCTACAATTGCGTACATGCTTGTTATTTTTAAAAATGGATCGCAAAGATAACGCTAGTTGCTCGAAAAACAAACGATTCTGATAAAATACCCAAATCCCGCTCAAAAATGGGCTTTTAGCCAAAATAAATCTCTCACTTAATACCTAATTTCACTCGATTGTACAACAATTTCCACACTATTAAACTTTTAACTTTTTTTTATTTAAGACTTCACTTTGGGCGCGTGTGTTAAGTGAGTGATAATGAATTCTTTTATAAAAGTGTTGCTTTTGTTTTTCAAAGAAACACACTCTTTCTGTGCTTCTCGCTCTTTTGAATTCTCTTATGCATTTTGGTTATTTGTCGACAAGGATAATGAAAGAAGGAGGGTAAAATTGGTCAAAAAAAAAGAGGCTCCGAAGCCTCATTCTTTTTGGTTGTTGAAGAGTCCTAAGGAACCGCGTCAATTTATGCGCAGATTATTTGAACAGATCCCATCAGTCTGTTCTTCAAATATTCTTACTTAGGATAGATAAAGATTGGTTCATTAACCAATCTAATTCTGGAGGGGGTGTCGCAAGCACCTCCTTTTCTTTTTCCAGAGTTCAAGTTTATAACAATATCTGATCAAACCCAATAGAATTTTTATACAAACGAAACTTTAACAAAAGCTAATTAATAATTTTATTTATTTGATCTAATCTAATAATTGACACCAGAAATTTGAAAGGGCTAGATACCAAATACTTATAAAAACCTGGCCGATCATATGTGTCTTTTTAGTCAATTTTGACTCTTTGATTTCTCTTGTGCATTTTAGTTATTTGTCGATGCGGCTCTGAAAAGTTCTGTAATGGAATTAATTGCAGGCCGCTGACAAAAAATAAACTTGAAAAACGAGAAGGCATTGAAAACTTTTTATGTTTAACAATGTCTTTTTAAATTATACTCTAACCACCTTATCTAAATGACCCAACCTTTACGCGAAGAACCCATCTTAAAGGAGAACAAAGATCGTTTCGTTCTCTTCCCCATCCGACAACACGACATCTGGAAGTACTATAAGCAGGCCGAAGCCAGTTTTTGGACTGCCGAAGAGATTGATCTAGGGCAGGATATGAAAGATTGGCTCAACCTAAATGATGGAGAGCGCCATTTCATTACACATGTTCTTGCTTTTTTTGCCGCCAGTGATGGTATTGTCAACGAAAACTTGGCGGAACACTTTGTGGGTGAAGTACAATATACAGAAGCCAAGTTTTTTTATGGCTTTCAAATTGCGATTGAGAATATTCACTCGGAAACATATTCATTATTAATAGACACCTACGTCAAAGACCCAAAAGAAAAAGACAAACTTTTTCACGCGATCGAAACGATGGACTGCGTAAAGAAAAAGGCAGATTGGGCTTTGCGTTGGATAGATAAGGGAAGCTTTCAAGAAAGGCTGGTCGCTTTTGCTGCGGTAGAGGGGATTTTCTTTTCCGGATCGTTCTGTTCGATTTTCTGGCTGAAGAAACGTGGCTTGATGCCGGGTTTAACATTCTCGAACGAATTGATATCCCGCGATGAAGGCTTGCATTGCGATTTTGCCTGCCATTTGTACACCAAGCATGTGGTAAACAAGTTGCCTGAAGAGAGTGTGATTGCAATTATCAAAGATGCTGTGGAAATCGAGAAAGAATTTGTTACTGATGCATTGCCAGTAAATTTAATTGGCATGAACGCAGCCCAGATGCGCCAGTACATTGAATTTGTTGCGGATCGTTTGCTGGACGAGTTGGTGGGCAAGAAAATTTACGGTGCCACTAATCCATTTGACTTTATGGACATGATCTCTTTGCGAGGAAAAACAAATTTCTTTGAAAAGAGAGTAGCCGAATACCAGAAAGCTGGCGTGATGAACAGTATGGAAAAAGAAACATCACCAAAGTTTTCACTGAACGAAGATTTTTGATATATTCGTTTCACCATTTTTTAAACTAGTTTTTTTACAACCTTACACCCTTTATTAACATGCTCGTATTAAAACGTGACGGACACCGGGAGTCCGTGAAGTTTGATAAAATCACTGCCCGCATTGAAAAACTCTGCTACGGTTTAGATCCCAAATTTGTCAACCCGGTAGAGGTGGCGATGAAAGTTATCAATGGCTTGTATGATGGTGTCTCCACCATAGAACTGGACAACCTCGCAGCGGAAATTGCCGCTTCGATGACGACCAGGCATCCAGATTTTGCCAAGTTGGCTGCCCGTATTGCGGTTTCTAACTTGCACAAGGTGACCAGTAAGTCCTTCTCTAACACGATGAAGAGATTGTACACTTACGTGGATCCCAAAACGGGTGAGAACGCTCCGCTGATTTCAAAAGAAACATGGAAAGTAATTCATGAAAATGCGGCTGAGCTAGACGAAGCCGTATTATATGACCGCGACTTTAGCTACGACTTCTTTGGGTTTAAAACCTTGGAGCGCTCGTACTTGATGAAGGTAGACGGCAAAGTAGTTGAACGCCCTCAGCACTTATTGATGCGTGTAGCGATTGGCATCCATGGAGAAGATATTCCCGCAGCTATTGAAACCTACAATTTGTTGTCAGAGAAGTGGTTCACTCATGCCACTCCTACACTCTTCAATGCCGGCACTCCGAAGCCTCAACTTTCGTCTTGCTTCTTGCTCACGATGAAAGACGACAGCATTGATGGCATCTATGACACCTTAAAACAAACCGCCAAGATTTCGCAATCAGCTGGCGGTATTGGTCTTAGCATTCACAATGTGCGGGCAAAAGGCTCTTATATTAAAGGAACAGGCGGAACATCCAATGGAATCGTGCCCATGTTGAGAAACTTCGACATGACAGCACGCTATGTTGACCAAGGCGGTGGTAAACGCAAAGGTAGCTTTGCAATCTATCTAGAGCCTTGGCATGCAGATGTGTTTGATTTCCTTGAACTAAAGAAAAACCACGGCAAAGAAGAGATGCGAGCACGTGATCTTTTCTATGCGATGTGGATTCCGGATTTGTTCATGAAGCGAATTGAAGACAATGAAATGTGGTCTCTCTTCTGCCCGAACGAAGCACCAGGTTTGGCCGATTGCTGGGGCGAAGATTTTGAGCGCTTGTATGAGAAATACGAAAAAGAAGGAAAGTACCGCAAGCAAGTAAAAGCACAAGATCTGTGGTTTGAAATACTGGAGGCTCAAATCGAGACGGGCACACCCTATATGCTTTATAAGGACGCGGCCAACCGCAAGTCTAACCAAAAGCATTTGGGCACTATTAAGTCAAGTAACTTGTGTACAGAGATTATCGAGTACACCTCGCCTGACGAGGTAGCGGTCTGTAACCTGGCATCGATAGCGTTGCCCAAGTTTGTTACTGACGATGGAAAATTCGATCACCAAAAGTTGTACGAAATCACCAAGGTGATTACCCGTAATTTGAATAAAGTAATTGATGTCAATTACTATCCGGTGATTGAGGCAAAAAACTCTAATATGCGCCACCGCCCAATCGGCATTGGTGTACAAGGATTAGCGGACGCGTTTATTTTATTGCGTATGCCTTTCGATTCTCCAGAAGCGCGTGGCTTGAATAAACACATCCACGAAACGATCTACTTCGCGGCCATGGAAGCTTCCATGGAATTGGCGAAGAAAGATGGTGCCTACGAAACTTTCAAAGGTTCGCCCATTTCAAAAGGAATTTTCCAATTTGATATGTGGGGTGTTACTCCCGATAGCGGACGTTGGGATTGGGAAAATTTGAAACGCGAAGTAAAACAACACGGTGCCCGCAACTCGCTGTTGCTCGCCCCTATGCCAACTGCGTCTACTTCTCAAATTTTAGGAAACAATGAGTGTTTTGAGCCTTACACGTCAAACATTTACACACGCAGAACTTTATCTGGTGAGTTCATTATTGCTAATAAGCACTTGATGAAAGACTTGATCAGTGCTGGTTTGTGGAGCGAGACCATGCGCCAAAAGTTGATTTCAACCAATGGCTCTGTACAGGCTATACCAGAGATTCCCCAAAACATTAAAGACATCTACAAAACAGTTTGGGAGATCTCGCAAAAGGCGATCATTGACATGAGTGCCGACCGCGGTGCTTACATCTGCCAAAGCCAAAGTTTGAACATACACTTGACCGATCCTAACTTCGGTAAGTTGACATCTATGCATTTCTATGCCTGGAAGAAAGGATTGAAGACAGGTATGTACTACTTGCGCTCTACCGCTGCTGCGGATGCGATCAAGTTCACGTTAGATAAGTCTGCACTAGAGCCAACCATTGCTGAAGTAACTGCAACGGTAGCTGAACCCCTTATGGCCGTACAATCGGTGGCCGTTGCCGAAAATCAGCAGGCTATCCAATACGAACAACTGCCACTAGCGGATTACGACCAGAAGCGTGCCGACATGGCCTGCTCATTGGACAATCCGGATGCGTGTGAGGCGTGTGGGAGTTAACCAAAAGAATACAGAAGTTAGAATATAGAATTCAGAAGAGAACCCGGTGATGAGCCGGGTTTCTTATTTTTAAGGCATGTTTGTTAAAATGGCAGATCGTCTGTAGCGCTAGCATCCGGGGTAAATGGTTCCTCGCCTACGGGTGGACCGTCCGATCGGCCATTACTTGCCCCCGACCCTTTCGCCACTTTCCAAGCCCGCACATCGGTATACCAGCGGCCATTGTATTCGCGGCTCTCAACATTGACCGAAGCTGTGATGGTTTCACCGGGAGTCAATTTAATTTCGTCTACTTTTTCGCCCCAGAGTGAAAGGCACACTTTCTTAGGATATTGACCCGGAGTTTCTAAAATAAACTCTTGTTTTTTCCAAACGCCATTTTTCCCCTGACCTGTTTGCAGCGGGAGAAGGTTGACCACCTTACCTGTGATGTCCATTGCCATAGTATTAAAACATTTTACCAAAATTAACGAAAATGTCCGTTCATCTTCTTTTGGTTTTTGGCTTTGTTTTCGATCCTGAATTATACGTTTCCTTTTTATTAGGCTTCTCCGCACCAAAAATCAGGTTCAATCCAAATCTTAGGTTAAAGTTTTGGATGCTGTTTATCGAAAAAGGTGCGCTTAAAAGATTATCTCCAACAAAATAGAGTTGCACAGGGGCTAGATTTAAAGAAAGGCCTCCACCGATGTTATTAAAGGTGCCATTGATTACTGAATAACTGACAGAAGTGCTTACCCATCTTCCAAAATCTTTCTGGAGGGAAGCTGAAAATCCAGGCAAAAATCTACCCCGATACAGCTCAGTGAACAGCAAAGCACAAACGGAAAGCCTTTCTTTTAAATTATACCGCCCACCCAAGTATGCTTTTGCCGGTAGAAGTGTTGAATAGCCAGCGGTGGTGGTCTCTTTAAAGGTAAAATGCTTTTTGAGTGAGTCCCCCTCTGCGGTTAAATAATTGTCATCACCGTCTAATACCTTTTGGAGGTCTATACCTTTAAACGTGTAATTGGCTTTCCTTGAATCAAGTGAATATGCATTTAGGTCGTTTTGCCACGAGATACTACCAATGTCCAAAACACTTGCGCTAAGAGTAAGGTTTTTAAGTAGTCGATAAGTACCACCCAAATCGAAAGATAACCCGCTGTTCTTGAGGTAGTCACTTATTTTTCCATTTTCGATATTTTTTATACCTGACGTTCTAATATTGGCGTCTGCTGAAAGTGTAACGGCATAGTTATTATCCAGTGCGATGTTTCCTCTAGCGCTTTCGGTGGATCCGCTAACAATTCCTGTCAAAAACTTTACTCGGCCACCCACCGAAAGTTTTGGATTAACTTGATAGGCCGCTCCCACCCCCAATTCACCATATGTAGTGCTTTCTCCTTCTAGCGCAAATGATGAACTACTGGCAACCAAAGGTGTTGTTCCTTTCAGAAGAATACCCGCTAATTCTTTGGGGAGCATCACACTACTATAAGATTTTGCCGTTGCGTTTATTAGAAAAAACAACTTAGGAGTGAGTCGAAAGTTGACTCGTAAAAGATCAGCCTGGGTTGCGTTAACAATATAGTTTTTGTCTTTCAAGGAGCCATACAATTTATCCAGATCTGCAGTAACTACTCCACCCTGCTTTGACACGAAATCGTTATACGAAAAACCATTGTTTCCATACTGAACGAAAACGGAAGAACCCGGAATCCCAATTGAGAGTTTTTGCTTTGGAATAAAAGCAGGATTCAGGTAAGAAGATTGCGGAACGTAACTCATGAAGTACAATGTTGCCTCCTGCTGAGCGTTGGCATTGATTGTCATACAAACGATAATCATTACCCCAAAAAAGTGAAAGTGGCCACGTTTCATAAACCACGACTAACTTTTAGTTGCGTTTTCAAACCAATTGCTACATCCATTTTGTACGCGGCTTTAAATTTAACATCAATGGCAGCTCCACTCGAATTTCTTATTGTATTCATCACTGATTTGACGATTAATTTTTTGGCGGCAAATAGTTTGTTAACTTTGTCTATGTTCAATGAAATCTCCTTATCATAAACACCCGCTGTTTGTAGTTCGCCCAAGGCATTTGCTTTGCTACCAACAACTATGGCCGCCTGGGCAGTAGTAAAAATAGAATCTGAAATTATACTTTTACTGTCAGCGATATAGATTTGTAGGGTTGCATCCAGTGGCAATTCATTTGTAATTTTCGCCTTTAGTGCTGCTGTTTCTACTTCGGAGCTTTTTATGCTAGTCAAGTCAATATCAAACGTATCTGCCAACACTATACCTGAAAAGCTGCCATAGAGCGGGATTTCGGATTTTATTTTGAGTCTAAGTTTACTGGTATCGGCACAGAAATTATTGCCGCTAGTAAGGCCTTGATTAATTCGGGCATTTCCTGCTACATAGAACTCGTCTGGAACCAAATCCGTAATCTGCTTCGCATTTGTTATAGAAAGACTTGTGGTGGATTGTTGGCCTAAGACGGGAGGGGAAAGAAGAGTAATAGGACTAGCCGGATTCGTAACTAGTGACAAGACTCTAGAGGGCTTTTTGCGCGCCTCCAATGATGTAAAGGTCAATCGCACTGGAATTCCATAGTCGTTCAATACATCAACAGAAAATCGAGGATCCGCAAACGAAACTTTCGCCTTATCAAGTGCAGATCCGAAAGCATCTACATTGAATACTTGAGGTTGAATAGCCGTTGTTCGATCTCCCAAAAATCCCTTTACATATTTAAAATCTATACCGCTGAAGGCCAAGCTAACATTCAAAGAAGAACCTGCAGGAATTGTAACCGTGTTGGCGCGAGGCTTTACAATCAGGCCTAAATCCACGGAAAATTTATTATCGTTCAAAAACGCGATATAATCATTCAGTAAAAAAGAAGACTGCCCCGAAACCCTCTTTTGAAAAGGGATTCCGTTTAGAGAAACACTCGGTAGTTTGATGTCTATCTCAAAGGGAAAGTTAGGGTTCGCTGGAGAAAGTGACACATTCACTGTTAAACTAGTACCCTTAAATTGTATTTCTTTGAGTTTTTCTGGGCTAAAAGCAAACTCGAGGGATGAAGTCAAAGAAAGCGGCTTAACTTCAACGTTGCTCGGGGGAAAAGATGCCGCTATTACCGGAAAAGTTAGATTAAGAGTTTGGCTTGGAAATGCCAACAGGCTCCTGATCTCACTCCACTCGATCGACTTGACATACTGAAAATAAACCAATCCATCTGGATACACTTTAACTTCGACATTGTTATCCAGCTTATTCAGAAAATCCTGGATGGACAAAGAACCAGTCGCCAGAGGAAGAGAGATATTTGTGGATGCTTGAATTTTCTTTATCTCATAATCAGCCGGATTAAAACAAGACATAAAAAATGCTGCCAATGGCAAAACCAGCAACTTCCCAACAAATTTGTTATTCCACATACTTTTTGAATACTACAATAGTAATGTAAGTAACAATTATTTACTTGGAAGTCCAGCTATTTATTTGCTGTTCCGTTGTTTCAAATGGCACCGGCCTTTATTTCATTAACTACAGCCGGATCAAGAAGAGTGGTTGTATCTCCTAAATTAGTGGTGTCACCCTCAGCTACTTTACGTAAAATCCTACGCATGATTTTTCCGGAGCGCGTCTTGGGTAAGCCGCTCACAAACTGAATTTTATCGGGCTTGGCAATAGGACCAATAATTTTTGAAACCACATCTTTGATTTCATTGCGCAAATGAACAGGTTCATGCACCGGATCGTACGTAACTACAAATGCATAAACGCCTTGACCTTTAATGTCATGCGGAAAACCAACTACTGCCGATTCGCAAACAGCCGAATGTTCGTCAATGGCACTTTCGATTTCGGCTGTGCCCATGTTGTGACCCGATACAATAATGATGTCATCGACCCTCCCTGTAATTCGATAGTAGCCCTCTTCATCGCGTTTGCAGCCATCGCCAGTAAAATATTTTCCGGGGAAGGTTGAGAAATAAGTGTCTTTGAACCGCTGATGATCTCCGTAAATCGTGCGCGCCATCGATGGCCAGGGAAATTTTATGGTCAATCGTCCTTCTACATTATTCCCTTCCAATTCCTTTCCAGTTTCATCCATGATGGCGGGCTGCACGCCCGGCAATGGTAGTGTTGCAAACGCAGGTTTCGTTTTGGTAATTCCCGCCAAGGGTGAAATCATAATGCCTCCCGTTTCCGTTTGCCACCACGTGTCAACAATGGGGCAGTTGCCTTTGCCGATGTTTTTGTCATACCAATGCCAGGCTTCTTCGTTGATGGGTTCGCCTACGCTGCCTAACACTTGTAGCGATGACAAATCATATTTCTCTACAAATGATAGAGGTGCTTTTTCCAATGACCGGATAGCCGTAGGTGCGGTGTAAAAAATATTGACTTTATGTTTTTCAATTACATGCCAAAACCGTCCCATATCAGGCCAACTCGGTACGCCTTCGAATATCAACGTGGTGGCGCCAGCTGAAAGAGGACCATAGATGATATACGAGTGGCCGGTAATCCAGCCCACATCGGCCGTACACCAAAACGTTTGACCTTCTTTGTATTGAAATACATTTTTGAACGTGTAATTCGTGTACACGGAATAACCACCACAAGTGTGTACCATCCCTTTTGGTTTTCCCGTGCTGCCTGAGGTGTAAAGAATAAAGAGCAGGTCTTCGGCATCCATCTCTTCGGCTACACAAACGTCACTTGTTTTTCTGATCTCTTCGTGCCACCAAAGATCACGAACGGGTTGCATGGAAACTGAAAGATTGGTTCGGTTGAGCACGATGCATTTATCTACAGACGGACATTTCTTCAATGCTTCATCCACAATTGATTTCAAATCAATTCTTTTATCTCCGCGATAGGCGCCATCGGCAGTTAACACCATTTTGCAATTGCTGTCGTTGATGCGATCGACCAATGAACCAGCCGAAAAACCGGCAAATACGACTGAATGAACCGCTCCCACTCTGGCGCACGCTAACATAGCAAAGGCTGTCTCTGGGACCATAGGCATGTAAATGCAAACACGATCGCCTTTTTGTATGCCGTTTGCTTTCAGCATGTTGGCGGCACGATTGACCTCAACCGAGAGTTGTTGATACGTAATTTTTCGAGAGGGTTCAGAGGGGTCGTTTGACTCCCAAAGAATGGCGATTTGATTGGCATGAGCGGGTAAGTGGCGATCAATACAATTTTCTGTAATGTTCAACTTCGCGCCAATAAACCACTTCATCTCAGGCTTATGAAAGTCGTATTCCAGCACACCATCCCATTTTTTTCTCCAACTAAGTTGCTCCGCTTGTTTAGCCCAAAATTCTTCGGGTTCAGTAACACTCTGCGTGTACTCAGACATGTACTCTTGAAAATTAGTCATAATAGAAATGATTAGGTAGAAATGTAGCTATTCAGCTGAAAAACTCAAAAGCTAAATTTTTACTCATTCCTTAAAAGAACAATTCCGTGGCCACCGCCACGGCTGCAGCGAGAATCGCAACGCCCATTTTTTTGGCATTGAACTTATGATCAAGACTGCTTTCAAAAACAATGGTCGTTGATATGTGCAAAAAATTTCCGCTAACTACTGCAAAAAAGAATGTGAAAGCCTGAGAGGACATCCACTCGTTGGCTAGAAGATAATTGGAAAGAAAAAGGCCTAACGGAGAGGCCATTGAAAAAACGAACAAAAAAAGTAACGCTCTCCTTTTACTTTTTAAATCACACAGCAAAACAGACATTAAGGCGAATGCCTCCGGTGCTTTGTGCAATACGATTCCCCATAACAACGTATTAGAGTCATGATGGTGTGTAACCGTGCGTGGATGTGCTAGCAGTCCACCTTCTAAGAAAGCATGGATACACAAGGCAAACAAAACTAAGATAGCGGAAGACTCCCGGTGTTGGTGGCTGTTTTCGTGTACATGAATATGTCCGTGCTCAACGCCACTCGACAAGAACTCCAGGCCTTGTTGAAGAAAAAATCCTATTAAAATGAAAATTCCAATATAGCCAGCATTGCTGCCGTGTGAAAATAGCTCAGGGAAAATGTGAACGAGTGTAATAGAAAAAAGATATGCCCCAGCAAAGACAAGCCAAAGTTTGTACGTGCCCGTGTTGATCTTGGGTATATAGAAAGCGATGCCTCCGGCAATCAGAGCAACAAAAAAAAGAATCAATAAGGATATGATCATGACACTTGTATAGACACAACGTTCCCCAAGAAGATTTTCAAAATGGTTTTAGACGTTTTGCAAAGATACGATCTTACAAGTTACTTCCCCGGCCGCTTTATCTCAATAAGATCCTTTAAACCCTGAGTATGATAGGTTTCAATATTGCCAGCCGTTGAAGTGTATACAAAAAAAGCATCCAATTCAGGGTGCTGTTTCAACAACTCGATTGCCTTCTCATGCCCCATCACCATAAAGGCGGTAGCCCATGCATCAGCTGTGCGTGCGTCTGCAGCAAACACCGATGAGCTAAGAATGGCCCGCTCCGCCTGATAGCCGGTTTGTGGATCGATCGTGTGTGAATACTTTTTGCCGTCTATAATCCGATAGTTAAAATAATTGCCTGATGTGGTGAACGACCTATCAGTTAATTTGACGTAGGCGGTAAAAAACAGGCTATCCCGCTTCGAATTAGGATCTAATATGCCTAGCTCCCAGGGTTCACCGGACTTTAAATTGACACCACATGCCATGCCTTCTCCGCCTAACTCCACCAGCATATTTTTAATTCCCTTCGCTTTCAAAAAATCGGTCATCACATCTGCGCCATACCCTTGGCCTATGCCTCCGAAATCTAATTGAGTCTTAGGATTTGTCTTCCAAATACTATCTGAATTAAAATTGATTTTATCAAAACCAACAAACGATTTTATAGAATCAATCTGTCCATTGGTGGGAAGCGGTTTATCCTTTTTAGATCCAAAACCCCAGGCATACACCAACGGCATAACCGTGGGATCAAATGCTCCACCCGACTCTTGAGCAACTTCAAGAGCCTTCTTTGCAGCCGGTAAAAAGTAGGGTAAGGAATAAACAAAAGAAGTCTTATTCCTATTAAAGCGAGAAACATCCGATTCGGGATAGTAATTATTAATCGACTTGTTCACCAGCACCAAAAGTGAATCGATGGAAGCCTTAAAGTTCCTGTTCGTCTTATCAAAATAGGTGATATGATAGGTGGTGCCCATTGTTTCTCCCTCAATTTTCAAGGGTTCCATAATGGCTGTTCCATTCTTTGGTTTGTTTAGATCGCGCCATTTCCACACAGAGATCAACGCCACAATCAAAAGCAACGAATAGAGCGCATTTTTCCAACGATTATCCATATCATGCTAAATGAAAAATCAAAATTAGCAGAAGAATGTCCACTTCACTTGAATCTTGACTATTAAATCTTGAATTTTGACCATGCGTGAAGATTATTTAAAGGCAGATGGCGAAGGATTAGAGGCCGGAGAGAAAGAAGTTGAGAAGGCATTGCGGCCGCTATCCTTCATTGATTTTACGGGTCAGCAGAAAGTAGTTGATAATGTAAAGGTTTTTGTGCAAGCCGCGAAGCAACGAAGCGAATCGCTTGACCATGTGCTTTTGCATGGCCCTCCCGGGCTTGGCAAGACGACTCTCTCATTCATCATTGCAAATGAACTTGGGTCTAATATAAAGATTACATCTGGTCCCGTACTCGACAAACCCGGAGACTTGGCGGGGCTGCTCACCAACCTTGAAAAAAACGATGTCCTCTTCATCGATGAGATCCATCGGCTCAATCCAATTGTCGAAGAATATCTCTATTCGGCCATGGAAGACTTCCGTATCGATATCATGTTGGATAGTGGACCTAATGCACGCTCTGTACAAATAAGTTTAAATCCCTTTACTCTAATAGGAGCAACTACCCGTGCAGGTTTGTTAACATCTCCTCTACGTGCACGATTTGGTATCAATGCCAGGCTGGAGTATTATGATTCAACTTTGTTGACAAAAATAGTAAAGCGCTCGGCAGCGATTCTGGCGACTCCTATTGTTGATGATGCCGCCTTCGAAATTGCAAGAAGAAGCAGAGGCACGCCACGCATTGCTAATAATCTTTTGAGACGCACCCGGGATTTTGCACAAATAAAAGGAGATGGCACGATTACTAAGCCTATCGCACAGCTTGCCTTAAAAGCATTGGATGTTGATGAAAATGGGTTAGACGATATGGACAACCGTATCCTCACAACCATCATCGACAAATTTAAAGGTGGACCTGTTGGACTTTCTACCATTGCGACAGCAGTGGGCGAAGAAGCAGAAACTATTGAGGAGATGTATGAGCCCTTTCTAATTCAAGAGGGCTACATAAAACGCACCTCACGCGGGCGCGAGGCTACAGAGCTTGCCTACAAGCATTTGAAAATTGTAGTGCCCGCATCAAAACGGCCGGGGTTGTTTGATTGATGAAACGTAGGATCTATTATAATCCAAAGCTCACTGCTCTTGCCCGTGAACTTCGCAACAATAGTACGTTATCAGAAATCTTATTGTGGGACGAGTTAAAAACCGGCAGAATGCGTGGCTTTGATTTCCACCGGCAAAAGCCAATTGATAATTTCATTGTAGATTTCTTTTGTTATGACTTAATGCTTGCCATTGAAATAGACGGAAGCAGCCATGATCACAAAATTAGCTATGATAAATCACGTCAAAAGAAACTAGAAGCCTTGGGCATTCGATTCTTACGATTTGATGATTTAGATGTGAAGCAAAAGATTGAAACAGTGTTGGGAGAAATTAAAGAATGGATAGAAGAAAATAACACCCACACTGCCAATGGGAAAGACACCCCCCTTGCCCCCCCTTCCAGGGGGGAATCCAGAGCCGATAAGATCATAGAATACCCATTAACTATTGAAAGGGAAGGAAACTTAGAAGGCGATATTTTAAACAGTTCTGATACTATCATAAGTTCAGGCGTTCCCCCCTCCAAGGGGGGAAAGGGGGGTGTCGAACGTAATTCTTGGTTTATAAAAAAAACCGCAACTGAACTCGGCTTTTCTTACTGCGGGATTTCCAAAGCAGAATTTCTGGAAGAAGAAGCACCACGTCTGGAAGAATGGCTAAAGCGCGGCTACCAGGGCAAGATGAGTTACCTCGAAAACCATTTTGATAAGCGTCTAGATCCGCGATTGCTTGTGCCGGGCGCGAAGTCTGTGATCAGTTTACTGTACAATTACTATCCAGAAAAAGATTTATCCTCCTTCGCTGAAGCTTCGAAAGATCAACTGCCCTCCACACAACCTTCAGAGAGCAAGTTGAAAATAGCCAAATATGCTTATGGCGAAGATTATCACTTCGTAATAAAAGAAAAACTCAAAACATTTCTGGAACTGATTCAAGAAGAAGTGGGTAAGGTGGAGGGTCGCGCGTTTGTTGATTCTGCGCCTGTCCACGAAAGAGCGTGGGCAAAAAAATCAGGCCTAGGTTGGATTGGTAAAAACTCGTTGCTACTTAATCGAGAGATGGGCAGTTTCTTTTTTTTGGCCGAACTGATTATTGATTTGGATTTAGAATATGATGGACCCATTAAAGACTACTGCGGTACATGCACCGCGTGCATGGATGCCTGCCCTACCGATGCTATCCCAGCACCTTACGTAGTTGATGGGAGCAAGTGCATTTCCTATTTCACCATCGAGTTGAAAGAAGAAATACCTACAGAAGTAAAAGGCAAATTCGAGAATTGGATATTTGGCTGCGACATCTGCCAGGATGTGTGTCCCTGGAATCGGTTTGCAAAACCTCATCAAGAGAAAAAATTCGAGCCCCACCCCGATCTAGAAAAAATGACAAAATCAGATTGGCGAGAAATTACAGAAGATGTCTTTGAAAAACTATTTCAAAAATCTGCCGTACAACGAACAAAGTTGAACGGGCTCAAGAGAAATATTCAATTCATTCAGTAAGGAGATATTAAACACCCACACATTTTTCGATAATATCGCAACACTCGTGAATCTGCTCTTCAGTGATCACCAAGGGTGGAGCTAGTCGAATAATGTTACCATGGGTTGGCTTGGCCAGCAAACCATTCTCAGCAAACTTTAGACAAATATTCCAAGCGGTGTCGCTTTCAGGTGTGTCGTTAATAACGATCGCATTTAACAAACCTTTCCCACGCACCAATTTGATCATCTTTGATTTTTTCATGAAGGCATTCATTCTATTTCGGAAAACGATTCCCAAACGCTCTGCATTTTCTGCTAGTCTTTCATCCTTAATCACTTGCAAAGCGGCCACTACTACTACAGACGCTAATGGATTTCCGCCAAAGGTAGAACCATGCTCGCCCGGCTTGATCACCAACATGATTTCATCATCGGCCAATACTAGTGAAATAGGAAATACGCCTCCCGAAAGTGCTTTTCCTAGTATCAAAACATCCGGGCGAACTCCCTCATGATCTGATGCCAGCATTTTGCCTGTTCTCGCAATGCCCGTTTGAATTTCATCCATCATCAAAAGCACACGGTGCTTTTTGCAAAGTGCTTCTGCCGCTTTCAGGTATCCGTCTTGAGGCACATACACACCTGCTTCACCCTGAATGGGTTCAATCCATAAGCCGCATACGTTAGGATTCGCCAACGCTTGCTCTAAGGCAGCAACGTTATCATAATCAACAATTTCAAACCCTGGCATAAAGGGACCAAAGCCTTTTCGCGCTGCATTGTCGGTAGATGCAGAAATAATAGTGGTTGTGCGTCCGTGAAAATTCTTTTTTACACCAATAATCACCGCCTGATTTTCAGGAATACCTTTCTTGGTGTATCCCCACTTCCGTGCCAGCTTAATGGCTGTTTCGTTTGCTTCTGCACCACTGTTCATAAACAGTGCTTTGTCATAACCAAACGTATCGCAAACGTATTTTTCGGCTACTCCCAGTTTGTCGTTGTAAAAAGCGCGCGAGGTGAGCGTTAACTCTTTTGCCTGTGCAATCAGTGAATCAATGATTCTTGGGTGACAGTGCCCTTGATTAACAGCACTATAGGCAGATAAAAAATCAAAATAGCGTTTTCCCTCCACGTCCCATAAAAAAACACCCTCACCTTTGCATAAGACGACCGGAAGAGGATGATAATTATGCGCTCCGTACTTATCTTCGAGGGCAATGGCTTCCTGGCTGGATGTGATGGTGTCGATCATACTGTTACACGTTCAATGAATGACAAAGGTACTTAAATCAGTCCGATATTTCATCTGGATAAAGGCCTAGCCAAGGCACAAGGTGATTTGCTGATTGAAATAACATAAATTTACACCGCATGGAAATAATAGTGGGAATAACAGGGCTAGCTATTGGCGGATTAATCGGTTGGTTGCTGAATAAATCCGCACAATCATCAGTTTTACAAGATGTACGAACGCGATTGTTGGTAGAACAGGAAAAGAGCCTGGGCTTAGTCAGTCAACTGGATGAAGAAAAAAGAATCGCTTCAGTTGAACGAAGTAAAGTACTTGAACTTTCTACCGTTTTTTCCCGAACAGAAGCAGATTACAAAAATCTTCAACTGAAGTTGGCCGAACAGCAAAAAGAGATGGAAGGCCTGCAAGAGAAATTCACCACTCAATTTGAAAATCTGGCCAATAAAATATTTGACGAAAAAGGGAAAAAATTTGCCGATCAAAACAAAATCAACCTTGGGGAAATCCTCAACCCCTTGCGTGAGAAAATCAGTGATTTCGAAAAGAAGGTTGAACTAACGAATACCGAAAGTGTTAAGAATCATTCTGCATTACGCGAACAGCTTACCAATCTGAAAGAGTTAAATCAGCAAATTACCAAGGAAGCAAGCAATTTGACCCGGGCATTAAAAGGAGATTCAAAAGCCCAAGGCAATTGGGGTGAATATATTCTGGAAAGTATTTTAGAAAAATCAGGGTTAGTGAAGGGGCGTGAATATTTTATCCAGGAATCGCTTACTTCAGAGGATGGGAAGCGATTACAGCCCGATGTGGTGATTAAATTGCCGGACAACAAAAATCTAATTATTGACTCGAAGGTAAGCTTGGTTGCCTATGAGCGATTTATGAGCGCAGATGATGAAACCGAACGTTCCATTCAGTTGAGGCAGCATATTGTTTCCCTTCGTCAACACATCAAAGGACTAAGTGAAAAAAACTACCAAGCCCTCTATAGCGCTGGAAGTTTAGACTTTATCCTGCTTTTCGTGCCTATAGAACCCGCGTTTAGCGCTTCTGTAAGGTATGATGTTGAAATCTTCAATGATGCTTTTGAAAAAAATATAGTCATCGTAAGTCCTTCAACGCTGATCGCCACTTTGCGAACGATATCCAGTATTTGGAAGCAAGAATTTCAAAATAGAAATACAGTTGAAATTGCAAGGCAAGCCACAGCGCTCTATGAAAAGTTTAGGGGCTTTACAGAAGATCTTATCGAAATGGGCAATCAATTGAAGCGAACTCAATCTTCTTACGAGGGTGCCATGAATAAACTCTCTACCGGCAAAGGAAATTTAGTTAGCAGCGTTGAGAAAATAAGGCTATTGGGACTAAAGCCCACAAAAACTATTGACCAGCGTTTGGTCGAGAGAGCAGATGACAATTCCGATTTGGTTGAATAGCAATATGAAGATTACCCCAGATAACAAGCTGAAAAAATTAATTGTGGTGGGCGACCGCGTGCTCATTCGCCCGGCAAAAGAATCTGAGAAAACAGAAAGCGGTCTTTATCTCCCACCGGGTGTTCAAGAAAAAGAAAAAATTCAAAAAGGATATATTATAAAAGTAGGACCTGGCTATCCGCTGCCCATGCCAGCCGATGAAGACGACCTTTGGAAAGGGAAAGATGAGCAGATAAAGTACTTGCCCCTTCAGGCGCAAGAAGGCGATCTAGCAATCTTCCTCCAGAAAGGTGCTATCGAAGTAATGTATGAAAACGAAAAGTATTTCATTGTACCTCAGGCATCGATCTTAATGTTGGAGCGGGAAGAAGATCTCTAATTTTTTCATAATTTTGATTATATGGAGCATGTCACACTGAACATTCCGATCGAATACCCAATGACGGATGATGAGTTGTTTGCATTTTGTGCAGCCAACAAAGAGTTAAGAATTGAACGAGATGAACTAGGCCAACTAATAATTATGTCACCATCGGGCGGAATAACAGGGAATCTGAATTTCAGGATCTCAGGCATCTTTTTTCAATGGGCTGAAATGAACGGACAACTAGGCTACGGCTTCGATTCGGCAACTGGCTTTCGGTTGTCTGATAAATCCATGCGATCACCGGATGTCTCTTGGGTAAGAAAAACAAAGTGGGATGAAATGAGATTAGAAGATCAGGAAAAATTTGCTCCTATTTGTCCGGATTTTGTAATCGAACTCCGTTCTAAATCTGATTCGCTAATCCAGCTAAAATCTAAAATGGAAAAATGGGTGGAAAATGGTTGTCAATTGGCTTGGCTTATAGATCCCATCCAGCAAAAATCATATGTTTATCAATCGGATGGAGCAATAATTGAAGTTACTGGATTTGACAAAAAACTGAGTGGAGAACCTTTGCTTCCGGGTTTTGAACTCGATCTGGCAAGACTGAAATAAGGTATAAATGTCCGGTCTATCTTTTGGCGCGCTGCGCACTGGCAAAAAATACTTTCTCATCAATTTTGGCGATCGTTATGAGTTTCAGATTGAAAATATCTTGACCAACGGAGACTTCAAAGTAAAAGACCTACACACGTTGGAACGCTACACCATCAAAGATCTGCTCAAGTTTGGTCGGGGAAAAGACTTTGAAATCCGTGAACTAGGCGAATAAATTTTGCAGACGGTACAATCCAACAGGCACAATTTTTTAGCTTGCTGAAAATTGATTTGGAATACCTCGGCTATTTTTCCGCGATCTTTATTGGCTTACTGTTAGGTCTGTTGGGTGGTGGTGGCTCTATCCTTTCAATTCCAATTTTGGTTTATCTTTTTCATTTGGATGCAGTAACCGCATCTGGCTATTCACTGTTTATTGTGGGCACGACCAGCTTTGCGGGTGCCATTCCAAAATACCGAGACCACCTGGTTAATATTAAGACGGGCTTTCTTTTTGGTATCCCGTCTATCATTACCATTTTCATCACCCGGAAATTTATTGTTCCGGCTATTCCCGATCTTCTTTTTCAAATCGGGGAATTTGCGTTTACGAAAAGATTTTTGTTACTGGGTCTGTTTGCGATTCTAATGGTCTTAGCCTCTATTCCGATGATTCGAGGAAGGCGCGACATTCAACCGCGGAGGAAAAAATACCAAACTTTGCTCATTATTGTCGAGGGTATATTGATTGGCTTTTTGACTGGGCTCGTGGGGGCAGGCGGTGGCTTTCTGATTATCCCAGCTTTGGTTCTTCTAACAGGCTTACCAATGAAAACAGCAGCTGGCACCTCCTTGTTTATTATCGCCATCAACTCGCTAACGGGCTTTTTGGGAGATGTGCTCAATAGCTCTATGGACTGGACGTTCTTACTAACCCTCACTGCAATAGCTATTGTGGGCGTACATATTGGCAATGTCCTTTCCCGAAAAATACCGGGAATCAAGCTAAAAAAGGCTTTTGGGTGGTTTACTCTTGCCATGGGTTGCTGGATTCTGGCAAAGGAGACTCTTCTATAACTCATACCCGTAACAAAATAATAGAACCCAATCGAAACCTTTTAAGGCGGTTTTTCGATTAATGATAGTAATACTATTATATTTGTTTATATCCGTATCAAAATGCCGACACTTGCTTTCAAACTGAACGACCATCTTTACTTACGAGACCCACAGCACACCCAATTAGGTCAAAAGATAATCCATAGTAGTGTGCTCTTAATAGACCGGTTGGGTTTCGAACAATTTACGTTCAAGAAATTAGCAGAAGAAATCGACTCTACGGAAGCATCCATTTATCGGTATTTTGAAAACAAACATAGGCTCTTGGTCTATTTGATCGCCTGGTACTGGAATTGGATGGAATATCGAATGGAAATATTTACAAGTGCTGTCGTTGATCCAAATGAAAAGTTAAAAACTTGTTTACGAGTTTTAGCAGAAGAAAAAAAATATGATCCTACCTTCGAATTTGTGAACGAAGAAGCGCTTCATCGAATTGTGATTGCTGAGTTGGACAAAACGTATCTGACAAAGGGAGTCGATGACCACAATAAAGAAGGATTGTTTGGTGGGTTTAAAAGTGTCTGTGCCAAAATAGTCTCGTTGGTCAAAGAGATTAATCCAAACTACCTATTTGCCGAATCGTTGGTAAGCACCGTTCTCATTACGGCCAATCAACAACTTTTTTTTGCATCCCATTTACCATCCCTAACAAGTCTTGAACCCAACGAAAATCGCTATAACCGACTTTATAGTTTTTTAGAAAACGTGGTATTCTGTTCGATTAACGCTGACAATAAGTATGCTTAACAACCATCAAATTACTCGTTGCTTGCGCGAAGTGGCGCTCGCCATGAAACACAATTTCCCTGTGGAAAGCATTCAGCATGTAGAAGCGAACCAACGATCCTATGCCGAAGATGAGTTTATAGAGTTCAAAAGAGATTTGGTAGAAGCGGGCAATCAAATTCGTGTTATGTTCATGGAAAATCAATTGGATGAAAAAACATTCCTTGAATTTTTTAACGAACAAACGTCACCCGTCCTTACTTTTCTTCGAAGTGAGGGGGCACTTTATCCCGGGCTGATCGTACCCGAAAAAGGCAAGCCAAAACTGATTGGCATAAAATCCAAAAGTACCCAGTCAGATCCTTTTGACCCCTCATTGCTGCTCAAGAATGAAAATGGCGAGATTACCTTTTTTGCTATCTATTCATACGAAAGCCCGTTAAGTATTGAAGGTGACGAAGGCGAAACCCCCAGCCCGGTTCGCAGGCTATTTCAATTGCTGAAAACAGAAAAAAAAGAAATTTTCTATATCCTTTTTTATGCGATCGTGGTGGGCTTGATCAGTTTGATTGTTCCACTGGGCATTCAAACAACCGTTGAGTTGATTTCCGGAGGGGTGATTTTTAGCTCTGTGTATTTAATGATCGGCCTCGTCATTGTAGGGGTGTTGCTCAGTGGCGTACTCCAGATGATTCAAATCAGCCTGGTTGAATTTCTGCAAAGAAGGATTTTTACAAAAGCAGCTTTTGAATTTGCCTTTCGCATACCACGGATTCGCCTAGAGGAACTAAAGAAAAACTATGCGCCCGAATTGATCAATCGCTTTTTTGATGTGATGACGATCCAGAAAGGATTACCCAAGATATTGATCGACCTGTCGTCAGCCGTTATTCAAATCTTGTTTGGGTTACTGCTCATTTCACTATACCATCCCTTCTTCGTCTTTTTTGGATTGGTCTTGTTAGCTACATTGGTTTTGATATTCTATTACACGGGGCCACGCGGGCTCAATTCATCTATTCAAGAATCGAAATACAAATACAAAGTCGCACAATGGCTCGAAGAGTTGGCACGAGCAATCCATTCTTTCAAATTGGCCGGCAACACAGATTTGCCACTTCGCAGAACAGATGCTAGTGTAAACAGCTATTTAAAAAACAGGAAAATTCATTTTCAGGTTTTGATCACCCAGTATTCGGCCATTGTGATTTTCAAAGCATTGATTATCGGTGGCCTGTTGATCATGGGTACCTTGCTTGTGGTGGATCGCCAAATTACTTTGGGGCAACTTGTAGCTTCCGAGATTGTGATTATTTTGATTTTGAATGCCGTTGAGAAAATCATCATGTACATGGATGTGGTGTATGACATGCTCACCGCTGTAGATAAAGTAGCGCATGTAACCGACCTGCCCATTGAGCGCTCTGGTGGTTTTGATTTTCCGAAGATCAGAGACCAAGGCTTATCGGTTCGGGTAAAAAATCTAAAATACAAACACCGGGGTTCCAGCGAATATGCCTTACGAGGAGTTAATTTTGAAATAAGCCCGGGTGAGAAAGTTTGCCTAACAGGCTTTGGCGGATCCGGCAAAGCGACTTTGGTCAATATCATCGCGGGGCTATATAGCGATTATGAAGGAGTGGCCACGATAAACAACTATTCACTTCGCGATCTTGACCTCACTTATCTACGTGATTACGTAGCAAAAAACATCTCGAGAGAAGATCTTTTCGATGGGACTATCCTTGAGAATATCACTGTGGGAAAACCGAGCGAAACGGTGCAAGATGCACTGGATGCCATGGAGCAGGTCGGTATTCTGGATACGGTTAATGCCATGCCCGATGGCTTGAACTCACACGTATTAAGCGGAGGGATTGGTCTCTCAGGCTCGTTTTGCTACAAGCTCATTTTGGCAAGGTGCCTCGCGGAAAAGCCCCGGCTTTTGATTCTGAATGATTTCTTCCAAGCGCTCTCTAAAAAAGAAAAAATGGAATTACTCGCCATGTTAAACCACACGGATACCAAACGAACCATGATTTTTGTATCGAACGATCCGCTTGTAATGAGTGCATGTGAGCGAGTTATTGTGCTCGAGCAGGGCGTGGTAAAAGCAAGTGGCACAATGGAACAACTGCTAGAAAATAATGACCTTAACGGAATAATCCACTAATCGATATGCTAAACATATCAAAGAACTCAGTTCAAAAAGAAATGCCGCAGGAGAAACTGTATGCGCTGCGCTCGCTAGATACACCCATGGCGGGAAAGATTTTAGCCAAGTGGATTTTAGGAATTTTTGCTTTGTTTTTCGTGATCTTATTCTTGCCGTGGCAGCAAAATATTCGCGGCAGTGGTAAGGTAACTGCTCTCTCGCCTAGCAATAGGCCACAAACTATTGAGACAACCATTGCAGGAAGAATTCAAGTTTGGAAAATAAAAGAAGGGCAATTCGTAAATCGACTAGATACCATTGCCATTATCAGCGAGGTAAAGGAAAAATACTTCGACCCACAAATGCTCTTTCGTTTACAGCAAGTGATCACAGCTAAAGAACGAAGTTTGATTTCAAAAGAGCAAAAAGCAAAAGCACTGCAACGGCAAGTTAATGCGCTCGAAGACGGCCTACGCAACAAAAGAGATCAGGCGAAAGCAAAATTGGAGGCGGAACGCGTGCGCTTCAACAACTTCAAAAACCAATATGAGCGTAATCAAAAATTATTTGAGGCTGGCAACATCCCATTAACAAAATTTCAGGATATAGAATACAAATACCAAAGTAGCGAGGCGGACTTTGTCAATGCCGAAATTGAAATCGAACGTGTACAGGCTGAATATTTGGACAAAATTAACAAAGCAGAATCAGATCTGAATAATACCCTTGCTGAACAGTTCGACACGCAAGCCGACATTGCCAAAATGCGCAATGAACTATCCAACATGCAAATCCGCGCACAGCAATATTTTATTCTAGCTCCACAAGCTGGCTTTGTGGTGAAAGCCACCCAAGCCGGCATTGGAGAAACCATCAAAGAAGGAGATCCCGTTTGCACGATTATGCCGCAGTCCACAGACGTAGCTGTTGAAATGCACGTAAAAGCGATGGATGTTCCTCTGATTAGCAAGGGCAGACGAGTGCGGATAGAGTTCGATGGATTCCCTGCGCTGCAATTCAGTGGATGGCCTAGCATTTCTGTCGGTACGTTCGGGGGTACAGTAGAAGTTATTGACTATGTGAATACCAAACCCGGTGAGTTTAGAATATTGGTTATCCCTGATCTAAAAGATACTGCATGGCCTAAACAAATCCGTGTGGGGTCTGGCATCAAGGGCTGGGTAATGCTCGATGACGTCAGCGTGTGGTACGAATTATGGCGACAACTTAACGGTTTCCCTCCAAGTCTATATGCCGAGCCTGAAATGGAAGAGCCAAACAAAAAGAAAGAGTCAAAAGATGAAGAGTCGTAGCATGAGAAAAGTACTTCTTCTTCTTTTCTGGCTTGGCACATTTGCTTGCTCGCAAGCGCAAACGGCAATGGACTCTATTTTCATTTTGCCGGATTCGATCAAGGCCTTCTCGCTAGAAAACATGTATGCTTCCATGCTCGAGTTTCATCCGATTGTGAAGCAAACGCGATTGCTAAACGAGGTGGCCAAGCAGGAAATACGTATGGCGCGAGGTGCCTTTGATCCTAAATTGCAGGCGCAAGTAAATGTGAAAGAATTCGAAAATAAGGACTACTACAATAAAGTTAATACATCATTTACTATTCCAACCTGGTTTCCCATTGACCCAAAGATTGGCTACGAACAAAACACAGGGTTGTTTATTGATCCTGAAAATATAGTAGGAGGCTCATCGGATAACAGCCAATTCACTACCGGCATATCGTTGCCACTCGGTCGAGGTTTGTTTACAGACGATCGAAGAGCTGCGTTAAAACAAGCCAAGCTATTTACCCAGATGGCTGAGGCTGAACAAATCAAGCTGATTAATAAAATTCTATTGGAAGCCGCCAAAGATTATTGGCAGTGGTATTTTGCTTACTATAATTATCGTTTATTAGATCGGAACGCGTTGATTGCCCAAGAAATATTCCGGCTGGTGAACCTTGATGCGAGTTTGGGTGAGGCCTCTGCCATTGACACCGTTCAGGCAAAAATTACTTACCAACAACGCCTGGTAGAAAGACAAGAGGCTTATTTGGAATTTTTAAACACAACCATTAAAACATCAAACTACTTGTGGGACAATGCCGGCTATCCCGTTCAGCTATCGCCTGATATTGCACCCGTGTTAGTCCAAAACGATGGACAGCTTTTGTCGCTGGAAACCTTGCAAGACCTGACTTTGCAAGCCAAACAAAATCACCCCGAGCTAGTAAAATTGAGAGTTAAACTCGATCAATTGGATGTAGATCGAAAACTGGCGTTAGAATACTTGAAACCTCGGCTCGACCTGAACTATAACTTTATCAATCAACCGCTAAGACCGGGTGGCGATTTTCAATCTTTTCGTTTCGGGAACGACTATAAATTCGGTTTGGATTTTTCAATGCCTATACTGATCAGAAAAGAACGGGCAAAACTAGCTCAAACAAAAATCAAGATTCAAAGTACGCAATACGAAAAAACACAAGCCGAGCGCGAAATCATCAACCAGGTAAATGCCGTGTTCAACCAAATCGTAAATACAAATGGTATTCTGGTTCAACAAACATCGGTGGCTGCTAACTATGATCGATTGCTAAAGGCAGAATTATTTAATCTGTCGAATGGCGAAAGTGATTTATTCAAAATCAACATTCAACAAGAGAAGTTGATCCAAGCACAATCAAAACTGCTTAAGTTGAAGTCGGAGTACGAAAAAATGAAGGCAACTATTTATTGGGCTGCTGGTGTCCGAAACTTGAATTTTAATGAGGGCAACTAGAACGTCCAGCCTTAAATTCCACGAATCGATTTAACAATTTCCTCCACCACGCGCGCGGCTGAATTTAGTGCACCACTGACAGTGCCTGAATCACCGTCCACATCGGTGGCTTCACCCGCAAAATATAATTTATCAGCCAGGGGTAACGACAAGTCCTTTCGGTCTGCATTGGTGGTACCAACCAACGGATATGAAAATCCGCCTTTGATATATTCGTCTTTTGTCCAATCTTTTACTAAATATAATAAGTTGGTGCTATCATTTGGGTTATCCAGATCGCGCCTGATAAATCGCGTTGCTTGACCCTGATAAACCGCATCTAACTCGGCCAGTATTGTCAACACTTTATTGTAATCAGATAAGGCCGACAGCTGCTCGGCCTTTTGTCCATAAATGGTGAGCGCCATTGAGCGAAAAAATTTGCTCCTGCCCACGCCCGAATTAAAATACTGTGGCACCGTTGAACCTCCCCAGATATAGCTGGAATCTAAACCCCAAAAATTGGTCTTAAAATCCAATACAATCCGCATTGCGGCATCCATCTTGAATTTTGCCAGCGCACTGGTTTTCGTGGCATCCAAGCCCGGGGTAAAGGTAATGTCTCCGTTTTTTAAAATAGACAATGGAACTGTTACGATCACTTTTGTTGCGGTATATTCTTTTCCGTTGCTGTCTGTAATGGTGATTAGTGTAGAGCTCCAATCAATTTTCTTCACTACCGTATTCAAAACTATACTTGGAATCACCTCACTGAAACGGGAAATAATAATATCCTGCCACGGATTCGCGCGCGTCATCAGTTGTTTAGTATCGCGCTTGGATAGCTTCAACGATTCAGCGAGACCACGCGCACCGATACGATCGCTGGTTGTGCCGTAAAAATTGCCGGTCTGTGAATTGAGTAACGCCTGTGCCCGCGTGGATACAGCGGCAGCTGTTTGAACGGTGTTTCCGCCAGTAAAATTCGGCAACCCATTTACAAAATTCTGAACCGCATTCCAGTCGCTATCACTTTTCCAATCCGCACCCGTTTTTGCCTGATTATCTAAAATGTAACGAGGCGCGGTTGGGTCTACCTCCACGTTTGGCAAACTTAGATCGCTGATGAGCTTTCCCCATGATGAATTTGATCCGTAAACGACTTCACCTCCCAGTTCAATTGGAAAATCGGCCTGAGAAGCAGTATTGAAAGATTGATACTGCGCATCGGTTTGATTGCGCAACGAACGAATTCTTCCGCCAGGCTGACTGGAAGCTTCCAAGATTGTCACCTTGATGCCCTTCACACGTAAAATGTCGGCAGCATACAGCCCGGCCGCGCCTGCTCCGATCACGATCACATTTCCGTCATAGGGGACTTCCGGTCCTCGGTCATCCTTACTGCACGACATGAGATAACTTGGCAATAAAATGCCTCCTGACAATCCCAGTCCTAACTGTTTAAGAGCTTTTCTTCGTTCCACTAGAGGTTATTTCAACTCGAAAGATAAATAAATTTTACTCCGTTACAGTGACCAAGCTTGGTTGCATTGTTGTATGACTCGCTGAATATCCGTTTTAATAGCTATTTTGGAAAAAAAAAGAATATGTCGTTTTCCCAAACCACTGAGTCGACCATCAAAAAGGTATGTGTCATTGGCCCTGAATGCACAGGCAAAACGGATCTTTCAACGTTTCTGGCCAGTCATTTCAAAACCACTTGCGTGGAAGAATATGCGAGAGCTTATCTAGAAAAATTAGGGAAACCGTACACCCAGGCTGACCTGACTAAAATTGCACACGGGCAACTCCGCATGGAAGACGAATGGCTTAGGGAGTCAAACAAGATAATGATTTGCGACACCAATCTGATTGTTGTTAAAGTGTGGAGTGAACACAAATATGGATCGTGCGACCAGGAGATATTGGATAAGATGGCCGGTCGAAAATATGATTTGTATTTGCTCACCAACATCGACCTCCCTTGGGAAGATGATCCGCAACGAGAACACCCGGAGAAACGAGAACATTTTTGGAAAATCTATCAGGATGAAGTGGCAAAAACGAATGTGCCGTTTATAGAAATTTCTGGACAGGGTGATAGCCGCAGGAAAAAGGCGGTCGAGGCCATCAACGCGCAATTTTTTCAATGAGCCCGTCTTCTGAAAATCCCTATGCAGCATTACTGGTGCGCGACTTTCGTTTCTTTATCCTCGCCAGACTGTTTGTCACGTTGGCTATTATGGTACAAGCTGTTGTGGTCGGCTGGCAAGTGTATGAAATTACAAGAGATCCACTTTCACTAGGGCTCATCGGCCTAGCAGAGGCCATTCCAGCAATTACCGTCTCACTCTATGCAGGTCATTTGGCAGATGTGGTGCAACGCAAAAAGATTATTTTAGTGTGCGTAGTCACTCTCGTTTTGTGCTCTATGGCACTCCTTTATTTTACGATGAATGTAGGTGCATTTATCTTAGCCCGTGGCGCACTGCCAATCTATGCCGTCATTTTCTTGAGTGGCATTGCACGCGGGTTCTTGTCTCCTGCTAATTTCTCATTCATGCCACAATTGGTTGATCGTTCCCTATACCAGAACGCTATTGTTTGGAACAGCACCCTATGGGAAGGCGCTGCAGTAGGTGGCCCCATCATAGGCGGACTTGTTTTTGGCTTTTATGGGATCACTGCCGCATATACAGTAGACGTAGTATTGGTCTTTGCAGGATTGCTTTGTTATCTGGCCATCCCCAGTCGTGCGTTACCGCCAGTTAGTGAAGAGCAAGGTATCTTTGACAAGATCAAAGCTGGAATCAGGTTCGTTTTCAAAAATCAGATTGTACTCAGTGCTATTTCGCTAGATCTCTTCGCGGTTTTATTTGGTGGAGCCGTGGCACTACTCCCGATTTTTGCAGATGAGATTTTGAATGTGGGCAAAGAAGGGCTAGGATTTCTACGCTCTGCCCAAGGTATCGGTGCGGTGATCATGGCCGTCTATCTCACCAGAAATCCCATTAAAAAAAATATTGGAAAAATTCTGCTGTGGTGTGTAGCTGGTTTTGGATTGTGCATGATTGGGTTTGGTCTTTCTAAACTTTTCTGGCTATCCATGGCGCTGCTGATCTTGAGCGGTATGTTCGATTGCGTCAGTGTCATCGTTCGCAGCACACTCATTCACACCCTCACTCCCGAAAATATGAAAGGGAGAGTCTCTGCCGTTAACAGTATATTTATTGGCTCTTCCAATGAAATTGGCTCATTTGAGTCGGGCGTGGCAGCTAGGCTCATGGGGGTAGTTCCCTCGGTCATCTTTGGGGGCTTGATGACACTTGGTGTCGTTGGTATTACTTCATGGAAAGCCGACAAACTCAGGTCTTTGCATAATGTTCAATAGACTGATTTAGATCCGATTCTGTTCATTTTTTCCTGAAAGGTTTTTTTTCAGAAGGTATAATTGATAGTTTTGCAGTCCAATTAAAAGCCTCTGTTCTACCGACAATGAAAAAGCCTTTTTTAGTATCAAAAACCGTCTTTTTTGCGCTCTTTTTTGTTGTCTTCTCGGGGCGCCCATTGCTGGCATCGGACAATGAGTCTGGAGAAGAACCTAAGAAATTTGACGCCAATGAAGTGATTCTTCACCACGTAGTCGATGACCACCAATGGCATTTCACTGATCATGTTGTTTTACCTCTTCCAATCATTGTTTATTCCTCCGAAAAAGGGTTGGATGCTTTTTCATCTTCACGCTTTTTTGACGAACATCATAATCCGGTAGACTACAATGGTTATAAATTAGACCACAACCATATTCTTTTGGCAGATTCGGGTAAGGCCGTCTTTGATTTATCCATTACAAAGAATGTGGCTATGTTGTTGATTAATGCTACTCTATTATTTTTGATTCTCACGGCAGTCGCCAAATCGGCAAAAAACAGAACGGGCAAGGCACCTAAAGGCCTTCAGTCTTTTATTGAGCCCATCATCGTTTTCGTACGCGATGAAATTGTGAAGCCGAACATCGGACACCACTACGAAAAGTTTTTGCCATATCTGCTAACACTATTTTTCTTTATCCTTTTCGGGAATTTATTGGGTCTTCTTCCCGGATCAGGTAACCTAACCGGAAATATTGCCGTAACACTGGTGTTGGCCGTGCTTACCTTCATCATTACTAACTTTAGCGGCAACAAAAATTATTGGTCGCACATTTTCTGGACCCCTGGAGTTCCTCTTGTGCTTCGCCCTATCATTTTACCCGTGGAGATCATCGGCATTTTCACAAAGCCATTTTCGTTAACAATTCGTTTGTTTGTTGCCATCACCGCTGGCCACATTGTGTTGCTGAGTTTGATTTGCCTAACGTTTATTTTTCAAAGCTACGTAGTGGGCGTGGGTGTATCTATCGCGGTAATGTTTATCAACTTAATTGAATTGTTAGTGGCAGGTATTCAGGCATATGTATTTACCTTGTTTACCGCATTGTATATTGGCATGGCCACAGCCGATGACCATCATTGAGATGGAATGATTTGAATTTTTTGTTTCACTTAAATCTATAAACTATGTTTTTTTCTTTAATTCTTGATGTTAGCATGGCCGTGATGGGCGCAGGTATTGGAGCTGGTCTTGTCGCAATTGGCGCAGGTATCGGTGTAGGTCGTATCGGTGGTTCAGCAATGGACGCAATTGCTCGTCAACCTGAAGCTTCAGGGAAAATACAAGGAGCGATGCTTGTTATTGCTGCCCTCGTAGAGGTTGCTGCACTCTTCGGACTCGTTATCTGTCTTTTGATAGCTAACAAGTTGGCGTAAGAAAAACCAGAAGAACTTGCTTTGGCAATGGGCCTGGCGAGTTCTTCTATTTTACAGAAGAGAAGCAAAAAACTAGAATAGAATTTTAAACACGTAGCACATGGATTTATTATCACCAGGCACAGGCCTAATTGTTTGGCAACTCATCATTTTTGTGGGCTTATTCTTTTTGTTAAAAGCATTTGCTTGGAAGCCTATTTTGGCATCGCTTAAAGAGCGTGAGGAGTCCATTCAAAACGCATTGGATTCTGCGGAAAAAGCAAAGATAGAAATGGCTTCTCTGAAGTCAGACAATGAAAAATTGTTGAAAGAAGCACGGGAAGAAAGGGATCGCATGCTGAAGGATGCAAAAGACGCTGCCAATCGTCTACATGACGAGGCGCAGGTTGCGGCACGTAAAAATGCAGACCGAATCATAGAAGATGCGAAGGCTGTTATTCACACCGAAAAGCAAGCAGCTTTGCGAGATGTAAAAGCACAAGTGGCTATGTTTTCCCTCGCGATTTCTGAGAAATTGATCAAAAAGAACTTATCAGAGGACAAACAGCAAAAAGAACTGGTCGACACATTCATCAAAGATCTAAAGTTAAATTAAATCATGGCCGAGTCGAGGGTTGCATCGCGGTATGTCAAATCGCTGCTGAGTTTGGCAGAAGAACAAAATGCATTGGAGCAAGTAAAGGCAGACATGGAATTGTTCGCCAGTGCCTGTGCTTCCAACCGCGACTTAACCAACATGTTGAAAAGTCCGATCATTAAGCACGATAAGAAACTTGCGATCCTTGAAGCTATCTTTAAAGGCAAAGTAAACGCGCTTACACTTGCCATTATTAAAATGCTGACACTAAAAAATCGCGAGCCACTTTTGCCCGCTATTGCAGCTGAATTCCATAATGCTTACAACGTTCACAAAGGAATCCAAAAGGCGACCGTTGCAACCACTTTCGCGATGGATGGGAAGATGAAACTGGAGATGGAGAATTTGGTCAAGAAAATTAGTGGCAAAACTCAAATTGATTTAGTTCAAAAAGTGGATGCGGATCTCATTGGGGGGTTTGTACTCAATGTGGGCGACAAACAAATTGACGCATCGATTAAAAGTAAGTTGAAAACCCTGAAGACGAAGTTTAGCGAGAACCCTTACATCAAAGAATTTTAACATTGAATTTTAAATTTTGAATTATACGTTATGGCAGAGATCAGACCAGAAGAAATTTCATCCATACTCCGCGAACAACTTTCGCAGTCACGCACGGATGCTGAATTAGAAGAAGTTGGCACTGTACTAACTGTGGGCGATGGAGTAGCTCGCATCTATGGATTAACGAAAGCTCAAGCCGGTGAATTGATTCAATTCGAAAACGGGTTGAATGCATTGGTGTTAAATCTAGAAGAAGACAATGTCGGTGCGGTGCTTTTAGGTGAATCTAAAGGAATCAAAGAAGGTGATACTGTAAAACGTACAGGTCAAATTGCTTCCGTTAAAGTAGGAGATGGCTTATTAGGCAGAGTAGTAGATACGTTGGCAGCACCTATTGACGGCAAAGGGCCCATTAAAGGAGACTTATACGAAATGCCTCTGGAGCGTAAAGCACCCGGAGTAATCTTTCGTCAGCCGGTGAATGAACCTTTGCAAACTGGTATAAAGGCAATTGATGCGATGATCCCGATCGGGCGTGGGCAACGTGAGTTAATCATTGGCGACCGTCAGACAGGAAAAACAGCTGTTGCAATTGATACCATCATCAATCAAAAAGAATTTTATGAAGCTGGGAAACCAGTTTATTGCATTTATGTAGCCATCGGCCAAAAGGCTTCTACAGTGGCAGGTGTTGTTTCAACACTTGAAAAGGCAGGAGCAATGGCCTATACCGTGATCGTATTAGCTTCTGCTTCCGATCCTGCTCCTATGCAATTCTTCGCTCCTTTCACGGGTGCATCCATTGGTGAGTTCTTCCGCGATACAGGTCGCCCTGCTTTGGTTATCTATGACGATTTGTCTAAACAAGCAGTAGCCTATCGCGAAGTTTCGTTGTTGTTAAGAAGACCTCCGGGTCGCGAGGCTTATCCTGGAGATGTGTTCTATCTTCACTCTCGCTTGCTAGAAAGAGCAGCCAAGGTTATCAATAATGATGAGATTGCCAGTAAGATGAATGACCTTCCGGCTTCGATAAAGCACTTGGTAAAAGGGGGTGGTTCACTCACTGCATTGCCGATCATCGAAACACAGGCGAATGACGTTTCTGCGTATATCCCAACCAACGTAATCTCAATTACAGACGGTCAGATTTTTTTGGAGACCAATTTATTTAACTCGGGTATTCGGCCAGCTATCAACGTAGGTATTTCGGTATCTCGTGTGGGTGGAAGCGCTCAGATTAAATCCATGAAGAAGGTAGCCGGAACATTAAAACTAGATCAGGCTCAGTTCCGTGAATTGGAGGCTTTTGCGAAGTTTGGTTCTGATCTGGATGCAGCAACAAAATTAACCATTGAGCGAGGACGTAGGAACGTGGAAGTATTGAAGCAACCACAATATCAGCCAGTACCTGTAGAGGAACAGGTTGCTATGATTCTTACATCGACCAAAGGTTACATCGACAAAGTGCCTGTAAACAAAGTAAAAGCATTTGAAGCAGAGTTTATTCTGATCTTGAAAGCCCAGTATAGAAGTGTCTTGGACAATTTCCGTGCTGGAAAATTTGAAGATGCGGACGCGGAAACGATTAAGAAAGTAGCGCTAGAGTTGGCTTCGAAATACTAATTTGAAAATTTGAAAATGCGCTAATTTGAAAATGAAATTAGCCAATTGATAAAACATTGCATTTTCAAAAGTTCAAATTGATTAATTCTCAAATTGATTTATGGCAAGTTTAAAAGAAGTTAAGAGCAGAATATCTTCGGTGATATCTACACAGCAAATCACCAAAGCCATGAAAATGGTGGCAGCGGCCAAATTGCGCAAATCACAAGACAAGATTTCGCAAATGCGTCCATTTGCAAAGAAGATGAATGTGCTTTTACAAAACTTGTCAGCTGCCGGCACCGATGACCAGGCTTGGTACAATCAGGTAAGAGAAGAGAAGAAAATACTCATTGTTGCTATTAGTTCTGACCGTGGGTTATGCGGTTCTTTTAACAGCACCATCTTTAAAGCTGTCACACGGTTAGTAGAGGAAAAATACGCAGCACAAGCGAAGAAGGGTCATGTATCGTACTTGCCGATTGGCAAAAAATCTTTTGAGTTTTTTGAAAAAAGAAACGCGCCCAGAATCAGTGATTATGCACTACTTTTCCACGACTTAACTTTTGATAATGTATCTAGGGTTGGCGAGCATTTGATAGCCGTGTTCAAATCCGGGGAGTTCGATAAGATTGAAATCGTTTATAATGAGTTCAAGAACGTTGCTACCCAAATACTACGCATTGAGCAATTTCTGCCTATTTTGCCTGTAGCAGATGGTCTAAAGAACTCAACCACTATTGACTATATCTACCAACCTAATCAGATCGAAATTCTTACAGGCCTTATTCCTAAGTCCTTGAAAGTGCAACTTTATAAAGCATTGTTAGATTCAAATGCTGCGGAAAATGGCGCTCGAATGACTGCCATGGATAAAGCCACCGATAATGCCGGTGAACTATTAAAAGAATTGAAGTTAACATATAACCGCACGCGCCAAGCTGCTATCACCAAAGAAATCCTCGAGATTGTGGCCGGAGCTGAAGCCTTGAAATCTGCCTAGGCTCAGAAAGGAATTCAACATCAAAAAAAGCTCGTGAAAATTTTCGCGAGCTTTTTTGTTGTATCGTTCTGATCGAAAAATTAAGCTAAGACAGGCTCAGCGGTCACAGGAACTTCAACGGCCGGCTTTTCACCTAGCATCTTTAACTGTTGAGCGTGCGCTCTCAACGCATCAAAGAACGTATCCTTTGATTTATAGGGAAGTCCAAACTCTTTGGTAGTCTGCTGCACAATCTTTGCGATTTCGCGATAATGTACATGGCAAATATTTGGAAACAAATGATGTTCTACCTGATAGTTCAAACCACCTACATACCACGAAAACATTTTTTCACGGTGACCAAAATTGGTGGTGGTGTGTAATTGATGGATCGCCCAATTGTTTTCTAGATTTCCTTTGTCGTCAGGTATAGGATACTCTGTTCCTTCAACCACATGAGCAGGTTGGAAGATTATGGCAAGGATAAAACCCGCTACATAGTGCATGACTAAGAATCCTACTAACGTTTGCCAGAAGGTAAATCCGACTAAGATTGGAATCACAAAGGTGTAGGATAGATAAATCACTTTGGTAATGATAAGCACGATCCATTCATTGGTGAGTGTCGTTTTTTGCTTTTTCAACAAGCCCTCCTTGTAGTATTTTGTCAATCTATAATAGTCCTTGATGATTATCCATACGAACGTCATTAATCCATAAAGGAACCAGGCATACAAATGTTGATACTTATGCATTGGCCTCCACTTCGAACCAGGTGCCATTCTCAACACTCCTCTAGGACTGATATCTTCATCAACCTCGTGGACATTGGTATACGTATGATGCAATACATTGTGCTGAACTCTCCAGTTGAACGCATGTCCACCGATAACATTTAACGAAAAGCCCAGCATTGTATTAATCCAGGATTTCGTAGAATACGCTCCATGGTTGGCATCGTGCATCACAGAAAGGCCAATACCTGCTTTACCGAAACCCATCACGACACAAAGTGCGAGTAATATCCAGCCACTTGTAAAAAGGCCACTGATAAGTAGAGCGTAGGGAAGAAAATAAAGTGTAAACATGAAAACAGTCTTAATAACCATTTCACTGTTTGCGGTTCGTTCTATATTATTAGTTTTAAAATAGCCATTAACACGCTGACTAAGCGTTGCAAAAAAATCTTGCTGGTGGGTAGCAAACTTAAGATTCAGATTTAAACTCATAGTGTAATCAATATTGAAGTAGATGAACTAACCCAAGAACAGCTAAACACACTTTTGGTTTAACATTGGAATACCAACGCACAAAGGTAGACAATAGAGACTGTTATAACGCCCGTTCGGGCAAACAAAAATGAGGAAAGGCTTTATTCTGCCTTGATTGGCTATAGCTCTGCAATGACCGTCCTTCCGCCTTTCGTGATATCATCAATATTGACCACTATTTTCGCATTTAACGGTAGGAAAATGTCGACACGAGAACCAAATTTAATAAAGCCAAATTCATCACCCTGATCCAATACTTGGCCTTCTTTCACGTACCACTTAATTCTTCTGGCAAGGGCACCTGCTATTTGCCTAAACAAAATTTCTGTGCCGTCCTTCATTTTTGCAACAACTGTCGTGCGCTCGTTTTCTGTACTAGATTTAGGGTGCCAGGCGACTAGATATTTTCCGGGGTGATATTTGAAATAAGATATTTTTCCCGCTACCGGCATGAGGTTAACATGCACGTTGATCGGGGACATAAAAATCGAAATCTGTTTTCTTTTTGCTTTTAGATATTCTGTTTCCTCTGTCTCCTCAATGACAACTACCTTCCCATCGGCAGGGGCTAAAATCTGTCGTTCGTTTTTCTGCACTTTAAAAACCGGGATCCGAAAGAACTGTAGTATTAATAAATAAAATCCAATGCTTAAGCCAATAAAAATGTTTTGCAAGATGGGCTGTGGAAAAAATTGAGCTACAGCCCAATTGAGGGCAAACAATACTACCAACAAAACAAAGAGTATTGTACGTCCCTCGCGGTGAATGGTCATGCTAATGGGTTTAAATTTTAGGCAACAAATGTAACGATTCAAATTAAATTTGTTAGGCCCAACTTCTTATTGCTACATTTGTTGGGTCGAAAGACAGGGGTGCCATCTAGTCCATCGTAGCTTTTTTAGCGAAGATGGATAAACACGGGCTGAGATTATACCCATAGAACCTGATGCCGGTAATGCGGACGAAGGGAGGCAAAATAAACTTGTAAGTAAGGTACATTCCCCAATGTGCCTGCGGGTTTAAATTTTTAACAAAATGTTCAAATTTAGGATGGCCATTTTTGGCTGTTTGCTTTCGCTCGATGCGTTTGCTCAAATTTCTGTTACGGGGTTCGTGCGCGATTCGAAATCAAACGAAGCGCTTGTGGGCGCCACTGTTGAGCTTGTTAGGCAGGGTGCAGTTGCGATTACCGACAGTGGCGGAAATTTCCTTTTCAACAATTTAAAGGAAACGACCTATGAGGGTGAAGTACGCTACGTTGGTTATCAAACGAAGCGACTTACGCTGAGCGCGAGCGAAAGCAACGTAATTTTGCTTGATGAATCGGTGATTGTGACGGATGAGGTCTTGATTACCGCCACGCGAGCCGCGGACAATAGTCCCACGACATTTAGCAACATTAGTAAGGCCTCTATTGAGAAGCAGAACTTCGGACAAGATTTGCCTTTTGTTTTGAACTGGTCTCCATCAATCGTTACTACATCTGACGCTGGAGCTGGTGTCGGCTACACAGGCTTGCGAATTCGCGGAAGCGATGCAACTCGTATTAACGTTACAATCAACGGTATTCCCCTAAATGATAGTGAAAGCCAAGGAGTGTTTTGGGTTAATACCCCTGACCTAGCTTCGTCTACACAGAGTGTGCAGGTGCAGCGCGGTGTGGGTACATCTACCAATGGTGCAGCTGCTTTTGGTGCTTCCGTGAATATTCAAACCAATGTGCGAAATGAGCAACCGTATGCCGATATCATTAATTCAGCGGGATCATTCAATACCTGGCGCCACACGGTTGCTTTCGGCTCTGGGCTCATCAACGACCGTTTTGCCTTTGACGGACGTCTCTCACAAATTACATCGGATGGATTTATTGATCGTGGATCTTCTAACTTGAAATCGTATTATTTATCCGGGGGATATTATGGAAAGAAAACGTTACTTAAAGCAGTTGTGTTTGGCGGTCGCGAAATCACCTACCAAAGCTGGTATGGTGTACCTGAGTCGCGATTGAAAAATGATGTAGCGGGCATGTTGGAAACGGCAGCAACAGAGGGCTGGAATGCCGAGCAAACAAAAAACTTACTCACCAGCAATAACCGCACGTTTAACCTTTACACCTACCCCAATCAGGTTGATAATTATCGACAAGACCACTATCAGTTTCACTTTTCACATCGAGCTTCAGAACAACTTACCGCAAACGCTGCTATCCATTACACCAGAGGCAGCGGCTTCTACGAAGAGTTTCGGCTCGATGAGGCCTATAGCAGATATGGGCTGGGAAATGTCATGATCGGTTCGGAAGTTTTCACCTCTTCTGATTTAGTTAGAAGACGTTGGCTAGACAATCATTTCTACGGAATCACCTGGTCTTTGAACTATGAAAAGTCTGACCTTCATTCCGTTTTGGGAGGTGGATGGAATAGGTATGATGGCGATCATTTTGGGGAGATTACATGGTCAGCATTGCCAATGGGTGTACCGAAAGATTATCGATACTATTTCAACAATGGCAAGAAAACTGATTTTAACATCTTTTGGAAAACGAACTACAGCTTGACAGAAAAACTAAGCGCATTTCTTGATCTGCAATACAGAAAAATAGACTATCAAGCAGGCGGTCGCGAAAACCGTCAGTTCGATTTTACTATTGATACTCACTTTGATTTTTTCAATCCAAAGGTAGGGTTGACGTACTCGCTGGATCGCCAACAAAATATTTATGCCTCCTACGCCATTGCCAATCGTGAGCCCGTGCGCGATGATTTTGTCGATGGTGCCACTACACGAGCCCCTGTGCACGAAAGGTTGGGAAACCTAGAGGTAGGATGGCGCAAAAAAACAGACCGCTATGCATTCAATGTAAACTACTACCTGATGAACTACACCAATCAACTCGTCCTGACGGGTGCGGTCAATGATGTGGGCGCGTCCATCCGTACGAATGTGCCAGAAAGTTATCGGATGGGAATTGAACTAGATGGAACCATTAAACTTAGCAAGAGATTGAGTTGGAATGCCAACCTAACTCTAAGCCGAAACAAGATAAAGAAGTTTACAGAAGTACTTTATGACTACGGGCAAAATTTTGACGAGTACAATGAGGTGACCAATGTGTATGTTGATACCGATATCTCATTTTCTCCATCTGTCATTGCGGGATCGGTACTAAGTGTTGTGCCAGCAAAAGGAATTGAGCTTTCGTGGCTTTCCAAATACGTAGGCGATCAGTTTCTAGACAATACATCAAATGCTAAACGACAAATTGATCCCTATTTTGTAAATGACCTGCGAGTCAGCTATTCAATAAAGCCAAGTTTCATGCGCGAACTGTCTGTGAGCGTGTTGATAAACAATATCTTCGATGAAAGCTATGAGTCAAATGGATTTACATATGGTTACTTTGGTGGTCTTTCGAACGCCTACCGCCAAAATTTCTATTATCCACAGGCTGGGCGAAATTACTTGCTGATGCTGGCACTTCGATTTTAGCCGTGTAAGCTTTTTTCAAAAAGCAAAGGCGTGCTACAAGAGTGATTTAATAGTACTTTTGTAGATGCAACTGATTCTGGCACTTTTCAGGCTTACCCGTTTTTGGAACCTTGCTATCATTGCATTTGCTCAATACTTCACCGCCTATTTCTTGTTTCATCAAGGGCTTCTCGTCTTCACGGACTTCTGGCTTTTTCTCATCGTGGCATCTACCGTTATGATTGCCGCTGCGGGTTATATTATTAACGATTACTATGACATCAAAATAGACCTCATCAACAAGCCCGATCGCGTGGTGATCGGCAAAACCATTACGCGCAGGTACGCCATTTTTTTTCATACCGTCATCTCTGTTATAGGAGTTGGCATGGGTCTATTGATCAATTGGAAGGTGGGTGCTGTAAATTTTATTAGCGTCTTTTTACTTTGGCTCTATTCTAACAATTTAAAGAGACTACCTTTAATCGGCAATCTTGTCGTTTCGCTCCTGACTGGCTTGTCCATTTTTCTATTGAGTTTTCTTTACGAACAATATCTTCCCTTGGTGATGACGTATTCGCTTTTTGCTTTCTTCATGACATTGATTCGCGAGATTGTGAAAGATATGGAGGATATGAAGGGTGATACCACATTTGGATGTAGAACGTTGCCCATCGTGTGGGGTATTCGGAAGACAAAATCATTTTTGTATGGGACCATCCTGGTTTTTTCCTTTTTAGTGCTTTGGCTCGACTACCAGCAGTTGAAGATATCATGGATCTATTTTATCCCTTTGCTATTTGTCCCCATGTCTATTTTATTCTATCGATTATTAAAGGCCGATACAAAGAAAGAATTCTATCAACTAAGTCAGCTGTGCAAAATCATCATGCTGCTGGGCATTTGCAGTATGATTTTCGTCTAGTCTATGTCAAACGCTCGTATTTGTATTTTCGCCTCAGGAAATGGCACAAACGCAGAAGCCATCTTCAAACACTTTGAGAACCATCCTACCATTCATGTCACACTCGTACTTTCCAATAATCCAAATGCCGCGGTCTTAGAACGAGCAAAAAAATTTGGAATCGAGCGCGGTGTCTTTACAAAGCTTGAATTTAGTGAGAGTGACGATGTCGTAAAACGCCTACTGGCTCATCAGATCACCCACATTGTGTTGGCAGGTTTTCTTTGGCTAATCCCAAAGAATTTAATTAGTGCCTATTCCGGAAAAATGATCAACATTCATCCCGCCTTGTTGCCCAAATTTGGGGGAAAAGGCATGTATGGAATGAGAGTTCATGAAGCGGTAAAACAGGCAGGCGAAACCGAGACGGGCATTACCATCCACGAGGTAAACGAGCAATACGATAAAGGGAGAATTGTTTTCCAAACGTCCTGTGTCGTTCTTTCATCTGATACTTCTGAACAAATTGCCAGCAAAATCCATAACTTAGAACATGAACATTACCCTCGCGTGATTGAGCAATGGGTAGCATCTAGAGTCAATCTGTAAATAGTGAAATTTTTAACGAGCAAATTCCAACCGAAACCCCACTCCGTGGTAGTTCACTATTTCCACCCTGGGGTCATCTTTCAAGTACTTACGCAGTTTTGAAATAAAGACATCTAAGCTGCGCCCCATAAAGTAATCATCATCTCCCCAAACGGTAGTTAAAATTTCTTCGCGCTTCAACACACGGTCTTTGTTTGAACAAAGCAGCTTTAACACTTCTGCTTCTTTCTGTGTCAGTGTTTTGTTTCCTGTGATATGATGTAAAGAAAAATTCTTGCAGTCAAAATTGAAATCGCCAATCGAGTAGGAAGCTTCATCTACAGAGTGACTGCCCGCGCCCGTTCTTCGCAAGAAAACTTCCATGCGTAGAAAGAGTTCTTCCATGCTAAAGGGCTTGACTAGGTAATCATCGCCACCCGAATTAAATCCAACAATTTTATCTTCTAGCATCGACTTAGCAGTCACAAACAAAATCGGAACTTCTTTATTCTTTGACCGAATGGATTGTGCCAGCGTAAAACCATCTTTCTTAGGCATCATCACATCCAAGATACACAAGTCAAACGACTGAGTTTGAAATTGCTGGTCACCTTCTTCTCCGTTGGTGCAGAGCGTTACCTGATATCCTTTGTGAATCAGATTATCCTTTATCACAAACCCAAGACTAGGGTCATCTTCAACTAGTAAAATATTTGCACCCATCTGACTCATTCAAATTACATTGGCAACACAATCGAAAATATACTGCCGTTACCGGGCTTGCTTTGAACAGAAATTTTTCCCTTATGCGCTTCCACAATTAGTTTCACATAGTTCAATCCTAGTCCGAAACCTTTTACATCGTGCCGATTGCCTGTCGGCACACGGTAAAACCGAGCGAAAATCTTTTTCTGATTCTCCTGGCTGATGCCGATGCCGTTGTCACTTATTTCAATCTGAATAGATGCCTGGCTGTTAGATGTGTTAATAGATATTCTCGGTTCCTTTTCACAATACTTAATCGCATTGTCTAATAGGTTGCCTATCACGTTTGTAAAATGAAGTTTATCGGCCAAAATATGGCTGTTAGTTGCATTCAACGCAAGTCGAACCTCTCCCCTCTTTGATGAGAGCGCTACTTTGTGATTGTCTACGGCTTCTTTAATAAGTTCATGGATATCCTGTTGTTCCTTTTTTAAACCAACATCTGCTTTTTCTGTTTGGGCCATTTGCAGAACGCGTTCCACTTGTTGCTTCAACCGCTGACTTTCATTTTCAATAATCGTAGCATAATTCAACAACCGTTCCGGGTTTTTTGCGATCGATGGATCTTTCAAGACTTCAGAGGATATAGCGATCGTAGCCAATGGCGTTTTAAACTCATGGGTCATGTTGTTGATAAAATCGTTTTGAACTTCCGACAGTCGCCTTTGTTTGAGAATCACAAACAAGGTGTACACAAAAAAGAAAATAACCACCAACATCACTATGGAGGAAAATCCCCAAATGCCCATTTGGCTGATCAGGTTGGCTTCAATCTGTGGAAACCGAACACCAAAATAATACCCATCCATTTTTAAGGCGGGCAATTCGCTCAGGCTTACGGGTATTTTATTTTTGGTGGGTGAAATGTAATTGCCTCCCGCCATGCATTGCTCGGAACAGTCGTAGACACCAAACTGGTAGTCGGCTGTTATCTTTCGTTTGTCAAATTCATTCTTTAGCAGAAAGCCTAACAGATTCGAATCGATGGGACCATTTACTAAAACAGTAAAGTAATTGCTCGACTCCTGATCCACGAGACTATTGGCCGGCATGGGCGTTTTATTGATATCGTAGATGCGAGTGGCAACATTTTCCAAGGCCAAGTTAACATCGGCATTGAATTGGTTCGCTTTCAAATCAAAAGCCTTCCTTACCCAGTATATCTGCGTGGCGGTAATGCCCAAGATACTTAGTGCAGCAAGTGCAATTACAATTCGAAGGGTAAGCCTGTTCACCTTACAAAGGTATTTAGTATTTAAAGCCACTTTGGTACGAAAAATGCCTTTAACAAAGCGTTAACATCTTTTAGGCCTTTTTTAACACCGAAAACCACTTTTAACAGAGATGTTTGTACAGATCAAAATAACCTTTTAAGTTTAACCTAAAATTGGACAACAACATGAGAAAATTACTTTTTTTAGCCGCATTTGCTCTGGTGACAGGCATCGGTTTCGCGCAAGAAATGACTGGAACGATCAGCAAGAACGAAGTCAACCCGGCCGTGGCCGCTTTCAATTGGGAGTCTTCTGTACATGATTTTGGAAAAATTAAGCAGGGCATCCCAGTAACACATGAGTTTAAATTCACCAACACAGGCAAAGCTCCATTGATTATCGTGAACGCACAACCTTCTTGTGGTTGTACGACCCCTGACTGGACCAAAACTCCGGTAGAACCAGGTGGCTCAGGATTTATAAAAGCAACTTTTAATGCTGGCGCTGCCGGACCGTTTAACAAAACAGTTACCGTAACCGCTAATGTGGAAGGCGGCTTTGTACTGCTAACTATCAAAGGAGAAGTATTGGTGGCAGAATAGAAAATCTCTTTATAGCAAACAAAAAAGTCAGGTGATGCCTGACTTTTTTGTTTGCCTATTATCTACTTCATAAGTCGGTCATTTCTATCCACGGCTTAACGATAGTGCCACTAGTTCTTTTGTACGCTTGTTTCCCTCCGTAGAGTAAAATTGTATTAACAGCGCTTTTGTTCAACGCAGAAAAATACTCTAGCCCTTTAAAAAAATCTTGCGACACGGTTTCACCTGCTTTCAACTCCAGGGCTGTAATCTTGCTAGAATTATCCAAGATTATGTCTACCTCATTACCCATCTTATCACGCCAATAAAAAAGATTATCCGCAGCTCCTGAATTAAATCTCCTTTTTAAGAGTTCGGCCAAAACAAAATTCTCAAACATGGCACCTTTGGCAGAATGACTAATGATCTGTTTTGCCTGAACTATACCTAATAGTGAACAAGCAAGGCCAGTATCATAAAAATATAGTTTTGGTGTTTTGCTAATCTGCTTATTAAAATTTGTGTGGTAAGGCTTTAAAAGGTAGATAATATAGCTGCTTTGCAAAACGCTTAACCATGCTGCGACTGTTTTCTGATCAATTCCGCAGTCGTTGGAAAAAGAGGTTAAATTCAGAATCTGTCCTGTACGACCAGCGCATAAACGAAGCAGTTTTGTAAATTGTGAAAGGTTAGCCACATTTTTCAATTGCCTCACGTCCCTTTCCACGTATGTGTTGATGTAATTGGCATACCAGTCTGCGGCACTGACTTTTTTGGTAAGCACTTCGGGATAACCACCGTTTAGGATATGCCATGCAAAATCCGCCCTATTTTTTTTGCTTTTTTTCAGCTCAGTCATTGATAGCGGAAGCAATTGTAGATAAGCAATTCTACCGGAAAGGGTCTGGGTTATATTTTCTTGCAACAGAAAGTTATTAGAGCCTGTAAGAATGAATAGTCCCTTCTTTTTTGTTTCATCTAATACTTGTTGAAGATATGAAAATAGATGAGGTGCTCGTTGTACTTCATCGAGTATTGCACCATTTTTAAACTGACCGAGAAACCCACGTGGATCAGTTCGGGCAAACTCCAAGGTGTCCGGGTTTTCCAAAGAGACGTATGGCTTTTTTGGAAAGATTGTCTTACAAAGAGTGGTTTTCCCACTCTGTCTCGGCCCTACCACCGCGACACTGCGAAAAGTCTTGGCTAGCCTAAGCAACCTTGGCGCTGCTTCACGATCTATCATGCTGCAAGGTAAACTAATTTGGATAAATCCGGAATTAAATTCCGGATTTATCCAATATGGTTAATCTAAAAATGATGTAAAAACGCTTTCCTAAGAGCCACCAAAATGCTCCCGATCAATATTTGAGCAGGTAACTGAATGTTTGTAACTAAGCGACTACCTCATCAAAGGCCCTTACAAAATTCTTCATCTCATCCTGCGTGCCAATGCTCACTCGGCACCATTCTTTTCCTTGATAATCCCAAATACGAATCAGGAATCCTTTTTCATCCAGTTGAGAAAGTATCTTCTTTCCATCCTTAGGAGCAGGGAACAAAACCACATTGGTAAAGGATTTACCATAAAATATCTTCTTTTGATCAAGATAGTCCGTCAATACTTTCCTGGCAACGCTATTCTTCTCGCGCGTCAGTTTCATAAAATCTTCATCTCCTAAGCTAGCTTTAGCCGCGGCCAACGCTGTTTGACTAGGCGAAATGGTGTCGCCATACTGCGCGATCTTTTTCAATGTGTCGGGTTGCCCTACCAAATAGCCAATGCGAAGACCAGCCAATCCATAAATCTTTGAAAAGGTTTTTGAAACCACTACGTTTGGGTTATTTTGAACAAGTGATACCATCGTCTTTTGCAGACTTGGGTCTAGAAATTCCAAATAAGCTTCATCGGCATACACCAACGTTTTCTTGGATGCCTCTTCACAAAATCCACGCACAATAGAATCACTCACTACTGTACCTGTTGGATTATTGGGGTTGCATGAAAACACTAATCTTGTATCGCTCTTAATGGCAGAAGCCAAGGCCTCATAGTTGTGTTCCAGCTTTTCGTTGAGATCAACTTTGTCCCACGCGGCTTTCATCTGTTGCGCGTAGTTCATCAACAAGGGGAAAGTTGGATAGGCTGATAACACTCGACCGCCTTCCAGGCCATAGGCAATTCCTGTTTGTACCAGCAGTTCTCCAGAACCTGCGCCTAACAGAATAAATGAAGGATCAACTCCTTCCTTTGCTGCAATAATCTTTTTCAACTCTTCTAGCTCATTGAACGCATATCTATTTCCGCGAGACAAACTTTCCATCACTGCCTTCTTGGCTTTCTCTGATGGGCCGTAGGGGTTTTCATTCGAGTTGAGTCTGACCTTTTGAGCATCGTTGGTTTTTAGTCCAAAGAATGACCTTTCTGCCTCGCTCAGCGGTGCGGCCATCAATTCTTTTGTCAATGACGAAGTGAGGGCAATGCCGGCTGTTAGTGCCAGTGTGGATTTGAACCAGTCTCTGCGATTGAGTTGAGTTTTCATAGGAATAAAGATTATGAAAACGAATGTACTGAAAATAACTAATTGTATCAATTTCAACAGCGTTTTAGATATTAGCCACGAATGCACCAATAAGCACGAATAAATTCAAAGGATAATTCGTGTAACTTCGTGCTATTCGTAGCAATGCTGTGTTTGTGGTAAAATAGACAACCCCTAGGGCGCGGATGGTGGCAAAGATTTGAATTTTTTAAGCTGGAATAATCCCCATCTTCCTCATCAAGAAAGTGGCGTTGGCTTTTTGGGCAACGCCTTTATTGAGTTTGTAATCGAATGTCAATTGGTCGTTCTCTATCTTTCCTTCAAAGCAGGAATTAAATACTTTTTCGGGAAATTGCTGTTCCATATCGCCAAGGGCAATGTCATGCGTGGCGATTAAAACCAACGCTTTTTGTTGTATCAGTTGCTTAATCAATTCTCTTGAGCCTAGTTGCTTGTCCGTTGAGTTCGTGCCTTTCAAAATTTCGTCCAGCAAAAGGAGCATCGGTTTTCCTACACGTAACTCCTCAATAATAGAATGCAATCGGTTCAACTCAGCATAAAAATATGATTGATGCTCTTGGAGTGAATCTGCTGTGCGCATCCCGGTGCGCAGGGCAGCCATGGGTGTACTCCAATATGACGCGCAAACGGGAGATCCATTCAATCCCAAAACAAAATTGACCCCAACCGATCGCAGGAAGGTACTCTTACCCGCCATGTTTGCCCCGGTGATCAGCATTAATCCAGCCGGATTCCCCAAGTCAAAACTATTTGTTACACACTCCGATGACGGGATCAAGGGGTGACCCACCTCGTTAGCAACAAGTGCAAGTTGGTTGTTCAGCTCGGCAAAAGCATAGTTAGGATGGTTGTAATGAAACGTGGCAAACGAAAGCATTGCATCCCATTCGGCCAACGAGTCTGTCCATTTAGGAAGGGATGCCGCATGCTGTTCACGCCACTGCTCCAATCTACTTACGGTATGCAAATCATATAAAAACAATCCGTTACCGAATAAGCGGGCAATCAAATTCATTCGCGTTTCAAGGGCATTCACCAATTTTGAAAAGGTATGTACATGCGTTGACGCTTCTAGTGCAATCCGTTGATGTTGATTGAGCAATGTTGCGGTAAACGATTGATCACCCATTTGATGAAATAGCTTTGCATAGTTTTCCAAAACGGATCGGTAACTGGCCAGTTGGCTTTGTAGTCTGGTAATTGGCTTTGAGTAGGCCGCAGCGATTGCCAACTGTACTACAAAAAGCAAAAGGAAGAAAGATTGAAAAACAGGATTGAATGCGTTTGCCAATAATGATAAGCAAGTAATGACAGGGAGCGCCCAGCGAAGAATCAAAAATGCTCTCTTTCTATAAAATAGATTGGCTGACTTCAACCAAACCCAAAGCGAATCGAGATTAAAATCTACCTCGTGAATTTGCTTTCCTACCGCCCAACACTCTTGGCGGAACTCAATCATTGACCCCAACTCGCGAATGGCTTGTTGTCGAAGCAGAATTGCTTCTTTGCTCAACGTAAGATGGGCTAAATCATTCGCCAGTCTATTCTCTCCAAGTCGCGTGGCGCATCGATTAAGAAATTGAAAGAGCGAACTCTTGCCAAAAAGATCTAAGTCATGACTGTAAACATGAGTTGGATCTACATAACGCTGCCCATCGGAAAAATTCTGAAAATCATACCGAACAGCTGCCGCTTCCCATCGATTTAAATCAATAAGGTGCTTTAGAACTTCTCTCTCATTCTCCTTTTTTAATTGACGTTGCACCAGAGAGAAAAAAAGCAAAATCGAAAATGGAAGCGGATAGAAAAAAAGCGCTTCCTTGAATCCAAGATAGATAAGTGCCAATGCGATCAACGCAACCGCTACGCGAGCGATAGAATAAACCCGAATGGTTTTATCTACTTCCCTTACCTTTTTTTGAAAATGGTTGACTCGGTCTTGATAGAAATCAGTGGAAGCCATACTGGGCCTAAATAAAACCCTCGATGAGCTTCATCACCTGGGACAAGTAAAGTTCATCGGTGGCATCAAAATCATTCAGTTGATCGCTATCGACATCGAGCACTAATGCTACTTCACCGTTTTTAAAGGCGGGCAATACAATCTCCGACTTCGAATCTGAACTGCACGCAATATGCCCTGGAAATTCATCAACATTAGGCACCAACATCACTTTCTTTTCCTTCCAGCAAGCCCCACAAACTCCTTTGCCAAATGCAATACGTGTGCAAGCTATTGGACCTTGAAAAGGGCCAAGTACTAACTCCTGACTACCGGCAGGCGAGGCATTTTGTTTGACTATATAAAAACCAACCCAAAAGAAATTCATCGTTTGGCGCAAGGCTGCCGCAATGTTAGAAAGGTTAGCAACCACATCTGGCTCTCCGGCAGTCAACGCTTCTATTTGCGGCACGAGCGTTTTGTATCGGGCTGCTTTATCAGCTGACGTCTCAATGATGAGTTGTTCTGCCATGGCTAAATACTAGACGTGGGCGAAGATAAATCGGTTTCAGTGCTTTGCACTTCTGAAGGTGGCGGTTCAACAGTGGATTTGTTTTCCTCCTCAGTCACTTTGAAAAATCGTTTTTGAAACAATAGGATAGTTGCCACTCCCAAAAAGATAGAAGAATCTGCGATGTTGAATACAGGACTGAAAAACAAAAAGTAGTCTCCTCCAATTCCAGGAACCCATGCCGGCCAGACAAACTCTGCCACCGGGAAAAACAACATATCGATCACTTGGCCATGAAACCATCTTGTTGGTGACCCAATCGGAGCGTTGTCGAGAAACACGCCATAAAAAGTACTGTCGATTACGTTACCAATTGCTCCTCCTAAGATCATGGCAAGGCATACTAAAAATCCCGGATGAGAATTCTTTCTGACCATTTGAAATAGGTAATAACTAATTCCAAACATGGCAAAGATCCGAAATACCGTGAGCACCAGTTTTCCAAACTCATTGTCCCATTTGATGCCGAAGGCCATGCCCGGATTCAATAGATAATGAAGTTTGAACCATTCACCTATTACATTCACCTCTTCATGCAGATACATGTATTTATGAACCAACAATTTGCTCGCTTGATCTAAGCAAATGATTAAAAGGGCAATCAAGAAGTATTTTAAGATTTTCATTATTCAGAATTACTGTAAGCTCACTTTGATTTTCAACACAAATTCGTCCATGTCTACTTCCACCGCGTCCGTTACGTTCTCTTTAAACTCCAAACGCAGCGATTGTGTTTCGGTGCAGATGTAATCTTTAAATTCCGTGAGGGAAGAAGTGGCCAATTCCTGATGATTTTCGACTTCTATGGAGATTTTGTCTAATACTTCCATACCCATGTCTTTGCGCAAGTTTTGCACTCGGTTCACAAAATCGCGGGCGATACCCTCACGCTTAAGATCATCTGTAATGGTGATGTCCAATGCAACGGTAACACCGCCTTCTGCAGCCACTGCCCAACCGGGTATATCTTCTGAGCTAATCAATACATCTTCTACCACCAGATCAAATCCATCTTTTGATAGTTTCCCAGCTTTCTCAATGATGGAAATTTCTTCTTTGCTCATTCCGTTAATGACAGTCGATACTTCTTTCATCTTTGCGCCATATTGCTTTCCAAGCTTGGCGAAATTTGGTTTCACCTTTTTAACTAACAAGCCGGAGGCGTCATCTATGTATTCAATCGACTTTACGTTTACCTCCGCTTTGATGATCGCTTCTACGCTGCGCACGCGGTTGGCAAACTTCTCATCCAACACAGGCAATAATATTTTCTGCAAGGGGGTGCGGACTTTTATCTTACTGTTCTTTCTGATTGAGTGGACAAGCGAACAAATCCGCTGGGCATAAGCCATCGAGATTTCCAATTCCTGATCTTTGCGACTAGGCTCGGCCTTCACCAACAACGTGTGGTGAATCGATTCAAACTGAAGAGGAGTATTGAACTGCTTTGCCTTGCTACGAATATTATCAGTCAGGTTTTTATAAAGCCACTCACTAAAGAATGGAGCGATGGGAGCCATCAACTGAGCCGTTACCATCAAACATTCGTAGAGTGTTTCATAAGCTGCACGTTTATCTTCGGATAGTGATAAGCCCCCTTTAGATGAGGCTGTGGAAGACAAGTCCTCCTTCGCCAAGGCTACGGAGGACAAGGACGATGGCTGCCAAAAACGCTTACGGTTTAGGCGAACGTACCAATTTGATACGTGATCGTTCACGAATTCTTGAATGGCGCGAGCTGCTTTCGTTGGCTCATAGTCTTCGTAAGCAGCAGACACTTCTTCGATCAACGATTGTTCTTTGGTGATGATCCATTTATCTAGTGGCGCCAGACGATCAAATGGAACATTATTCATTTCATCTTTTACAAAGCCATCGATATTGGCATACATGGCAAAGAAGGAATACGTGTTCATCAGCGTACCGAAAAACCTGCGTTGGGTTTCCTCAATACCCGCTAAGTCAAACTTCAGGTTATCCCATGGAGGTGCATTTTCAATCATGTACCAACGCACCACATCCGCTCCGTATTTTCCCAGCGTTGTGTAGGGATCAACGACATTGCCTTTGCGCTTGCTCATTTTCTCTCCGTTCTTATCCAGCACCAGCCCGGTAGAGATGACGTTTTTAAATGCTACTCCGCCATTGTTCACCTTTTTGTTGACGGCTTTAATTTCTTCACTGCTCTCGCTAAGTAAAGTAGCAATAGCGTGCAACGTGAAGAACCAGCCGCGTGTTTGGTCAACGCCTTCTGAGATGTAATCAGCCGGATATGAATTTTCAAAAACTTCTTTATTCTCAAATGGATAATGCCATTGCGCGTAAGGCATCGCACCTGAATCGAACCAAACATCGATAAGATCAAGTTCACGCTTGTAGATAATTTTCTCTGTATTAGTATTTGATCCTGGATTCTGAGTAATGAAAAAAAGATTATCAACAAAGGGTCGATGCAGATCCAAAGACTTAACTAAATCCTTTGCTGGGACTAGATATTTGACATACAATACTGGGTCTATGAATACATTCAGTAGGTCTTTAAACTCAATTTCCCGATCGTTAGGAAGAAATTGTAGATTCTTAAAATTCTGTTCTTGGTATTCCAATACTTCACTTGTTGGTTTATTGCCTCGTTTAACATCATTGAGAAATGCTAAAAAAGGACTGAATTTCGATTCATCATAATAATACCACCCGTCTTTTTCAAATTCGGAAATATCACCGACAATAAACTCTTCCGGATATTCTCCGGAGAGTGAAGTGTCTGTCCGCCAAATAGGCAATGGCGTTCCCCAATAACGCGAGCGAGACAAATTCCAATCCACCAAGTTCTCCAACCAATTACCAAAGCGTCCTGTACCTGTCGACTCCGGTTTCCAATTGATGGTTTTGTTCAACTCGACCATCTTATCCTTAAGCGCAGTAGTTTTGATAAACCACGCATCCAGCGGATAATACAATACGGGCTTGTCGGTGCGCCAGGAGTGCGGGTAAGTATGCTCGTACTTCTCTACTTTAAAAACTTTGTTTTCCTCTTTTAAAATGATCGAGATGATAACATCCGTGTTCTTGTAATCTGGATTCGTTTCATCTTCATCGGTGTAGTTCTTTACATAAAAATCATCAGCACCAAGTGGCTTGTGGGTTTTAATATTATACTTGGCGACACCTTCCTTCAGTTTTTCGCCAATGACGGAAATGAATTTTCCCTTTTTATCAACGGTTGGCAATTCATTGCCGGCTTCGTCCTTGACGGTAAGGGCAGGGATTCCATTTTGCTTTGCTACCCGAAAGTCATCGGCACCGAAGGTGGGCGAAATGTGAACTACCCCAGTTCCATCTTCTGTTGTTACAAAATCTCCAGAGATTATTTGAAACGCGTTTTCTGCAGAATAGAACGGCTGCACATAAGGCATCAACTGTTCGTAGCGGAGGCCGATTAACTCTTTACCGGAAAACACTTTTACAATTTCGAAAGGAATTGCTTTATCTCCTGATTTATAGTCACCTAACTTTAGGTCTCTGTTCTTCTCTGAAAAATATTTGCCCACCAGGTCCTTCGCCAGCACTACACTCACCGGTTTAAATGTGTAGGGATTGAAGGAGTTAACCTGAACATATTTAATTTTTTCACCTACTGCCAAAGCGGTATTAGATGGAAGTGTCCAAGGTGTAGTTGTCCAGGCTAAGATGTAAACATCCAAATCATTAAACTCTGGATTAAACGTTGATTTAGTACCAAATAGAAACTTAGACTTGTCATCACGCTTCAACTTAAACTGCGCCACCACCGAAGTATCCTTCACATCTTTATAGCAACCAGGTTGGTTCAACTCATGCGAACTAAGTCCGGTGCCGTCTGAAGGAGAGTAAGGTTGTATGGTGTAACCTTTATACAATAAACCTTTATCGTAGAATTTTTTCAAAATCCACCACAGCGATTCAATGTATTCTTTTTCGTAAGTAACGTATGGATTTTTCAAATCTACCCAATAGCCCATCTTGGTGGTGAGATCATCCCATTGATCTTTGTACTTCATCACCGTTTCGCGGCACTTCTTGTTGTAGTCTTCGATGGAAATTTTCTTGCCTATGTCATCTTTGGTGATGCCCAATTCCTTTTCCACTTGTAACTCCACGGGTAGCCCGTGTGTGTCCCAACCGCCCTTGCGCTTTACCTGAAAACCCTGTAGCGTTTTATAGCGACAAAAAATGTCTTTGACGGTGCGCGCCATCACGTGGTGAATACCGGGCGTGCCATTGGCAGACGGTGGTCCCTCATAGAAAGTAAAGGTCTTTGCGCCTTCGCGGTTGCTCACCGATTTTTCAAAAATCTGGTTCTCCTTCCAAAATTCCAGCATCTCGCTGGCGATGGTAGCGTAATTGAGTTCTTTGGCTTCTTTATATTTACTCACGGATACTGAAAAATAGGGCGCAATTTAGTAAGAATAAGGGATTTGACCTTGCGTATTTTACGCTAATATAATTTAGGCAAATACACTACTTTTGCATTCTAATTCTATAAATCCAACTATGAAAATGATTTTAGAAGTTGAAGACAACCGGTCACCATTTTTTATGGAATTGATTAAAAACTTTCGTTATGTAAAAGTGCTTCAGCAAGTACGCGACAAAAAGAAAAGTCAACACATAAATGATTTGTCCGAGGCTTTCCAGGATGTAAAGTTGTTTGAACAGGGAAAGAAAAAATTGAAATCAGCTAGTCAGTTACTGAATGAACTTTGAAGTTATAGTCACTGAACCTTTTGAGAGAAAATTTAAGAGGCTTTCGAAAAAATATAAGTCACTTAAGTCAGACTTAAAACCTTTAGTGGAATCCCTAGTTGAAACGCCTGAGCAAGGTGTTCCACTCGGAAAAGATTGTTACAAAATCAGATTAGCTATTTCGTCAAAAGGCAAAGGTAAAAGCAGTGGTGCCAGAATTATAACTTTGGTCCGCATCTTGAAAGGCAGAGTATTCCTTATGGATATTTTTGATAAATCCGAACAGCCCAATATTTCTGACAAGGAACTTCAAAGATTGATTGAGGTCTTTAGCAAACAGCTTTAGTTGGACCGGATAAGTTTATAAGTAATATCAAAGTATCTAGGGTACTCTAATAATAAACAAACTCCCCCAGCGAAGTTTTCACCGTCACTTGCTTTTTTTCAAAGGATTCTACTCTTCCAACAATCTGTGCCTCCACGCCCAATGAACGACTGATCAAAATAACCTGCGCTGCCATTTTTTCAGGCAGGTAGATTTCCATTCGATGACCCATGTTGAAGACTTTATACATCTCTTTTAAATCAGTACCACTTACTCCATGGATCAGTTTAAAAAGAGGAGGAATTTCAAATAAATGATCCTTAATCACATGGAGATTGTCGATGAAGTGCAATACTTTAGTTTGCGCTCCGCCACTGCAATGCACCATCCCGTGAATGTGTGCACGCATTTCTTTCAGCATGGCAATGATGACGGGTGCGTAGGTGCGCGTGGGTGACAACACAAGTTTGCCAATATTTAAGGGCGTTGATGGTAGTTGATCGGTGACCAAATACTTACCGGAATAAACCAACTCTGCCGGAACCGATGGGTCATACGACTCGGGATATTTCTTTGCGTACACGTTACTAAAAACATCGTGGCGCGATGAAGTCAACCCATTGCTCCCCATGCCTCCATTGTATTCTGATTCATAAACGGCCTGCCCATAGGATGCTAAGCCAACAATGACATCACCGGCCTCAATATTTTTATTGTCGATCACTTCGTCTCGCTTGAGGCGAGCGGTGACCGTGCTATCGACAATGATGGTGCGAACCAAATCGCCCACATCTGCCGTCTCTCCACCCGTGCTGCTAATCGCCATGCCGTGTGATCGCAGCATTTCCAATACTTCTTCGGTTCCATTGATCAACGTGCTGATCACTTCACCGGGAATTTTATTTTTATTTCTGCCAATGGTCGAGGAAAGGAGAATGGGGCCTGTGGCGCCTACACACAACAGGTCATCTACATTCATGATGATGGCATCTTGTGCAATTCCTTTCCACACACTGAGGTCGCCTGTCTCTTTCCAATAAATGTAAGCAAGAGAAGATTTGGTGCCCGCGCCATCTGCGTGCATGACCGTGCAATAATTTGGATCGTTTGCCAGTAAATCAGGCACGATTTTGCAAAAAGCTTGTGGGTAAAGTCCTTTGTCTATCTTTTTGATGGCTTCATGCACGTCTTCCTTGGAAGCTGAGACCCCGCGTTGATTATATCGATCTGACACTGAAAAAAATTATAGACAAAGGTGGTAATAGATTTTAGATTTCGAAAAGACCGGGGTCACTCAAAACAAATAACGGGCAAACGCGTAAAGGCCCAAGACTAACATTATAATACCCGGTAGCATCTTAATGATGATGTTTTGCTGGACATACCTCGATAAGCGGTTCGCCAAAAAAATAAATAAGGTGAGCAATAGCATGGCTCCCACGGAAGTGCCCAACACATAACTGTGGATAAGCCCTTGCGTTGAAAGGTCGACCCAACCCTGCGCCTTAAAGTAGGCAGTGGCACCCATCCAATAAGGAATAGCCATCGGGTTGAGCAAACTCAAAACGATCCCTCGCCTGAATCCGCTTTCGCTAAACTTGACCGAAAAGGTAGACGGTTTTCTGGATGCCCAAAGGGTAAACAGCCCAAGCACCGTCATGACAACGGCCGTGATCAATTGAAAATTCTCGATGATAAGTGGAGAGGAAGTCAACCAATCTTCAAAAGCAACAGCGATCCATGCATAGGGGTATTCAATAATGGAAACCGCAAGGGCAAATCGTAGTGCCACGCCCATCTTTTTGTCCAATCCTAATTGAAGAACCGTAACATTGAGTGTGCCCGGTGGAATAGAACCAATGAAACTAAAAACCAATCCGGTTAAAAATACTTGAAGGTAGAGAAACATGAAGCGAAAGGTACGAGTTTACGAGGTACGAAATAAGACCAGAAGCCTTAAAAACATTTCACCTACCCTACTTTCATTTTAAATTTTTGGTAGATCGCGCGCGCCTCGCAAAACGACAAATAGTCAACACCGCGGGCATGATTTTCTTTACTGATCCGGTACATGTTATTCCAATGGGTGATCAAGTCTGAAATACCTTTCCACAGCGAAGCACCCGGATGATAAATGTGCGCGGGTTCGGCTCCACAACCATTCAACTCAACAATCTTTACGCTTCCGTTTTCTAAATCCGCCAATGAGGCACAACGCAAATCAAACCTGCCAAAGTAAAAACCATTGATGTTTTTGCTGATTCGGTCAAAAGAAGCCGAGAGCTTTTCATTGATCAGGTGATTTTGGTTTAGAAAAGTAGTGCCCAGACAATGATTGCCGATCGACACCAACTCCATTTTTTCACCTATTGGCAAAATAGTTTGAAGCCGATTTGCATAGGTAGTTTTTAACACATCCCATTGCAACATGGCCCTGTCTTTTTTCCGGATTAGTTCTTCAAGCGTTTGCATTCCATCGCCTTCCACCGACAAAAACACCTTGCCCGTAATTGAATTCACAAAACCGCTCTCCTGACTTGGAAAGCGGAGATAGAATACGCCAAACTCTAGCGGCAAGTCGACCAGTTCCTGGATGATGAAGTCAACCCGAATCTCGCTCAAGTATTGTTTCGCCTCGGCCTCCGAAATGATTTTTCTAACCATCCAGCCCCGCTCGCCCATATCCGGCTTAAAGATGAGTGGGAAAGTTAGTCCTTTGATAGCGAGAAGATCCATCAACTTCTCTATGGAAGAGGGTGATCTAACAAGTAGCGTTTTCGGCTTTACATCATCAGGCACTAATTGCAATACTTCATACTTTGATTCGCCCATCATCCCGCCTGTTAGGATACCCGGATTAGATGCGGAAAAATAGAACAGTGATCTTTCTTTAACCGCATACCAGAGCCATAGTAAAATAACCGGAGCCTGGATGATCCCGAATGGCCAATACTCCCAATGAAAAAGCTTCACAAAGAAATTTCGCACAGAAAAAATAAAGATAATGGTAAGATTATCGCTGCTGAAGTGCTGTTTCGGACTTCCTATGGCGAATGGTTGACACGGCTACTCCAAAATCAGGTGGCATTGACACATAGGGAGCTACTTCTAACACTCCAATTTTTATGATCGCCACATGGTGAACGGCATGTTCAATATTGTAAATCAGTTCTCTGTAAAAATTAGACGCAATCACCACCGTTTCCTCTGTATCTTGGTGATACCCTACCTCTAATTGAAGGGGTTGATCGGCTTGTTGGGCTGAAACAAACTCTTTGATTTTTTGAATCGTGTGCAGAGCTAAAAACCTGTCGGTCTCAATCAACTTGTCATGTTGGCGCTTGTCGTAATTCACTCTGCCGCGTTCAGACCCCTGCTCCAGGCAGATAAAAAACTCCAGGATGTGGCGCAAATGCTGGCCAATGGTTGAATTACTCAGCGTCTTCACCGGCCGACAAAAATCCTCATCTTTTACTTGATGGATAAGGTCGGAAATCTGATTTAAAATAGCGTTACTGGCGATAGAAAGTTGCATGGGCCTCTTTGAAGCGCTAAAGTTAGACATTTTAGACTACCCTGTTTTGCCGCTCATCGAAACGATGACCCGAAAGGCGGGCTCTTGACCCGTTGCAAAACAAAGCAAAGTTGAGGGTAATTGGCCGGGCGGAATGTCGCACAGCCTACAAAAAAAGTAAATGCCTCAAATCCGCCCTTTTTTTTAATTTTGTCGCTCTCAAAAAAAGACTTTATGGCATTTACATCCTCCTCAGAACTGCATCAGGCTCATCAGGCAAAAATCAAACACGTATTTGAAGAAGTGGCCAAAGTGGTGGTAGGCCAAAGCTACATGGTAAATCGCTTGTTAGTAGGGCTTTTCACCAACGGGCATGTGTTGTTGGAAGGTGTGCCGGGCTTGGCAAAGACATTAACGATCTCTACGCTTGCGAAAGTATTGCATTTGGATTTTCAACGAATACAATTTACCCCTGATTTGTTGCCTGCGGATTTAGTGGGCACGATGATCTACAACCAAAAAGACGGAAAATTTGAAGTAAAAAAGGGGCCTATTTTTGCCAATATCATTCTGGCCGATGAAATCAACCGCTCTCCTGCCAAAGTGCAGTCTGCCTTGCTGGAAGCCATGCAAGAAAAGACGGTAACGATTGGCGAAACTACATTTAAGTTAGATCGCCCCTTTTTAGTGCTGGCCACGCAGAACCCGGTTGATCAGGAAGGAACTTACCCACTACCCGAAGCGCAGGTAGACCGTTTCATGATGAAGGTATTTGTCAACTATCCCACCAAACAAGAAGAATTGGAAATCATGCGCAGGATATCCAACATGCAGTTTGGCTATGAGGTAAATACCGTGTTGACCAAAGAAGATATGTTTGCCATTCGCGAAGAGGTGAATAAAGTGAAGATTTCCGAATCGCTCGAGAAATACATCATCGAGTTGGTGACCGCTACGCGCAAGCCGAAAGAATACAAGTTGGACCATGAAGCACAATACATTCAATTTGGTGCTTCACCCCGGGCCAGCATTAACTTAAACCTCGCCTCGAAAGCAGTTGCCTATATGGAAGGCCGCGACTATGTGCTGCCGGAAGATATCAAGGAAGTGGCGTTGGATGTGATGAACCACCGTATCTTATTAAACTATGAAGCTGAAGCCGACAACGTAAAAACAGCAGATATTGTAAAAGCGCTGTTGCAGAAGGTGCCGATTAGCAAGTAAGTATCCAAGATTCGAAATGGGATGAGCTTTTCACCCATGATTCTTTTTTTCATTCTCAAAGGTCAATCCTGCTTGCCTAAAATCATTTTGCTTTTTGCTAACTTTAAAACGCAAATAACAAAATATGTCAACAGCTGAGGTAAAAAGGGCATTGATTCAAAAAATTAAAAAATCGAAAGACGAAAGTTTTTTGAAGGATGTCTATTCTCTTTTGAAAGACGAATCGAAATCGGAAATGCTTTTGCTTTCCAAAGAACAGATTTTTGCTATTCTTGAAGGAGAGCGTGAAATATCCAACGGCCAATACCTGACAGACGCAACTGTGAGAAAAAGGACTTCTCAATGGCTCGGAAAATAGTCTGGTCTATCAAAGCATCCGTAGAAAAAGATGACATCCTTCGTTACTGGCTCGACAGAAATAAGAGCAAATCGTACCCCAAAAAGCTAAATCTACTTTTTCATCAAGCAACAAAATGGCTTTCTAAAAACCCGTATCTGGGAAGACGGACTTCTGCCGATCATGTACGAGCCAAATTGGTAAGGGGCTATTTTCTGTTTTATAAGTTTGATGAAAAGAACATTTACGTTCTAACTATTTCGGATGCGCGAAGAAACCCCGACAAAATACCTTTTCGGGCTTAACGTAAAACTGTAAAAACGCTGTTGCAGAAAATGCCAATAAGCAAATAATTCAAGATCCAAAGTTCAAGATTCAATTCTTCAAAAAAAGACAGCACTGGTCATCTAACCGGACGCTCATTAGTTTTGAATCTTGATTTTTGGATTATTTAATTCCAGCAAGAATATGCTGAGGCTTAATCGGATGTTTCGGATTTACTTCCAAGGTTTGGTCGAACGGAGAGATAACCAAATCCATCAACTCCATAGGCACTACACCAAGCAAAGGCTCAGTATCGCCTTTCAAAACGATCGCATTTGTTTCGCACCACCGATTTTTGAATTTAACTTCCAATCCTCCCACAACGTCTAACTGTACTATTTGCCCATCGGCAAGTGAGAAAGATTGCCTTTCCTTTACTTTCAACCCGAGTTGGCTTTTTATGGTTTCGTTAATAGCTAACATTACTGCCCCACTATCAACCATTACATTTACAGACATTTTTCTGACTTGTTCAGGCTTTATATAACCTGCTTCGGCAAGATGCCTATCGCTTAAGTTGATCAGTTCCACAGTTGATTTTACGAGACCCATAGCTTTTTGCTTGTGATGGTAAAGTTAAGCACTGTTGATCGGCAAACCAAGGTGGCACGATAGCTGCTGAGTTCAAAATTCAAGGTTTAAGATTTGTTAGAAAATTGACCTCGTTTTTGAATCTTGAATTTCGAAATTCAAATTAACAAAACATTACCTACTTTATGTAAACATAAACAAAATGTTATGCGCGTAATTCGCATAACTAATTCTATTTCAAGCCACAAAGCCTCGCTTTCTACAATTTTTAATCTGCCTAGACAAATCGCTAACACTCATTAGCTTTTATGGCTTAACAATTTCATAACACTACCGACCACATCAAGTAACATGGCCGAGCGACCTTTGTACAAAAAAATAGTTATGCAAAAGATTTACTTTTTGGCTTTAATGGTTCTTTCTCAAATTGCTTTTTCTCAGATTGGAACAATTAAAGGAAAGATAAAAGATGAAAAAACCGGGGAGGGGATTATCGGAGGAAACGTTGTCATAGAAGGAACAACCATTGGAGCATCTACGGATGTAGATGGTAATTACGTAATCCCTAAAGTTAAAGCCGGAAAGTATAACATTCAGATCACATACGTTTCCTATAAAACTAAGGTTATTCCAAATGTAGAAGTGTACCCGGATCAAATTACAGTCTTGAACACAGGTATTGAAGAGGATGCCCTTGAATTAGAATCAGTGACTATAACAACCAAGGGACAAAGCGACACTGAAATCTCAATCGTAAGTGAAATTAAAACGAGCCAGTTGGTGGTAGTTGGAATTTCGGCACAACAAATTTCAATGTCTCAGGACAGAGACGCAGCGCAGGTAGTAAAACGCATTCCAGGCGTTACTATTTTAAACAACAAGTTCGTAAACGTCCGTGGACTCAGTGAGCGTTACAGCACCGTATTGTTAAACGGTGTGATTGCACCGAGCACTGAAGTAGACTCAAGAGCGTTTGCTTTTGACTTGATTCCCAGCAATATGATTGACCGTATGCTAGTCTACAAATCAGGTGGTGCTGATTTACCTGGGGATTTTGCAGGAGCTGTAATCAATATTGCTACCAAGAGCGTGATTGATGAAAATGAGCTTTCAGTAAATTTCACAACTGGTTTTCGGGCGGGCACTACATTTGAGAATTTCAATACAGAGCGCGGCAGCAACACTGATTGGTTAGGTTTTGACAATAACTATAGAAGCTTACCAAGTTCATTCCCGTCAAATAACCTTTCCGTTTACACAAAGGATTTATCCTCTTTCAGAAACAGAACAATTATTGCTAACGCTGGAACAAGTCTTAACAACAATTGGGCGGCCATTCAAGGGACCGCAGCTCCTGACTTAAGGACGACTATTAATTTCTCTAAATCTGGGTCAATCGGTAAGATGAAACTTGGAAACACCACCTCGTTGAGTTTTTCAAATATTCGCCAGCGGTTGCAACAGGAGAACTACTATTATGAAGCATACAACTCGCAAGTAGGCACAAACCCAAGCAGAAGATACATCTACAAAGACAATAGAGATGCAACCAATGCAAGAATAGGAGTGATCAGTAACTTTATTTTACAAGTTAATCCCTCCCATATTTTTGAATTTAGAAATCTCTACAATCAACAGGGAACTAGCCAAGTCACTGCTAGAACAGGTCAAGAAGATATTCTGAATCTAGATGTTAACAATTTAGGGTTAAATTATACTGAACGTTCCATTTACTCTGGTCAATTTAGCGGCAAGCACAGTTTTTCGGATCGGATCAACTTGAATTGGGTATATGGGTTTTCTAACACAGACGGAAATCAACCTGACTATAGAAGAATTAGATCACAACGGTCAATTGGTTCTACAGATCCGTTCTCAATTGTGGCGTCAACGGCGGGTAATGCAGCCGATGGACGTTTCTTTTCGAACTTAAATGAGAAGGTTCATAGCTTTTCAATCAATCTGGATTACAAACTCAATCCAAATGTAGAGCTAGACAGACAATCCAAAATTTCGGCTGGGTATTATGGTGCACTAACTGATCGCAGTTTCAACGCACGCACATTTTCGTATGGAGCATTTCCCAATCAGGCACTACCTCCCGAATTTTATCAGGTTGGCTTTGATCAAATCTATACGCAAGCAAACCTAGGCAATCCGAACGATGCGGCAGGCAGCACCAATTATGCGAAGTTGATTATCAATGAAGGCACCAACCCATCGGATGCCTATACCGCCCAAAATATTTATCATGCGGGATATTTAAATTTCTTCAAAGCTATTGATAAGTTTAAGATGACCGTTGGAGCAAGAGTTGAATACAACCAGCAAAAGTTGAACTCCGCGGATGATAAAGGACCAGTAAAAGTTGATAACCCAATTACAAGCTACTTGCCTTTTTTAAATCTTTCGTATAATTATTCTGAAAAAGCATTGGTGAGATTGGCCTATAGTAAAACGCTTAACCGTCCCGTGTTTCGCGAGTTGGCACCATTTAACTATTATGACTTTGATAGAAATGCCAATACCTACGGTTATGACAGTTTAAAAATAGCTGATATCCACAATATCGATTTGCGCTGGGAGAAATACCCTTCGGCATCTGAGAATATTTCGTTCGGGGTTTTTTACAAGCATTTTATAAACCCGATTGAAAGCCGCCTTCAGCAAGGGTCAAATATTATCTACACATTTATTAATGCTGAAACAGCAACTAGTTTTGGAGCAGAAGTTGATTTTAGAAAATCCTTAAATGGCATGACCAAAAGTGGTTTTTTTGATAAATTGAGTATGGTATTCAACGCGGCAGTAATAGAAAGCATGGTTACGTTACCAGCCAGGGCATCTAATCAAGATAAGGAAAGGGCGATGCAAGGCCAATCTCCGTATGTGATCAATGGTGGTCTTTTGTATAACAACATTGAAAGAGGTATTCAAGTAAATGTGGCTTATAATGTTTTCGGAAAGCGGATTTTTGCGATTGGTGATTTCAATCAGCAGTCTGGCAATTCCTTGAACCCCACTCAATATGAAATGCCTCGTAACCAAATTGACTTGACTATTTCGAAGGATTTTGGAAGAAAATTCAACGCGAAACTTGGCATTCAAGATATTTTAAATGAAAAATATCAGTTGATTCAAGATACAAACAGTGACAAACAGATAACCGGATTTGATGACCCGATTCAAGTCTATAGACCCGGCCAATACATCACACTGGGGTTCACTTACAAGGTGTGGTAATCGAAAGCTAATTGATTGAAAAAGAGCGGATTTACATCCGCTTTTTTGTTTCTGTAAATACAATCTTAACCGTCACGTAACATTACCTTAACGTGTTAAGGGTACTTTTGCAAATAAAATGAAACCAAAAATCATGAAAAAAATTACAAAAAACTTGTTTGCCATTTCGCTTTGCTGGCTAGCAGCAATTGCGTTCACGCTCTCTTCTTGTTCGGAAAAAGACCCTGTGTATGCTGGTCCTACGATTTCTGTTGATATAGTAGCCTCCAGCCCTGGTAAAATTCAATTCTTAGTTGCCGTGACTGCCCCTGCCGGTTTGAAAGATGTAACGGTAGGAGACAATGTAAAAAGCTATACAGCCGATAAAACATCTGATATCTATACTTTCGACTATACGGGTACTTCAACCTCTCTGACTTTCATTGTTACCGATGTAAAGGGTAGAACTGCTGACGAGGCAACTGCAATAAAACCGATACAAGTTGTGGATGCCAATATCACTGCTGATGTGTCTTGGGCAAATGACAAACAATATTTGTTAAAAGGAAACATTTTTGTAACCAACAATGCGAAATTAACCATCGCTCCTGGTACCATCGTATTAGGTGATAAGGTTTCAAAAGGTTCGTTAATAATTGAGCGAGGATCTCAATTGATTGCTGCAGGTACCGCAGCGTTGCCTATTGTGTTTACATCATCTGCACCCGCTGGATTTAGAAACTATGGCGACTGGGGTGGCTTAGTTATTTTGGGGAGGGCAGTTAATAACCAAGGTGCGAACGTGAATATTGAAGGCATTACGGCAGGAACTCTAGGTCAATACGGTGGTACGGCAGATAATGACAATTCTGGAACTATTACGTATGTTCGAGTTGAATTTGCTGGAATCGCCCTTTCAACAGATAACGAATTGAATGGCATTACTCTCGGTAGCGTGGGAAGCGGGACAAAATTTGATCACGTGCAAGTTTCTTACTCTGGAGATGATAGCTTTGAGTGGTTTGGTGGAAAAGTAAACGCTACTCATCTGGTGGCCTACAGAGGTTGGGATGATGATTTTGACACCGACTTCGGATATTCTGGAAAAGTTCAATTCGCAGCTTCTTTCCGTGATCCAGATATTGCTGACAAATCAGGATCAAATATTTTTGAGTCAGATAATGACGGCAATGGATCTACCAATACCCCACTTACTTCCGCCATTTTTGCTAATGTTACTGCGTTTGGCCCGTTGGCTTATGCCCGATTAAGTAGCGGAGCATTGAGCAATGGAGCCGTCAGCGCAAACTATCAAAACGGAGCACATATCCGCAGAAACACTGCGCTTCAAATCTGGAATTCTATCTTCGTTGGAGTCGGCACTACGGGCAACTTCCCCTTCCGTTTCACCAATAGCTCCGGAGGAGGTGCCAATACAGCCGCTGTTGTGAAAGGAAACTACATTGCTCGTACGGTAAGTGCAACTGCTTTAACACCAACATCTGGCACTACCGATAAGGGCTATGTAGTAGACAATTTTGCAACTGACAACACGGTCGAAAGCCCCTTGAACAAGGTTGATCTATCAACATTGTTTACCGGTTTAACTGGCGCAGCAGACATTAACAATCCTAAAGCGACTGTTGTATTGGCTACCAATTCAACTTTGGCCACAGGCGCAATTGACCTTACAGCTGCCGGATTGACACAAACTCCTTACAGAGGTGCTGTCGGGACTACGATTGGATGGTTAGGTGAAACTTGGGTGAATTTCTCACCTCAGACTACTCAGTATTAATTCGAATACGTTTTAAAACAAAAAACCCGGATATTTGTCCGGGTTTTTTTTATCTCTATGAAATTCAAAGTTTTTGCCTTTTGTCTATCCATTTTCGGGCTAATAATTGCGTGTGCTACAAAAGATAAGAAATATAGCTCAAGTGATTGTTTGCCCATTGACAAACAAAATCAAATCTTGAGGCAAATGGTTCGCTATGCGAACAAACTTGCGCCAGAGGCGAGCCATAAAACGAAGTTTAACTCTGAATTTAATTGGTATTACGACAGGGCCTTCAACGAATCAAAAATTCTTTTCTGTTTCAAAGAGAATGATACTTGTCAATTGCTTGTTGCTCGTAAAGCGAGAAGCGTCACTCCGATGGAAGAAGGAATAGCGATCAAAGTAAAGTTAAATCAACAAGACAGCTTGGTTTATTATGAGGAAGTATTTAGGATGTGGAAAATGCCAGCAGACAGTTTGGTGAAGCGAGGCAAGTATTTGTTTGCCCGAATGATCAACAAAGAAGACCTTACTATTTACTATTCTAAATTCCAGAAAGACAGATTTATAGAATTTCCTGACCAACGGTTTTCATTTGACGTTTCGAAAAGGAGATGGAAAGATAGCGAGCTAGATACTTTACGGATAAAGTAACTTTTGAGTTGAAACTAAGAGCTAAACAATCCCCTTTTGTATTTCAACTCTGTAGTTTAAATCAAACGTTTTTTTCAATGCCAGTCGCAAGAAGAATACATTGAGTTCCCAGACGAAATCAACTAATATGATGCTCAAGAGCGTCAATGGAAGCAACGAGAGAGGCCTCTCCCCTAGACGTTCACAAACCCCACTCTTTTTTAGAAATACAAAAAAGCTCTAAAGTGTTTAGAGCTAAGTTTTAGTTCCCCTACCCCATTAAGTCATTATTAATTCAATGTTAAAAGCATAACCTTTTGGTTACGTGCGCTAAAATTTGAATTAACATTTTTGTTATATTTTTGAGAAAAATTAATCCGCATTGATAGCATATTTTTCGTGTGCAAACGTTTATCAATCAAAGTAGTTTGTATTAAAACAGTTGGCTCGCACTCTCAAAGCATTGAATCTTTGGTTTGACCTGATTGTTTGGCAGCTCCACGGTATTAATTATTGTAAAATGGAAAGATACGTGAAGAAGATCTTGTTTACGGTTGGCTCATACAACCAAGTTACCCAGATGCACGCCATCGCCTCGCATCTTCCCGAGTACGATTGTTATTTCAGTCAATTTTATAGCGACAATTTTGTTTTGCAATCGCTGGTAAAAGCAGGTGCGGCCGACCATACGATTTTGTCGGGCGGCTTCAAAAATTCATCGGATAGATACCTTCAGCAAAATGGCCTGAAGAACGATTATCAACAATTGGTCTATAACAATCACTACGACTTAGCAGTCGTATGCAGCGACTTGTTGGTGCCGAAATCCATTCGTAAAACGAAAACAGTTTGGGTGCAGGAAGGCATGACCGACCGATTGACACCGTGGTCGAAGGTGGTGAAATGGCTAGACATGCCACGCTATTGGGCGTTCAATACTTCGTTGAATGGCACTTCCGATTTGTGTGATATTTATTGCGTGGCCAGCGAAGGGTATAAAGATCATTTCAAAAAACTGGGTACCGATCCGGCCAAACTTATTGTCACCGGCATGCCTAATTTTGACAACGTGGAGGCGTTCGCGCACAATTCTTTCCCCCATCGCCATTTTGTTCTTGTTGCTACCTCTGACATTAGAGAATGCACTGGTATTGAAAACCGTCCTCAGTTTATTCGCAAATGTGTGGCCATCGCCAATGGACGGCAGTTAATCTTTAAGCTCCATCCTAACGAGCGAAAAGAGAGGGCACTTCGCGAAATAAGAGAAAACGCACCCGAAGCTTTGGTCTATACCGATGGCAACATCAACCACATGATCTTTCATTGCGAAGAGTTGATCACACAATATTCTACGGTTGTTTATGTAGGCATAGCATTGGGCAAAAAAGTACATTCCTTTTTTGATGTTGATGATTTGCGTAAAAAAGCGCCTATTCAAAATGGTGGCCGTTCGGCTGAACATATTGCCGAAGTATGTAGGCGTTACATTGAAACGAACAAAAACAAACGTCAATTTTTGACACAAGAATTGCCAACGGTAGAGGCATCGTACCAAAAAATTGCCTGCTGATGACCCACGAAAAGAGTGTTGTCACCGTTATTCAGGCACGCACAAGCTCTACTCGTTTGCCTGGCAAAGTGTTACTGCCGCTATTCGGGGATACGCTGCTGGCCAGAATGATTGAACGCGTTTCGTTGGCAAAACGAATTGGAAAAATTGTGGTAGCAACCACGACAAGTGAAGAAGACGCACAGATTGTCGAATGGTGCCAACAAAACCAGATGGAGGTATACCAAGGAAGCAAATCTGATTTACTCGATCGGCATTATCAGGTTGCCATCAAACACAAGGCGGACGTGGTAGTAAAAATTCCTTCAGACTGTCCGTTGATCGACCCGGGAGTAATCGATAGTGTAATTGGCTTTTATTTATTGAACCAAAACAAGTTTGATTATGTGAGCAACCTCCACCCTGCCACGTTTCCCGATGGAAACGATGTAGAAGTGATGTCGTTTGCAGCGCTGGAACTCGCCTGGGAAAATGCAACGGCTACTATGGAGCTAGAGCACACCACTCCTTATCTGTGGGAGAACCCAAGCCAGTTTAGAATTGGAAATGTAACCTGGGAAACCGGACTCGACTATTCGATGAGCCACCGCTGGACGATCGACTACCCGGAAGACTATGAATTTATCAAGCAAGTCTATGAAAGGCTATATCCAATAAATCCAAAATTTTCCTTGAGCGACATTCTTCAACTTTTGGAAAACGAACCGACACTCAAAAAAATTAACGAGAAATGGGTGGGCGTGAATTGGTATAGAAACCATTTGCATGAACTGAAAACAGTTGGAAAAGAACAGACAAGGGTTTTGGTTGGGGCTTAGGTGGCGAAAGTACTGCGAGAGAATAGAAGTCAGAATTAAGACGTTAGAATTAAGAAGTTAGAAGTCAGAATTAAGAAGTTAGAAGTTAGAAGTTAGAATTAAGAAGTTAGAATAAGTGTTAGAATAAAAAGTTAGAACAAGATGTTAGAATAAGAAGTTAAATGTAAAACGGAGAAATTGGAAATAAGAAGTAAGATAGTAGTATCATATTAACGTCAAATCTTCAACACTTAAATACTTCAATACCTCAACACCTCAACACTTCAACACATCTACACTTCAACACATTAAAACATTAAAACATTAGCACATTAAAATGACCCACAACGAACTAAAAGAACTAGCGCTAAAAGTAAGAGAGAACATCGTTCGACTATCCACAGATGGCGGTTGCTTTACTGGCGCTTCTCTTTCATGCGCAGACTTGTTTGTATTTCTGTATTCCAGATTCTTGAATGTGTCGCCCGAAAATTTGGAAGACCCCAATCGCGACTATCTATTTCTATCAAAGGGACATGATGTTCCCGCTCTCTATGGACTATTTGCGGAAATTGGTTTTATCGAAAAATCTCGCCTCGACAATCATTTGAAAACAAATGATAGCATCTATTGGCATCCGAATACAAAAATTCCAGGAGTCGAATTTCATTCTGGATCGTTGGGCCATTTGCCTTCTGTAGCGATGGGTGTAGCGTTGGATTGTAAATGGAAAAATCAAACAAACAAAGTAGTAGTAGTAACAGGCGATGGCGAATTGAATGAAGGTTCGGTTTGGGAGGCTGCTCTGGTAGCTGCAGCACATAAGTTAGATAACCTTATTTGGATTGTCGATCGCAATTACTTTCAAGCCAATGTGGCTACTGAAGAATTGATTCCGCTGAATTCCATCAAAGAAAAGTTCGAAACCTTTGGCTGGAATGCGGTAGATGTAGATGGGCACGATTTTGAAAAATTGGACGACACGTTCTCAACGCTGCCCTTAGGAAATAAAAAACCGACCATCGTGGTGGCGCATACGGTTCGAGGAAAAGGATTACCAAGTATCGAGCGAAGAGCAGATCGTTGGTTTTGCAATTTCACACACGAAGAAGTGAATGCGTTGCTGGAAGAATTGCATGAGAACAAAATGGCGGAATTGAACTCGGAGACTCTTGTTGTTAGATAGTTGGCAAGTGGTAGTCGGTAATGGATATTCAGTGATGAGTAAATAAATAGTAAAACGGCATTCAGTTGAAAGACATTCTAACTTCTAAATTCTGACTTTTAACTTCTTTTATTGTAAATGAACTACGAACAATCAATTACAGAACTTGCACTAGCAGATGAGCGCTACGTTATCATGACGGCAGAGAATCGTGCATTGATTCGCAACATCCCCAATAATCCACTTTTGGTCAATCGATTCATTGATACGGGTATCACCGAACAAACCATGATTGGCATGGCCGCTGGGTTGGCGTTGCGTGGCCGCGTACCTATTGTCCATGCATTGGCCGCTTTCTTAACAATGCGCGCGTTCGAGTTTATCCGCACGGATGTAGGTATTGCTAACCTTCCTGTAAAGTTGACTGGATTCATTCCCGGATTTTTATCGGATGGCAACGGACCAACCCATCAAGCCATTGAAGACGTTTCCATTATGCGAGGGATTCCTGGTATGCACGTTTTTGCCCCTGCGGATGAGGAAGATATGTTGTTAATGCTCCCGGAAATCTGGCACTCCAAAGCACCTAGCTATACGCGCGCTAATTTGATCAAACCACTTTATCAACACGATAAGAATTTCACGATTGGAAAATCGGAAGTAGTTGCAGAAGGTACGACTGTTACGTTTCTAACGTATGGTATGCTCTTCAACCAAGTTTTTGAGGCAAGGCAGCTATTGGAACAGCAAGGCCTTTCGGTAGGGCTTGTAAACATGCGTTGCCTAAAGCCAGTAGACGAAGAGGTCATTCTCAAAGTAGCAAGTGAAAGTGATTTAATCGTGACTGTGGAAGATCACTTCAAAATTGGCGGCTTGTTTTCTATTGTTGCTGAAGTCTTATTGAATCACCAACAACTAGCAAACGTACAATCGCTTTCGCTGAATGAACGTTGGTTCAAACCCGGCCGACTGGCTGATGTACTAGGCAACGAAGGTTTTACTCCAGAAAAGATAGCCGTTCAAACCATGAATATGCTGGAAACTCGTCAACACGTCAACACGTTAACCACGTCAACACATTAATCATGACCAGTCAATATCCCGACATCACTATCTCCAATTCGCTGTACGAGCGTGCCAAGCAAGTAATGTTCCCAGTAACACAAACAATGGCCAAAGGTCTTTCGCAATATGTAAATGGAGTTGCCCCAAAGTACTTGGCAAAGGGAAAAGATGCGCATGTGTGGGATGTGGACGGAAACAAATACATTGACTACAACATGGCTATCGGGCCTGTTTCATTAGGCTACTGTTATGATCGGGTCGATCAGGCCATCCAAAAGCAGCTAAAGGATGGAATCACCTTTTCGTTGATGCACCCACTCGAAGTAGAATTAAGTGAACTGATTCATAAAATTATTCCCAACGCGGAAGGAGTACGCATCGCCAAAACCGGAGCGGAGGTGTGCAGCGCGGCAGTGCGGGTATCACGCGCTTTCACGGGAAGAAAAAAAGTGCTGTGTTGCGGCTATCACGGCTGGCACGACTGGTACATCGGCTCCACCAGCCGCGCAGAAGGCATTCCGCAAGAAATAAAAGAACTGACGGCCAGCTTCGAATACAATAATATTGATTCACTTCGCGCTCGCTTGGACGAAGATGTTGCCTGCGTAATTCTTGAGCCTTTTATTTTTGAGGCACCCAAAGATGACTTTCTCCAGCAAGTTCAGGCACTGTGTAAAGCAAATGGAACCTTATTGATTTTTGACGAGATGTGGACTGGCTTCCGCGTAGCCGTTGGGGGTGCGCAGGAATATTTCAACATCACCCCTGATCTAGCCGTGTATTCAAAAGCATTTGCGAATGGAATGCCGATTGCATTGCTCACCGGAAGAAAAGACGTGATGCAGCTGTTTGAAAAGGATGTTTTCTTCTACTCCACATTCGGTGGAGAAGCGTTGTCTATGGCCGCAGCGATGGCAACCATCCATGAAATGATCGACAAAAACGTGCCCAAAGCGTTAGCCGAAAAGGGGAAAAGATTGAAAGAAGGTTACAATGAATTGGCAGCCAAATACCAACTCACCAAAGTGACAACTTGCCAAGGCTTTGATTGCCGCACCATCATCACGTTCAATGCATCCGCGGGAGATCCGTTGATACTAAAATCTTTTGTTCAACAAGAAATGATCAAGCGTGGCATTCTTTGGGGCGGATTTCACAACGTTTGTTTCACTCACACTGAAGAAGATATCAGTTATACACTAAAAGTCTATGACATCGTCCTTTCACTTCTGGCGGAGGCGCTGAGGGGAAATGACATCGCATCGCTGCTTCGCGGTAAACCGGTGGAAGCCGTTTTCCGAAAAGTGGGTGATGTACAAAAGACGTTCAAAGAAAAGGCATTACACTAATATGAACTTGTTCTCACTAGAAGGAAAAACTGCGATTGTTACAGGCGCTTGTGGCTTAATTGGTAGAAGTCACTGTGAGGCTTTGGCTGAAGCTGGAGCACGCGTGATTGTTGCCGACTTGGACGAAATAGCGTCCCAAGATTTTGCAAAACAGTTGGGCGATAAACACATGGGAATTGGTCTTGATGTAGCCAATGATCTGTCTGTTATGGAGGCAAAAGAAGCTGTGATGGTACGTTATGGCAAAATCGACATCTTAGTAAATAATGCGGCTATCAACGATATGTTCGAAAATCCTACTGCTGCACTTGAACTATCCAAGTTTGAAAACTACCCACTCAATCTTTGGAAAAAATCGTTAGAGGTAAACGTTACTGGTGTGTTTCTGTGTAGCCAGATTTTAGGCGCAGTAATGGCAGAAGCGAAAAGTGGGAGCATCATCAACATTGCGTCTACGTATGGCATCACGGCACCTGATCAAAAATTATATCAGAACGAAAAGGGAGCGCAGACTTTTTACAAATCAGCCTCCTACCCGACTACAAAGGGTGCGATCATCAGCTTTACAAGGTTTTTGGCAGCGTACTGGGGCGATAAGGGTGTACGTGTGAACACACTTTCGCCAGGTGGTGTAGAGAATGGCCAGCAAGAATTCTTCAAAAAAAATTACAGCGACCGTACCGTACTTGGAAGAATGGCAAAACAAACAGATTACAAAGGGGCGGTTGTCTTTTTGGCAAGCGATGCCTCCGGTTACATGACGGGAGCAAATTTGGTAGTGGATGGTGGATGGACAATAATCTAATTTTTGATTTATGATGTACGATTTTAGATTCAATCACCAACTAATAAAACTGAGTAAACGCAACCTCAAATCGTAAATCAAAAATCATCAATGGTAAATGAATTAAAATGTCAATAACAGAAATAAAGAGAAGGGCAGGGAAGATAAAACTGATGATCACCGATGTAGATGGAGTACTCACCGATAATGGTGTTTACTACTCAGGCAACGGTGAAGAACTAAAACGATTTTCGTTTCGCGATGGGATGGGTGTAGAGCGTTTACGTAAGATTGCAGCTATCGAAACGGGCATCATCACACGTGAAGATTCTCTTCCGGTATCAAAGAGAGCGGAGAAGTTAAAAATCACAGAATTACACATGGGTGTGATGGACAAAGCCCAACGGTTGCAAGAGATCATGGAGCGCATCAAAATTTCAAAAGATGAAATTGCTTACATCGGTGACGACATCAATGACGAAGAGATTATGAAGCAAGTGGGCTTGTGTGCTTGTCCGGGAGATGCGATGAGTTTTGCGCGAAGAGTAGCGCACTACGTTTGCACGACCAACGGAGGTCATGGCGCGTTTAGAGAATTTGCCGAACTGATTATAAATAGTAAAATTAATAACAACTAAAACCCAACAACTATGAATCACGTAGCGTTGAAAAATGGAAGAAAGATTGGTGCCGGTCATCCGGTGTACATCATCGCAGAGATTGGGATTAACCACAATGGCTCGGTAGAAATTGCCAAGAAGTTAATTGACTGGGCCAGCATTGCGGGTTGTGATGCAGTGAAATTTCAAAAACGTACGCCCGAACTATGCGTGCCCAAAGATCAATGGGAAAAGCAGCGCCAAACCCCATGGGGCACGATGAGCTACATCGACTACAAACGCAAAACTGAATTTGGAAAAGCTGAGTTCGAAGAGATTGATCACTATTGTCAACAGAAGAAAATTGATTGGTTTGCCTCCGCTTGGGATGAACCCTCTGTTGATTTCTTAGAACAGTTCTATCCAGTGATGTACAAGTTGGCTTCGGCCAGTCTTACTGATCTTGATTTGATAAAGAAAGTCTTGTCAACGGAAAGGCCGTTAATGCTTTCAACTGGTATGTCGACCGAAATGGAAATTGAAGACGCCATTGATTTAACAGGGACAAAAAATGTGATGGTGGCTCACTCTACTTCTGCGTATCCTTGCGATCCTGCACAGTTAAACTTGAACATGATCCGTACGTTGATCAACAAGTTTGATCTGCCTATTGGATATTCAGGTCACGAGACTGGGTTAGCCCCAACGTTAGCTGCAGTTTCTTTGGGAGCTACTTTTGTAGAGCGGCACGTTACGTTAGATCGAGCCATGTGGGGATCAGATCATGCTGCCTCCGTTGAGCCACAAGGAATTGTAAAGCTTGTGCGCGACATCCGCGACATTGAAAAAAGTCTGGGCGATGGTGTAAAGCGCGTGTATGACACAGAGCTGGAGCCTATGAAGAGATTAAGGAGAGTAATTAATCAACCAGTTACAGCTTAGATGATGCTTTATGTAAGCTAAATGCCACACGCTACAAGCTTGTCGCCTGAAGCATGAAGCCTGAGCCACTAAAATAGTTTTTAATTTGGACAAATTATTTAGATGAGAGTCGAAACGATTACATTCTTAATTCTGATTTCTTCAGCTGTCGCCCTTATCTGGTTGGAGCGAAAATATCCTTATCGAAAAGGTTTGCCCTTTTTCAGAGAAGGTTTTTGGGTGGATTTGGTGTGGTATACCCTCATTCAAAGCTTCTTTTTGAAGATACTTATTTTCGATTTCATTATTCAACCTATTGACCATCGGTTTGCATTGTCTTCTTTGCAATTGGTTTCACACTGGCCGATTTGGGTGCAAGTACTATTTTTCCTGATTACCCACGACTTGTACATTTATTGGTTCCATCGTTGGCAGCACAATTCCAAAATTTTGTGGCGTACACACGAGGCACATCATTCTGTTCGCGAAGTTGATTGGATTGCCGGTTCAAGGTCTCATGTCGTTGAAATCATTATCAACCAGACGATAGAATTTGCTCCCATTATTTTGCTGGGGGCCAACCCGATGGTGGTTCCCATCAAAGCTTGTATCGATGCAGTGTGGGGTATGTATATCCACAGCAATATTGATGTGCGTTCAGGCAATTGGCAATACTTTATCAATGGGCCGGAGATGCACCAATGGCATCATGCTGAAACCAAAGAGACGTATTTCGCCAACTATTCCACCAAATTTGCCTTTTGGGATTGGATGTTTGGTACTGCCTATCTTCCTAACAAAAAACCAGTCGAATTTGGACTTCCTTACAAATATCCAAAAGACTATTTTTTACAACATGCTTTTTCGGTGAAGCGATTTGATGAAGATGAACTTAAAAAGAAGAAGGGGTGGGATTGGTATCTGAATTTGCGTTTCAGCATCATGAAATCTTTCGCTAGCCTATTTTCGCCCAAAGCAAACAAGTCGGCAGAAGAGGAAAGCCTGGTCTGATGCAGTGGCTTTACCTTTTTATTGCATCCCTGTTTGAAATCGGATGGATTTTTAGTTTGAAAAAACTGAGTTTTGCCGAAATCAAGAAAATATCGTTTCAAGCCATCGCTCAGCACCCAACCGATAACTTAGTGGCTCTTCTCCCCCTGGTAGGTTACGTTGGATTTGGCTTGGCCAACATTTATTTTTTTTCCTTGGCGATGAAAGAAATTCCGGCTTCTACGGCATTTGCTATTTGGATGGGCGTTACGTTAGCTGGAGTGAAAATGATTGAAGTTTTCTTTTTTAAAGATGCAATTAAGCCCATGGACTTCGTTTACTTAGGACTCATTCTAATAGCCATCATCGGTTTAAAAAAATCATAAAATAGAGGTATCAATCTTCAGCAGGTGCTTATACTCAATTTCCTTACTTCTCGTTTTTGGGTTGAGGAAAAGCATCGACAAGGTGGAGATATGAAAGTGTTCCATCTTTTTGTCCTCTAAGATTCTTAAGCCCCTTGCCAGTATTTCCTGATGCCCCTGCGCATTAGTATAAACCCACAATGTTTTGTTGTTACTGTTTTGCAGAAGTTCATCTACGGTGCCATAATTTGGCACGGTGCGCTGCGCATACACATCCAGTCCATACGACACCTGATTTAGCGTTCTGAAATTCTTCTCACCGCCATCCGCTTTAACTAACTTGGCCGCCTGGTTGGAGGTGGTGAAATAAAATAGAGTCGGATAGAAGTGTACGTTCAACAAAAAATTGAGGACGATAATCGCAATGGCTGAGGGCAGAACTATTTTTTCGAAGGGTGATATTCCCCTCCACACGAAATAGAGGCCAGCACCAACACCAGTTAGTGTTAAAATCCATGCAAACAAATTTGACATGGGGAAAGCCCAAGTACAGAGCAAAATTCCAAGTGTGTAAGCGAGTGTGGCCACGAATAACTGAATCCACTTCCATCTTTTTTGCCAGAGCACTGACCCATTCTCGATTAAGAAATCCAGAAAATTTGCTGAGGCGATAGCTGCCAATGGAAAAATGACAAAAATGTAGTGTGGCAATTTGTAGTGCGAAAGTGAGAACGCAATGAATGGAAACACAAATCCACCCCAGGTAAGTGCAGTATATCCACTCGCCAAATGAAGGCGAGCCTTTATCAATGTCGCGGTATCGCGCCAAAGCGCCACCACAAATAACACACACCACGGCAAAAATGCCCAAAGAAAAGTGTGCGTAAAGAAGAGTTGGGTAGTATCATCTTTCCAAACGCTTTCTCCTGTGATTCGTCCAAAACTTTGAGTCCAAAGGTAGAACTTGACACCTGATTGAATCGGCTCGCCTTGGATGATTTTGCCAGGTTGTAAATCATATTGTTGATAAAGCCCATACAAAAAGGGACTGATACAAATGGCAACGATGATCGGCACTAGCAGCCATTTCCAGTTGAAAAGATTTTTCCAATCGCGCTTTACCAGTAGATAGAAACTAATCGACAAAGCCGGCACCATCAACCCAATTGGGCCCTTAGTAAGCATCGCCCCGGCCACGCCTATTGCCCCGAAGATGAGATGAATGAACTTTTGCTCATCCATGAAAATGAACAATTGCCAAATGGCAAAAATGGTACATGCTGCCAAAATGGTATCCGTACGAATGTCTTGATTCATCATAAACCAGGCCTGGCAAGAAGAAAGAATTAGTGCAGCGTAAAATCCTGCTTTCTCACCGTAGAGCCTTCGCCCCAATCGAGCTGTGGCAAAAATTCCTAGCAAAGAAAAAAGAACGGAGGGCAACTTATAGCTAAAATTCGAAATGCCAAACAGCTTGAATGACATGGCCGATACCCAAAATAACAAAGGTGGTTTGTCTAAGTAGTTCTGCCCGCGATCATACAATTGTAGATAGTTTCCACTTTCAAGCATTTCGCGACTCATGGCTGCGTACTGGGACGCATCTACCTCCATTACATCGTTGAACATGCCAATGAGATAGACGATACCAATTGGAATAAAAAGAAAATAGTACTTTGTTTTCAAAATCAGTTTTTAGAAAAATAGTTGTATTTGATTATGCAATAAATAGCACGAAGGCCATCTTTCCAATTTATTTTTTTTCCCTCGTCATAGGTTCGCCCATAGTAGGAAATGCCCACTTCATAAATTCGGATACCTTTTATTCTCGCTACTTTGGCCGTTACTTCCGGTTCAAACCCAAATCTATTTTCCTTCAATGAGATATTTTGGATGATTTCTCTTTTGAACAACTTATAACCCGTTTCCATATCGGTCAAGTTGAGATTGGTAGCTACATTGGAGAGAAAGGTTAAAAATCGATTGCCGATGGAATGCCAAAAAAACAAAATCCGATGCGGATTACCTCCCATGAAACGTGAGCCGTACACCACATCTGCGTTATTGTATAGCATCGGTTTTAACAGCGTGTTGTATTCTTCAGGGTCATACTCTAAATCAGCATCTTGTACAATCACAAAATCCCCCACAGCTTCACTGATCCCTCGTGCCAACGAAAACCCCTTCCCCCTATTTATCTCATTTCTGGAATAGCGAATAGTCAAATCCGAATTTTCTAGATGGTACTTTGCAACTGCCTGCTGAGTTTGATCAGTTGAACAGTCATCCACTATTAAAATCTCTTTATCTAACCCGCCAAGCAATTGAATCTGCTTGATCTTTGTTAGGATAAGATGAATAGTTTCCGATTCGTTGTAGGCAGGAATGACAATAGATAATAGCAAAATCCTATTTTTTTCAAACTAAAGAAAGTATCTGGAGTGTTACGTGAAGACAAAATTATCAAAATATTATCACAAAAAGATATTATTTAGAGTTTTAAATCATCCATCAGCAATTTAATAATATTTACATCAAGTCAAGTTGATCGTAGGGTAATTTTGAGATCAAAGGATTGAAAAATAAGCTACTCTATTTCGTCCGATTCCGTTATGCAATCTTCACAGCTACAATTTGGATTGGTCATGGGGTTTTATGTGCAGTTTTAAAACGTGGCTTTTTCGGTCATCTAAAAAGACCGAAAGAACTCATCGACAATAGTCTTCTTCATTTTGTTCGGGGGGTGGAGGTGCATAGTCATTTTTCATTTCCATCCGGTCACACGGCTACCATCTTTTGCCTTGCCTTTTTGTTGTCACTATTTGTTAGAAATGCTGCTGCTACAATTGGACTGTCGTTCGTTCTTTAATTGGCGGGTACTCTCGAGTATACCTGCTTCAGCATTTTTTGATTGATGTGGCCGCAGGGGCATTTATTGGCATTGTATTCAGTTATCTATTGTGACGCTACTTTGAGACATCCAAATTGCCATCTGGCATGAACAACCGTTTTGAAATCAATCTTCTGACTCACAATGTCGGGGTAACCGATATTTAAATGACACATTCGTAATGCTCTGTTTACGATAAGGTAACACTGTTTCTAGAACTTTGACTTATAAAATGAATAATCGACTGATCCTTATCATCAGTTTACTCACCTTCGAGGTTGGCTTTTGTCAACCGATGCAGTCACCGCCACCACCAGAAAAAATTAAAATTCTCTCTTGGAATATTTATATGCTTCCGGGAGTAGTACGGGTAAAGGGCAAGGGCGAAAGAGCCGATGCCATTGGCAATATCTTGAAAGACAGCGACTATGATGTCATCGTTTTTCAGGAAGCGTTTCAGCGCAACGCACGAAAAAAAATCTTCCGGCACCTTCACGAAAAATATCCTTACCAATCTGGTCCGGCAAACCAAAAACTGATCTCCTACAAAACAAATAGTGGGCTTTGGATATTCAGCAAACATCCCATCGTTTCCTCCCACTCCATCATTTTTAAAAACAAGTCAGGCATTGATGCCTTTTCCAGAAAAGGTGGTCTTATTGCTGAGGTTGATGTAAACGGGTCGATTATTCAAATCGCTGGTACTCATCTGCAGAATTCAGGACACCCTTGGATACGGCAAAGTCAGTGTGTTGAATTTTACAATCGACTCTTAAAGCCATTTCATAAAGAAGGCGTGCCACAGATTGTCTGTGGTGACTTTAATATCAATCGTAAAAAAGAAGAAGAATATAATTTCATGTTGCAAACATTACGTGCAACAGATGGTGAACTGGTTGGGGCGCTTCAGTATTCGTATGATCGACTACAGAATGACCTGCACGTAGAGGCCGGACAGAATCAGGATTTAATCGACTATATCCTTATTCGCGACCCATCCAACCAATTTATTTCTACTTCAAGAGAAATCAAAGCCATTCGAAAAAATTGGGACACCATCCATGCTGATCTCTCAGATCACTTTGCATTGGAGGCAGAACTTCGATTTGCACATTCCCCTCTCCTTTCGAAAAATATCGTTGAACATACGCACAAAAACAAATAGCTAAACTCACTCACCATCTCATTTCTTGCCACGAATCCACGAATAGGCACGAACTGAAGCTGGAAAAATTCATGCGTTCGTTGATAACTTTTTATAGCTATACGTTACACTTGGTTCTTTGTAGCTGGATAAGTACAGCAAGTAAATCTTGTCAATTGATTTTTCGTAGCTTCTCTAATTGACTTTGCTTCACTTTATTGATCTGAACGGCCACACTGGCAATCGAGTCTTGTGCCTTCTTGTTGTTGTCGATTTTCACCTTCAACACTTCGCTTTCAAATTTATTCATCTCCAATGCCTTTTCTAACTTGATTTTCTCTAGTCCATTGTTGGTTAGTTTTGTAGCTAAATCCTTTCCCTGATTCATAAAGCGCAAGGCCTGCTTTTCAACAGCTAACCCGGCTTGATCAGTCTCATCAATCTGTGCTTGCATCTTCTCACGATAAAACCGTACCCCAAAGTTATTCGCCATCTGCTCCAATTGCTTATTGATGAAGCTCACTTCTTTTGTTTCCCACTCCGTTGGTTTGATGCCCAACCAGGCTGTTACCACATTCCCGCTCTCGTTGGTGAAGGCGTAAATTGATCCTTTGGGATAAACCGTTCCGTTAAAAACCGGGTGTGTAATGACCAATGGATCAGAAGACAAAAATTTTGCCTTGCCAATTTCTTTGAGATACTTCGCGAGAGAAGCAGCCACATCTGCCCGCTTGCCTTCCAGGTCAACGGCAAATCCATCTACATTTTCGCCTTTCACACGCTGTTGTTGCGTTTTCACTTTTACTGTTTGAGCAAGGGAGGTGCATGTGAGAAGGACCAGGGCAATAATAAATCGAAACTTTATCATAAGGGTTGTGTTACTTTGTTGACTGAAGTGGCACGCAAAGACGCTAAGTCGCAAAACATTTTAATTGCCTTTTCCTTTGGAGGCTTGGCACCTTTGCGTGAACTAAAAAATCTTCGTCTCAAAACTACAAATAATGATCCAGAAAATTTTGGTAACAGGAGCATCTGGGCTAGTGGGTAGCCGCCTCACAGAGATGTTGTTAGAAAAAGGTCACCACGTTTCACACCTCGGCAGAAGTAAAAAAACCGGAAGTATTCCTTCGTTTGTGTGGAACGTAGAGAATAAATTCATTGATCTTCAAGCCCTTGAGGGGGTAGATACGATTATCCATTTGGCCGGGGCTGGCATAGCAGATCAACGATGGACTGCGCAGCGAAAAAAAGAGATACTGGAAAGCCGTACCCACTCGACTCAGCTGTTAGTTGACACTCTTAAAAATCAACGCCATGCTGTTAAAACTTTTGTGGGCGCATCGGCCATTGGCTATTATGGGTTCGGACAAGGTGAAGAGGTTTTTACAGAGGAGAGCAAAGCCGGAAGTGGATTTTTAGCGGACGTTACCAGAGAGTGGGAAGAACAAACCGATACAATTGCAACTCTTGGGCTTCGGCTCGTAAAATTGAGAATAGGTATTGTGCTCAGTGAAAAAGGTGGCGCGTTGGCAGAGATGGCAAAGCCCATACGCTTTGGGGTAGGTGCTCCCCTTGGCTCTGGAAAACAATATTTAAGTTGGACTCACATCGATGATCTGTGCGCCATGTTTATTAGAGCGGCCGAAGATCAATCACTACAAGGTGTCTACAATGGCGTGGGTACTAATTGGGTAACGAATGCAGAACTCACAAAGGCCATTGCTCATATTTTGAATCGGCCATTTTGGCTTCCTAATATTCCCACTTTTGTGATGAACCTGATCTTGGGTGAGATGGCAGGCATGGTGCTCAATGGGAGTAAAGTTTCCTCCGCGAAAATTCAAAAGGCCGGATTTCAATTCAAGTATTTAAAATTGAACGAAGCGCTGAAGAGCTTGCTGAAGGCCTGATTTTTGATATTGATCCGCCCATAGAAATGCCTCTTTCTTAGCAGCAATTCATTTTGCTAGAGTTGCCCTTTGTAAATGGGGTCATAGTCCACCATCCATTCAATTCCGTATTTGTCTCTAAACATTCCAAAGTAAGAACCCCAAGGGCTATCGGCAATAGGCATTTCAATTTGCCCACCTGCTGAAAGTCCATAAAATAATCTATCAGCTTCTTCTTTGCTTTCGGCACTTATTACAATTTTGCTTCGGTTCTCGTTTTCGTTTGTGCGTCCGAGCATTTCAGGCACATCATTGGCCATCAAAACACTTTTACCAATGGGTAATGCAATGTGCATGATCTTATTTGCTTCATTTTCTGCTACCGGAAACTCAGCGCTTGCTAAATCTTTGAAACGTATAATCTTTGCGAACTCTCCACCAAATACCGACCTGTAAAAATGAAATGCTTCTTCGGCATTGCCATTGAAGTTGATGTGAGGATTGATGATTGCCATAACTTAAATTGTTAGCGGTTGTTTCTTTCGTCATTCTTTTGCTTGATACAAAGCAATTCTGTTTCCTTCTGTGTCTTCAAATTCGGCAACAAATCCAATTCCATTGTCTGTTTTAGGGTATAGCATTTGCCCACCGTTCGAGGTTGCCAATTTCAATGTTTCATCAATGTTTTCTGTCTTAAAGTAGATCACTACTCCGTCCTTAGTGGGTTTATAAATTCCCCCTTTTGCCAATGCTCCCGAAATCCCCGAGTTCGCTTCAGCAAAAGGAAACAATGCCATTTCATTCTTGTCGATAATCTCTTTGTCGAAGTCAAAGTTGAATACGGTCTTATAAAATTTTATTGCTCTGTCTATGTTGTTAACAGGTATTTCAAAGTAAACGACCGGGTTCGATTTCTTTACCATAGTGTCTTTTTCAGCTTGACTAACTGTCGATTTTGAACTATCACCACACGAAGTTAGAAGGTAAATAAAAAGTACAATAATTGTCGCAGTCAATATGTTCTTAGTTCGGTTCATTCTTTGTCTCCAATTTGTCAAGTACTGGATCGCCTTTAAAATAGCACATAACGCCTGCTGCTAAAAACCGTTGGGGAGTTCGAAGCAGCATCTCTGTCCCTCGTTAAAGGTAAAACTTTTATTGTAATTAGAAAACTTGTCTGCGCATCAGCCCCAATGGGTTTTAGCTTCTGTTAGCTGTAGGTAAGTATTATCTGTTCAGTGGGTAATCGATTGTTTTGTAATCCCATTCTTTTATTTCATTTCGCCATTCTTTTTCCAACTCGTCAATTTTTTTGTTAATGATTTGTTCTATATTAGAAAAACCAAACTTATAGCAATACAGGACGGTTTCTAAGCCATATTTTTCATAGATAAATTTAATAAAACTGCCACTTAGAGGATAGGAAACAATTTCATTTCTTCTAAAATCATGTATAACATCCGAAATTCTTATCTGTTTATTATTCAAAATATAATTTGCGACAGAATGTAAATCATAACCCCACCATTTGTCATCAGAAAAAACAGCAAACCCCTCACTTGTAAAACCATCTTTTGGAAGTACACCGGTATAGTGATAAATAATTAAATGAAAAAGTTCGTGAGCCCCATATCCATTAGAATTGCTATGAGCTTGTTCTACTACAACCTTAGAATCAACAAATGCAATACCTTGCCCTTCGTATTTATTGGCAATTAACTTCATTGAATTTGATGAATTCACAAAAACATACGCAAACTTGAAATCTAATGAGTCAATTCTCAAAATTTGCTTGATTCGATCCATTGCTTTTTCCACTTTGCTTTGATATAAGGTGTCAACAAATGGTTGATTTTGTTCAATGTAAATAGTATAATTAGACGAATTTATTTTACAAAATAAAAGTGAAGATTTTTCAATGTTCTTTTCTAAAGCAATTCGGGTAAAATTATTTTGACATCCTACCATTAAAATACAAACTACAATTAAGCGATATATTTTCATTTGTTGAGACATTTTATGTGGTTCTATTTTACTTACAGCCAACGTTTTGCAGCTACCCGAAGGGCAGGACTTTTACCACAAAACTTAATTTGAAATCCGCCTTGACGGATGATTAACCTCAAAACTGTCCTTGAAACACGAAACCCCGCCTTTTGGGTAGGTGCTGTTAGCGGTTCGTGCTTCTTTTATTGTCCAAGTCATTTGTTCATTGTTTGATGATTTTGTAGTTATAGAAACCTGTTTTTGTTTGAGCTTTTATGAAATACGTCCCATTCGAGTAGTTTGATAGATTAAACTGGTTTTGGATGGTCTCTTTTATTAACTGACCCTGTAAGTCGTATAACTTTATACTCTGAATAGTCTGGTTTGGTATTTCAATATGGACAAGTCCATTAGTTGGATTTGGATAAACGGTAATCAGTTCCTCTGAAATTGTATTTTCAGTTATACCTACAGGGTTATTTATCAAAGTGGAAAGTAACTCAATGGAAACTTGAAAAGCTTGGGCAGGGTTTTGATTGATAAGAACACATATGATTATTCCTGTTGCAGTATCATATACCATAGAAGAATTATATCCACCCCATATTGTTCCACCATGCTGCCATACTGTTCTGCCTAGCACATTTGTGTTGTAAAGTCCAATTCCATAATTGCCTGAACCAACAAATGTAGTCAGCTCATTAAAAGAGTTCTGATTTAATACTTGACCATTCATAAGTGAATGATACCAACTTGCCATTTCTCCAGATGTTGAATACATAGCACCAGCTGACCATGCAACACTATTAAGAGCTTTCCTTGGTGTTGAAAATTTGTCTACTCCACCTTGCCATGGATGGGCTATAGTATTTAGAACGCTGTCATAAACACCTAAAAATGTACTGTCAAGTTGCAAAGGAAAAAGAATACTGTCTCTTAGAAGTTGACCAAAACTTTGCCCTGTTGCACTTTCTGCAACCATGCCTGCCAGAATATAATTTGTATTACAGTAATTCCAACTAGTCCCAGCAGCAAACAAAGGAGTGCCAACCCAAGACATTACTTCTGTTGGTGTGAAAATACGATTAGGATTAGTTAAAATTGAGTCAGCGTATCCAACCACATTATTTACATCAGCTAAACCGCTTGTATGATTGAGAAGTTGACGTATAGTTATGTTTGGGTTGACGTTGTTAAAAGCTGGAAGATATTGGTGTAAAGAGTCATTAAGATTTATGATATTATTTTCCGTTAGTTTTAAAAGCAAAACACCTGTAAATAATTTCGTGTTACTCCCAATTCCAAATTCCATGTCGGAAGTAATGGGAAAACCTGAATGAGATATTCCAGTAACTCCTTTCCAAGTTCCAACTCCAGGGTAAATTACACTTGCTGAAATGCCTTTTAAATTGTTTGCCGTCTTAATGCTGTCAATTTTATTCTGAAGTTTATTTGCTAAAACTGGGTCAAACGTCTGTGCATTTACAATAAATGTAAAACTCAAAAGAGTTACTAATATGCTACCAGTTTTTTTCATTTCATTTAATTCTTTGTAGTCTTTAGATGTTCAATGTTCTGTCAGGTTTAATCGTGTCTGCTTTTTTAGCATGACCGCTAACGTTTTCGGGCTTGGCGAAGGTGGCGATTTTCACCACAAATGTTGATGCGGAGAACTAAACTTTGATTAACCACAAATGTGTCTGCGGAGCACTGAACCGCCACTTTTGCCAAACCCGTGTTATGCCTTCGTTGTTCTTTTATGTTGTTACATTCGGTCATAAATCGGTCTTGGAATTTGTTTTAATATTGTCGCAATAAGTCCCCAGCGTCTTGTTACATATGCCACCTTTTTTTTGTCGATTATAGCTTGGAAAATTTGTCTAACTGCTTTTTCAACAGGCATTACCCAAAATATTCCTTCTCCTTTCGCCATTTCTGTGTCAACAAGTCCAGGCCTAATATCTGTCACAAAAATTGATGTATTAAGTTTTTTAGCCTTTTGTCTTAACCCTTCAAGATAATTTATTTGATAGGCTTTTGTCGCATTGTATGCAGGTGCTTGTCTGCTACCACGTAGTCCGCCAATAGAACTTATTGCAACTAAATGTCCTGATTTTTGTTTTTCAAAATAGTTAAAAGTCCAATCTGTAACACAAGTAAAACCTAATACATTCGTGTCTATTGTCCGCTTTTCTATTTCAAAATCTAAGCTTTCATTTATGTCGCCAATGCCCGAACTAATAATTAATAAATCAAGTCCGCCAAGTTCTGTCGTAAGTTCATCTAATTTCTGTCCAACAACATTTGTGTCATTGATGTCAAATGATTTTATATAAAAATTTGGATTCTCGTTTTTTAATTCATTTAGTAATTCAACACGTCTTCCTGTCAGGCCAATTTTATAATTGTTGTCAGCTAAAAGTTTTGCAAGTCCTTTACCTATTCCAGATGTCGCCCCAATTATTATAGCTTTTTTCATTCTTAATTTTGTCTGTTTGTTGTGTCGTCCTACAATGAGGCATAACTCCTTTATAAGGATGACTTTGTCATCCTTATCCATCTGATTTGGTCTGCTAAGGATGTTTTTCCTGTCATCTAAAAATAAGCGTTTTATCTGGAAGATCATTGAATGAAATTAATCTATTGTGCATGCCTGCGGTATCCCAAAGGAGATATACCGACTGGGTTCAGTTGTTTTGCTGCTTTTATGGCTCAAAAGTTCCTGTACGTTACGTAAGACAGGGTATGCCTCCAGCAGTCGGATGGCTAAACTTTCTCTAATTTTTCTAACTTGTCGGCCATAAGCGAATAGTAACATGAGCAAAAAACAAACAAAGAAAACAAACAAAGCAGTAGCTCCGCTACCATTGGAAGAAGAACACCGCATCCGCAAGGCATTTAAAGATAAAGACTGGGCCGAGATCAAAAGTTCCGACTCGTGGGTGATTTTCAAAGTGATGAGCGAGTTTGTAAACGGCTTCGAGAAAATGGCGAAAATCGGGCCCTGCGTTACGATCTTCGGATCGGCTCGCATCAAACCTACGAACCCGTTTTATAAAATGGCAGAAGAAATTGCTGAGCGCCTCGTTCAACATGGGTATGGCGTCATCACCGGAGGCGGCCCCGGCATCATGGAGGCAGGAAATAAAGGCGCAATGAAAGCGGGAGGAAAATCGGTGGGCTTAAATATTTATCTGCCCCACGAGCAAAAAGGAAATATCTACATCGATCCGGATAAATTGATCACATTCGATTATTTCTTTGTGCGCAAAGTGATTTTATTTCTCCGCAGAGTCTCCCGCCCCGGGGACTCTGCGGCAAATTTGTCTTTCGTCATATCTCAGCCCTTTCAATACTAAAGTCCGAAATCCAATTAAGGCATGTACATGGTTTAGCATAAACACATACCCCACAACAGAGTGTCTTGCTTTTCAAATCGTCAAACCATGTATAAACCCTATCATACGCATTAGCCATTTTAATTAGATGGAGCCAGCGAGTTCAGGCAAAAGTGACAAAGTACATCGCGTGTTTTTCATCTATTTTTCTTCTAACGGACATTTTTTAGCATGCCGCTCATTCCTTCGGCTCATCCTCGTTGTTCCGCAGAGTCCCCGAGGCGGGAGACTCTGCGGGGAATTAAACGTCACCCGCCACTGAGCCAAACGGCTGTTTGCGGGTCGTTGTATTAATTTACATTCCTTTTTTTTCATCTTTGTCATTTGCAGTCCAATTTACACTAAATGCCAAAATGAGTTTTACCGAAAAGAGTTGCATTATCACTTGTGCCAATGGGTCGGTATAATTCAAAATAGTTGATAGAATTAAGGACAAAAGCAAAAGTGTTACAGCAATTATTCTTTGATTGTAATTCTTTTTTATGTTCAATACAATGAGTGAACTTGTCAGAGTAAAAATCGATACTCCCAAAATCGCTAATAACTCATTTGGAAAGATCCAAATGAGAACTGATGGCTGTAATAGATGAAAAACAACAAAAAGATATCTTTTCTGTAATGACTCAGCATAATAATTGTTTGTTCCTGTTGTAAAGTTTGCCACAACGCCACCACCAATGTCAAGTGCGAGTATTATCAGCACTATTGCTTTAGTGGCTAAAGCGGCTGAATTTGAGTTGAGAATCAGCGTCAATGCAGCAAATGACACAGCACTTATTATAATTGCCAATAAGTCAAATCTTGTCGTCTCAAGTCCGAAAAGCTCTCTTAATAATCGATGAACTTTGATCTTATTGCTATGCGATTTTATCATTTGTTAATGTTTTGATTATGATAATATAAGAAGAATCAATATTGTCTTTCCCAAATATAGGTTTTACTGAATAGACCAAAGCAACATGATGCCTTTACCTCAAGCTTACTTTCATTTATTAACTCTATTGTTGCATCAAAATACTTTTTCACCTTAGGATCATAGATCTGACACTTATATTTTCCTTCAAATTTATAAACTGATTTAATAATTTTTACGCCAATATACTTGGGTTCATCTGATTTAATAATTACACCTTCAAATACATTATTTTTCATTTCTATTTTTACTACAGAATTATCTAATTCAGTTTTCCAACTTCCTATTAAAGCATTTTCAGAAGTATAGGAGAAGCAAAAAACTATTGCAAACAAAAATTGAATTGTCATTATTCTAAACTGTTTAATATAAGTTCAAAGGTAAATTACCGCAGTAAGATTTCCTTTTACATATGTTAAAAACGTCAAGACTTTTTCGTCTGCCTACCTGCTCTGATTCTACTTAGGCTGACTTGAGATATGCCAAGGTATGATGCAATATGTCCTAAAGGTATTCGCTGAATAATCTCCGGATGTAGTTCTATTAATTCACTGTAACGTTGGGATGCGTCTTTAACTAATAGGTTTTTGTAATAATAATACATTCTTTGAATGATTTCCTCTAGAAATAAAGCATACCAAACTGCCCATTTATGATTTGTTTTAACCAAATATAAAAGGTTGTCTTTACTAATAGATACGACCGAAGAATCTTCAGCACACCGAATATATTGGTCACATTGTTTATTAAAAAATACACTTTCAATATCTGCGAATGATTGTCCTTCAAATTCATACCAGTTTATTTTTTCTTCAATGGTATGCGAGTAAACTAAACCTGACAATAGAAAATAAATATACTGCGAATTAGTACCTGGTCTTACTATGCACTGATCTTTCTTTAATATTTTGAGGAAAAATAGATTTGAAGCTTCTGCAATGTCAAAATCTTGAAGAACACCAAGTTTCGGAATTATATTTAAATATACTTTCTTCATTTCTTTTACAATGCCCGCTAACGTTTTGGGTATTGCCAAAGGCGGGGCTTTTCAGCACTACTATTGATTTGAAAAACTAATGTTCGGTTATGCACAAAAGTGTCATAGAAGCACGTCTGCCCCACTTTTGGCAATACCTTGTTAGCCGTTCGTTGTTTATTCTATTTTGTATTGTCCAACGGGTCTTACTGAATTTACTATATATTCACTTGTGTTTTCATTGTACAATTTTTTAATTGCCCAACTAATTAAGTCAACAGCTGCTAAACAACCTGCCGCTGTTCCAATATTATTATGAGTTACTAAGTGACTATCTTCAACAACTGATATTCCAAGTTCTTTCAACTCGTTAAACGCTGTTGGATAAGTTGTCGCTGTTAGACCATTCAAAACTCCTAAGCCTCCCAAAATCAAAGCACCTGAACACATTGAACATATAATTTGTCTTTCAGAATTTAGATTGAACTGATTTAAATATTCTTTATCCTTGTATAATTTTCGTGTGCCTGGTCCGCTAGCAAAAAAAACCAAGTCTGCATTTTGTGCAGTTCCGATTTTTCCTTGCATTTTAAGTTCTATTCCACAAGCCGAAGTATGATATTCAGCTGTACCTATTAATTTAACTTCAAAGTCGTTATGTTTTTCTTTTACTCTATTAAGTAAATCCCAAGCTAAGAAAACATCTATGTCTGTAAAGTTGTCAAATGCTACAATTGATGCTGATTTCATTCTGGTTGTCTTTTTAATGAACTCGCTAAGTGTTGTTGATGTTCAGGAGTATTTTTAGTAGTCATTTTCATCACATATGAAAGTTCATTTTGATTAATTGTAAAAATTCTTTCGCTATTTACCATTCGAGGGTCATTTTGAATAAGCTTCATTTTGAAATGTAAAGTATGCAATTCTCCACTACTAGCCAATTCTCCTTTCAAAACTTCCACTCGCCCACTATCTTGTGAATTTGATATTTCAAAATAGTTTTCTTCATTTTCTACAGGTTTAATAAATCCACTCTCCCAATGTGATGGAGTCTCATTATGAGTTAGCCAAGTTTTCTGTTCATAATGTATCAGGTCATTCAAACCGTCAATACTAAATGTCAAAACTTCTCTGTATTCAAATGAAGTGATAGTTGGAAATTTTCCTTTTCCATTTCCTTTCCAAGTTCCAAGTAAAAAGTGTAATTTCTTCGTTTTTGATTCTTCCATTTATAAAGTTATTTTTTCTTATTGTGATGTTTGTCAATGACGGCTAACGTTTTGGCGCTTGGTGAAGAAGACGATTTCAAAGCACTAAACTGTCTACCCAGCACAAAAGTTGATACTAGGCAGAATGTTCAATTAACCATTCAACATCGTTTTTTGCCAAACGCCTGTTAGCGGTAATGTTTATTTTCGTTCTGCTATCTCTTTCAATTTTCTGTTCATTTCTTCAAATCCTTTTTTGGTGTTATTATCAAGTTGTTTTTTGAAAAGTGGAACAAGAACACCTTTAAATTTTTCGCTTTGTCTAAATGTTGTTGTTCCATCTCCGTTGTCAATAAGTTCAAATTTGTGTTTTCCGTCAAAAAGTCCTGCAAACAATAAATGCCCAAGCCAACTTAATTCTTTGTTGGTTTCAAATGTTAGTATTTTCGGTTTAAAAGTCATTCCTTTTGCTTCTGGCGGCTCAATTTTCACTATAATCTTATTACCAATTTTCACTTCTCCTTTTATTAATTTTATAAATGGATTCCAATTTGGATAATTCTCAAAGTCGGTAAGAATTGCCCAAACTTTTTCAGGAGTTGCGTTTATTAAAATTTCTGTTTTGATTTCTTTTGCCGTTGCTGTTGCGCTTAAAAATGTGATTAAACTAATTGTTGTTAGATACTTCATTTTGTTTCGTTTTATAATTACGCCACAAAGGTCTAACGGAATACGTATTTTGCTCTTGACAAATATCAAGAAATCATGATAGTTGTTTTTTTCTAATTCTACTAAATGTTTCGGGGGTCATTCCAAGCAGTGAAGCAATGAACTGCAAAGGCACTTGATTAAAAAGTTCTCTGTTATTTTTAAAGAAAAAATTATACCTTTCTTCGGCTGTCATAGATAAGTGGCTAAAAATTCTATCCTCCAAAATTATAAAGCAACGGATTAGAAACAACTTTTCAAGTTCACTCCATTTTGGAACTAAATCCCCAATTTTTTTATAGTCATCTTTTGTTATTGTGTAAAGTTCGGTGTCAACTAATGCTTGAATTGTCCAACGAGACGGGGTTTCAAATACAAAACTGGATAAGTCGGTCGAAAAATAGCCTTTTGTAGAAATCCATTGGGTTATCTCTTTCTCGTCTGTCGAAATAAACATTCTCAAAAGTCCTGATTGTACGAAACTTAATTTGTCGCAACGTTTGCCCGATTTCAATAAAAATTCTCCTTTTTTAATAGGTGTCAATTTGAATAACGAAACTATTGTTTTCAAGTCATCAATTGCAACTACTCCAAAGTAAGATTTTATGTATTGTTCAAGTTCTGTCATATTTCGTGGTGTCTCGCTACATTACCGCTAACTTCTTTATAAGGGTGAGTTTATCATCATTAGCTACCCAGTTTGGCTTGCTTAGGATAGTTTTTCCATCCTTTAAAAATAAACGTTTTATCTCGAAGATCATCGTACATGGCTTTTATATTCCATATGCACTTAGTGCTCCTATGGGTATATATCTGCGGGCAAGCAGATCTTAGTTGATTTGCTGCTTTTTAGCCCCAAAAGTTCCAGTGCCTGGCGTATGGCAGTGCCAGCCTCCGGCAAATGGGTGGTAAACCATTCTCTATTTTTGCTAACTTGTCGGTCGTAATCGAATACCTACATGAGTAAAAAACCAACAAAGAAAGCAACGAATGCAGTAGCACCTCTACCACTGGAAGAAGAACACCGCATACGCAAGGCATTTAAAGATAAAGATTGGGCAGAAATAAAAAGTTCAGACTCGTGGGTGATCTTCAAAGTGATGAGCGAGTTTGTAAACGGCTTCGAGAAAATGGCGAAAATCGGGCCATGCGTTACCATCTTCGGATCGGCTCGCATCAAACCTACGAACCCGTTTTATAAAATGGCAGAAGAAATTGCTGAGCGCCTCGTTCAACATGGCTATGGCGTCATCACCGGAGGCGGCCCCGGCATCATGGAGGCAGGAAACAAAGGCGCAATGAAAGCGGGAGGAAAATCGGTGGGACTAAATATCTATCTGCCCCACGAACAAAAAGGAAATATCTATATCGATCCGGATAAATTGATCACATTCGATTATTTCTTTGTGCGCAAAGTGATTTTCGTCAAATACTCGCAAGGCTTCATCGTGATGCCCGGTGGGTTTGGAACTATTGATGAGTTAAGTGAAGCGCTAACGCTCATTCAAACAAAAAAAATTGGGAGGTTCCCGATTGTATTGGTGGGCAAAAAATTCTGGGCCGGCATGATCGATTGGATTAAAAAAGTATTGGTAACAGAGGGTATGATTTCCCCCGAAGACCTGGATTTGTTCAGTTTGGTTGATACACCCGAAGAGGCTGTAAAAGCCATTGACGATTTCTATACACGTTATTTGTTGTCGCCTAATTTTTAAGTTGGTCGGTTTTGGCCTCAAAAAGAAATTTCTGATTTTTTGAAACTTTAATCGTAATATTACGATTAAAGAAGTATGGGACTTACCAAAACAGAAGAGTTCACTAAAACGCAAAATGAATTGGCCGCCTTGGCCAAGGCGCTGGGGCATCCGGCACGCATTGCGATTTTGCAGTACCTGATCAAGACCAAGTCGTGCGTGTGTGGCGATATTGTGGATGAACTGCCGCTGTCGCAGTCCACGGTTTCACAACACTTAAATGAGCTTAAAAAAGCAGGCTGGATAAAAGGAAACATCGAAGGGCCGAGCGTGTGTTACTGCATTGACGAGAAGTCGTGGAGCAAAGCCAAGAAAACGCTGTTTTCATTATTGGAGAGCTATGAACCTGCCTTGCCTGCCCTCCGCAATGCTTCGGAAGGCGGGCCGGGAGGCAGGGGTGTTAAATGCTGTTAAACTATTTTTTTAATCAAACCCATCGCAATATTACGATTAACTAAAAAAAATAAATCATATGAAAACGGAAACAGGAGAACAACTAAAGCAAATGGTGAAGGAAAAGTATGGCCAGATTGCCGAACAGAGTAAAACCACTAATGAGACAAGTTGTTGTGGCGCCACAGGTTGTGGCACGATCGACTACAGTGTAATGGCCGATGACTACACGCAATTGAAAGGCTACGTAGCCAATGCAGACCTGGGGCTAGGCTGCGGCTTGCCTACCGAATTTGCAAAAATCAAAGCAGGCGATACGGTGGTAGATTTAGGCTCGGGTGCAGGCAACGATGCCTTTGTGGCACGCTCCATTGTAGGAGAAACCGGAAAAGTTATTGGCATAGACTTCACAGACAAAATGATTGAGAAAGCGCGCGCAAATGCGAAGGCGTTGAACTTTACGAATGTCGAATTCCGCCAGGGTGATATTGAAAATATGCCATTGGCCGGAAACATTGCCGATGTGGTAGTTAGCAATTGTGTGTTGAATCTCGTTCCCGATAAGAAACTAGCCTTTGCCGAAACCTTTCGTGTGCTGAAAAAGGGCGGGCACTTTAGCGTGTCGGATATTGTACTAGTAGGCGATTTGCCCGAGGGCCTGCAAAAAAATGCGGAGATGTATGCCGGTTGCGTCTCGGGCGCCATCCAAAAAGACGAATACGTGAAAATCATTAAAGAAGCCGGCTTCACCAACATTACATTGCAAAAAGAAAAACGGATCACGTTGCCCGATGAAATTTTAAAAGAATATCTAACACCAGAGGCCATGGCGGATTTTAAAACGGGAAGCACCGGCATTTTTAGTATCACCGTATATGCGGAGAAGCCGAATGCCTGCTGCGCGCCCGGATGTTGCGACTAAAGTTTGCTAGGCGTCATGACATTTTTCGGATGCCAGGCGCCTACACTTTTTTAATTTTTGAACCAAATTAGAATCTTTATCATGCTCCTTCCTACTCTTCAAGCAACAGCTGAAAGCCTTGCGCTACTGTTTGATCAACTACCAACGGAAAGAAAAACACTATTGACGGAGTTGACCCACTTCATTCAACAATCACCCGCTGGTCAGCCTGTCTATCTCAACTTTATTTGCACACACAATTCGCGTAGAAGTCACATCGCTCAGTTGTGGGCGCAGGCATCGGCTGATTATTTTGGTGTAAAAGATATTGTTTGTCTTTCGGGCGGAACGGAAGCTACGGCTTTCAACCCTCGTGCGGTAAAAGCGATGCAAGAGGCGGGCTTTCAAATAACTATCGAAATACCGGGCGACAATCCGGTGTATCAGGTTAGTTATTCTGCCACAGATTCACCCATTAAGGTATTCTCAAAAAAGTACGATGACCCTTTTAACAACAACCCCGGCTTTGCAGCGATCATGACGTGCTCGCATGCCGATGAAAACTGTCCGCTGGTGTTGGGCGCGAAAACCCGTATTGCCATTACCTACGATGACCCCAAAGAATTTGACGGTACTCCGCTCGAATCTGCCAAATATGCCGAGCGTGTGCAACAAATTGGACGCGAGATGCTATATGCTTTTTCAAAAATGAAAAGCTTCTAGTATCACCAAGGGCCGTTCAAATCCGCTTTTGCCGCCACGGAAAAATAATTCAGGAAATCCTAAATCCTGTCGTGGTAAAGACATCGTTTATAACAGCAGTCGTACAAAATTTAATACTTTTATAGCGTTTAAACCAACGATTATACATGGATCACACGTACTACAACCCCGAAGACTTAAAAAAATTTGGCAACATTGGCGAATGGGAGAAAAACCTGGCCGATAAGTTTTTCTCCTACTATGGCGATGTGTTCAAAGAGGGCGACCTTACTGCCCGCGAAAAATCGTTGATCGCACTAGCGGTGGCACACACAGTACAATGCCCGTATTGCATTGATGCTTACACGCAAGATTCATTAGAAAAGGGCGCTACCGAAAAAGGCATGATGGAGGCCATTCATGTGGCAGCGGCCATTCGCAGTGGAGCAACATTAGTCCACGGAGTGATGATGATGAACAAAGCCAAGAAACTATCCATGTGAATTCGTTGTTGGATGGTCGTTAGTCGTTGGCCGCACTCTCCGTCAACAAACGAACAACCATCAACCAAGAACGATCAACGAAAATTGAAATGATCAAATCGCTACACGCGCGTCACCATCAGCTCGCCAATCAGGAACGCCAGGTAGAATTCCTTCAAAATGGGATTTTTAAATCTGGAAAGCTTCCCACCTTCAAACAAAAGATTGAACCACTTGGGCATTTTCCGTTGAAGCCGGCCAAGATTGAAATCTTCCAAATGAATATTGGCTACATGTGCAATCAGGTTTGCAAGCATTGCCATGTAGATGCCGGGCCTGATCGAAAAGAAATCATGACACGCGACACCATGCAGCAATGCCTGGATGTATTGACCCACACCACCATTAAGACGTTAGACATTACAGGTGGTGCTCCTGAAATGAATCCAGATTTTAGATGGTTTGTGAGTGAAGCGCATCGTTTAGGCGTGCAAGAGATTATTGTGCGTTCGAATCTTACTATTATTACCGCGAATCCCAAGTATCACGACTTACCGGAATTCTTCAAAGAAAATAATGTGCGCGTTTGCTCATCCCTTCCGTTTTACAATGCCGATAAAACAGATCGTCAACGGGGCGAGGGCGTATTCAAAGGTTCGATCAAGGGTTTGCAGATGTTGAACGAAGTGGGTTACGGTAAAGAAGGCAGCGGGCTGATTCTCGATTTGGTGTACAATCCAACCGGTGCATTTCTACCAGGAGACCAAATGCAACTAGAACGCGATTTCAAAAAAGAATTGAAAGGTCATTTTGATATTGATTTCAATAACTTGTTCACCATCACCAATATTCCTATCAGTCGCTTTCTGGATTTTTTAATTGAATCGGGCAATTATGACGACTACATGGAAAAACTCATTAATGCTTTCAATCCATCAGCAGTAAGTGGCGTAATGTGTCGCAATACGGTGTCCATCGATTGGCAGGGATTTCTTTATGATTGCGATTTCAACCAGATGCTGGGGCTAAAAACGCAAGAGAGCTCAGGACAAAACATCAGCTCATTTGATGTCTCAAAATTAGAGCAGCGAGAAATAGTAGTCAGCCAACATTGCTTTGCCTGTACCGCTGGGGCAGGCAGCAGTTGCCAGGGAGCTACTATATGATTCAAGATTCTCAATTCAAAATTGCGAAAAAAACTTTGACAAAATAATCTTGAACTTTGAATGTTGAATTAAGCCATGCGCCCCTACATCTTAAAAGAAACCAACTGGAAAGCCATTCAGGAAACAAAGTTTGAAGTGGCAGTTTTGCCGTGGGGTGCTACCGAAGCACACAACTATCATTTGCCCTATGGCACCGATATTATCGAAGCCGAAGAAGTAGCCGCTGAAGGCGCTCGTTTAGCATGGGAGAAAGGGGCAAAAGTAATTGTGCTGCCATGCATTCCATTTGGAGTCAACACCGGGCAATTTGATGTAACACTCGACATCAACATGAACCCCAGCACGCAACTAGCCATTCTTCGCGATGTGGTAGATACACTCAATCGTCAGGGCATTCGCAAACTAATTATTTTTAATAGTCACGGAGCCAATCATTTTAACAATGCCATTCGTGAGTTGGGTTTACTATTTCCAGACATGTTTTTGTGCGTATGTACATGGTTCAATGCGGTTGACCAAAAACTCTTTTTCGAAAACAAAGACGATCACGCAGGCGAAATGGAAACAAGCGTGATCATGCACATTCATCCTGAATTAGTGCGGCCGCTTTCTGAGGCGGGGGATGGCAAGGCAAAGAAATTTGTCTTTAAAGCCATGCAAGAGGGATGGGCCTGGGCCGAGCGCAGATGGACAAGCGTAACGAAAGACACAGGCGTGGGCGACCCGAGCAAAGCCTCAGCGGAAAAAGGAAAAAGATTCTTTGAAGCCGTTACCCAAAAAGTCAGTGAGTTTTTTGTTGAGGTGGCAAAAACAGATCGAAACAGTTTTTACAAGTAAGATTAATTCTCAATTCAATTTATGTTAAACGAAATCAACGAAGCTACGTCCTACCTAAAAAAGCACGGAATTGATAAACCGGAAATCGGAGTAATTCTAGGCACAGGCCTGGGCAACCTGTTTGTAAAAGAAATAAAAAACGCCATCGAGATAAACTATAGTTCCATTCCCCACTTTCCTATTTCCACAGTGGAATTCCATCGCGGAAAATTCATTTACGGAGAGGTAAAAGGAAAAAAAGTACTAGCGATGCAGGGCCGCTTCCATTATTATGAGGGCTACAGCATGCAGAAAATAACATTGCCGGTGCGCGTGATGAAAATGTTGGGCATCACTAGTTTATTGATATCTAACGCTGCCGGCAACATGAACCTCAAATGGAAAAAGGGACAGCTGATGTTAATTGATGACCACATCAACTTGCAACCGGACAATCCACTTCGGGGCGAAAATTTTGAAGTGCTTGGGCCTCGCTTCCCGGATATGAGTGAACCCTATTCAAAAAAGATGAACAAGCTCCTTATCAAAATTGCTAAGGAGAAAAAAATAAAACTGAACGTGGGCGTTTATGTGGCCGTCATTGGTCCCAATTTAGAAACCCGAGCAGAATATCGCTTTTTGAATCGCCTCGGTGCAGATGTAGTAGGGATGAGCACCGTGCCTGAAGTATTGGTAGCTAACCACATGGGACTGCCTTGCTGTGCCATTTCTGTTTTAACCGATGATTGTGACCCCGACAACCTTAAGCCTGCTGTCATCTCTGAGATTATTGCTGTTGCTGGAAAGGCGGAAGCGAAATTGACAGAGCTCTATGTAGAATTGATAACGAAACTTTGGAAGTAAATTCTGATAATTTTAAAATTTGAACGTCTCGCCAAGAACAGCAGAGAGAAGTTGGTTTTGAGATTCCTTCTGATTCACATAACTGCTCCCTTGAAACAAAAAGCCAGTAGCCTTTTTTGTTTCGGGATCCACCAACCAAAATTCTTTAACTCCGAATTTCTCGTACAGGTTTTTCTTACTAACTGAGTCATACTTTTTGTTTCCCGGAGATAGTATCTCAATGATAAGGTCTGGTATTCCCTTGAGTCCCTTTTTGTCGGTACGAAGCGAATTACTTTTCGAGATAAAAATCAAATCAGGTTGAACCACATTCGAGTATTCGTCTAAATACAAATCAACCGGAGCAAAATACACTTTCCCCAGTCCCTTCCATTTTACAAAAGACGCAATTTCGAGAAACAGGTCGCCAGCAGTTTCCTGATGGTCAGGAGTTGGGGAAGGTGCCATAAACAACTGATTATCGATTACTTCTGCCAAAGTACCTTCAGGCAGCATTTGAAATACTTCAAATGCTGTGCGTGGTGGTTTAATGAATTCCTTTTGCATGAAGTAAATCTACTAAAAATCTCAAAATTTAAACATCACAAATCTTAATCGCTTTCTTCAGCGACTTTAGTTTATTGGGCTTGGCCGGAATAAATTCTTGTGCCACAAATCCGGTGAAGCCCGTGTCAACGATGGCCTGCATGATGGCTGGGTAGTGAAGCTCTTGCGTATCGTCAATCTCATGACGACCGGGAACTCCTCCTGTATGAAAATGGGAAATGTATTTAATGTTTTTACGAATAGTCGCAATTACATCGCCCTCCATGATCTGCATGTGATAGATATCATAAAGCAGCTTAAATTCCTCCATTCCCAGTTTCTCGCAAAGTTGTACGCCCCAACTAGTGTAGTCACACTGATAGTCTTTATGGTCTACTTTGCTATTGAGTAGTTCCATGCTCACCGTCATTTTATATTGAGCGGCTACTTTCAGCACTGGTTCTAATCCACGAGCACAATTTTCTAAACCTTCTTCCTTTGAAAGTCCGTTGGCATTGCCGCTGAAGCAAATGACATTTTTCAACCCGGCCTCTGCCGCTTTCGGAATATTGAGCGTATAATCTTTCAAAAGTTGTTCATGAAAAGCAGGATTGTTAAATCCCTTTTGCAATCCCCAATCATTGGCATACGCCATCGCGCAGGTAAGTCCATATTTCGCGGCTGTGGCCCATTGCGTTGAATTGAGCAGGTCAATGGATTTAATACCCATTTTCTTTGCAGCCGCACATAATTCATCAAGGGGAATATCACTATAACACCATTGACAGGCAGAGTGGTTGATTTTCCCCTTTACTGCCTCTGGCAAAGCGGTCATGGATTTTGCCATTTGAGGTAAAGCGACTGCTCCGAGAGCCGTAGCTGCCATTTTTCTAATTGCTTGATTTCGGTTCATGTGAAATATTTGAGACTTCTATTTACCATTAATGAATGAAACTTTCAACTAGTTTTCGAATTGCTTGATAACAAAATGGTTTAGGTAAAATCATTTACCTTTACTTAAAATAAGTTTATGGAAACAACTATCCGAATAAACACAGATTTATTAACACCAGAAATTATGGAAGGAATAAAAAAAATGTTCCCTCATAAAACAGTTGATATTACAATTCAATCGGCAGATGATACTGAATATATTTTGAGCAATCCAAGGTATGCCAATGAACTAAACGAACGTATTGAAGAATACAAAAGAAAAAAAGAAGCTATTTCTCTGAAACTCGATGAGTTGTTATGAGAACTATTGAGTTTGTTCCTAAGGCCTTCAAAGAATAACAAGATTGGATTCAACTCGATCGGAAAATGGCTCTTCGAATTGGAGATCTGGTCAAGGATATACTTCGGAGTCCGTTTGAGGGATTGGGTAAACCTGAACCCTTAAAGCATCAATTCAAAGGAACTTGGAGCAGGCGGATCGACCAAGAACACAGATTGATTTACTCTGTTACCGAAACATCGATCGTGATTTACTCTTGTAATTCACATTACGTCTAACTAAGCTATTTTTCATTTCGAAACACAACTCCGTCCTTCATCACCCATTTCACCTTTCTCAAATCAGAAATAACATTCGATGGGTCGCCCGACACAATCAATAAATCAGCTTTCAGTCCTTCTTTAATAGCACCAACCTGTTGATCCAAATGAAAAGCTTTTGCATTTATGGTGGTTGCTGCTTTTAGAACCTCCATTGGCTTCATGCCATATTCAACCATCAACTCCATCTCCAACGCATTTTCACCGTGCGGGAAAACACCCACGTCTCCGCCCATACCAATGGCAACCCCAGACTCCATGGCCGCTTTAAAACTTTTTTTCTTGTTCACAATATTAGCCGGGTCTGGCGCAACTCCCTTTTTCCAACCACGATATTGAGTAATCATATCTACTGCCGCCAGTGTGGGAATAAATGTGACGTTGTGTTCCTTCATCAGCTTGCCCGTTTCCACATCAATAAAATCGCCATGCTCAATCGTCTCAGCACCGGCCATCACAGCTCTTCGAATGGCTTCTTTTGATTTAGCATGACAAACCATTACGCGGCCACTGCTTCGCGTCACTTCGTTGATGAGTTTTAGTTCTTCCAATGTAAACGAAGGTTGGTCTTCACCATTTAATCCCCATCGATAATCGGCATAAATTTTTATGAAGTCGGCACCTTTACCGATTTGATCTCGCACCACACGCACCAAATCATTTCCATCGGCAGGTTCTGCTCCCAACATAATTTCCTGATCATGATCATACCCTTTCGGTCCATATGAACCGGTCGATACAATGGCTCTGCCGGCCACCATTAATCTTGGCCCGGGAATCACTCCTTCATTGATAGCACGCTTTAGCGCCACATCGGAATAACCAGCCCCTTCAGTTCCTAAATCTCTTGCAGTGGTGAAGCCGGCCATCAACGTGTTTTTGGCGTGCACCGTGGCACGTGCTGTGCGATAAGCATCTGTCTCTTTCAACACTTGTGTGTCCCAGTCGGTGATATTGTAAGGATAAAGTAACAAGTGTGAGTGCCCTTCAATTAAACCAGGAAGCAGTGTTGAGTTAGGATAATTGATTTTAATGGAGCCAGCCGACTCCTTTATTTTTTCCTTTGGGCCAATCGAAACGATCTTGTCCGCTTCTACAACAACCGCCCAGCCGGTATGCATCACTTCGCCATCGAAGATGCGATCGGCAGTCAGATAATAGCTTTTTGGTGTTTGAGCAAAAAGAAGGTTTGCCGAAAGCAATAAAAAGGAAGTTAGAATTTTCATAAAGCAGAATTGAAAAGAAAAGATACTTGAATTTACTCAAACAAAAAACCCCTTCAATGATGAAAGGGCTTTGAACGATTTTCTTAGGCGTCTGACGGCTGTTGCAATTGCATTCAAGCCGTCTGACGCCTGCTAATTAAGTTAAATCGCCTTCAAGGCAGCTTCATAATTTGGCTCTTCTCCGATTTGCGGAACCAATTGGTTGTATTTTACCTTTCCATTGCCGTCAATCACCACTACGGCACGCGCAAATAATCCCGCGAAAGCGGAATCCAACAATTCTACACCATATGTTTTTCCAAATCCGCGACTGCGGAAATCCGACAGCGTGATCGCTTTATCAATGCCCTCCGCTCCACAAAAGCGCTTCATGGCAAACGGCAGATCTTTCGAAATACAAAGTACTACCGTATTATCGAGGGAAGCAACGCGCTTATTGAACTCACGGACGGATGTGGCGCAAACGCCCGTATCAACACTAGGAAAAATATTCAGCACCACATTTTTTCCGGCAAAATCTTTCAACGATACATCTTTCATGTCGCTCGAGGTGAGGACAAATTCAGGGGCTTGAATTCCCACTGTTGGAAGTTCGCCAATGGTGTTGGCAGGATTCGGTCCTAGTTTAGTTTGAGCCATAAAAAAAGAATTTAGAATTTAGAACTTAGAATTTAGAATATGGGCTAGCGAATTCGGTCGGAGTCCCTCACCATTTTTTCGTCCCTGCGAATAAAACGCAACGAAATCCAATTGAATGCTACGGCAGCGAATGTTCCCCATAGGTTTAATCCTAAATGTCCATCGGCAAATTTCTTTGCTAGTGAATTGAAAAACCAAACCATTGCTACCATAACAAGCGCAAGCACCAAAGAGTTAAGCGTACCCAGCTTTATTTGTGTAATTCTATTTTCGAATTTCAAAATGCTCATTACGGCAATAGTGGCCGAGGTAGCCATCAAAACCGCAATAATTACGTAGGGAAAATAAGTGGTCGATCGGGCTTCTCCGGAAACAATTGTATAGTGTAATGGATAAAGCTGGTGCGAATCACCGGTCGTGGCATCCACAAAAATGCCGATCGGTAAAAAAAGGCATATCGCCATACAAACAACCACCAAACCCAGAAACACCGTTTGAATCCTTTGCCACATAATCAGGTTAATTTAACTTGCAGCAAAAGTAGTAAAAGAGCTTCAAGCTACAAGCGTCAGATTGCCAGCTTGTGGCTTGCAGCATGAAGCTTGTAGCCAAAATTAATTCCCAAATGAAGACAGCCTACATCATCGACATCCTACGAACACCTATTGGCAAATATGCCGGAACATTGGCCTCTGTAAGACCGGATGATCTTGCGGCTCATGTGATTAAGAAATTAATAGAAAGGAATCCGGCAATCAACACTGCTGAAATTGAAGATGTTATTTTTGGCGCAGCGAACCAAGCAGGTGAAGACAATCGAGATGTGGCGCGCATGGCCTTACTACTGGCGGGACTCCCCACCTCCGTGGGAGGTGTAACAGTCAATCGCTTGTGTGCTTCCGGTCTTCAGGCCGTTATGGATGCGAGTAGAGGAATAGTAAATAGTGATGGTTCAATTTACATTGCCGGAGGCGTAGAGAGTATGAGTCGTGCCCCGTTTGTGATGGGAAAATCGGAAGAAGCATTTTCTCGCAAACCGGAAATTTTTGACACGACAATAGGCTGGCGATTCGTCAATTCCAAGCTTTCAAAATTGTACCACCCTTATTCGATGGGCGAAACGGCTGAGAATGTAGCGGAGAAATGGAAAATTACGAGAGAACAACAGGATACCTTTGCGCTGGCGTCACAACAAAAATATGCGACTGCAGCGCTGGCCAAAAAATTCGACAAAGAACTTGCTCCGATCTTTATTGCAAAAGGCAAAGAAACGATCGAGTTTAGTAAAGATGAATATCCGCGTGAGACGACCTCCTTGGAAAAGTTAGCTCAACTAAAGCCGGCATTTAAAGAAGGCGGCTCCGTAACAGCCGGAAATTCTTCGGGTATTAATGACGGAGCAGCCGCCTGTTTGATTACTAATGAAGAAGTAGTCAACAGATTAAATCTGAAACCCTTAGCTCGAATAGTATCGATGGCAATTGCAGGTGTAGATCCCGCCTATATGGGAGTTGGTCCTGTGCCCGCCACGCAAAAAGCGTTACAGCGTGCCGGATTAAAAATTTCAGATATTGGCTTGATCGAATTGAATGAAGCATTTGCTTCTCAATCATTGGCTTGTATAAATGACCTTGAGCTCAATCCCGAAATAGTAAATGTTAATGGAGGTGCCATTGCCATCGGACATCCACTAGGATGTAGCGGAGTGCGCATCAGCACAACACTTATTCATGAAATGCAAAAGAGAAAAGTAAAATACGGCCTTGCTACAATGTGTATAGGAGTAGGACAAGGAGCGGCCATCATTTACGAATTAGTGTAATGATAAAATTCTTCCGAAAAATCCGAGAGAAAAATATGAAAGCTGGAAAAGTAAAAAGCTACCTGCTTTATGCTATCGGGGAAATCGTGTTGGTGGTGATTGGAATATTAATTGCATTGCAAATCAATACGTGGAACCAAGCTTATGAAGACCGCCAATTAGAGAAGGCTTACTATTGCAAGCTATTGGAAGATGTAACCCAAGATGAAGCCTTATTAAAAAAATTAAATGAAGAAGATCAAGAGCGAATAAAATGGGTCAATCAAAGCATTCACCTTTTGCAGCAAGAGAAGGTGAACCGTACAGAGGTCGCCAATGCCATGAGAAATTCCATTAATCTTATTCGTTTCAATTTCAAGCCGAGTTTGTCTGCTTTTGATGACTTGAAATCGAGTGGCAAACTCGGAATTCTTAGAGACCTTGAATTGAAGAAAAAGTTATTGAACTATTATGCGGTGCTAACTGGCTATGGCGATATCCAAGATATTGTGGCAGACGCCAGCCTGGAAAGTTATCTGCATCCTTCTAAAGATTTTCTACAAGCAGGCTTTTCGCAGATTGATTTCGTGCAGGCTGAATTGGACACATCAATAGTAGATGTAAGTAAGTTGTCAGAAAACTCGCTCATGCCAAATCACATTCGCGAAAAGCTGCTGAATGAATCGATCCTGCATCTCAACTCCAATGCACGGAAAAAAGCCGTTTTTAAATTGATGGAAGCTGAAATTTTAGTTATGAAAGCGCTGCTCGAAAAAAAATGCAGTCTTGTCAAGTAATTGTGTTAAAACTATGCGCTACTTTTTCGAAATTTCATATAATGGCACCAACTACCACGGCTGGCAAAACCAGGCCAATGCAGTAGGCGTACAAGAAGTCGTAGAAGCGGCATTATCCAAAATTTTCAGGGCAAAAATTGAAATAGTCGGCAGCGGCCGAACCGATGCTGGGGTGCATTGCGTGCAACAATTTTTCCACGCAGATGTCGAAAATGAATTTGATGAACCAACGTGGCTGATTAAGTTAAATTCGCTTCTACCAAAAGACATTTCCATTCGCTCGGTTCAACCAGTAAAACAAGAAGCACATGCGCGATATGATGCCTTTGAGCGCTCGTATGAATACAAGATCACAAGGGTGAAGGATCCACTATTGATTGGTCAGGCCTATTATTTTTTCAAATCGCTCGATGTGGCAAACATGAACCGGGCCGCTACGCTACTAGTGGGCGAACACGACTTTGAGTGCTTCAGCAAGGTGAAGACCGATGTAAATCACTTTATTTGTACCCTCAAAAAGGCAAACTGGAATCAAAAAGGAGATTTGCTTGTTTTCAATGTCACTGCGAATCGGTTTTTGAGAGGAATGGTGCGAGCGATTGTAGGAACTTTGTTAGACGTTGGTACAGGAAAAATTACCATGAAAGAGTTTGAGGAAATTGTAAAAGGTAAAGACCGAAAGAAGGCAGGCATGAACGTGCCCCCGGAGGGATTGTACTTGACAAGTGTAAAGTATCCAAAAAACGTTTTTGTTAAATAGAAATGTTCAAAGTTCAAGATTCAAAACTAGGTTTAATGAATCTTGAACTTTGAATTTTAAATCGTAAAATGGAAAAAGAAAAAGTAAGTAGCGGGAATATCATCGATTTCAAAGTACTTAAGCGCATCATGCAGTTTGTAAAACCCTACAAGGGGCGTTTTTACTTTGTCATCGTGCTTACGTTCTTATTGGGGATTCTCACACCGATCAGGCCAATGCTTATTCAATATACGTTGGATACCCATGTCCAGTACGGCAACTATTGGGCAATGGTAAATATCATGTTGATCATCCTTGGGTTGTTGGTTGTTCAATCTGCTGTACAATACGCCCACACCTACATTTCAGGAAGAATTGCACAATTCATCATTCGCGACATCCGCATTCAATTGTATGAACATCTGATCAAACTCCGATTGCGTTTCTTTGATAAAACGCCTATCGGCAGATTAGTAACTCGTACCATTTCAGATGTTGAAACCTTGTCTGACGTGTTTAGCGAAGGGCTAGCAGCTATGGCCAGCGATTTACTTCAAATCATTTTCATCTTAGCTTTCATGTTTTGGATTGATTGGAAGTTAACGCTGGTAAGCCTGTCTACTATTCCATTGATGTTACTCGCCACTTACGTCTTTAAGGAGAAAATAAAAGTAGCTTTCAACGATGTGCGTAATGCAGTATCTAATTTAAATTCCTTCGTGCAAGAACACATTACAGGGATGAATATCGTGCAGATTTTCGGAAGTGAAAAGAGAGAGTTCGAGAAATTTAAAGAAATCAACAAGGAGCATCGAAACGCTCACTTGAGATCGGTTCTCTATTACTCCGTGTACTTCCCCATTGCCGAAATCATTGCCGCTATGGGCACAGGCTTGCTGGTTTGGTATAGCGCAAAAGGCATAATCAACATGGAGGCTACTGGCATCACCATTGGCAAACTGGTTTCTTTCATTATGTTCATCCAGTTATTCTTCCGGCCCATTCGAATGATCGCAGACCGCTACAATACGCTGCAAATGGGTATAGTGGGTTCTTCCAGAATTATCAATTTATTAGATGATCAAACAGACATAATGCCAAATGGAACGGTTACGCCAAGCGATATAAAGGGCCAGGTAAAGTTTGACCATGTTTGGTTTGCCTACAATGATGCCGATTATGTTTTGAAAGATATTAGCCTTGATATCAAACCAGGCGAGACCATCGCCTTAGTAGGAGCAACCGGGGCCGGAAAGTCGTCCATCATTAACCTACTCAATCGTTTTTACGAAATCAATCGCGGTTCCATTCAAGTGGATGGTATGGATATCAAAGAATTTGACACCGCCTCACTCCGAAAAAACATTGGCGTGGTCTTGCAAGATGTTTTTCTCTTCTCCGATACAATTCGGTATAATATCACGCTTGGAAACAAAGAAGTTACCGATAAGATGATCCTACATGCTGCCGATCTTGTTGGTGCAAGAAAATTTATTGATCGACTCCCAGGGGGCCTGGACTACAACGTGATGGAGCGTGGCGCAACCATTTCGGTGGGGCAGCGACAGCTACTCTCGTTCATACGCGCCATGGTTTATGACCCAAAAATATTGGTGCTAGATGAGGCCACCTCTTCGGTAGATAGTGAAACAGAAGAGATGATTCAAAATGCGATTTCAAAAATGATGACCAATCGAACGTCTATTGCAATTGCCCACCGATTATCTACGATTCAAAAGGCCGATAAAATTATCGTTTTAGATAAGGGAGAGATCAAAGAATCGGGTAGCCATGATGAACTTTTGGCGAGCGATGGTTTCTACGCCCAACTGCACAAAATGCAGTACAAAGAAATAGCTTAACATCTGGCGCAGGGTGTACGACAGTTTTGCTTAAGGTGGATAGCTCAATGGTGTACTTTCTGCAACCTTTGAGCACTTAGTGGTTTGCATTTTTACCACGGGGAACACAAAGAAACCACAAGGGTCACGGAGAAATTCAAAACTGTCGTACACCCCTGGCGCATGCCACCAAAAACATTTGCGTAAAAGGGTTATATTTGCTTTAATGTCTCCCTATAAAATCTTTCGGGTAACCATTTTCTTGCTTATATTGATAAGCCAGCATGGATTTTCTCAAGCCGGAAAGAGCGCTCGGAGTACAAAATACCGGATGCCAAAAGTGTCGCGAAGCAAAGCAATTACTATCTGCCCTATTTTCGAAACAAGTAAATACCCTTACCAGGGAATTGGATTCAAGGTTGGAGATCCAGTTGCCCTGACCTATAAATTCTATCCCAGTAAGAATTGGGCGTTTGCTGTTGATGGTGGCAAAGCTTCAAGTGGACTTTACAATAAGTATTATCGGGGGCTGTTCGAGAATGTTGAGAACGAGGCAATAGCTGACGTGGTAAATAAAGACCCGCTGATTGATACCGTTGGCAATGCGCAGGCAGCACGTTACCTGACACATACTATTTCCGGTGATTGGTTTCTGGAAGCAAAATTTCTTTATCAATGGGATGCAGAAAAAATATCAAAGGGTCTGCAACTGTATGTTGGGGCAGGATGGCAGTGGAGAAATACGAGCCTCACGTATGAGTACCTCTACGAAAATGGGCGTGTTGAATCAAAAAACGGCCGAATCTCTGAAAACAGATTTACCTATGGCCCAGTCGTCTTGCTGGGTTTTGAATACTCCTATTTTACTCTTCCCGTGTCGGCTTTTATTGAAGTTGAAATGTTTACCGATGCCTTTGTTGACCCGGGCTATCAACGCTTTCAGGGTGGTGTAGGGCTTCGTTACATTTTCTAAACCTTTACTTTTCTTTTCTCAGGACGCTATTCTTTTTGCTATACAGAAAGTAAATCACCAATCCAAAAAGCAACCAGCCAAGCGCCATCAGCTGCGTTTTGTAGTCCAAAGAAAGTATCAACGCTGAGCAAACAAGTATTCCCAAGATTGGTATTAGAGGGACCAAAGGTGTCTTAAATGGTCGCACTGCTGTTGGGTTTTTTACCCGCATCACCCAAATACCTGCACAAACGAGTACAAACGCAAACAGAGTGCCGAAGCTGGTCAGGTCACCAGCTACACTTCCCGGAACAAATCCGCCAAAAAGGGAAACAAACACCAACAAAATCCAATTTGCCTTGTGAGGGGTGCGGAACGTTGGGTGCAGTTCGGAAAATACAGGCGGAACAAGGCCATCTTTTGACATCGAGTAAAATACACGCGACTGCCCCATCAACATTACTAAAATCACCGAGGAGAATCCCGCCAGAATAGCAACCGTAATAAGTGTAGAAAGCCACTCAAAGCCGGGCATATAATTTTTAATCGCATAAGCTACAGAAGCCTCCTTACCTGCCACTTTAAATTCTTGCCAGTTTGCAAGACCTGTAAGAACATGTGAAAACAAAACGAAGAGTACTGTACAAATCACCAGCGAGCCAAGAATTCCTATAGGCATATCGCGCTTTGGATTCTTTGCTTCTTGTGCAGCAGTTGAAACTGCATCAAAACCGATAAACGCAAAAAACACGATCCCGGCTCCCCCGAGAATCCCTCCCCAACCATGCCTGTTCCATGGTTCATGACCCGCCATGTCTCCCGGGATAGTGAAGGGCGTATAGTTTGTCTCATTAATAAAGCCCCAGCCCAACGCAATGAAGAGTATTACAATAGAAACTTTAACAACCACAATAATTGAGTTAACGGTGGCGGACTCTTGCGTCCCTTTTATCAAAAGAAGTGTCAATAAAAACAAAATAAGAATAGCTGGTAAGTTGACGATGCCACTTACTCCATTGAGAGAGGTTTCCCATGGAGAGTGACACCATTCATAGGGAATTCGTCCCCCCAACAGACTGTTTAAATATTCGCTCCACGCGATAGATACTGTTGCGGAAGCAAGTGCATACTCAAGTACCAATGCCCACCCGATTATCCAAGCAATAAACTCGCCCATGGTTACATAGGCATAGGCATACGCACTACCTGCAATTGGGATCATAGAGGCGAACTCAGCATAGCACAAACCGGCAAAAGCACAACCAATGCCTGCCACGATATAAGAGATAACCACAGCAGGACCCGCTGCATCACCTGCCGCTGCGGCAGTTCGAACAAAAAGTCCGGCCCCGATAATCGCTCCGATGCCCAACGCAATCAGGTTCATTGGTCCAAGCGTACGCTTCAACCCTTTTGAAGAATCACCACCCGACTGAGCCATCAATTGCTCTAATGGCTTCTTAATAAATAAACTCATGCAATTCGAATTAAGTAAATAGTAGCCCTAAAAGTATAAATAATAATGAATTTTTCATGCGATTAGATGAACGCTGGCAATCCATCAGGTTAAATGGGAAAAGTTGAAAATGATGGATTTATTGTTTCGCCTTCGAAGGATCAAAACGCACTTTCACTAACACCTCACTTTCAACAGGGGTATTGTCTTCGAGCGTAGGCGACCAGCTTGGTCCTTCTTTTACAAGTCGTAAGACCTCGTCATCACAACCATAACCCAAGCTTTTGACCACGCTGAATTCATCGAGTGCACCATCGGTTCGAACGGTAAACTTAACTGTCACCCTTCCCTTTATTTTTTTTGTTATTGCTTCAACCGGATAACGTAAACTATTCTCCAGGTATTTATCATACGCCTTGCGCCCTCCAGCTGGCTCTGCTAATCTAACAACGGGAGGGTTTTGACTATCGTCACGGGCTGCTGCACCCGTAACAACTACTTCACTAAGTTGTGTGAGGTCTGGCCCCAAATTTATATTCACTTCTTTCTGGTTGCCTACCGGCACTGCTTTGGTCTGAAATCCCACAAAAGAAAAAACAAGCGTAGGGTTGCTGGCGTCAATAGCAATATGATAATTCCCATTCACGTCCGTTACCGTACCTTCTGAAGTACCCTGTAACACCACATTCACTCCGGGCAATGGTTGCCCATCCTCGGAAGACAAAACTTGCCCACGAATGAGTTGCCCGTCAAGACTCTTTTTCCTTGAGCCTTGATTAGCAGCAGCTATGTCAATTGTGCTCTTATTCATTGGTGCGATCGGCTGAGCAGATGCCGCTCTTTCGGACTTCGCCAGCTCAGTCACCTTAGCTTCTTTTTCTTCACTAACTCCCTGCACAGCTTTTTTTTCTTCAGCCATGTCCATCAAAGCTGTATGTTTTTCTCCCTCTTCAGCAGCGACTGGCTCCGATTCTTTGGCAACGGTTTCGACTAATTTGCTTCCGGCAATCTGTTTTAGTTTTTCAGCAAGTAGCTTCGATGGAGGTGTAGCAACCGGTTGCCGAATGGCACCAATAGAATCAGGCTCTTTCTGGGGTGGTGCAGGCATTTCCTTTTTTGTATCCACTTCTTTTGTAAGGGCAAGGTTCTCTTTTTCTTCGTTTGGAATCAGCTGATTTGCCGCCCAAAAAACACTCAGTATGATAAAAAGTGAAGCCGCTATTCGCAAAGGCCAAACCCATTTGTTTGTGCGCTTTCCCTCGCCAACTATTGTCTGTTCTTTGCTCGCTTGTTCCGGGGCGGCCGCGGAAGCCATTTCAGCTTGCCCAAAAGACGCTACGCTTTTCTGTTCAATCTGATATTGAATGGATTTTTTCAATTCATTCAGATCTTCTGAGAAATCCTTGGCGGAAATCGTATCAGCGCCCTCTAGCGCATCTGCCAGAAAAGGATCTGACAATGCCTTTCTTTCCAACGAGTGCATCTCATTGGGGGTTAGTTCTCCCCTCCTATATTTTTCAATATCGTCTTTCCAATCATTCATTTTGCTCCATGCAAATTTTCAAATTTCGTTTGCCGTTTTGTATATAACTCTTCACCTTATTCAAGTCAAATCCCGTTAGCCCCGTTATTTCCTTGTAGCATTTCTCCTGCAAATAAAACAATCGAACGCACTGCCGCTGATCATTTACCAATTGATCGATACACTTCTCCAATTTACTAAGATTTTGCTCCATTTCGGGCTCTTCATCTAGATGCAGTAAGAACTGGTTTTCCACAAGTTCGGGTGAAAATCCCTGCTTGCCCTCCGGAAAGCTTATGGGGGAGGGCTTTGCCTTCTGGGCGCGTAGCTGCATCAAGCAATGATTTCGAGCCGTTATATAAAGCCAACTTTTGAAGTTTTCTACGTCATGGGTTAATAGGGTGGCAACGAGTTTTTCAAAAAGCTGCATCATCGCATCCTTTGCCTCGTCCCTGTCTTTTAAGTACTTCAGGCAAACGCCATATACAAGCGAAGTGTAGCGAGCATACAATTCTCCCCAATACTCCAATTCTCCAGACTCTTTATAAAGTCGAAGTAGTTCCATGTCTGTATGTGAATGACCCCGCACGTGTTAATTCTATTTTCTGGATTCTTTTATGAAAACCGAAAGATAGCTGCATCTCATTATAAAATATAAACTATCTAAGTTATGTAAAAGCAATTTTCGATGTTGATTGTTCTCTTAATGCTTTCCCTTGGCTTCATGGCCTCAGAGGAAAGAGTGATTTCGGGCAAACTAGTTCCCAAAGAAGACAGTGGCCGCATTCGATATGATCTTCTTAAGTGTGGAAGAGACGGCAGAACTTGACCAAGCGGCAAATGGCACCGACAAAGAGGGGTATCATTCAGAATTTCTCAATTTTTTAAAGGCAACCATGCCATTGGCAAAACGCTAGAATTCAAAGTAAATCTTGGTAGGTGCAGGTAGACCCTGCCAAGATTTTTTATTTACTTTATTTGAGGCTAACTTGCCTTCAATGGAGAACCCCGTGCAGATAAGCGTGATTATCATCACGTTCAATGAGGAAAAAAACATTGGAAGGTGTATTGATTCAGTGAGATCGTTTGCTGATGAGGTTATCGTAGTGGATTCTTATTCGAAAGACAACACGAAACAAATTTGCCTTGAGAAACAAGTTCGTTTCGTGGAGCACCCTTTCGAGGGTCACATTCAACAGAAAAACTTTGCTCTATCGCTGGCCACGTTTGATCATGTCTTTGCCATCGATGCCGATGAGTATTTGTCCGTTCAACTCGCCAACTCCATCGTAAAGGCAAAAAAAGAGTGGGTGGGCCAGGCGTACAAAATGAACAGGCTGTCCAGTTACGGTGGTAAATGGATTAAACACGGCAGTTGGTATCCAGATCAAAAGATACGTCTATGGAATAAGCGGTTCGGAAGTTGGGGTGGAGAAAATCCACACGATAAAGTGATTCTTTCCAAAGATAGCAGAGTGACTCATCTTCAAGGAGATTTGATGCATACTGCCTACCAAGATGGGCATGAAACACTCACTAAAATTCAACAGTATTCATCGATTTTTGCAAGGGAGAATGTAGGTAAACGATCTACCTCTATTTCAAAAATAGTTGGCCATACTTTTTTCTCGTTTTGCAAGAGTTACTTCATCAAAGTCGGATTTTTAGATGGCTTTGAAGGGCTAGCCGTAGCGGCTGCGGAAGCAAACCACGTATTTTATAAGTACGCTAAGCTATATGAAGCCAATAAAAGAGCTGGCATCGGCAAACGAATCATCATTAGTAGAACTGACAACCTGGGAGATGTAATCCTTACGCTGCCTGTTGCCGGCTATTTAAAAAAAACAATTTCAGGCAGCGAAATTTACTTCATCGGAAAGAAATACACAGAGTCAGTAATCAGGCAATGCACTTATATCGATCATTTTCTAGATCGGGAAGAAATTCTTAAGAACCCCTCACTGCTTGCTTCGGTTGAGGCCGACACTATCTTGTTTGTTTACCCAGATCAAGAATTGGCCGCACTTGCGAAGCGTTTTAAAATACCCAATCGAGTTGCCACAGCGCATCGGGTATTCAACTGGTTTTACTGCAATCGGCTGGTTAATTTTAGTCGCCTGAATTCAGAACTGCACGAAAGTCAGTTGAACTTTAAATTGTTGAGCCCCTTCCGGCTAAAAACAAACCCCGACTTCGCGCAGTTGATGGCAAACTATGGGCTACAGGCTGTTCCAAAAGATTTTGGTCATTTACTTGATCCCACCAAGTTCAACCTAATCATCCACCCTAAATCAAAAGGAAATGCGAGAGAATGGGGTCTTGCCAATTACCAATCACTAATAAGGCAACTTCCCAGCGAACACTTTTGCTTTTTTATCACGGGTCTAAAAGACGAAGAAAATAGTATCAAAAAGGAAATGCCTGAATTGTTGACGACAGAGGGCGTACACAACCTAATGGGGCAGTTTTCTTTGGAAGAATTGGGTGCCTTTATCAACAAAGTTGATGGACTTGTCGCGTCAAGTACGGGAGTCCTTCATCTGGCGGCTGCACTTGGAAAATTTTCTGTGGGCTTATTCCCGCCTTTAAAGCCAATACACCCGGGAAGATGGGGGCCAATAGGAAAACAGGCAAGTCACTTTGTTGCCGATAAGGCTTGCTCGGATTGTAGAAAAAGTAGTGACTGCGCTTGTATGCGCCTAATCACCGTATCGCAGGTGGCGTCTCGTTTGTTGTTGGCCTCAAAACAAAAACATTTGGCAGTTCAAGAAAATTCGGTGGCCAGCTAGTAGCGTTTGCTTTATTAGAATAAACGACTGTTCTTCCTTTTTTAATGAGCTGGTTTTGCGTGAAACAATGGAACGTTTCATAACTGATTTAGCAGTTTTTCAAACAATTGACACTGTAAATTATGGCTGTACTGACTAGCACATAATTGAGCGTTGACACCTAGACTACTTCTTTCACTTGGGCTATGGTAAAGAGAATAAATATGATCGGCCAATTTTCCAGCATCACACGGATCAAATAAAAGTCCCGCATTGCCGTTGTCTAGAAGCTCAGGTGTGCCCCCAGAATTAGTGCCCACCACGGGTAACCCCGATGCCATCGCCTCTACGGTTACCATGCCTATTGGCTCAGACAATGAAGGCATTACAAAAACGTCTAATGCCGCAAAAGCCAATGGCACATCCTTTACAAATGGTTTAAAATAAACTTCATTTTGCAAGCCATATATATTTGTAAGGCGTACTAGTTCTGCCAAATAACCCTCCTCTCCGAGCGTTTCTTCACCTACGAAAACCGCTTTTATTGGCAGCCCTTTGTCTTTAAGTATTTTAATAGACTCTATCAATGATCCTTGCGCCTTTTGTCTGTCTATCCTGCCAATAGTGCCGACTATAAATTCATTTAGTGGTAAGGATAGTTCCTTCCGGGATTGCTCCCTTTTCTCGGCATTGGCTTTGCTGAACAACTCTATCTCCACACCGAGGGGTATAACGGTTATTTTGTCTAGAGGCAAAACCGTGTTTGCCATCAACTGGCTTTTTAAATAATTAAGTGGTGTGATCCAAGCATCTAGTCTGCGATAGAAAAAAGAATGATAAAAATCTTTCTTATTCAACACCAGTTGCATTTGTTGCCAGTAAACAATCCGGAGGCTTTGACCGGAAAAAATCTTTGCCCACACACTCATATAAAAATGATGATAATGGCCAATGACCACAATATTGATTTGTTGCCTGGAGAGCGTTCTTGATAGTTGATAAGCTGTGCGAAAGGAGAAATGTTTCGTGTGTGTACCCAATTCCATTTTCTCGATGCCATGAATGGCGGCCTCATCCGCTAGTCGGGTATTGCTTTCACAAAACAATATGGGCTGAAGCCCACGCTCTTTTAGCCACCTACATAGTCTTAGATTATTGATTTCTAATCCACCCCAGGCACGAGAGCCACAAAAAAAACCTACTTTCATTGATTCTAGTGAGTAATTTTAAGTTAATTGCTAACGCAATATTAATAAAATTGCATGTGGGTCGAGTACTTGATTGTTTCGCGTTCTTTAACGAACTAGACTGGATGATCTGGTAGATATTTTTGTGCTGGTGGAGGCCACCAAGACATTTCAAAAGAAACCAAAACCACTTTACTATTCAGAAAACAAGGAACGGTTTGCTCGATTTGCAAGAACATATCCATCCACTAAACTAGTTGTTCGCGTTGAATATCAAAAAGTCCATTTCGGTAGTACTTCCCAACTATAACGGAAGAAATTTGCTGGCAGCAAACCTACCTTCTGTGTATACTGCGCTTCATAAGGCTGGAATTGACCATGAAATAATCGTTGTCGATGACGCCTCAACCGATGAGTCGATCATTTTTTTAAAAGAAAATTTTGAAGATGTTAAGGTTGTTGCTCAAAAAACAAATCGTGGCTTTTCACCAACCATTAATAAAGGAATAGAGCTAGCAACAAAAGATCTCGTCCTATTGTTAAATACTGACGTTTCATTGCTACCCGATTATTTTGAGCATTTGTTTCCCTATTTCGACCACCCAGATACATTTGGCGTTTGCGGCCGCTTCATTGGCCTAAAAGATGACAAAATACAAGAGGCAGGAAAGTACCCTCGATTTTTGGGTTCAAAAAAAATGCAGCCTTTTAATTTCTATGTAACCAACCCATCGACCCTGGTGACAACTCTTTTTCTTTCTGGCGGAGGTGCCTTGGTCGATCGCGAAAAATTGAATATGCTTGGTGGCTTTGATGAAATTTATGCTCCCTTCTATTATGAAGATACTGATCTGTCAGTGAGGGCATGGCGGCTAGGCTGGCGATGCTACTATGAACACAATGCGGTTTGCAGGCATCCAGCCTCTACCACTATTAATAAGTTCAATAAAAAAAGAAGGATTTGGATAACGACACAGCGAAACAAGCTTATTTTTCATTCTTTACATTTGAATACTCAATCAAAATTGTTTTGGTATTCAAGACAAGCAATAACTCTTGTCATACAGGCGGTGGCACTTCGATGGAAGTATCATATTGCCTTTCTTAATTACCTCAGAAAAAGATCAGAAATAAAGAAATCCAAAAAACGGCTTCTAGATTCGTGCAAGGCACCTATACCTTTGGAAATCATAGCGGAGCGGATAATTGAAGATATCGGTAAGGCAGGTGTAGTTGTAAAAGCAAACACTTGAATTTGTTGCCGCAATCTGCCCCTCAAGGAACTATGAGTTATCGATCTGAAAAGACAGCTTAGTCCGCGATATTCCTTAATATAAATGCTGCCTGATCTCCTTCCTTTTTCTTATTTAGCCTTTTTGCCAACCTCGAGAACTGCAGTCTTTTAATTTTTTCCGCCAGAGTTTTTTTATTCGTTTGGTAAATCAGTGGCTCATTCCTTTGATAGCCCTCGCTTGCGGTAAATTGATGATGTGTTGAATCATACTCAATTTTCTCTATTTTGAGCTTCGCTTTCAAGGACATAGCCAGAAGACTCTGCGTGGACTGTATAATAAAGTGTCGTGGTGCATCTAGCTGAAACCAATTAATCCCGTATCTATTCCAGGCAAAGCAAGGCACAACTGGTGTTCTGATGATACAAATACCATCAGGTGCCAATAGTTTCTTTGCTTGCGCAAGATTATCGTATGGGCTTTGAAGATGCTCAAAAGAATGATTGAAAATGATCAAATCCCACTCACCCTTCATCCCGAAAATATCCGTCTTATAAATTTTAAGTCCATTTGTATAATCAAGATTTTCTTCGATGAAGGGATCACATCCTGCTACTTTTTCAAAACCAAGTTCCTTAAAAGGATAGATAAAAAAGTCACCGTTTCCGCAGCCAACATCGAGAATTCTTGACTTCTTTGTAATTCCTAGCCCTTGAAAAACTTCATACTTCCCAATGGGACTCACAAAATGTAAAACCCTCAAAAATAAGCTGTCTCGAAAAAATGATGCGCGATTTCTAAGTTTGTATACTGATCCCCAAAAACCTTGAAATCTTTTCCCATCATATCCTCCAAGGCTGTAATAATAGTCTGGGTAATACTTAGAAATGTTTGTAGGAAAGTTTTCTATCTGGACACAACCACACTTTTCACACCTAAAGTAAACGAACTCATCTCTGAATCCAAACATCATTTCTTTAGCGACAAAATAGTCATTTGAAGTATTATGATTCCCACATATCCTACAACTATTCATTTCTACTAATTTAGTATTATCTTATATCGGTAAATATAAGGCAATTTTAAACAAGCTCAATTCTAAAATCCTTAAGTCAAGGACAAATACGAGTGACCAAAAAGAAAATTTATCGAAAGGTAAATCCAAGTAGAAAATGGACAAGTGAAATAGTACCCAGCTTAAATTGAATTATTAGCGCAATCAGAGAGATCGCGGATTGTCTACGTTTATCTCTAACTTTTCCTCTTTCCCAAAAATCGAATCGTAGCAAATTACTACCCAACAAAGAATACAGGGAACAACCTTGATCATGTAAGGGTCAAAAAAATGATCTTTTACATATTTTGGAAAAATATCTGTCCGTGAAAGTATTGTAAAAACGAAGACAAGAAGAATTACGACTTGACTTGTGAAAGTAGCGGGCTTTGCAAAATACCAGAGGATAACTCCAACTACCGCAATAATAAACGTAGGAGATTCCGCCATATGGTTGAAAATTACCATCCATACTAGCACATTGGCTAGCCACATCATCCGAAATGAATCCGAGGAATATCTCTTACTCCACAACAAAGGTAAGCCTAAGATTAGTACCCCCACTAACGAAACAATTGTCTTGTTCGGCATCACATGAAACCAAGAATTTAACCATCCAATGACAGAAAGACCATAAGCGCTCGAATGATCACCTAAGAGAAGATTTCCCCAGCTTTGATATAGAAATACAAGCTGTTTAACAGGTATTACGATTAAAGGGAGAATTAGGAAGAAGGCAATATTGAGCAAAGTATAAATTGCATGTTTTATCTTGGTTGGATAGAATACCAGGAGTCCAAGTGCGATTAGTCCGTAAATTTTGATAAAACCTGTCAGAACGATGCAAGAAACGCCAACAAAGAAAAAGCCCCTTTCAAATAAACAAAATCCAATTAATATTAGCGCTACCATCAATCCGTTACTCTGTGAATTTTGTAGGGAAGTATTTAATTCTAACAATACAAAAAACAAAATTTTAATTTTAGCCTTATCGGAAAAGCCTGGCAATAGTTTAACAGAATAAACCAAAAGAAAGGCATTTAATGCATTCCACAGAATGAGCCCAATAATATCGGGGAGTATTGCAAGTGGGGCAAATAATAATGAAAATGTTGGGCTGTATTTGAATAGATCCCTTTGTTCATTAACATAAAGACTGTATAAATCTTGATTGTTAATTAAATGGAAAAATGATTGTTTAAAAATTACGTAGTTATTGTAATGACAATACAATAAACCATTTATAATTTTTGGTTCTAGAAGCCAACTCTGTAAACTAACTACAAGCACCAACAAACCATAAAAAATATGTATTGGAAGAAAATTTTTAACGCACAAGTTGCCAATTTTCCTAAGTAGCTTCACCATTTGAATAATCGTTTTTGCTAACAAAAAACCTAAAATTGATAGATATATTGTAAATATGCATTAGAAAAGATTTATTACAGAAAAGTTAATCAATTAATCAATTAATTGCTGTGCGTAAGTGAATAAGTACGAGTTTTAGCTTTTACTGAAATGAACATAAAATTACCAAAGGACGGTTATCATAGCTATCTCGCTTATACATTAATTATTCTTTACTGTGCTTGGTGTGCGATTTTAGGGGGTGACTTTGACGTGTATTTGATGGCTGCCGATAAATTGAAAGGATTGGGGAATATCTACGATCCTTGTTTCACAAAGGGTTCAGAATGCCTTCAATATTACTACAGCCCATTGTTTGCGTTGGTTCTAGTTCCCTTTACTTTCTTACCAAAGTTTTTTATCGAGTTTATTTGGCTGATGCTGTCAGCTTACTGGCTTTATCGAATTTGGAATTTAGCAAAAGATCATTTTTACGTTGATTTTTTAACAAAACGTGAAAGGATCTTTTGGACTATTTTTTCTTTCATTTTTATACTAAGATTTGTTATCTACAACTTTTCAATGATTCAAGTAACCATCTTTCTAATGTGGGCTACATTAGAGGGCTTGGTGCTTTTCAGAAAATCAAAACATGCGGTTGGAGGATTGATTGTCTCGCTTGCTTGCAATATAAAGCTGCTACCCATCATTTTTATTCCTTATTTGATTTATCGTAGAGAATGGAAAGGCTTTGCGTACACCATTACATTTTTTACACTTTCTCTTTTCTTGCCAGCATTTATTTTTGGATATGATTTTAACAACTTTTTGCTAACCGAATGGTGGAAAGCAATAAATCCAACCAATAAGGAATTTGTTATTGAAGCCGGCCTTGGACCACACAGTCTTGTGGCCTTAGTACCTGTTTTGATCACCAACACAACTGCTGAATTTAACATTCAGCGCAATTTTATTAACCTGGATTTGAAAACTGTTGAATTGATTTTGAATCTTACCCGTCTTTGTTTCATTGCTCTCACACTATTTTTTCTTAAGTCTTTACCCTTTATGAAAAACGACTCTAAGCTAAAAAACTTCTGGGAGTACTCCTACCTTTTTGTGGTGACTCCGCTTTTGTTTCCTCACCAACAGAAATATGCTTTTATTTATATTTTCCCTGCAATCATATACTTGACATATTTTTTCATTGCTGATTATAAGTCTCAGCGCAGGTTCAAAATTCTTTCAATTCTGTTTGTTGTCAATGCTCTGATGTTCACGCCCATTATTGGAAGTGATATTCTTGGTAGGTACGTCTACGACTGGCTACAGTATTTTAGAGTTCTAACCTATTCGATACTCTTTTTAATTGTTACTCTCCTAATCTGCTCACCCAAAAAATTGACCACAATTTTAAAAAGTAGTGAAGACTATTAACGAGTGATTTCATTAATTAAATTTGGACATGAAAATCGCTGGCTTTACCATCGTAAGAAATGCAGTAAAATACGACTACCCAATTGTAGAGGCCATTACTTCTGTGCTGCCGCTTTGCGATGAGTTTATTGTGTCTGTTGGAAGTGGTGAAGATAATACGCTTGATTTAATCCTAGCCATCAACTCCCCTAAAATTAGAATCATCCATACTATTTGGGATGATACCCTTCGCGAGGGTGGCCGTGTGTTGGCTGTTGAAACCGATAAAGCCTTTCAATCCGTTTCGCCAGATGCAGATTGGTGTTTCTACATACAAGCCGATGAAGTTGTTCATGAAAAGTATTACGATACCATTCGTCAGGCAATGGCCAAGTATAAAGAGAATAAAGAAGTTGACGGATTACTTTTTCACTACAAGCACTTTTACGGATCATATGACTATGTCGGGGAATCTTGGAATTGGTACCGAAGGGAAATTCGAATCGTTAGAAACGAAAAGAGCATTTTCTCTTATCGCGATGCACAAGGGTTCCGGAAGAAACCCAACAAGAAACTCAGCGTAAAACTAATCGATGCTTATATCTATCACTATGGCTGGGTCCGTGATCCTCGTGCAATGCAGCATAAACAACGCGCTTTTAGTAGTCTCTACCACGATGATAATTGGGTAGATGAACATGTGGCCAAGGCAGCGGAATTTGACTATAGCCAAATCGATTCATTGGCGCTTTTCCTCGACACCCACCCCTCCGTGATGGCCAAGCGGATTAGTGAAAAAAATTGGAAATTTGACTTTGATGTTTCCAAGAAGAATTATTCACTTAAAGAGAGAATAAAACGCCTAGTCGGCTTTCGCATTGGCGAGTACAAAAACTACAAAATCGTTTAGGCGAAGCATCTAGCCAATCAGCTTTCTTTACTACTTTTACCCCTCCATGGAATTAGAAGAAGCTCCTAAGCAACACTATACTGAAAAAGAGAAAGGAGACGTGTTCAACAACGAGTTTCTTCCTCATATTCGCTCGATGTATAATTTCGGCTATCGGCTTACCCTCGATCGAGACGATGCCAATGACCTTGTGCAGGACACCTATCTAAAGGCTTATCGTTTTATAGAATCTTTCCAAAAAGGAACTAATGCTAAAGCTTGGCTGTTCCGCATTTTAAAAAACAGCTTTATCAATGACTATCGTAAGAAAAGCAAAGAACCTAACAAAGTAGACTACCAAGAAGTAGAGACGTATTATAATTCGGAGGACGTTGATCGGCAAATTACACCTGACTTGCGTGTGGAATCGCTGAACAATATGATTGGGGATGAGATCTCAAATGCATTGAATTCATTGGACGTAGATTTTAAAACGGTGATTATCCTGTGTGATCTGGAAGGCTTCAAGTACGAAGAAATGGCTAAGATATTGGACATTCCAATTGGTACTGTCCGTAGCCGTCTACACAGAGCCAGAAATCTGCTGAAAGAAAAATTAGGAGAGTACGCTAAAACAATGGGTTATAATAAAGCATAATTATGAGTAACGTCAACAATCCTTTCATGCAAGGCAATCAGGCAAAGCCTACGTGTAGAGAGATGCTACAAACCATCTTAGATGGTGAAGCAAGTGAAGAACAACGAAATTACTTTAGGACACACATGGATCAGTGTGTGCCGTGCTATAGCTCATACGATCTGGACATGGCAATCAAAAAATTACTCCAATGTAACTGCTGCGGTGGTGATGTTCCCACCGAACTGATCGATCAGATCAAAACGCAGATTGCCCAAAAATTGCCTCAGTAATGGCTGGGAAGGCGTTGATTTTTTCTGCCCCGTCAGGCTCCGGCAAAACAACGATTGTCCATCATCTTCTGAAGACCAATCCAGATTTGGGCTTTTCAATTTCTGCGTCCACCCGCGATAAACGAGGGAGGAAGGAAGTGGATGGAAAAGATTATCATTTTTTAAGTCCTGAGGAATTCAAACTTAAAATTGATGCGAATGAGTTCATCGAATGGGAAGAGGTTTATGCCGGGAATTTCTATGGCACATTAAAGTCAGAAATAGATCGAATATGGGCAGATGGGAAAAACGTGATTTTTGATGTAGACGTGAAAGGCGGAATCAACCTTAAAAAATATTTCGGAGAAAAAGCGTTATCAATATTTGTCAAAGTGCCTTCTTTAGAAATTTTAGCAGAACGATTGAGGGAGCGCGGGACTGAGTCAGAAGAAAGCTTCTCTCGAAGGCTTTTCAAAGCAAAATTTGAAATGAGCTTTCAGGATAAATTTGATGTGGTACTTCTAAATGAGGACCTGTCTACTTCGCTGGCGGAGGCGCAACGACTGTATGATGCCTTCAGGTAGTGACTTGCATTATCTTTCTAAAATTTGTTTCTTTACGTATCAGTTATTGAAATACGTATGTATGCCAAGTTAACACTAAGTATCGATGCCAAAGTGATTGCTTCTGCGAAGCGTGTCTCAAAGAAGCGAGGACAAAGCATTTCGAGGATGGTGGAGGACTATCTAAAAAAGGTATCAGCGTCCTCTAATTCAGGAAAAACAAAAGGATCCATCTTAGAACTGCGCGGTATGGGTGGCTCTGTCCAAACTGATTTTGACTACAAAAAAGAGTTGGCAGATTATCTTTCAGAGAAATATAAATGAGTAGGCGAAGAGTTTGGCTGGATACCAATGTCGCGCTTGATCTGATATTAGAAAGAGATCCGTTTGTAGAAGATGTAGCTACCATTTTTTCGCTACATGAAGCCTTGGAAATAGAGATTCATATCTCTACCCTTTCGCTTGCCAATATTGCTTATGTGGTAAAAAAAAACGGCAGAAATCCCTTCTTGGTGGTAGCCACTTTGCTAAAGTGGGTAAATGTCATTGACTTGGATGTCGCTCATTTTGAAAAAAATCTGGCCTCAAATTTCAAAGACTTTGAAGACGGCCTTCAGTATTTCTCGGCCATGAGCGTCAAAGATGTCAAGTGCATTATTACCCGAGATAAAATTGATTTTAGATCATCTGCTATTCCAGTTTTTACTCCAAAAGAGTTCCTTAAAACAATAGCTCTTTAATGTGAAAAAAATTGGCCTCTTTTTCGGTTCCTTTAACCCCATTCATGTGGGGCACTTAATTATTGCCAATGTAATGGCACAAAACACAGATTTGGACAAAGTATGGCTCGTGGTCTCTCCTCAAAACCCATTAAAACCAAGCAAAGGTCTATTGCACGAATTTGATCGTTACGATCTGGTTAAAGCGGCAATTGCAGACAACTACAAATTGGAGGCTTCGGATGTGGAATTTCATCTACCCAAACCAAGTTATACCATTCACACACTGGCGTACTTAACCGAAAAACACCCAAATAAAGAATTTAAGGTAATTATCGGAGAAGATAATCTGGAGAATTTTACAAAATGGAAAAACCATGAGCAGATTCTTGGACAGTTTGGTCTATACGTTTATCCAAGACCCCATGTAACAAATTCGGATTTGAAACGTCATTCAAACGTGACGATCGTGAAAGCGCCTATGATTGACATCTCAGCTACCTATATTCGAAACTGTATCAAGAACAATAAATCCATCCGCTACCTCGTTCCAGAACCGGTAGAAAATATGATCCGAACCAAAAAATTTTACCTCTAACACACCATCATAGTAGCAACCTAAACCAACAATACCACGTCTATGGCTGTGATGAACCGAATCAAAATCATCCTTCCCGCTCTTCTGTTTTTTTTGGCAATTACCAACGCCTTTTCGGGCGGTATACGCGGTACTATCAAGGGCGATGACGGCACCGCCCTCGCCTTTGCGAGTGTTTTTGTGAAACAAACAGCTGCCGGGGCAGCAACTGACATCAACGGACGTTTTGAATTGGCCCTCCCCCCCGGACAGTATGATATCCTGTTTCAATATCTCGGGTATGAAACTCAACTGCAAAAAGTGACAGTCGGCACTGATTTCCTGGAAATCAACATCACATTAAAAACACAGGTTATTATTCTTCAAAATGTCGTGGTGAAGGCGGGCAAAGAAGATCCAGCATATACCATCATGCGCAAAGCAATCGGCAAGGCCAACTACCATACGCAGCAGCTTGATTCATATACGGCCAAGGTGTACATAAAAGGAAAGGGGCAAGTAAGAGACTATCCTTGGTGGATCAAAAAGACCATTGAAAAAGAAGGCATTAAGAAGGACCGTGTATTCATTTCTGAGTCTGTAAGCGAAATTAAGTTCATGCGCCCCAACAAATTTGAAGAAAAAGTGATCGCAGTCTACACCAAAGGCAAGGATCGGAATACCTCACCCAATCAGTTTGTATTTGGTAGTTTCTACGAACCTGAAATTGCGGAGGCAGTATCGCCTTTGTCACCGAAGGCGTTCTCATATTATAAGTTTGAATACCTCGGTTCCTTCAAAGACAATAAATATGAAATCAGTAAGATAAAAGTAACACCTCGCTCAAGGGGCGATAACGTTTTTGAGGGGATCATTTTTATAGTAGAAGACTGGTGGAGCATTCACAGCTTAGATATGCAAACGGTGAAACTTGGCTTTAAATTTAAAGTCAAACAAATCTATAATCCGATTGAAGAGAAGGCATGGCTTCCTATCTCGCAGCAGTTTTTTGTGGAGGGCAAAGTTTTGGGTTTTGACTTTACGGGCGAATACTTTGCCACATTGAAAAACTATAAAATCAAACCCAATCCAGCTCTGGTGATACCTGAGATGAAAGTGATTGATGCAAAGATTGAAAAAGAAGAAGCTAAAAAAATTGAAAAGAAATTCAGCAAAAAAGATCAGCAACTTCAGGAACGACTTGCCTCTGGCAAAGAAGTAGCGAATAAAGAGTTACGGCAGATGCTGAAGGAATACGAAAAGCAAGAACAGAAGCAGACCAAAGAACCGGAGGTACTTTCAGAACGGACATTTATCGTGGACTCGCTGGCCTACAAGAAGGATTCCGTTTTCTGGTCAGAAGTACGCCCGGTTGCGCTTTCTAAACAGGAAGAGCGAGGCTACGTAATCACTGATAGTATTTCAGCGGTTGAAAAACAAAAAGAAGAAGGTGACACGCTTCGAAATAAAAAAGGTAAAAAGGGATTTCAGTTGACCGACATCATTGTTGGCGACAGCTATAAGCTATCCAAAACGTCCGACTTCCGGATTCATACACCTTACGGTGGATTCAATACGGTGGAAGGGTTTAACTTGATTTACCGAACTAGCTATTACAAGCGTTGGGTGATCAAAGACAAAAAAGACAGCACAAAAAAGGCCCGAACTTCGAGGCTTGAAATCAGCCCTATTGCACGTTATGCGTTTTCCAGAGAATTGTTGAGCGGTAAGCTTCGTGTGGAATATCGAAATGCTGATACGCGACTTACCTTAGAAGGCGGACGATATGTAGAACAATACAATTCAGACGAGCCGATACATTCCTTTGTCAATACCCTTACCTCTCTGTTTAGTGGCGATAACTGGATGAAATTATATGAACAGAATTTTGTTGACCTGAAGTACCGGCAACGTGTCAACGAGAAATTCACATTTCATTCTTCCTGGTCTTTTTCGCGAAGAACTGAACTTGACAACACATCCAACTATACTTTCTTTAGCGAAAATAAAGAGCACTACCGACCAAATGCTCCTGTCAATATTGAGTCTCAAACGGGGTTCGAAACGAACACCGCATTCACCGGAGCCATCGGTTTAGAAGCGAGGCCATGGCAAAAGTTCGTTATTCGTAACGGTTTCAAATCCAGAATACAAAACTCTTCGCCACTACTCACACTTGACTATCGCAAAGGATTCAATAGTGTTTTAGGCAGCGATGTAAACTTTGATCTGATTGAAGCGGGCATCCGTCAGCAAGTTAAGTTTGGCATTCGCGGCACTTTTGATATCAATGTAAAGGCAGGTAAATTTCTGAATGCCGACAAGCTCTACTTCATGGACTTTAAGCACTTTTTAGGAAATAAAACACCTATAATCACGACAGACCCCGTAGCAGGTTTCCGCCTCATGGACTACTACCTCTATAGTACCAAGGATCAGTACCTTTCAGTTAGCGCGCATTATCATTTTCGAAAATTTCTCATCACAAGAATCCCTGTAATTCGATTGATGGGCGTACAAGAAAACTTCTTTGTCAATTATCTGGCCACTCCTTCATCGAAAAATTATACCGAAGTTGGATATGGGCTAGATGGCATTTTGAGGATCTTCCGTATCGAAGGTGCTGTTTCATTCACCAATGGAACCTATCAGGACTATGGATTCCGACTCGGTATCTCTTCGATATTTTCCGTTAATTTTGGGGATTGAGTTAGACGCCTGAGCTAACTATTTCCGTTAGAAAATCCAATCAATAGTTCCGATCTTTGGTAAATGCCTTTGTCAGTTGAAGATTTCCTTGTGCTACGTGCTTCTCACCCAATCGTTGATGTCAGATCAGAAGGCGAATTCGAACAAGGCCATATTCTAGGCGCGATCAATGTTCCATTGTTAAACAATGAAGCGCGCGCAATCGTAGGAACCGCCTATAAAAAGAAAGGTCAAGCCGAGGCCATTCGGGAAGGATTTCGTTTGGTGGGCCCACGTCTCGCAGAGATCATCCAACAAACTGAAACGATTGCTGCCGGCAAAGAAATTCTTGTGCATTGCTGGCGTGGGGGAATGCGTTCGTCCAACTTCTGCCAGTTTGCAGGGATGGCCAAAATCAAATCTCAATTATTGAAAGGCGGCTATAAAGCCTACCGCCAGTTTGGGTTCGAGGCTTTCCAAAAACCTTTGCAAATAACTCTAATTGGTGGTTGCACGGGCAGTGGCAAAAGTGAAGTGCTAAGAGCGTTGGCTGTACAAGGCGAACAGATTCTTGATTTAGAAAAAATGGCGCACCACAAAGGCTCTGCCTTTGGCAGTCTGATGCAACTTCCGCAACCTACCACCGAGCAATTTCACAACAATTTATTTGAGGAAATTTTTAAACTGGACATTTCGAGACCGATTTGGGTAGAAGATGAATCAATCACTATAGGGAAAGTCTTTCTGCCACCGGATTTTTGGTTGCTGATGAAAAGTAGCCCCATCTTACAAATGAATGTAACTAAAGAAGTGCGAGTTCAACGACTTGTCGCAGAATATGGTCATGCAGATAGGGCAGAGTTCTTGGAAGCCATGACGAAAATTGTGAAGCGATTGGGTGGACAGCATTTCAAAGCAGCCAAGGAAAAACTCTTGGCGGGAGACATGGCCGGCACTATTGAAATACTTCTAACCTACTACGACAAGTATTATTTGGAAAGCATAGAAAATAAAAAAGACCGAGTCAAACTGACATTGCCTTGGGATGGAAAAGACGCTATTACTTTTGCAAAGAACTTATCTCGTGAATACGGCAACCGATGACAATCTCACGAAAAAAAGAAATCTTGCTTTCGTCTACGCATCGTTTTTCGGTAAATATAGACGCTTATGAATGGAGCTACTGCTAGAAATAGGCACCAAAGCAATTTGTCAGATCGCTTACTTTTGGTAAATAAGTCATGCAAATGGAAAGCACTTACTGCGATATGAATAATAGCTACGAAATAATAGATGATGGAACTCATGTTAACTATATCACAAACTAACGGTTACACTATAAATAATTAGTTTTGTAAACATTAAGTTTCGGTTATTTGCCACATCGCTAAAGTAGCCCAATCTTACCTTACCGTTAATTGCCGACATGGATGCTATAAAACTCACTCAATTCTCACATGGCGCTGGCTGTGGATGCAAAATCTCACCAGCAATACTGGATGCCATGCTTCACTCCGACTTACCAAAAGCACAATTTCCATCATTACTTGTGGGCAACGAATCGAAAGACGATGCCGCTGTATTTGATATCGGTGATGGGACATGCATCGTAAGCACTACTGATTTTTTTATGCCCATTGTGGACGATCCGTTTACTTTCGGATCAATTGCTTCTGTCAATGCCATAAGTGACGTGTATGCGATGGGTGGAGAGCCGTTCATGGCTATTGCCATTCTCGGCTGGCCGATCAACAAAATTCCAGCTGCCGTTGCCAAAGAAGTTTTGGAAGGAAGTCGGAAGATTTGTGCAGAAGCGGGAATTCCGTTGGCGGGTGGCCACAGTATTGATTGCCCTGAACCGGTCTTTGGTTTGGCAGTTACCGGAAAATTGAAAAAAGAACATTTGAAACGAAACGATACAGCTAAATTGGGATCACTGCTCTACCTAACAAAGCCTCTTGGTGTCGGGATAGTGACTACTGCACAAAAAAAAGGAATTGTAAAAGACGAGCATTTGAAAGTAACCATCGATTCGATGTTAACACTAAATAAACTTGGCGCAAATTTCGGTAAGCTGCCTTATATCAATGCGATGACCGATGTCACTGGTTTTGGATTGTTGGGTCACTTGGCAGAGGTTTGTGAGGGAAGCAATCTTTCCGCTGAAATTGAATTTGATAAAGTACCAAAGTTCGATTTTCTGGCTGAATACCTTTCACAAAAGTCAACACCGGGTGGAACGCAACGTAACTGGGATAGTTATGGAAGCAAGATAGGAATGCTCGATGATGCAATACGTTCTATTCTGGCAGATCCACAAACAAGCGGAGGTTTATTGGTTTCGGTAGATGAGAATCATGCTGCAGAATTTGAACGTTTTGCCGAGGAAAAAGGCAGTCGACTGAAACCTTTTGGCAGATTGGTTAGTAAGGGCGAGAAAGTGATAGATAGTAAATAGAAAAAAATGAAATTAGCGTCTCTTTTTATAATCGGGTTGATCTTTCTCTTCATTGGATGCAAAACCAAGGAGAAAAAAGAAGCCACTTCGCAAGATCTAATTCCCTATTCGATTGTTAAAGTCTTTCCGCACGACAAAAGTGCATTTATCCAGGGACTTGTTGTTGAGCAAGGCAGGCTTTTTGAAAGCACCGGCCAATACGGCACCTCTTGGATTGCCGAAGTAGATATCGCCACGGGTCAACAGGACAAAAAGGTGATTCTTGATAAAAAGTATTTTGGTGAAGGTATTGCCATTCTAAACAACAAAATTTACCAGCTCACCTGGCAAACAAAAATCGGTTTTGTGTATGACTTACGGACGTTTGAAAAAATCCGAGAGTTTGAATACGATCGCGAGGGATGGGGCATCACTCACAATGGCAACAATCTGATTGTTAGTGATGGCACCAACCAACTTTTTTTTCTTGACACGCTAACACTTGAGCCCGTAACCATTTTGAAAGTCACTGATGGAGATAAACCCTCTGAAAAACTGAATGAGTTGGAGTTCATCGATGGATTCATTTACGCCAACCAATGGCAGACTAATTTTATTTTGAAAATTGATCCATCCAACGGTAAAGTGGTTGGTCGCATGGACATGACCGAACTCGCTGAAAAGGTATTTCCACTCAATCCCAATGCGGATGTACTAAATGGAATTGCCTATGAAAAGAAAAGTAAACTACTATTGATCACCGGCAAGTTGTGGCCTGCGATGGTAGCCGTTAGATTCAATTAAAGTAAATACGTTGTCGCTCGAAGAACTAACACAGCAACTCTGGAAGGCATCTGAAGATAAAAAGGCGTGTCGTATCTCGCTTAGCCGTGAGCTATTACCTCGCACCGGCTGCCCGTATGGCGTGTGTACTACTTCCCGAAATCAAATTGTACTGGTCTGCTGGCAAACCGGTGATTTTACCAAAGCCGGAGGCAAAGAAGGTTGTCGTAATCTTCAACTCGATCGAATTGAATCCATCGAAGCTTTAGATTGGCATTTTCAAAAGCGAACGGATTTTAATTCTACCGATGGCCAATACAAAAACTGGGTATATCACATTTAAATGCAACTGAAGAATTTCTTAGATAGTCTCATTTTGCTGGGAGCCATTCAGGGCTTCATTATTAGCTTATTGCTTTATCACAAAAAAGAAAAGTTGTATGCAAATAAGTTGCTGGCTGTAATCCTTTTTCTAATCTCTCTTGCTTGTTTGAATCTCTACTTGCTTAACCAAAACTTGTTAAGTGGTTCAACCATCTGGGCCATCATCTCGCTGATTATCCCGCTTGTTATCATCATGCCCATCGGACCGCTGGTTTATTTTTATACTGAGTCACTTTACGTGCCCGGATTCAAACTCAATCGATCACATCGGGTACATTTTTATTCATCTATTATTGACACTTTTCCCAGCTTCATCGGTGTTGTTCTTGTGTTAGGAGCCGTTCTACAAATCATAACTAAAAATGAATTCAAGATTTGGGATAATTTTATCTATCAATACAATGTCTATGCGGATTTCCCTCGTTGGTTATCTTTAACGACTTATACTGTGGTCGCCTGGCATAAATGGATTACTAATCACAAACCTGAAGCTCTGGCATGGCCCAAACAATTTTTGATCAGCTTTACTATTTTTCAAAGCATTTGGTTGCTTCACTTAGTGCCCTACCTCATCCCATCATTGTCGGATGCTTTGCTCGATTGGGTGGGATGGTACCCGGTTTACATTCCACTCACGGTGATGGTGTACTGGCTTGGATTCAATGGATATTTGAAAGCACGAACTTCGGTTTCTGCAAAAAACATAGACACAGAAACTATCCAAAAAACGTTGGCAGTATTAGAAAAAGTTGTTCACCAAGATCGCTTGTTTCTCAACCCAGAATTGACGCTGAGCGATGTAGTGAAGGCAACGGGCATTCCACAAAAAACAATTTCAGCAGTATTAAATCAGCATGCCGGAAAAAGCTTTAATGAATTCGTCAACCAATATCGGATTGAAGAATTAAAAAAGCGATTGCTGAAATCTCAATCGCATCTCACCATCACAGGCATCGCTTTTGAGTGTGGCTTTAATTCGCAGGCTACTTTCCAGCGCACATTCAAGCAATTTACGGGCGTATCGCCAACCGAATTTTTGACCCAACAACAAAAAAAGAGTTAAATCAACGCTCAAATCTAGATTTGAGCAGAAAAGGAGGCCACTGCTGCGTTTCTTTGCCTCAAAAAAACTATGAAGCAGCCTCGTCATCTTTTTCTGATCCTTTTACTTTCTCCATTGATCGGTCTTACACAACCGGATTCGCTCGCCACGAAAATACTTTCGCCCGAGCAGATGCAGAAAGATTTTAATTACCTGCGAAAAATACTTACCGAAACTCATCCGGGATTCTATCGCTATTTGCCCAAGGAAAAAATGGATGCTAAGCTGGACAGTGTATATCAATCATTTGATAAGCCATTTCCTTTCTATTCGTTTTACAAAAGTGTTCTATATGTTATTGCGAATGTGCGCTGTGCTCACACCAATGCACTACCCACTGCCGACTTCAATCGCTACATCAGAAGTATTCGCACATTTCCATTTTTCTTATTTTTAATTGACAACAAGCTGTATGTTATTTTTAATGGCAGCACCGATCCACAGATTACCTTAGGCTATGAGTTGGTGCAAATCAATGGCCGTTCTTCAGAGGACATCATGCAGGTGATTAAAAAACACTATTGGTCGGATGGCTACATTGAGGTATCGAAGAACACGGCCTTGCAAGGCGGATTATTTTGTTTGTTCTATTACACGCTGATCGAACGCCCAGATCAGTTTGATATTGAATTTAAAGACCTCAATGGTAATTCGTATCGCACCACTGTGCCTGCTCAAAAATACGGAGTTACCGAAAGAGCTTACACGAAAAATAAAATCAATCAGAAAGCGAATCAATTGTACAACCAACGACACAAACAACCTTGGCGGTTGTCCTTTCCGGCAGATGCTCCTAGTACCGCTCTCCTCCGATTCGATGGGTTTGGTGGCAATGGAATGACGACTAGCGGAAAAGCGAGATTAGGAATGAAAAACTTCATGGACGTTGCCATGAAAAAAATAGAATCTAAAAAGTGTACGAATCTGATTATTGATGTGCGGAGCAATCCGGGCGGGTGGGACAGTCAAGGCATTGAACTATTCACCTATTTGATGAAGCAAGACACGGCTGTGCGGTACTATCGGAAGATGCATGCCATAGGTGACAGTTCTGAATTCCTGGCCTATTCTGACCTTTCGGTGGAGGATAAAAAAAATGTAAAAAAGCAGTTGAAGAAAGAACCAGATGGTACTTTTTCATTGCTAGAAGAATTCTCTCCTGACTTGCAGCCTCAGCAACCAAAGCCCAATCGATTTAAAGGCACTGTTTACATCTTACAAAATGAGCGCTCGTTTTCCACGACATCTGAGTTCCTCGCGGCCTGCAAAACGTATCAAGTAGGCTCATTAGTAGGTATGGAGTGTGGTGGTGCCTATGAAGGAGGCAACGGAGCCAGCTTCATTCATGTAGAACTTCCTTGCTCAAAAATTCAAATTGGTAGTCCGTTGGTATTTTACTCAAATGCCACACGTGGCGAATTCGAACAGGGGCGCGGCACAATACCCGATCACATCGTGACCATTGAACCACAAGATTTATTAAACAACTACGACAGGCAGTTGGAGTTTGTAAAAAAAATGATCAACAAAAAATAAGGTCATCGCTCTTCTCTTAAATACTTCTCCAGCCAATTGAACGTTTCTTCTGTTCGGGTGTACTGCGCTACGAATTGCTTTATTTGACCTTGGCTCGCGGGCAAGCAAATGGCAATCGAACTGACATAATTCACCACAATCTTATAAAACTAGCATGAAACGACTCTTAATTTTACTACTGGCTTTACCCCTCGTGGGCATGAGCTTGCCTGCCGAACGAATCCTTCCAAAAACATTGGAAATAAAGACATTAGCGTGGTATGGCGATCAGGCAAAAGCCTGGGAAATGGAAACAGCCACATCTGTTGCCAACGCATCGGCTTGGCTCAATTATTACACGGCATCCGTATTTGCGCAACAGCCTCCTCAAAAGCTCACTGAAATTATTCACCAAATGGAAATGTCCGTTCCCAATTCATTTGAACTTCTGGTAGTGAAAGGTTGGAACAAAGGGTTAACATCGGAGGCACAAACACTTTTAAAAACAGCCTATGCACGAAATCCGGAAAGACCGGAAACCTATGCGCTCTTGCAATTGCTTTCGGAATTTGAATTAGATCATTCGGGGCGCTCTCAGTTTAGCGATCGTCTGTTGAAAGGTACTCAGGTGTCTTCTTCGCTTCTCAACTACAGCTACAACGTGCTTCAATCTGTAGAACCATCTTCCATTTTAATTACGGAAGGAGAAAACACCACTATTCCTTTGTATATGTTGCAAGATGCGTATGGAATCCGCAAAGATGTTTGCATTATCAATTTAGAAATGCTGAATGACGCCAACTATCTTCAACGAAAGTTCAAAGCAGCCAATATCACTTACACCAATAGCGGACCGTGGAATGTTTCTGCGCTTTGCGCCATGCTGCCGAAAGAAAACGTTGGTAAAAAATTCTACTATGCATTAACCATCCCAAAAGAAAATGTTCACTCTATCAAAGAATACCTGTACGTAGTGGGGCTGGCATCGCTGCACAGTTTAACCAACGTGGATAACATTTCACAAATTCGAAAAAATCTTGAAAAAGAGTTTTTGATGGACTATCTGTTGGTCGACTTCAATGGTAAATCAAGCCACGATGCCGGAAAGCAATTCAGTCCCAATTATTTATTGCCAATGATTCTGTTATATGAATCGTACATCAAAGAGGGATCAATCAAAAAGGCACGCGAACTAAAAAAAGTGATGGAAAAAATCGCGCAGGATACTGGCAACGAAAGCATCATAGCTCGCTTTCTGGATAATGCTCCGGAAGGGATTCCTTACTACCCTTCAAAGGTAAACATCAAATCGGTAGATGATGGCTTTAGGCAAGTCTATCAAACGATCTATGCCTTCGACACAGAAGTGACGAACGAGCAATACAATCTTTTTTTGAATTACCTGAAGGATCACAATCTGACAGATCTCTATGAAAAATACAAATTCGATTATTCAGAGTATAGCGAGCCGACTCTTTCGCTCATGAAAGGCTACTCGTCAAATCATATCCCAACAAAAAAGAACAAAGGATTCTCAACCTATCCGGCCGTCAACCTTTCGTACGAGGCCGCAGTTGCGTATTGCGATTGGCTTACCGAACAATACAACCGTTCGACTGAACATAAGTTTAAAAAAGTAAAGTTCCGCTTACCTTCATTGAACGAATGGCAGCTGGCTGCGGCTGCAATAAAAAACCCAACCTCCTTGAATCCGAATGAGCAAAAAGTGGAAGTACGAATCACTCCTCCCGGAAAAGAATTTGACAAAAATCACGAAAAGAGAATGGTCTCGTTGAGTGATGCTGATATTCTTTATCCTTGGTTCCGTTATTATGGCTTACGCAATAGCCCAATCAACAGTAGAGGTTGCTACTTGGGAAATTTTAAAGTATCTGATCAGATTACCTGCCCCGGAATACAGAAGGTCGGATTAGGTGCAGCCGATGGTTTCTTTGCCATGAGCGCCACCAAAGTGTATTTTCCGAATGATATTGGATTATACGATGTAGTGGGCAACGTAGCCGAAATGATACAGGAAAAAGGAAAAGCGTGTGGCGGAAGTTGGAATCACGTTCCGGAAGAATCAACCATCAAAAGCATCAACAGCTATACCAAACCGGATGCGGCTGTGGGATTCAGAATTTTCATGGAAGTAATTGAGAAATAAACTTCGTGCTATTTTTTAATCATGATTTAAAAAAACTGTCAGACGAAGCGCTGATGGAGAAAGCAAGCCAGGGAAGTGAGCGGGCATTGGAGGTGATCTATCATCGCTATAGCCAGCCACTTCTTAGGTACTTCTATCGCATGCTGTGGCAGGACAAGCCGAAGGCAGAAGATTTTTTACACGACCTTTTCATTCGTATCTTAGATAACAGGACTGCCTTTGATTCTAGTCGAAAATTTTCCACGTGGTTGTATTCGATAGCGCACAACATGTGCAAGAATGAATACCGTAGGCAAGCATTTCGAAAGCAGGCGAATAGTCTGATCGTCATTTCTGATCACACACATGAGTCTGTCAGCAATCATCTGGATCAGCTCGCCTTCCAACAAAAGTTAGATCAGGTATTATGCGAAGAAGATGAAGATGTGCGCGCCATGTTCTCTTTGCGTTTCGAATTGGAAATGGATGTGAGTGAAATCGCGCGAGTCCTTCAGTGTCCGGAAGGAACAGTCAAATCAAGATTGTTCTATTTAAAAAAACGCCTGGCCAGTCGTTTGCAACAATATAAGTTGGTTTTAGAAAAATAATAAGTATGGAAAACATCGATCAAATCGAAAAACTTCTTCAGTCACGCACCTATCAGGAATTAACGGTTGCTGAAAGAGAGTTGGTAAACACTGTCATCGATTCAGCAGAGGAATACGCGGAAATTCGAAAAGTGAATTTTTCGTTGAGCGAGTTAAAGCCTCAATCACCAGTCTTTCAATCTTCCGATGTGTGGCGTAAAATTAAACACACACGTCAGACAGGTCGCGCTGTTTCGATTTATCCATGGTACGCAAAGCCAATCCCATCCTATGCGGCAGTGGCTTTAGTCATGATAGTCGGTGGCATCGCTTGGTTCTCAGGCTCACTGAATCGTCAGCCTCTGATTGTGGAAAAAACTACACTTCAAATAGACACTGTTTTCCTTGCAGCCAAACCGGATACTATTGTCAAAGAAAAAATTGTTTACCGAACGATTGTAGAACTAGTAAATGAAAATCAGCCTTCAGTCAATCAAACCAATTCCACTGACAAAACCATGTCTGCGCAAAAGGGTGTAACCATGTTGGACAAAGAAGAGCTGGGCAAGTTATTAGTTTCCGGTTCGCGCTAGTTATAAATTTATGCGCTTGTTATTTTCTACTTTCTCGGTTAACTATGACAGACCTTCGTCAATAGCCCACAATAGATTAATTAGTTCCAAAGACATCTATCTTTTTTTACTTTTTAATTGTTGCGTGTTATCATTGACTGCACAAGAAAAGTCGGTAAAAATTCGTCCGCTGCAATTCTCGATTGCTCCATCTGTGGGTACCAATGGACTGCAGCCAGGTAGTTTTGCCAATCAGTTTTCCTTCAACCTTACCTCTGGTTACTCCGCTAAAAATTTAGATTTTGAAATCGCTGGGATTTCAAATTTAAACACCAATGGCACAAGCGGTTTGCAAATCGCGGGGCTTGCCAATGTAACTGGTGGAAATGCTTTTGCAGGCTTATCAAAAAAAGAAGCCAATCAAAAATTAAAGAGTGGATTTAACTCGCATCTATCGGGTATTCAGGTTTCAGGGCTTACCAATATTGTTGTAGACGAAGTCTTTGGCTTGCAGCTAACAGGTGGTATAAATCTGGGTAAAAATTCGATGTTCGGTACGCAGGTCGCAGGCATTTCTAATATCATTTACAAATTCTCATTTGGCTTGCAAGTAGCTGGCATTTCAAATGTTTCGGTGACATCTATGGATGGAGTACAGATTGCAGCGCTGATCAACCGGACTGAGGGTGGTTTGTATGGTTTTCAACTCGGGGCATTTAATCATGCAGGGTCAACGGAAGGAATAAACTCCTTTGAAAATAAAAATCCCTGGGGTGTACAGCTAGGCTTGTTCAATTTTGCTGAGCGGATGAATGGATTTCAGGTCGGATTGATCAATTGGGCCAAGCGTTCTCAAGGAACGCAAATAGGATTAATTAACATCTACCGACAAGGAGGGCAAGTCAATAGTCGAGATGGCACCGCATTCGGGTTATTGAATATTGGTCAACTAGGTTATTTGTCTGTCTATTCAACAGAACTATTTGCGCTTAACTACGAGTTTGCCACGGGAAACGCCAAGAACAAACGTATCAACTTAGCAAATAGAAATACCTATTGGGTCAATTCGGTAACTTATTCTCGATCGCCATTTTCAAAAGGTGCATGGTCCATGGGGTACGGTGTAAAGAAAATGTTTTTCAACCGATCAACAGTGCCGGGGATGATGGAGTTTCGATTTCTGAGTTATGGAATGGATTTTCAACATGTGAGTTTTGATAGCGACAATCTCACCAAATCACTGAGTTTACTATCGCGAGCTAAAGTTGAAATCGGTACACGATTAAAACCCAAATTGTACGGCATTTACATTTTCGGGGGACTCACCTACAATTGTTTTTGGACTGATACGGATCGTACCCTTGCCCCTTCTTTATTGAAATGGCAAATCCAAAACAATAATCAAACTTTTGAATTTTGGCCGGGTTTTGTTTTTGGCGTTATGATTCACGGCTAGCCTCTTTACTCATCGGTAAGATAAATTTGTTTACCTCCCCATTTATTTTATCTCTAGGCTTGCACTAACTACACATCCGTACGCTTGGTTGTGTTCACTTCCATAATCAACTCCGCCCCATAAGCCATAGCCGGAGTCTGATAGCCCGGCCTAAAATTTCCAGCTAATATCTTTTGTGCAATATTCACAGCGGTATGTGCGGTGAGCGAATATCCACTCAATGTCTCCAACCGACTCACACACTCTTTGCCGGAAGCATCCCACACTCTTCCCCACAAAAAGCTTCTTCCACTCTCTCGCTTTTCATCGCTGGGACCAGCCGGCTTTTTGTCAATTTGCTTGAGCATAAAATTCTTTACCCAACGCATTCTCAACAGCCAATTGAAATAGTTGCTTCTTTTTGCATTTGCAATCATACTATCGGTTGCTCCGGTATAGACTTCAATGTTGGGTATCCCTGTACTTCTCCATGCTGTTGAAATATCTCCCCAAGGAATGCTCAGTGTTTTCGACTTGAATGATCCAAAATCGATTTCCATTACTTTTGAACCCATAGCACAATAGGTCAGCTTTCCATCTGTGCGAATCAACCCGCCATAACCGAGACCTTCGGTCATGCTTTTTGCTGTGCCTCGCGAAAGTCCTCCTTTGCTCATCGTAAACGCAAGCTGTAAATGAGTGGCCGATGGCAGTCTGTTTTTCAAATGAAGTGCTAAGCAATCGGAGGGAACTACATCAAAGCCAGTACCAGGCATGATAGTGATGTTTAGCTCCTTCGCCTTCTGATCCAAATCCGGCAACGACTCAAAAACCTGATATTCTCCAGTGATATCCGTATAATGTGTGTTTGTCGCGATACAAGCCTCGCTCATTGTTTTTGCTGTGTAGCGAAAAGGGCCACCGCAGTGAATCACTAACGCGGCAGGATTGAGAAGTCGCTTCAAACCTGCCAGATCGTTACTCTCCACCACTTGGTAGGCGTAGCCTGTCTTTTCGCTTTGCAGCTTTAAGGACTGTTCATTGCGGCCAGCCAACACGACTTCCATGTTATTGGCTTTACAAAGATCAACGATCAGTTTGCCAGTATAGCCATAAGAACCATACACAACAATTTGAGATGAATTTTTCACAGGCATTATTTTTGTCTTTCTACTTCCGTAACAAAATACTTAGTGTCACCCCGCCAAAAAAAAGCCATGTAACGTTTCTCAAACTTCAGATTTACCCGCTCTCCGGTCAACGCCACTTCTTGTAATTGCTTTATCACTTCCACTTCGCTATTCTCTACCGAAAAATCAAACGTTTCCGCTATAGGGTTGGTGCCCTTTAGCGCACCGAAAGATTCTAAGTTGATTTTACCTTCATGTGTTTTGAAAATAACCCCCTTTTCAGTAATCCTCAAAACCTTACCAGCTAGTACGCCACTTTCATAAGTACCGAAATAAAAAAAAGAAAAGATGGCCAACCCTATTAACAAAGAAAAAATGAGCAGGCGTCTTACGATTTTATAAGTCGATTGTTTTAGTCGTTGTCCAAAACTTTGATTTTCCATAACTATTATTTTTTTCGATGGATCAAGGTAGCTTTTCTATTCAACTTTACATAAAAATAAATGCTCAATCCGATAACCAAGATTGAAATGAACTGCGAATTAGAAAGCCAGTCTTGAATTACAAACCCCCGCTCCAAATCGCCTCTCAGCGTTTCCAGCACGCTTCGCCCAGAAGCATAAATGATCAAATACAGAATAAACAATTGCCCATCAAACTTTTTATGGCTCTTATAAATCAACAAAAAAGTAAGAATGCTAAAAATTAACGTTGCTTCGTAAAGTTGAGTCGGATGTAGCACAACGTTTAAAGGGCGCGCTTGACAAACCGGATCAGAAAATACAACTCCGAAAATGCTATCTGTAGGAATTCCGTAGCAGCAGCCTGCATTGTAGCAGCCTATTCTACCTAAACCGTGTACAATACAAGTGACCACCGCCATCACATCCAACATCGCCAGCGTTGGAATCTTATTCTTTTTAAAGTACCAAAGCATAACGGGAATGGCCGTAAGCAGCGAGCCATAAAAAACAAAGCCACTTCCGGAAAACAGTTTGGTGAGATTTTTTAGATAAAAAGATGGCTGTTCAAAAAGAACAAACAGTTTCCCACCTACTACTCCGGCAATGATCAACAACACAAAAAGTGTATTTGCTTGGTCAAACGTTAGACCGAATTGTTTACTTCCTTGCCACCACATGTAAAGGCCACCAAGAACAGCCCCGAGCGCAATAAAAAATCCGTAGGTGTAAACGGTAACTGACCCCGCCTCAAATAGTATTGGATGCATTCTTTCTAAAATGATTCAGCAAGTACCACGTAGTAATTTAGTGCCCCACCAGCTCCGGCAGCGATATCAAATCTTAAATTTAATTTTTCTTTGCGCAACACTGCTGCCCGGACGCCAGTTCCGATCGATGGCTTGATTTTATCAAACGCAAAATCTCCAAAGCTATTCGCCACCTGGCCAAAACCAGCAAACGCCACCCCACCAAATCTCCCTTTTATTGGAAAACGATACTCCGCTTGCACACCGGCAAATTTCTGATCTCTGAATCTTCCGGCAAAGTAGCCTCTCATCATACCATTGCCGCCAAGGATCGCCAGGTTACGATAGGGTGTATCTCCAAAATTGAATGTGCTTAAACTTTGCACCGCAAAAATGCTTTTTTTTGTTACTCGAAAAAACTTCCGAAAGTCAATCTCTAAGGTTCGAAAATCATAGTCACTGCCAATTCTCTTGTCAAAGTTTGAAAGGCGCACTCTAAACAAACTTCCGCGATCTGGAACGTATGCATGGTTGCGCGAATCATAATTGATAAACAAGCTGTAGCCAAAAACGGCATAAGAAGAACGATCGAAAACCCCCAGCACTTTATCTTGATCAAAATACCCTCCACTGTCATACTTGATATCAAAAACTCGCTGAAAGTCAAGTCCTCCTCCTAAAAAAAGACTACCATAAACCTTTCGATAAAGTTGAGGATTAATATAAAACTGCGTGAACGTGTAACTTTCTGAAGTCTTATCATCCGTGTTGTTGCCAAGTCCCCAAAACTTATCTGGAAATTTGCTAAAAGAATTTTCAAAGCGAATGATGTACCGTTCCTTGGGCAAAAAGATATTAGCACCCAACGCAATCAGAATTTGATTATTTAGTGTGTATAAAATTCCAGAGGGGATAGTTGAAACTCTCAGCACCGAATCGCTTTTGGCGGTTTTGAATATAAAGGCGTTAGCAACACCAAAAACCCAACTTGTCTCAGGGGATGAAGCAACAAGAGGAAAAACTAATAATTTGTTTTTGTAGCTCGCCTTTGCTGAATCCTTTTTAGTAAAAAAGTTAGATCCCTGATTCTGCGCAAACGTGCTATTGAGTACCAGCGATGACATTAACACTACCACAAGCCACACACGGAACAAAAACTGCATTCTGTTTAAATGGATTAAAAGCCCGCGAAATTACTTCATTTTAGAGATGACACCACGTAAATGATGGCGTAAAGGGAAATAAAAAAAGCCTCGAACGAGGCCTTTCTTAAGGTTAGACATTGTTTTATAATTTTTCCTTGTACTTTTTTAATTGATTACGCAACGCTTCGGTGGCAAGGTCCGTGGCCGCCTCGAATGATCGAGCTTGCTCTTTCGCAAAAAGTTGGCTTCCCGGCACCTTTACCTTTATCTCGACCGTCTTGTTGTCAACTCCCTCATTATTGATTCTCAAAAAAACTTCCCCATCCACTACGCGATCATAAAACGTTTCTAGTTTGTCAACTTTCTTTTGAATGAACTCAACCAATTTGCTGTCAGCATTAAAATGAATGGAATGAACTTGCAGTTTCATAAATTATAAAAATTAAAGTTAAACATATAAACAATCAAAAAAATTACGCTTTCGGGTGGGCTTGCTCGAATACCTTTTTCAACTTTTCCATCGAATTATGAGTATAAACCTGCGTAGCCGCCAAACTACTATGCCCTAGCAACTCTTTCACCGCGTTAATCTCTGCACCTTTATTTAAAAGATGAGTGGCATAAGTATGGCGCAACACATGGGGGCTTTTTTTCTCCACTGTGGTGAAAAGTCTCATATATTTTTTTACAACCCGATTCACTAAAACAGGATAGAGTTGTTCGCCTGCATCGGTCACAAATAGATACCCGTGAGTTGGGCTTCCAATTTCCTTGTTCCGGATTTTTAAATAAGACTCAATCAACGAAACCAGCTGTGCAGAAAATGGGATGACGCGCTCCTTGTTTCGCTTTCCTACGACTCGCAACGTTCTATCTCTAAGGTTAATTCTAGATTCCTTTAGATTGATCAGTTCAGAAAGCCGCATGCCTGTTCCATAAAAAAGCTCCAGGACAAGCTGATCTCGAAGCCCTTGATGATCTGGTTGAAATTCAACGTTGTCCATCAATTGCACGGCATCTGCCTCACTCACAAAATGAGGTAACATCTTTGCCGTCTTCAATATCTTGATCTTCTGCATGGGATCTTGACTAATCACTTCTTGGCGTAGCAAGAACTTATAGAAAGAACGCAAGGAGGCTATTTTTCGATTTATAGAGGTGGGATCTAGTTTTAGCTCGACCAATTTTACGACCCATGAACGCACAAGTCCGTAGTTGGCATCTACGATCATTGTGCCTGAAAACTCTTCGGTTAGAAACGTTTGAAATTGGTGCAAGTCAGTAGCGTAGGAAATAACGGTTTGGGGGCTATACCGCTTTTCAAACTGAATATATTTTAAGAAAGAGTCTATCATTGCATCGGCACATCCCAAACGCGTATCTGACGCTTCGAATATAAAAAAAATTCCTCCCCCTGCGAAGCAAAGGGAGGATTGTTTATAAAATGTCTACTATTTGTTAGTAATTATCTTTCTCGTATAGTTTCTGAATATAAGAAGCATGGATTATTTCACTTCTTCTTTTCACAGATGGCTTTGTGAAAGCTGTTCTGGCACGAAGAGACTTCAATACTCCCGTCTTTTCAAACTTCTTTTTAAAGCGCTTTAGGGCTTTATCGATCGACTCGTTCTCCTTAATGTTGATAATTAGCATCTTTCTAATGTTTGGGGTACAAATATATACGTTTCAGTGCGAATTACACAAGCCCTATTTCAAAATAGACCTTGAGATGACCAGTTTTTGAATTTCGGACGTACCTTCGCCAATGGTGCAAAGTTTCGCGTCACGGTAGTACTTTTCTGCCGGAAAATCCTTGGTGTACCCATATCCCCCAAAAATTTGGACTCCATCATTCGCAATCTCCACGGCCACCTCAGAAGCATACAACTTTGCCATTGCAGATTCCCTATTGACACTTAAACCCTTGCTTTTTAGATCGGCCGCACGAAAAGTCAATAATTTTGCTGCCTCCACCTTTGTGGCCATTTCGGCCAATTTGAACGAGATACCTTGAAAACTGGATATAGGTTGATTAAATTGATGCCGCTCTTTTGAATAATGAAGAGCCGCCTCAAAAGCACCTTCTGCAATACCCAAACTCAAAGCTGCAATTGATATTCTGCCGCCATCCAACACCTTAAGAGACTGAACAAATCCATCGCCTTCTTTACCGATCAATTGAGATTCATGAACCCGGCAATCCGAAAAGATCATCTCGGCAGTTTCAGAAGCGCGCATGCCTAACTTATTTTCTTTTCTGCCTGCCGTTAACCCAGGCGTGTCTCTCTCGATTATAAACGCTGACATGCCATGTGAATCTCCGACTTTCCCTGTCCTGGCAATCACCACCGCCACATCTCCCGACTTTCCGTGGGTGATAAAGTTCTTGGCCCCGTTTAAGACATAATATTCACCTTGTTTTACCGCAACTGTTCTCATGTTGCCGGCATCAGAACCGGTATTTGGCTCTGTTAAACCCCAGGCACCAAGCCATTCGCAAGTGGCTAATTTCGGGAGGTACTTGCGTTTCTGCTCCTCATTCGCGAACTGAAGAATGTGGCCTGTACATAACGAATTGTGAGCTGCCATTGAAAGGCCGATCGAGCCGTCAATCTTGGCGAGTTCCAAAATAGCTGTTACATATTCGTGGTAGCCAAAGCCGGAGCCACCATATTCTTCGGGAACCAATACACCCATTAGGCCGAGCCCACCCAATTTTTTGAAAAGTTCAATTGGAAAATGTTGACTTTCATCCCATTCCATCATTTTGGGCTTAATTTCTTTCGCTCCAAAATCGCGGATCATCTGGGCGATCATTTTTTGGTTTTCCGAATGATCAAAATTGATCTGTTGTGCTGGCTCTGTCATCAGCTCCATAACTCCGTTTTTTAGTTTGCAAACGTACGACTTCGAGTTAATAAAACAAACAATCGTTAGTTTTGGTAATATTAATTTATCAGTAAGTTTAAAGGCGCGAAAAAGGCTTATTTTTGGCCTCAAATTTTTTAATACGATGAAAATTGCAGTTGTTGGAACAGGTTACGTTGGATTAGTTACAGGAACTTGCTTTGCTGAAACAGGCAACACCGTTATCTGTGTAGATATCGATCGAACAAAAGTAGAAAAACTTGCAAGTGGCAAGATCACTATTTATGAGCCAGGCCTTGAGTTACTTTTCGAGCGCAACCTAAAGCAGGAAAGACTATCTTTTACGACCAACTTGGAAGAAGGGATTAGGGACGCCAAAATCATTTTCCTCGCGTTGCCAACCCCGCCCGGTGAGGATGGATCAGCCGACCTGAAATATATTTTAGGTGTGGCAGAAGATCTCGGCCCGTTGCTAAAGGAGTATACTGTTATTGTGGATAAGAGTACCGTGCCGGTTGGCACTGCCGACAAAGTAAGGACAAGAATTGCACTGAAATCCAAGGTGAAGTTTGATGTGGTTTCAAACCCAGAGTTCCTTCGGGAGGGAGTCGCTGTAGAAGATTTTATGAAACCTGAGAGGGTTGTCATTGGAACAAATTCGACAGCAGCCCGCAAAGTAATGGAAACACTTTACGCACCTTTCGTTCGTCAAGGAAATCCTTTAGTTTTTATGGATGAAAGATCTGCCGAACTGACAAAGTATGCAGCTAACTCATTCCTGGCAACCAAAATCTCGTTCATGAATGAGATTGCCAATTTGTGCGAGCTTGTTGGAGCGGACGTTGACTCGGTAAGGAAGGGAATTGGAACGGACAGCCGAATAGGAAAGCGTTTTTTGTTTCCTGGTATTGGATATGGCGGAAGTTGCTTTCCAAAAGATGTGCAGGCTTTGGAAAAATCATCTACTGATTTCAATTACGATTTTAAAATCCTGAAAGCAGTGATGGACGTAAATTCGGAGCAAAAGACAAAATTGATCCCCCGCATCAAGGATTACTTTAAAGGAGAGCTGAAAGGAAAAGTTTTCGCGCTTTGGGGCTTGGCTTTTAAACCTCACACAGACGATATTCGGGAAGCGCCAGCTCTTTACAATATTGAAGAACTTCTGAAGGAAGGCGCCATCATAAAAGCGCATGATCCTGAATCAATGGAAAATGTGAAAAGACTACTTGGAGAAAAGATAGCCTACTGTGAAACGCCCTATGAAGCAGCTCAAGGTGCTGATGCAGTCTTCATTGCCACCGAATGGCCCGAGTTTAGAACGCCTGATTTTGAAAGGCTATCTTCGATTGTAAAAAATAAAGTGATTTTTGACGGTCGCAATTTGTACGATTTGCCATTAATGAAAGAATTAGGCTACACTTACTACAGCATTGGACGAGAAACAATTTATGGGAAATAAAAAAAGAGTTTTGATTACAGGCGGTGCCGGATTCCTGGGTTCGCACCTTTGCGATCGCTTTATTAAGGAAGGATATCATGTGATCGCAATGGATAATCTGATCACAGGCGACTTACGAAACATCGAGCATCTTTTCAAACTTGAGAATTTTGAGTTCTATCACCATGATGTTTCTAAATTCGTTCATGTACCCGGAGAGTTGGACTACATTCTCCACTTTGCTTCACCGGCCAGCCCAATCGATTACTTGAAAATACCGATTCAAACGCTGAAGGTTGGATCATTGGGAACACACAATTTGCTTGGATTGGCGCGTGTGAAAAAAGCACGCATCATCATTGCCTCTACATCAGAGGTGTATGGCGATCCTACCGTTCATCCACAAACGGAAGAGTACTACGGCAATGTGAACACAGTTGGTCCTCGAGGTGTGTACGATGAAGCCAAAAGATTTCAGGAAGCTATCACAATGGCTTACCATACATTTCATGGATTAGAAACTCGGATCGTGCGCATTTTTAATACCTATGGGCCGCGCATGAGACTAAACGATGGCCGTGTGCTTCCTGCTTTTATTGGGCAAGCATTGCGTGGAGAAGACCTCACAGTATTTGGCGATGGTTCGCAAACCCGTTCATTTTGTTATGTTGATGATTTAGTCGAGGGAATCTATCGACTGCTACTGTCAGACTACGCTCAGCCGGTTAACATCGGAAACCCGAATGAGATAACAATTGGTGATTTTGCAGAAGAGATCATTAAACTTACCGGAACAACCCAAAAAGTCGTTTACAACCCTCTTCCAAAAGATGACCCTAAGCAACGTCAACCTGATATTACCAAAGCGAGAAAATTATTGGGGTGGGAACCAAAAGTATCGCGGGCAGAAGGTTTGAAAATTACTTATGAGTATTTCAAATCGCTGCCGAAAGAGGTACTCTTTGAAAGGGATCACAAAAATTTTGATGGTTACATCAAATAAATTATTATTCCTCGTAGTAAAGCACATGCAACAACGTGTTGCCGACAGCTGCTAAGGTTTCTTTGCTGATTAAATTCAGGTTGTCCTTGGTAGTGTGGTGATAATCGCCAAAGAATCCGATGCCAGCCTTGTATGGCACAATGTCGATCATAGGTATTTTCGCAAATTGGTTAACAAAAACGTGGTCATCCGTAATGCCCGCCACGTTTTGCTTAACGAAGTAATCCGAATACCCAAGTTGCGCTGCTTTGTCCCAAACTTTTTCGACTGTCTTCGCAGCGAATTGCAACGATATTTCTTCGCGATAAAATTGTGACCTTTTTGCACCCACCATATCCAACAAAATGCCATATTGTGCGGAATAGCCTTTCTTATGTTTATTCCTAGCCCAGTATTGTGAACCCAAACACCACCACGACTCCTGACCATTGGGTAGTTCTACAGCAGACATTCCCTCTCGCTCTCCCCAATCTTCGCCATCAAACAAAATAATGTCAATGCCAACGCGAGGTGCTTCACTCGAGCTTAGTACCCGGGCAATCTCAAGTAACACACCCACCCCACCGGCACCATCATTTGCCCCGTCAAAAGAGGCGTTCTTATTTTTGTTATCCTTATCAGCAAATGGCCTCGTGTCCCAATGTGCGGCCAACAATATTCTCTTTGTGGCTTCTGGGAAAAAGCTGGCGATAATATTTTTTAACTTCAATTGCTGGTGATCATAGGTGAAAGCTTGGAAGTCTTGTTCTACCACCATAGCGCCATAACTCTTGAGACGGTTGACCAAAAAAGCGGCAGCCTCTCGATGGGCTTCTGAGTTGGGCACGCGCGGCCCCAATTTCACCTGACTTTCAACAAAGAAGTAAGCCGAATCGGCATTTAACGGGGGAACGTCTATTTTTACTACGGCCGTTTGCTGTTCCTTTCCCTTTTTAGGTTCGCAAGCGATACCAGCAAACAGTAATAAGAAAATCAAAAAACGGACAGTAACTCTCATTTACAAAATCAGATATAGCAATTCAAAGGACACAAAAATTTGCGATAAAATAAAAATGCATTACATTTGTATCACTTTCTTAGAAAATCAACTGGAGGGGACCGCAAGTCCCCTCTTTGTTTATCGAAACTTATGGAATTGGCTTTGAAATTAAGAGAATTGGCAGAATCACACCTGGTGGACAGTTCCCACTTTGTGGTGGACGTGCTCATTTCCAAATACAAGCCGACTAAAATAGTCGTTCAATTAGATGGCGACCGAGGGATCAGTATTGATAGCTGTGCGGAGGTAAGTAGGAAACTTTCGGAAGATTTGGAAACGTTGAATCTGATTGAAGGTGCCTATAATCTGGAGGTAGGAACCCCTGGGTTGGATGTGCCGCTAAAACTAAAGCGTCAGTATTATGCCAATATAGAACGCTCCATTAAAATGCAATTGAAAACAAAAAATTACATGGAGGGGAAACTGCTGGCCGTTACTGAAGAGCAAATCACAATTGAAACACCCTCGAAAGAAAGAAAGAAAGAACTGATCAAAATGGAAATACTTTTCACCGATATAGAAAAAACAATTGTAACTGTTTCGTTTAACTAGTAAGCTGTATGGATGCATCCACATTAATTGAATCGTTTGCTGATTTTGCAAAGCAAAAAAACATCGACCGCCCGACCATGATCCGCATCTTAGAAGATGTGTTCAGAAACATGATCAAGAAAAAGTATGTGGAGGACGACAATTTTGACATTATCGTCAATGCCGATAAAGGCGATTTGGAAATCTGGCGCTTTCGCGAAATTGTGGAGGATGACTCTGAAGACATCTGGGAACATGATAAAATTTCCCTGAGTGAAGCGCAAAAAATTGAACCTGATTTCGAAGTGGGAGAAGAAGTAGCCGAAGAAATTCATTTAGAGGATTTTGGCCGCAGGGCGGTGACTACCGCGCGTCAAACACTCATGCAAAAAGTAAAAGACCTAGAGAAGGATATTATTTACCAAAAGTATAAAGACATTGTAGGAGAAGTAATTACTGGTGAGGTATACCAGGTACTCAGCCGTGAGGTGTTATTGATTGACGCTGACGGCAATGAGATTTCCATTCCACGCAACGAGCAAATACCAAAAGATCGATACCGCAAAGGCGAGAACGTAAAATCGATCGTACACCGAGTTGACATGGTGAACGGCAGCCCGAAAATTATTCTTTCTCGTACCTCACCTGTGTTCCTTGAAAGGTTATTTGAACAGGAAGTTCCAGAGGTGTTTGACGGCCTAATCACGATTAAAAAAGTTGTTCGTGAACCAGGCGAGCGCGCAAAAGTTGCTGTGGAATCATATGATGATCGTATTGATCCAGTAGGAGCTTGCGTAGGGATGAAAGGTTCACGTATACATGCAGTGGTAAGAGAGTTACAGAACGAGAACATCGATGTGATCAATTACACTGAAAACTTAGAGCTCTATATACAACGTGCGCTAAGCCCCGCAAAAGTGGTCTCCATCAAAATTGACAAAGAGAACAAACGAGTGGCGGTCTACTTAAAGCCTGATCAGGTTTCGTTGGCAATAGGCAAGGGTGGGTTGAATATCAAATTGGCCAGCCGCCTGGTAGAAATGGAGATTGACGTATTCCGTGAAAACGATACACAAGTAGCGGAAGAGGATGTTGACTTGGATGAATTCAGCGATGAGATTGAAAGCTGGGTGATCGATGAATTGAAACGCATCGGCTTGGATACCGCCAAAAGCGTTTTGAATCTTAATAAAGAAGAAATCGTTCGCAGAACAGATTTAGAAGAAGAGACCGCTGAAGCAGTGTTAAATGTATTGAAAAAGGAATTTGAATAGGTAGTTGCTCTTGAAATGGGCATTTAATCAGTAAAAAAGCAGATATTTGAGCATGGCAGAAGAAAAATCAGTACGGTTAGGGCAAGCATCACGTAAGCTAAACGTGGGGCACAATACCATTTTGGAATTCCTCTCCAAAAAAGGTATTAGTGTGGAGAACAATCCTAACGCTAAGCTTACTGCAGAGCAGTTTGCCATGCTTGCAAAAGAATATGCTTCTTCTGCATCAGAAAAATTAGAAGCCTCTGGGATTACCATCGGTACAAAGCCCGTTGAGAATATTGCGCCAAAACCTGAACCAGAGACACACCGCAAAAAAGCGGATGAGGAGGAAAATGTGCTTATTAAAAATCTGGGCTCGAAGGAGATAGTTAAGCACAAAGACGAATCTAAACCTGAAAAGGTAGAGGCGGAAAAGCCAAAACTAGAGGGCATTAAGGTGCTTGGTAAGATTAATCTTGAGAAAGAGCCAAAGACAAAACCTCAACAAACTGTCGTGCCCAAGGTAGAAGTCGAAGAAGAAAAACCAGTAATTATCCCTCAGGTAGAAGTAAAAGTTGAAGTAGAAAAACCAGTTGAGCAAGAGTTGATCAAAGCGAAGGCTGATAAACTTCAGGGATTAAAAGTTCTTTCTAAAATTGAGCTTCCTGCCGAAAAGAAAACTCAACCTGTTGCTTCGTCTGATTTGAACAAGGCCAATCAACAAAAAAGACCACGGAAACGATTACCAACTCCAAATGAGCAACGTGGGCAACAAAGTACTGGGCCTCGTCCTAATCAGGGACAGGGTCAAAAACCTTTTGTTAGAACGCCAAAAGCAGAACCCACCGACAAAGAAATTCAAGACCAAGTACGTGCCACACTGGCTAAGCTAAGTGGTGGCCAAAAGAAGTTCTCTGGAGCAAAGTATAGAAAAGAAAAACGCCAGACTGTATCTGATGCGGAAGATGAAAGATTACGCCAAGAGCAAGAGTCATCAAAGACATTAAAAGTTACCGAGTTTATCTCAGCCAACGACTTGGCTTCATTAATGAACGTTTCTGTAAACGATGTTATATCGACTTGTTTAGGGTTGGGTATGTTCGTTTCCATCAATCAGCGTTTGGATGCAGAAGCGATTACGGTGATTGCCGATGAATTTGGATTTGAAGTGCAATTTGCTTCGACTGAAGAAGAGGATGCTGCCAATGAAGAACCGGAAGCAGAAGAATATTTAAAGCCACGCGCTCCTATCGTTACGATTATGGGTCATGTGGATCATGGTAAAACTTCATTGCTGGATTTTATTAGAAATACAAAAGTTACTGCGTCTGAGGCGGGTGGAATTACGCAGCATATTGGCGCGTATGATGTGATGACTAAGAGCGGGAACAAAATTGCTTTCTTGGATACTCCTGGTCACGAAGCGTTTACAGCGATGCGCGCACGTGGCGCGAAGTTGACAGACATTGCTGTGATTGTGGTCGCTGCCGATGATGACGTTATGCCACAGACCAAGGAAGCGATCAATCACGCACAGGTCGCGGGCGTTCCGTTGGTTTTTGCCATCAATAAAATTGATAAACAAACCGCCAACCCGGAGAAAATTAAAGAGTCACTTTCGAAGATAAATATCCTGGTTGAAGACTGGGGAGGTAAATACCAGAGTCAAGGGATTTCAGCAAAAACCGGAATTGGTATTGAAGATTTATTGGAAAAAGTATTGCTGGAGGCAGAGTTGCTTAATCTTAAAGCAAATCCAGATAAGCCAGCGGTGGGCTCGATCATAGAAGCAGAGCTTGACAAAGGGCGCGGATATGTCACTACGCTAATGGTACAATCAGGAACATTACGTGTGGGTGATGTAATGGTGGCGGGTTCTAACTATGGCCGCGTTAAAGCCATGTTTGACGACACCGGAAAAAAAGTAAAAGAAGCTGGTCCATCAACACCCGTACAAATATTGGGATTAGACGGAGCGCCACAAGCTGGAGAGAAGTTTCAAATCATGGAATCTGACCGCGAAGCACGTGAGGTAGCCAACAAGCGCAGTCAGATTTTGCGAGAGCAGAGCATTCGCACGAAGAAGCATATTACGCTGGATGAAATTGGAAGACGACTCGCCATCGGTTCATTCAAGCAATTGAACGTGATCATTAAAGGTGACGTGGATGGATCGATAGAAGCATTGTCAGATTCATTGTTAAAATTGTCTACACCTAAAGTGGAAGTAAGCATTATTCACAAGGCAGTTGGTCAGATTTCTGAATCGGATGTATTGTTGGCATCAGCCTCTGATGCCATTATCCTTGGTTTCCAGGTTCGTCCTTCAGCTTCTGCTAAAAGACTTGCCGACAATGAAGAGATTGAAATTCGAATGTACTCCATTATTTACGATGCCATCAACGAAATCAAGGCTGCCATGGAAGGCATGCTCGAGAAAGAGTTTGAAGAGGTAATCGTAGGAAATGCAGAAGTACGCGAAGTGTTCAAGATTACGAAGGTGGGTACGGTGGCCGGCTGTATGGTTACCGATGGGTACATCAAGCGCAACAATCCAATTCGTTTGATTAGAGATGGTATTGTGGTTTACTCTGGTGAAATGACAGCACTAAAACGATTCAAGGATGACGCTTCAGAAGTGAAATCGGGCTTTGATTGTGGTATGAGCATCAAGAACCTGAATGACATCAACGTAGGCGATGTGATCGAGAGTTATGAAAAGCGTGAGGTGAAGAAAGCAAAAGCTTAGACAACACTTTAAGTCAATAAAAAAAGCCTGACCGAGATTCGATCAGGCTTTTTTATTGAGTGTAGCTTGACTGTAACGAATAGAATTTTACTCCTGAAGTTCTTTCTGCGGTTTCGGCATGACCTCCCTGCTTCAACCCAGATTTTGCTGTTGGCTGCAAAATCTGCCCGGAGGGCTGAAGAATACCGACCGTACCTTCAGTATTTTCAGGGTTTAACCTTGACCAAAATGCCATGCATTTTGCGTCAACCGCAGGCAAATTTTGCTACTGCAAAATTTGGGTTCAACTTCTGACGCGCTATTATAGCTCTATTTTCGTATCTTTGACTTACCAAAAAAAAGTGTCCATGCGTAAAAAACCCAACATTCCTGACTACTTTTTGTGGGAATATGATTTGGATACGTTCAATTATGACAAGTCTTATAAGATTGTCATTGAGCGCATTTTGGAGCGTGGGAATTTAGAGGAATGGCGTGAAATACTTTCCTATTACGGGGAGCAAAAAATAGTTGAAACCATAGAGTGGAGCGCACAGCTTGATAGACGAGGAAAGGAGTTTTCACGGTTTTTCCTAAAATCCGATTTTCTGAATGCTGCATAAAGACCCATTTATTGTTAAGCCTGCTACGTTCAAACTTATTCAGCAGCTGCAAGCATTACCTGAACTTAGAGAATTTTATTTGGTGGGCGGCACTGCCCTGGCATTACAATTGGGTCATCGAAATTCAATTGATATTGATTTGTTTACTAAAAATGATTTTACACCAGAATCGTTATTGAAATTCATACAGTCAGCTTTTTCCATACAGCCATCGTTCGCAACAAAAAATACATTGCTTTCCATCATTAACAGCATTAAAGTAGATTTCATCTGCCACGCTTACCCATTGGTACTTCCACCCATTACGGAAGAGGGAATAACTTTTCTCTCTTTGCAAGATATTGCCGCTATGAAACTCAACGCCATCAGCAATAGCGGCAAACGATTAAAAGATTTTATTGATGTTTACTTTTTGCTCGAGCATTTCTCGCTCCACGAGATGATCGAATTCTATGCTATTAAATATCCACGTTTCAATCCGCTTATCGCTCTGAAAGCCATTAACTATTTTGAAGACATTGACCCAGCCATTGACCCACCTAAACTGAAGGCTAAACTTCCTCTTTCCGAAATCAAAAAACGCATACAAGATAGCGTGTTGCATTCGCGTAAGAAGTTTGGTTAAACACGCCAGGTTACCCGCATGCTTGTTTTAACGGACGAGGCAAGTTGTAAAATAAAAAAGCCTGATCGAGATTCGATCAGGCTTTCTTATAGTACCGTGTTAATTAGAACTTAACCTCCGGAGCTTTTTCAGCACCCTCGGCAGCTTTGAAGAAACCTTTCTCTACAAATCCTCCCAACTTAGCCACTAAGTTTCCAGGGAACCCTACGATAGCGGTGTTGAATCCTTGAACAGCTTCGTTAAAGCGCTTACGAGAAACGGAAATTCTGTTTTCGGTGCCTTCCAACTGTGCCTGCAAATCCAAAAAGTTTTGGTTGGCTTTTAAATTCGGATAGTTTTCAGACACTACTAACAGTCTGCCCAATGCTGAACTGATTCCGCTCTGTGCTTGCTGATACTCCTGTAATTTCTCAGGTGTCAAATTAGTCGGATCAATCTTTACTTGCGTAGCGCTGGCTCGTGCCTGAATTACATCCGTTAATGTTTTCTGCTCAAAATCAGCATAACCTTTCACTGTATTGACCAAATTTGGAATAAGATCAGACCTTCTCTGATAATCTGATTCTACATCTCCCCACGTTCTTTTCACTTCTTGATCTTTGGCAGCAATGCCATTGTATTTGCCAATCACCCAGAAAATGAGAATGGCCAAAAGGCCTACCCACCAAAATTTCTTTAAAATCTCCATAAAATGTTTTAGTTAACTTTCCACAAAGGTAAAGGCTATTTGGCGTTTCAGCAACTAACTTAGAAGAGCATGGTTTTTAGATCAATCTTGCTGTTTTTACTTCCTTTACTACTGTCTGGCTGCAAAATCGACCGAGACAAAAAGGTGAATCGTGAAAAATTTCAGTTTAAAATTGGAGCGGATGCGAATCTCTTTTTCAGAAACGTACGCCAGATTTATTATGACCGAGAAAGCCCTGATGGAAAATGGCAAGCCTATCGTTTCAGCGACCGAAAGACTAACAATGAACAGCCCAGTCTAAATGCAGTTATAGTGATCCACTGGATCAAGGATGAAGCCTACTTGCTAATCGAACCGAATCCAATTCTAGCCGAGGAAGATTTGATTTCGGTGGTCATCAAAAACCAGCCCGACACCATCCGGCTGAAGGAACGAGGCCGAGAGCGTATGCTCGAATTTGGCAGCAAAATCTATGAGGCGATTCAGGCAAAGAACGACATGACAATTCTTTCCAAGGAAAAATATGTGCCAATCTTTCAAGACGATAAAGAACGGGAGGCCTTTAGAATAACGATGGCGGATTACTATCGATTGACTGGAATATTCTAAAGTCTCTCTACAATTAACTAACCAAGCTTTTCTCCATCAAAAATTCTGCGATCTGCACCGCATTAGTGGCTGCCCCCTTTCTAAGATTATCAGATACAATCCATATGTTTAAGGTATTGGGTTGTGATTCGTCTCTGCGCAAGCGACCAACAAATACCTCGTCTTTGCCATGCGAGGTAATCGGCATCGGGTACACATTGTTTTTCACATCATCTTGCACGATAACACCCGCACTTTCTTCCAATATTTGGCGTACCTCACCTAAAACAAAATCAGAATAGAACTCAACGTTCACGGCCTCTGAGTGACCGCCAATCGCAGGAATGCGCACTGTTGTACTGGTCACCCCAATCGTCTGGTCATTCAAAATTTTTCTTGTTTCATTTACCATTTTCATCTCTTCTTTGGTGTACCCATTTTCCAAAAACGAATCTATGTGTGGCAACGCATTCATATCAATCTTGTGCGGATACACTTTCATTCCACCCACAATTCCCTGACGCTCTTCCATCATTTGCTGTACGGCATCTTTTCCAGTGCCAGTTACAGATTGATAGGTGGAAACCACAATTCTTTTGATTTTGTATTTCGCATGGAGCGGAGCCAACGCAACTACCATTTGAATGGTAGAGCAATTAGGGTTGGCGATAATTTTATCCTCTGCTACTAGGTCATTGCCATTTATTTCTGGAACAATCAACTTCTTAGTGGGGTCCATCCGCCAAGCCGAAGAGTTGTCAATCACGATGGTTCCTTTTTCTGCAAATTTGGGCGCCCATTCTAATGACGTATTTCCACCTGCTGAAAAAATAGCGATGTCAGCCACCAGATCAATCGCTTCTTGCATGCCAATGATAGCATACTCTTTGCCCTTGAATTTTATTTTTTGGCCAACCGATTTGGCAGAAGCCACCAGATACAATTGATCAAATTCAACATTGCGTTCTTCCAACACTTTCAAAATCTCCTGCCCGACCAATCCGGTTGCACCTACTACTACAATTTTCATTTCTGTCTGTTATTTAAGGTGACAAAAATACTATTTTTGATAAGAATCATGAGGTTCATCGTCACGATAATAACGTTGCTTTTTTCTGCACTCGTTTGTAGTGGTCAGTTTGTAGATGATTTTTCGGATGGAGACTACATCAACAACCCCACCTGGACTCCTGACAATGCAACTAACTGGACGGTTGCCGGCAACCAACTTCGTTCAGATTCGCCAACACCAAGTTCGACTTTCTACTTGAGCACGGCTTCCTCGCAATCGCTGAATGCGCAATGGGAGTTTTTTACAAATCTTTCTTTCAACACTTCAGGTGCAAATTTTGTAGATGTTTACTTGATATCCTCGAATGCCTCCATGGTCTCTGCCAACGGATATTTTGTGCGCATTGGGGGAACACCCGATGAGATCAGTTTGTATAAAAGTACTGCTGGCGTAGCTACCATTTTGATTAACGGCACAGATGGCATCACTAATACTTCTAACAATACGCTAAAAATCAAAGTGACCCGTGACGCGTCCAACCTTTGGAAATTGGAACGAGATATAGCAGGAACAGGCAACTCTTATATTTCAGAGGGAACAGCCGTTGACAATTCATTTACCACCAGTTCCTTCTTTGGCATTCGTATCACGCAATCCACCGCGAGTTTTTTTGACAAGCATTTCTTCGATGATTTTTATGTGGGGCCCATTATTCTTGATAACATTCCCCCTGTGCTCAATGCTATCAGCGTTGTCTCAGCCACCGAGTTGAATCTTTTATTCAGTGAAAATCTGGATCCGCCTTCGGCACAACTTGCATCCAACTACTCGGTTGATAATGCAATTGGAAACCCGGCCAGTGCCGTCTTACAGCCTGATCAAAAAACTGTAAAACTTTCTTTTAGCAAAGCGTTCGCAAATGGAATTCAAAACGTACTGACCTTCTCAGACGTTAAGGACATGGTAGGAAACGCAATGGCAACCAATGCGCGCACATTCCTGTTTTTTCAAGCTATACCCACGAAAGCAAAAGACTTAATCATCACCGAGATTTTTGCAGACCCCAATCCTCAAATTGGTTTGCCCGATGCCGAATACATTGAAATTTATAACCGAAGCAAAAATCCTATTGATCTTTCCGGATGGAAATTATCTGATGCCAGTTCTACTGCCATTTTTCCCACTCAAATCATTTTGCCGAACGAGTACTGGATCGTCACTTCCTCAACTTCGGTTTCAAAGTTTTCATCGTTCGGAAAAACGATTGGGCTTGTCAATTTCCCAACTTTAAACAATGACACTGATGTTCTCACTTTAAAAACAGCCACAACAATTGACTCCATTAATTACAATCTCACTTGGTATAAAGACGAAGACAAACAAAGTGGAGGCTGGTCGCTAGAATTGATAGACCCGGAAAATAATTGTGGAGAAAGTAACAATTGGGTGGTGTCGAACGATCCAAAAGGTGGAACGCCCGGAAAACAAAACTCTGCCTTCGCAAACAAGCCTGATCTTACTGGTCCGAAACTACTGACAGTTGTTCCGTCTGAAAACGGGCTTATTCTTTCGTTTGATGAAAAGCTCGAAAAGCCATTGGGCAGCGTCTCCTTTTTGATTGATCCATTAATTGGTGTTTCAAGATACAATTTCAATAATTCAGCTTTGACAGAAATCAAAGTTGAGTTAAGTCAGTCGTTGGTGCTGCGACAATTTTACAGCATACAAGTTTCTAATTTGAGAGATTGCGCAGGGAATTTCATTCAAGTTGAGTTCAACAAACTCAATTTCGCGCTGCCTGAAGCAGCGGATAGTTTAGACATTCTAATCAATGAAATATTATTTAATCCACGCCCGGGTGGCGTTGATTTTGTAGAAGTATTTAACAAATCACCCAAGTTTATTAACCTAAAAGGCTTTTCGATTGCAAACTTTGAAAATGGGACAATCAAGAATCCAAAAACAATTTCATCTGATTTCATTATTGCTCCTAGTTCATTCATTGTTTTTACAAGTAGTAAAACCGATTTAAAAACTCAGTACTTGCAAGGCGTTGAAAAAAACTTCTTTGAGTTTAGCCTCCCGAGTTTCAATGATGACGAAGGCTCTGTCGTACTCGCAAATGAAAACGGAAAAATGGTGGACTACTTTCTCTACTCGGATCAATTTCATTCATCGCTTTTAAAGGATAAAGAAGGTGTTTCGCTAGAGCGAATTTCGATCACTCAAAATTCTAACGACCCGAGCAACTGGAAATCTGCGAGCTCGTTTTCTGGCTTTGCAACTCCCGGCTACCTTAACTCTAATTCACGACCGGAGTCGGCAGTCGATGAAAATGCAATACAAATTGAGCCTGAAGTGTTTGCTCGTTCGCAACCAGGTCAAGACTTTTCGAAGATCAATTACCATTTTAACCAAAGTGGTTTTGTGGCCAACGTGAAGATTTTGGATCAAGCTGGTCGGCAAATCAAAACGATAGCCAATAATGAAACCCTCGGCTTCGAAGGTTTTTATCGATGGGATGGCGATCAGGATAATGGCGGCAGGGCAAGGCTGGGATACTATATCGTTTGGTTTGAAGTTTTCGATCTAAATGGCAACGTCCGCACTTTCCGAAAGAGGGTGATTGTTGCAGGAAAAGATTAATTGTATTGGCAATTGAATTTTGTACGTCTAAAGCGTCCAAAACAACCAAATGGAAGCCCTTTTATCACTTATTAGGAATAACCGACCTCTATTCCTTTTCCATGAAATCACCCGAATACTATCTTGACTTTATTTGTTTCTATTTGTGCGCTTCGTGGCTAAACTTTGACCTCCTAGCAACATCTGCTAATTAATTCAAATACATTTTTTGTTTCAGGCCATACCCCGTATTTTAGCGCATCTTTTTTAAACCCTTGAATAGAGGACACTTATGGCTAAATCGAGCAAGAAAAAAGTGGCAACACCTGCCAAAAAAACCGTAGCGAAGGCAAAATCAGCGGCAAAAGCCAAAAAAGCACAATTGGCAAAAGTTAAAGTAGGAGCTAAAAAGGAAGCGCCAGCGAAGAAAACGGTTAAGAAAATAGCTGAGAAAGTAGTTGCAAAAGTAGCACCTGCCAAAAAAGAAGCTAAAAAGGAAGCCAAAATTGCACCCAAAAAAGCAGTTGAAAACAAAATCGAAAAAGTAGTCGTAGAGAAAGTAAAGCTTCCAAAGGCACCAAAAGAAGCGAAGAAAGAGAACGAAGAGCCCGTGCGGACAGATGGCAGAACTCAGGCTCATAAGCCTGCGGCTGGTCCGTTGAAGCTTTCTCCTTCTCAGTTGAATATTTTTCCTATTATCAACCAACGGCCAATCGCGCATAAGCCTGCTCATCCTTCGGCTATGGCAGAGGATAAAACACGCTACACAGAAGACGAATTGAAAGAGTTCGCTATCTTGATAAACGGCAAACTGGATAAAGCTCGTGAAGAATTTAAGATACTGAAGGATACGCTTACTCGCACCAATGATGCAGGCACCGACAGCACTTCAGGTGGCAACACAAAGGTGTTAGAGGACGGAGCCGAGACAGCCGAGAAAGAAAATCTAAGCCAGCTTGCTGCGCGTCAATTGAAATATATCACTAACCTTGAAAATGCACTCGTGCGCATTAAGAATGGAACGTACGGCATCTGTTCCGTTACCGGGAAATTGATTTCAAAAGAAAGATTGATTGCGGTGCCACACACAACGCAGTCGATCGAGGCGAAGATGATGAAACAAGACTAACAGAATTTACGATTGAGGATTTTTGATTTACGATTTATTTTTAGATCACAATTCAAGAATCATAAATCAATCATCAAAAATTGAAAATGGATTTCTTACAAAACCACATTGAAGCATTGATTTTTTGCTCACCGACAGCCACTAAAGTGGTTGACTTGAAGGCGTGCCTTTCGGAAATGTTTAATGCGGATGTACCCGAAGCAGACATAGAAGGTGCCATTCAACGTATCGAAGAAAAATTTGCAGATGATTCTTTCTCCTTTCAACTCAACAAGGCAGCCGGAGGGTACCAGTTTTTAACGAAACCTGCTTATCAAGCCAGCATCGGAATTATGCTAAAGCAGCAATCGAAAAAAAGATTGTCAACATCTGCGATGGAGACTCTTTCGATCATTGCTTACAAGCAACCTCTTTCAAAAACAGAAGTTGAAAATATTCGTGGCGTGAACTGCGACTACGCGATTCAAAAATTATTAGACAAAGGCTTGATTGAAATCTTGGGGAAAGCCGAAACAATTGGCAGACCCATTTTGTACGGAACAAGTGCAAAATTTATGGAGTATTTTGGCATCAACGACATAGCCGAATTGCCTACGCCCAAAGATTTTACCAATGAAGTAAATACCATTGGAGAAACACCTGAAAACCAATGAGGCCATCGATCAACTAGTCGATTAGCCAATTTCCTACAACTTCGTTAACTTGTAATTATTATCTTCTCCACTATTAGCTAATTTTCAAATTGGCTCACTGACACATAAAATCTATGGCACGCTCCGAAAGACCTTCAAAAAGACCCAGCTCATTTGGCAAACGCACTGATGCTGAAAAGAATTTTCTCAACAAGAAAAGGACAGAGAAGAAAGGTGACTTCGATCGGCCCAAAAGATCTTTCTCGGGCGATCGAAATGACAAACCTAGAAATTTTGGGTCAGCCAGGCCGTCCCGCTTCAGCAAACCCACTGGCGATGAAAAACGATCTTTTGGAAAAAGAGAGGAATCTTCCTCTGAAAGACCAAGACGATTTTCAAAACCTTTTGAAAAAGGAGGTGATTCATCTGAGCGGCAGTTCCATAAGAATAGCTCGAGGCCATTCGGTGAAAGCCGCTCTTTTGACTCTGGCGCTGACAAACCAAATCGGTTTTCAAAAGGCCCTTATGTGAAGAGAGAAGAGGGTGGTAAGCCATTCGCAAAACGAAACGAAGGATTTAGCCCCGATCAACCAAAACGTTTTTCGAGAGATGATGACAAGGGACCGTTTAGAAAAGAACCACGGTCATTTAGTTCTAGCGCTGGGCCCAAACGTTTTTCAAAGCCATTTGAAAAGTCGGAAGGCGAAAAACCATTTCGCAAAGGTGGATTTGATGCCGAAGCAAAACCCACGCGCAGCAGCCGCCCGTTTGATGAAAGTGGAGAAAAACCAAAAAAGTTTTCTCGCGATCAGGTCGTGAAGAAGCCCTCGTTTATCGAGTCGAAAATTGCATCATCACAAGCACCCGAACGACCCAACTACAAAGAAAAACCACAAACGGAAGGCGAGTTGATTCGACTAAACAAGTTCATGGCGAATAGTGGAGTCGGAAGCCGCAGGGAAGCAGATGATTTAATAAAGATGGGATTGGTAACTGTGAATGGCGTCACCATCACAGAAATGGGCCACAAGGTAAAAAGCACAGATGATGTTCGATACGAAGGCAAACGACTGAAAGCCGAAAAACCCGTGTATGTGTTGTTAAATAAACCCAAGGGCTTTATAACTACCACTGACGATCCGCAAGAGCGCAACACTGTAATGAACTTGGTATCTAATGTGGGCAAGGAACGGATTTATCCGGTGGGACGACTCGATAGAAACACCACTGGTTTATTGCTACTCACCAATGATGGGGAGCTAGCAGATAAATTAACTCACCCTTCCTACAAAGCAAAAAAGATTTACAAAGCAGAATTAGACAAGCCAATTACCAAAGCAGATTTTCAAAAAATACAAGCTGGTGTTCACTTGGAAGAAGGCAAAGCAATGGTGGATGACCTTGCCATTGTAAGTGATGATAAAATGACTGTTGGTATTGAATTGCACATTGGTTGGAACCGAGTAGTCAGAAGAATTTTTGAATCCTTAGGTTATCAGGTGGTAAAACTTGATCGAGTAGTTTATGCGGGCCTTGACAAAAAAGAATTGTCTCGCGGGCAATGGCGTTTTTTAAGACCCGAAGAGGTGGTGAAATTGAAACATTTTGGGTCTTAAGTGATCGCTACCGTTGTTGAAATCTAATCCCAATTTGATTGTCTTTAATTGCAAATTCCTTTGCACCCCAAGGTCTTGATGTAACCTTGTTAAGATTTGGGTGAAGCAGATGAGGATGTGATGCAGATATCTTTTTATAAACTTCTTCAATATTATTTCCTGACTTGTCCCTTTTAGTGCGGAGAGAATATGCGATTGGTCATTTCGATCATTTTAGGACTTGGTTTGGCCTTAATGGTGACGATTTTCTGAGTTGCGTGGTTTAGTATTTCTC